>DASYEK010000086.1:0-52663 GCA_036499085.1 Herbaspirillum sp. | reverse complement strand
GCAGAACAAGCCGGGCAAGGTGATCGTGGTGGCCTGCATGCATAAGCTGCTTGCTATCGTCTACGGTGTGCTGCGTTCTGGAAAACCATTCGATCCGGACCACCTGAGGCAGGCCGCCGCTTGACAAACACAACGGTGTCTTTACTTCACTGCGCACAACACCCCCAATTGCGCCGCACTTGCCGCCGCTCCCGGCGCTGACTCCGATGGTTCTTCGCTGAACACCGTTGGTCTTATCAAAGCTACGCTTCGCGCAACGATTGCAACGGTGGACGATTGAGGACGTTGCGCAGTCCGACCCAGGCGCCGATCAATGCGCAAGCCGCGCCGATCACCATGCCGGATAGCCAGACCAGCGGGCTGAAATGCCATTCGAAATCGAAAACGTAACGCGCCAGCGCCCAGCCGGTGGCGGCCGCGCCGGTCGCCGCCAGCAGGCCGGCCAGCGCGCCGACCAGGCCGAATTCTATCCATTGCGCCTGTGCCAGTTGCCGCCGCGTGGCGCCCAGGGCGCGCAGCAGGCCGGCTTCGCGGATGCGCTCGTCCTGCGAGCCTACCAATGCCGCATACAGCACCAGCACGCCGGAGGCCAGCGTGAACAGGAACAGGAACTGCACCGCCGCGACGACCTGGTCGACCACGTCTTGTATCTGGCGCAGGATGGCGCCGATGTCGACCACGGTCAGGTTGGGGAAGTCGCGCGTGAGGCGGTTGCCGAGCAGGCGCGCGGAGCCTGGCGCATGATCGGGCAGATGGAAGGCGGTAATCCAGGTGCGCGGCAGATCCGCCATCGCATGAGGATTGATCACCACGAAGAAGTTGACTCGCAACGAGCCCCATTCCAGTTTGCGTATGCTGGTGATCGGCGCGCCGACCATCTGGCCGGCCACGTCGAATTGCAATCGATCGCCCAGTTTCAATTTCAGGGTCTTGGCCAGTCCTTCCTCGACCGAGGCCTCGGGCTTGCTGTCGTCGAACCAGCGGCCGGCGACGATGTTGTTCTGCGGCGGCGGCGCGGTCATGGTGGAGAGGTTGAATTCGCGATTGACCAGGCGCCGGGCGTTGTCTTCCTGGTAGGTATCGCCGGTAATGGCAACGCCGTTGACCGCCACCAGGCGGCCGCGAATCATCGGATACAGCTCGGGGTCGGCGATGCCGCTGCTGCGCAGGAGCTTGTCCACCGCGGGTTTCTGGTCGTCCTGGATGTTCACCACGAAGCGATTCGGCGCATCGGCCGGCGTCGATTGCCGCCACGCGCCGATCAGGTCGCCCCGGATCACGGTCAACAACAATAGCGCCATCAGCCCCAGGCCAAGCGCGACGATCTGCATGATGGTGGCGCCAGGCCGGCGCTGCAAGCCGGTCAGCGCGAATAGCCAGGCTTGATTATCGGAGAGGCCGCGCAGCCGGCGCAAACCCTTGAGCGACAGCCAGCCGATCAGCGCAAACGCGCCCAGCGCGCCGATGAAGCCGGCGGCGGTCAGCAAACCCAGCTTGATATCGCGCGCCTGCCACAACAGCAGGCCGATGAAGACGGCCATGCCCAGGATGTAGCCGGCCAGGGTCAGGGCGCGCGGCGCGTCCTGCTCGCGCCGGATCACGCGATTGTGCGGCACGTTGCGCAATTGCAGGATGGGCGGCAAGGCGAAACCGATCAGCAGCAACATGCCGGTAGCGATGCCCTGCAACGCCGGCAGCCAGCCGGCGTCGGGCAGCGTGCCGGGAATGAAGTTGCCGAGCCAGGCCAGCAGCGCGAAATGCGCCGCGAAACCCAGCAGCACGCCAAGCGCGCTGCCGAGCAGGCCGACCATCAGGAATTCGCTCAGGTACATGGCGGCGACCTGGTTCTGCGTCATGCCGAGGCAGCGCAGCATGGCGCAGGCATCCAGATGGCGCAGCATGAAACGGCGCGCGGCCATCGCCACGGCGATCGCGGCCAGCATGGCCGACAGCAGGCCGACCAGCGACAGGAATTGCTCGGCGCGGTCCAGCGTGGCGCGCATTTCGGGCCGGCCGGATTTCAGCGATTCCAGCCGCATGCCCTTGATATTGTCGGCATCGATTTTCTGTTCCAGGCGGGCCTGGTAAGCGCGCACGGTTTCCGGCGCGCCGGCCAGCAGCAGCCGGTAGGTCACGCGCGAGCCGAATTGAATCAGGTTGGTTTGGGGCAGATCGGCCTGGGCCAGCATGACGCGCGGGGAGAAATTGATGAAGGCGCTGCCGCGGTCCGGCTCGAAGTTGAGTACCTTGGCAATGGTGAAGCGCTTGTCGCCGAGGGTCAGCGGATCGCCGACGTGCAGGTCGAGGTTCGCCAGGATCGCCGGATCGACCCAGACCGTGCCGGGCGCCGGGGTGGCGCTGCCGGCCGCCGCCGCGCTGCCGTCGTCATGGTCGCTGAGCTTGACCTGGCCGCGCAGGGGATAGGACGGCGATACCGCCTTGATGGCGCTGAGCTGGGAGCGCGCGCTGTCGCCCTTGCCGGCGATCGCCATGCTGGAAAACACTGCCGTATCGGCGGTCTTCAATCCCTGGGCTTCGGCTTGCGCGCGCCAGTCGGCGGGAATCGGCTGGTCGGCGCTCAATACCAGATCGGCGCCCAGCAGTTGCGCCGCATCGCGCGTGAGGCCGCCGCGCATGCGGTCGACAAAGAAACCTACCGAAGACAAAGCGGCGACCGCGACGATCAGCGCGATCAGCAGGAAGCGCAACTCGCCTGCGCGCCAGTCGCGACGGGTCATGCGGAGGGATTGAAGGAACATGATGAGTTTGGGTTAGGTGAGCCTTCGATACGCTGCGCTACTCAGGCCGAACGGGTGTCTATATTTTTACGAAAACCAGAAACATCCGTTCATCCTGAGCAGGCCGCAGGTCGTATCGCGCCCTGCCACCGTTTCAGTTATTGAATACATCTGCCCCCTTGGGCACGACGAACTTGAAACGACCTTCCTTCAACGGAGGATTCTTCTGGAAATTGGTAAAGGTCAGCACCGACACCTGGCCGAAGGAGTCGCGCAGCTCCATCGCTTCCGGCAAGCCGTTGCGCAGGCCGATGCCGATATGATCGAAGGTGGTGTCCTTGCTCTTGGGCGTGGCTTCCAGCCATTCGAGGCCGTCCTTGGCCGCGCCTTCCTTGAGCGTGAAATTCTGCTCCAGGTCGTTGCTGCCGAACAGGATCGCGGCCGGCGACGAGCCCAGGGCGTTGCCCAGCTGGCGCGTGGTGACCTGGTTCAGGTCCTTGTCATAGATATACAACTGCACGCCATCCGCCTGCAGCAATTGCTCATACGGCTTCTGATATTTCCAGATGAACTTGCCGGGCCGCGCGAATTCGAAGGTGCCGGTGGAGACGCTGGAAACCTTGGCCTCGCCGCTGCCGGTCTTGACCAGCCGTTGCGAAAAATCGCCCTTGGCCGATTGCGTGCCGGCGACAAAGCTCTTGAATTGCGCCAGGGCGCTGGCGCTGGCCGGCAACGGCAGCAGCGGCAACACTGCAACGATCGCCGCCGACAGGAAAATACTTGCTTTGGATACGGCAGATTTCATTGGATTCCTAAATTTATTCCGCGGTATTGCCGGCGGGAACCAGGATCTCCCGGTTGCCGTTGGACTGCATGGTGGAAACCAGCCCGCTCGTCTCCATCTGCTCCAGCAGGCGCGCGGCGCGGTTGTAGCCGATGCGCAGGTGGCGCTGGACCAGCGAAATCGAGGCGCGCCGGTTCTTCAATACTACGGCCACGGCCTGGTCGTAAAGTTCATCGCCCTCGGTGCCGCCGGCAGCACCGCCCATGGCGCCGTCGGCGTCGCCCGCCACGCCGCCTTCAAGAATGCCTTCGATGTAATTCGGTTCGCCCTGCGCCTTCAGATGGTCGACCACGCGGTGCACTTCGTCGTCGGAAACAAAGGCGCCGTGGACCCGGATCGGCAGGCCGGTGCCAGGCGGCATGTAGAGCATGTCGCCCATGCCGAGCAGCGCCTCGGCGCCCATCTGGTCGAGAATGGTGCGCGAGTCGATCTTGCTGCTGACCTGGAACGAGATGCGGGTCGGCACGTTGGCCTTGATCAGGCCGGTAATCACGTCGACCGACGGACGCTGCGTGGCCAGGATCAGGTGGATGCCGGCCGCGCGCGCCTTCTGCGCAATACGGGCGATCAGTTCTTCCACCTTCTTGCCGACCACCATCATCAGGTCGGCCAGCTCGTCGATGATGATCACGATGGTCGGCAGTTTTTCCAGCGGCTCCGGCGCGTCCGGCGTCAGGCTGAACGGATTCGGTATCTTTTCGCCGCGCTTGTCGGCGTCGGCGATCTTCTGGTTGTAGCCGGCCAGGTTGCGCACGCCGACCTTCGACATTTTCTTGTAGCGCCGCTCCATTTCCGCCACCGCCCAGTTCAGCGCATGGCCGGCCTGCTGCATGTCGGTCACCACCGGCGCCAGCAGATGCGGAATGCCTTCGTAGATCGACAGCTCCAGCATCTTCGGATCGATCAGAATCAGCTTGACCTCGTTCGGGCTGGATTTGTACAGCAGCGACAGGATGGTGGCGTTGATGCCGACCGATTTGCCCGAGCCGGTGGTACCGGCCACCAGCAGATGCGGCATCTTGGCCAGGTCCGCCACCACCGGATGGCCGGCGATGTCCTTGCCGAGCGCGATGGTCAGGCTGGACGCGCTGTCGTTGTAGATCTTGGAGCCGAGGATTTCCGTCAGGCGCACAATCTGCCGTTTCGGATTCGGCAATTCCAGGCCCATGTAATTCTTGCCGGCGATCACTTCGACCACCCGGATCGAGGTCAGCGACAGCGAACGCGCCAGGTCGCGCGCCAGGCCGACGATCTGGCTCCCCTTGACGCCGGTGGCCGGTTCGATTTCATAGCGCGTGATCACCGGCCCCGGATGGGCCGCGATGACTTTTACCTGCACCCCGAAATCGGACAATTTCTTCTCGATCAGGCGGCTGGTGAATTCCAGCGTCTCGACCGAGACGGTCTGCTGCGCCGGCGGCGCTTCGTCCAGCAGCGACAACGGCGGCAAATCGCTGTCCATGTCGACGAACAGCGCGCTCTGCTTTTCCTTCTCGACGCGCTGCGACTTCTGCACTTCCACCACCTGCGGTTCGATGCGGATCGGCGCCGCCTCGACGATCTTGGCGCGCTCCTGCACGACCACTTCTTCGCGCTTGACCGCGGCCACATGGCCGACCTTGCGGTCTTCGCGCGCCACGTAGAAATTCTTCAGTCCCAACACGATGCCTTCCAGCGCCGCGCCGAGGCGCTCGACCGTGGCCAGCCAGGAAACATGGAAAAACAGGCTGAAACCGAGTCCGAACAGCAGCAGCAGGAACAGCGTGGCGCCGGTAAAGCCGAGCGCGCCCTGGGCGCTGCCGCCGATCATTTCACCCAGCACGCCGCCGGGCGCGCGCGGCAGCGCCAGCTTCATGCTGTACATGCGCATGTATTCGATGCCGAGGCTGCCGGCCACCATGACCACAAAGCCGGCCAGGCGGATCAGGGTTTCCTGTTTGTGTTCCGGCTCGCCTTCCTGCTCCAGCAGGAAGCGCTGCGACATGCGGCGATAGCCCAGCCACAGATAGCGCGCGCAGAGCACGCAGAACCACCAGGCCGACAGCCCGAAGATGTACAGCAGCAGGTCGGCGGTATACGCCCCGACCTTGCCGCCCCAGTTATGCAGGCGCAGGACCGCGACCGAACGCGACCAGCCCGGATCGGCATGCGAATACGAGAGCAGGATCAGCACCAGGTAAACGGTCAGCGCCCCCAGCGCCAGCCAGCGGGCTTCGGACAGCAGCCGCACCAGGCGGCTTGGCAGCGGCTGGGCTTCGGGCTTGGGACTACGGGTATACGCCTGGGATGTGGTTCTGCTCATAGATCAATCTTGAAATGTTGCTATTGCGATACGGCATTGTAACGGGCAATTGCGTCCAGAATGTAACATGAACCTCTCTATCGAATCGATAGCCGGCGGCCGGGATCTTGCGCAAGCGCGGCAAAGTCCCCATCTCGTCTATAATCCGGTGATTCTTTTCCCGGTCCGATACCGTCCGACATTTAAACGCAGAGCGCTTTATGACTTCTCCGAAACACCCGACAAAACATGCCAAAGTATTAATCCTGGGTTCCGGCCCCGCCGGCTATAGCGCCGCGGTATATGCCGCGCGCGCCAACCTGAAGCCGGTGCTGATCACCGGCGTCGAACAGGGCGGCCAGTTGATGACCACCACCGACGTCGAAAACTGGCCCGGCGATCCGCACGGCGTGCAAGGACCGGAATTGATGCAGCGGCTGCTCAAGCATGCCGAGAATTTCGATACCGAAATCGTGTTCGACCATATCCACACCACATTCCTGGCCGAAAAGCCGATCCGGCTGGTGGGCGACACCGGCGAATACACCTGCGACGCCCTGATCATCGCCACCGGCGCCTCGGCCCAATACCTGGGCCTGCCCTCGGAAACCGAATTCATGGGCAAAGGCGTGTCGGCCTGCGCCACCTGCGACGGCTTTTTTTATCGCGGCAAGGATGTGGCGGTGGTCGGCGGGGGCAATACCGCGGTCGAGGAAGCGCTGTATCTGTCCAATATCGCCAGCAAGGTGACGGTGATCCATCGCCGCGACAAGTTCCGCGCCGAGCCTATCCTGATCGATCGCCTGATGGCCAAGGTCGGCGAAGGCAAGATCGATCTCAAGTGGAGGCACACCCTGGATGAAGTGGTGGGCGACACCGGCGGCGTGACCAGCATCAATATCCGCGATACCGACCAGGGCCATGTCTCGCGCATGCCTGTGCACGGCGTGTTCGTGGCCATCGGCCACAAGCCCAACACCGGCATCTTCGAAGGCCAGCTGGATATGAAGGACGGCTATATCCAGACCCGCGCCGGCCTGCAGGGCGGCGCCACGGCGACCAGCGTCGAAGGCGTATTCGCCGCCGGCGACGTGCAGGATCATATCTATCGCCAGGCAATCACCAGCGCCGGCACCGGCTGCATGGCCGCGCTGGATGCGCAACGCTATCTGGAAGGCCTGGGCGATACGCCGCTGTAAGGCTTTGCCGTCGTTTTATCGCGGTTGCCAGGAAGGACAGGATCATGGCCTCGATCAAGGATTTGAACGCGCTGCCCGCGCTGCGCAAGGATTTGAAGGCGCAGCAAGAGGCCCGCGCACTGGCGCAAGCCGAAGCGGCGCGCCAGGCCGGGATCGCGGCCGAGGAAGCCGACCTGTTCCGGCGCAGCATCGGCCCGGTCGCGCCGCTGCCGCTCTCCTCTTCCGAAAAAAAACTCCATCCAATCAAAAAACCGCCTGCGGTGGCGCGCCAGCACCTGGCCGACGAACAGGCGGCGCTGATGGAATCGATTTCCGACGAATTCACCTACGATACCCTGCTCGACACCGACGAAACGCTGAGCTATGCGCGCAACGGCATCGGCCAGGACACCTTGCGCAAGCTGCGCCGCGGCCACTGGGTGATCCAGCGCGAACTCGATCTGCACGGACTGCGCACCGACCAGGCGCGCGAAGCCCTGGGAGAATTCCTGCGCGAGGTGCGGCGGCACGGCTTGCGCTGCGTGCGCATCATTCATGGCAAGGGGCTGGGATCGGTCAATCGCGAGCCGGTGCTCAAGAACAAGGTCCGCAACTGGCTGATTCAAAAGGATGAGGTATTGGCGTTTTGCCAGGCGACGCCGGCCGAAGGCGGGTCCGGGGCATTGATGGTATTGCTCAAATCGCAGGAACGGCCCTGATTTTTCCGATCGGGGCCATTCCTTGCATTGAAACAATCAACCCGAAAAAAATTCAAAAACCATTTAAAAAACGACTTCCCGATTCCTTAAACGGCATCGGCGCCGGTTTCGCCGGTACGGATGCGGATCACCTGTGCGACATCCTGTACGAAAATCTTGCCGTCGCCGATCTTGCCGGTACGCGCCGACTTGATGATCGCATCGACCGCCGCCTCCACCTGGCTGTCGTCGATCACGATTTCGATTTTCACCTTCGGCAGGAAATCGACCACATATTCGGCGCCGCGATACAGCTCGGTATGGCCCTTCTGGCGGCCGAAGCCCTTGACTTCTGTTACGGTCATGCCGGTTACGCCGATTTCGGCCAAGCCTTCACGGACTTCATCGAGCTTGAAAGGTTTGATAATCGCTGTAACTTGCTTCATGGAAACTCCCCTGGATTGATTCAAATCTGATGCTGCAACGCGCATTATTGCATTATCGCCGCCGCCCGGTCCAATCAGCGGTCCGATCCCGCGCCGCGGCTCATTCGCGAAAACGCGACGTGATCGGATAACGCCAGTCGCGCCCGAAACCGCGATGCGTGATGCGGATGCCGACCGGGGCCTGGCGCCGTTTGTATTCGTTGATCTTGATCAGGCGCGTGATGCGCTCGACATCGGCGCTGGCAAAGCCGGCCGCTTCGATTTCGGCCAGGCTCTGGTTCTCTTCCATGTAGCGCTGCATGATCGCATCCAGGATTTCGTACGGCGGCAGCGAATCCTGGTCGGTCTGGTCGGGCCGCAGTTCGGCCGACGGCGCGCGCGTCAGGATGCGCTCCGGGATGATGTCGCCGACGCTGTTGCGATAGGCGCACAGGCGGTACACCAGGGTCTTGGCGATGTCCTTGATCACGGCGAAACCGCCCGCCATGTCGCCGTACAGGGTGCAATAGCCGACCGCCATTTCGCTCTTGTTGCCGGTGGTCAGCACGATCGAGCCGTGCTTGTTCGACATCGCCATCAACAAAGTGCCGCGAATGCGGGCCTGGATGTTTTCCTCGGTGGCGTCCTCGGCCAGGCCGGCGAATTCGGCCGCCAGCGTATTGCGGAAGGCATCGAAGCAGGCGCCGATCGAAATCTCGTCGTAGCGCACGCCGAGCCGCTTGACCATGTCGCGCGAATCGTCGAGCGAGATCGAGGCGGTGTAAGGCGACGGCATCATCACCGCCCTGACCTTGTCCGCGCCCAGGGCGTCGACCGCGATCGCCAGGGTCAGCGCCGAATCGACGCCGCCCGACAGTCCCAGCAGCACGCCCGGAAAGCCGTTCTTGCCGATGTAGTCGCGCACGCCCAGCACCAGCGCCTGGTAGACCTGGGCCTCGGTGTTCGCCGCCGGCGGCAAGGGCTGCGGCAACGGCCGGCCGCCGTCGAATTCGACGATTTGCAGGCACTCCTCGGCATGCGGCATCTGCATCGCCGGCCGGCCCGCGGCATCCAGCACGAATGAACTGCCGTCGAAAATCAGTTCGTCCTGGCCGCCGACCAGGTTGGCGAATACCAGCGCCAGTCCCTGAGCGCTGACGTTGTCGCGCATTTTCCGGTAGCGCAGCGATTGCTTGTCGATATGAAAGGGCGAGCCGTTCGGCACCAGCAGCACCTGGGCGCCGGCCTGGCGCGCCCGCGCCGGCGCGTCCGGCCACCAGGTGTCTTCGCAGATATTGACGCCGAAACGCGTGCCTTTGACGTCGAACACGAACGGCGCTTCGGCAGGCGTGAAATAACGTTTTTCGTCGAATACCGCATCGTTGGGCAGCGCGCCCTTGCAATAGGTGCCGATAATTCCGCCCCGATGCAGCACCGAAACCGCGTTGTAGCTGGCGCCGCCGCGCCGCTGCGCATGGCCGACCAGCACGAACATTTCCGGCCAGGCCGCCAGCGACGCGGCCAGGGTCTGCAACGCCTGCTCGGATTTTGCGTAGAATGCCTGACGCAGCAACAGATCTTCCGGCGGATAGCCGACCAGCGACAATTCCGGCGTCACCACGATATCGGCGCCCTGTTGCGCGGCGCGGCGGGAGAATTCGACGATTCGGTCGACATTGCCGGCGATATCGCCGACGGTACTGTTGATTTGGGCGATGGCGACTTTAACGATCATGGCTGCGGTCAATAAGGATGAAAGGATGAGGAAGCGTTTGGTGACGAAAGCAGTTGGCGCGATTGAACCGGTTGAAGCAGCGGACAGCGCGTCCGCGCATCGTTCGGCGCGTAATTATCGCACGCGAATCATATCTTCTCTGGACGATGTGGGGCAGGACGCATGGGACGGCCTGCTGGCCTTGCAGGCCGAGGCCAATCCGTTTTTGTCCTATGCCTTCCTGCATGCGCTGCACGCAAGCGGCAGCGCGGCGCGCGAGGCCGGCTGGCAGCCGCAATACCTGACGCTGTGGATCGGCGACGAATTGCATGCCGCCCTGCCGCTCTACCTGAAATATCACTCCTACGGCGAGTACGTATTCGACTGGGCCTGGGCCGACGCCTACGCCAGGAACGGCCTCGACTACTATCCCAAGCTGCTGTGCGCCATTCCGTTCACCCCGGTGACCGGCGCCCGGCTGCTGGCGCGCGACGAGGCGGCGCTGCAGGCATTGATCGCGACGCTGCAAGGCGTGCAGCGCGCCACCGAGGTGTCCTCGACCCATATCCTGTATCCGCCGGCACGGCAGGCCGCCCTGCTCGGCGACAACGGCTACCTGCTGCGTTCCGGCGTGCAGTTTCACTGGATCAACGCCGGCTATGCCAGCTTCGACGATTTCCTGGCCACGCTGGAACGCAAGAAGCGCAAGAATATCCGCGCCGAGCGGCGCAAGGTGGCCGAGGCCGGCATCGTGTTCCGCCATGTGCGCGGCGCCGACGCCGCCGCGGCCGACTGGCTGTTCTTCTACCGCTGCTATTGCCACACCTATCGCGCGCACCATTCGACGCCGTATCTGACGCTGGACTTTTTCGAGCGCATCGCCGCCGGCATGCCGCAGAATATCCTGCTGGTGGTGGCCGAACGCGACGGCCGGGCGATCGCTTCGTCATTGCTGATCCACACCGATAAAACGCTGTACGGCCGCTATTGGGGCGCCATCGAGAATGTCGACTGCCTGCATTTCGAAACGGCGTATTACCAGCCGCTGGAATTCTGCATCGCCAACAGGATCGACTGTTTCGAAGGCGGCGCCCAGGGCGAACACAAGATGGCGCGCGGCTTCCTGCCGCAAAAGACCTGGTCGGCGCACTGGCTGAAACATCCCGGCTTCGCCGATGCGGTGCAGCGTTTCCTGGAGCAGGAAAACGACGGCATCGAAGGCTATATCGATGAGCTGAACGACCGCAGTCCGTTTCGATCGAGCGGTGCGGATGGTTCGAACGGTTCGAACGGTTCGGATGATTTGGACGGCTCGAATAATTCGGGCGCATGAAAAAAGGCGCCGCATGGGCGCCTTTCGATTTCTACCGATTTTCGCCGGATCTGCCCGGCCTGGCTCAAGCGCCTGAAATCAGGCCGGCTTGTAGGCCGCCACGCCCGCCAGGATTTCCTTCTTGGCTTCCTCGGCATCCGCCCAGCCTTCCATCTTGACCCATTTGCCTTTTTCCAGATCCTTGTAGTGCTCGAAGAAATGCTTGATCTGGTTCAGCGTGAATTCCGGCACATCCTTGAGCGACTTGATGTGCGAATACATCGGGCACAGCTTGTCGACCGGCACCGCCAGCAGCTTGGCGTCGATGCCGCCGTCGTCGGTCATCTTCAGCACGCCCAGCACGCGGCAACGCACCACGGAGCCCGGGAACAGCGGGAATGGGGTCAGCACCAGCACGTCGACCGGATCGCCGTCGTCGGCCAGTGTTTGCGGGATATAGCCGTAGTTGCACGGATAATGCATCGCGGTGCCGAGGAAACGGTCGACGAAGATGGCGCCGGTTTCCTTGTCGACTTCATATTTGACCGGATCGCCATTAGCGGGAATTTCGATGATGACGTTGAAGTCATTCGGCAGATCGCGGCCTGCCGGGACGGTATTTAAACTCATGGTGGCTTCTTTACGGTTTCTGGTTAGTAATCAATCACAACTTGCGCGCACGCAGTATACCCGAGCGGGAAAGCTTTCAAGAGAGGGCCCGCAAGCGGCCTCCCGGCGGACGCAAGAATCCGCTGATCCGCGGATCAGCGGATCGCCGTGGCGATGGCGCAGCGGCGGTAATGCTCGGCGGATTTTTCGGGCTGTTCCAGCGCGTCGTACAACTGCGCCAGGCTCAGATGCGCTTCGCGCACGGTGCGCGGTTCGACGGCGTCGGCCAGGGCCTGCTCCAGGTGGCGTTGCGCCTTGCCCCACAGCTTCTGGCGCAGGCACAGCATGCCCAGCGTCAGTTGCAGTTCCGGGTCGCCGGCGCGGCGCGCGATCCAGTCTTCGCAGCGTTCGATCTGGCCCAGCAGCGCCGGGGTGCCGGCCGGCGCCGTGGCGTCGCGGTAACTGCGCAGCAGGCGTACGTCGAGTTGCGCCGCCAGCGCGCGTTCCAGCAGCGCGCGCGCATCGTCGTGCAGGCCGCGCGCGTTGAAGGCTTCCGCCGCGCGCGCCGCGATATGCGGCTGCAAGCGATCGACATTCGGCACCGCGGCCCACAGCCGCCGCAGCGATTCGCCGTCGTGCGAACGGTCGGCCAGCAGATAATCGTAGGCCATTTCGGTCAGCCGCCGCGACAGCGCGGGATGCAACGCCTTGCGCTTGTCCAGTGCCTGCACCAGCCGCAGCACTTCGGCCCAGTTGTTGGCCTGCTGATGCGCCTTCAGCGCCCATTGCAGCGCCTGCAGATGCCGCGTGCCGCTGGCATTGAGCTGGTCGACCACCCTCAGCGCGTCCTGGGTCTGGTGCGCGTCGACCTGCATTTCCAGCGTGGTCATGAGGCGCGCGGTATGCAGCGCTTCGTCGGTTTCGGTACTGGCCAGCCAGATGTCGCGCCGTTCCGGCTGGCGCATGCGATGCGCGGCGCGGGCGGCGATCAGCGCGGCCAGGCCGGCGTTGTCGTTCCATTGCGCGGCGCGGGTGGCGGCTTTTTCGGCCTGGCCGAAGCGGCCTTCGAACAGCGCCTTGAGCGCATCGCGCAAGGCCTGGTTGCTTTCATCCTCGCGCTTGCGGCGGCGATAGGCCAGCACCCGGCCCGGCAGCCGCTGCGCCACCCGCACGGCGCGAATCACGACGTACAGGATGACAAAGGCGGCCAGGATCAGCGCGATGAAGAAATTGAGCGAGAGGTCGACGCGGTAAGGCGGGTAGAAAAACACCACGTTGCCGGTATTGAAGCGGGTCGCGACGGCCAGGCCGATCGCGGTTGCAAATAGCGTAAGAAGCCAGAGGAATAATCGCATGAATCGGCCGCTTCCCGGTTAAGGCTTTGCTTTGTAGTTGCGCACCGCATTGATGCTGTCGGAGAGGGTCGGCATCTCGATCGACAGGTTGCTGCCCTGCACCTGCTTGATCAAGGCCTGCGCCACTTGCGTCTGCCGCGCCCGGGTATCGAAATACTTGGCGATGGTGTCCTGCGAGGCCAGCAGGTCGCTGCGGAAGGCTTCCTCGTTATGCGACAGCAGCGCCAGCCGCGCGTTGAGCAGGCGCAGCTTCAGGTTTTCGCGAACGTAATAGGACTGCGTCGGCGACAGCAGCAGCGCTTCCGGCGTTTCCACGCTGCGCACGCGCACCAGTTGCTGGACGTCGGTCCACAATTCGGCGCTGAAGCTTTGCCACGCGTCCTGCGCCTGTTGCAGCCAATCCGAACGAACCCCAGGCGTTGCAGCGGCGGCCGCGGTTGCAGGCCCGCCCGCTTTTGCCTTCGGCACGGCGTGCAACTGTTTCTTCGGCGCGGTCACCGAGGCCACCGGCTTTTCATCGGCCAGCAGCGGCATGCCGTCGATCTGGCCGATCACGCTGTCGATGCGCAAGGCGATGCCCGGCACGTCGACCGTTGGCAAGGCCTTGAGGCGGTCCAGGTCGCGCGCGATGGCGCGGCGGATGGCGATGAATTGGGGTTTATCCGAGCGCGACAGGCTCTTGTCGGCGTTCTGCAGTGCGATCAGCGCACCCTGCACGTTGCCGCCCAGTTGCAATTGCTGGCTGGCGGTGGACAACACGCCTTCCACTTCGGACAACGCCCACTCGTCGCGATTCTTCGACAGGTCCTGATACAGTTGTTCCAGCGCCAGTTGCTGGCTTTGCGATTCGGTCTGCTTGCTGTCGAGCACGCTGACCTTGGCCTGCACTTCGCGGGTTTCTTCCTGCAGCGACTTGACCACGCCGCGGATTTCGTTGTTGCTGGTATCGCCGGTCTGCAGGCGGCGCGCCACTTCCTCGCGCAGTACGCTGATTTCCTTCTGCGAATACCACCACTGGGCGGCGAAGCCGGCCAACATCAGTATGACCAGCAGATAGATCCAGCGCCGCGAGACGCCGCGGCCGGCCACCGGATAGATCGGGGATCCAGCATAGGCTTCCTGCGCCGGACGGGCCGGCGCGGCGGATGCCGAGGACTGGGCGTAGGAGGACTGCGGGGAGTCCGAGGTCGATGGCAATTCGTTCATGAGTCCGATTGTAACGCGGCCAGCAGCCGTTCGTCCCCCGATCCGGTCAGCGTCACGCAGGAAAAGCCCGCAAGCCGCGCCGTCTCTGCAATACGGGGATGCGGCACGATGATCCGCTTTTGTTGCATTTTCACTACAGCATCCTCCATGGCGGTTTTCGGCAGCAGCCGCAGCAGATTGCGCAAGGCCTCGGAACTGGTGACGATCCAGCAGTTGTCACTGTCCAGCAGCGTCCGCAGGCGGGCGATCAGGTCCGGGTCCGGCGCCGGCGCGCCGCGCCGGTAGGCGCCGACATGTTCGACGGCGACGCCGGCCCGCTGCAGGGCCTGGCTCAGGAAATCGCGCCCGGCCTGGCCGCGCACGATCAGGACCCGCCTGCCCTTGAGCGCCGCCAGGTCGAGCGCCGCGAACAGACCCTCAGAATCGGTTTTTTCCGCAATCAGCGGGGCCACGATGCGCGCGTTCGACCGATCCACGCCATGCCTTGCCAACGCGGCCCGGCTGCCCGCGCCGACAATGCCAATCGCCACGCCGGCCGGCCACGCGTCGATATGGCGGAACGCGGCATCGATCGCATTCGGGCTGACGAACACCGCCATGGCGTAATCCTGCAGACGGGCCAGGGTATTGCGAAGTTCCCGGCTGTCTTCCAGCGCCTGGATTTCCAGCAAGGGAAACAGCACCGGCTGCAAACCCAGCGCGGCAATGCGCGGCGCCAGCGCCTCGGCCTGCGCCAGCGGCCGCGTGATCACCACGGCGCACGGCGGCTTGGCGATGCCGGTCATGCGTCCCGGCATGCGTCCAGAATGGCGGCGGCGCCCTGCTCTTGCAGCACGGCGGCGATACGATGCCCCAATTCCTCCGGCGCGTCGGCCGGACCGCTGAGTTCGGCCGCCGCCACGCGCAGCCCGTCCGGCGTGGCCACCATCGCGCGCAGGCGCATGGTCGATCCGTCGGCGCCGTCGATGGTGGCAAACGCCGCCAACGGAATCTGGCAACTGCCGCCGAAAGTGCGCGACAGCGTGCGTTCGGCGACGACCGCCCGTTCGCTGTCGCGATGGTTCAGCGGCGCCAGCATTTCGGCCAATTCCGGGCGGCTGTCCAGGATCTCGATCGCCATCGCTCCCTGCCCCGGCGCCGGCAGGCTTTGCTCGGGCTCGATCAATGCGCGGATACGCTGCGGCAGGCCAAGCCGCTTCAGGCCCGCGGCCGCCAGGATGATGGCCGCGTATTCACCCTTGTCGAGCTTGCCGAGCCGGGTATCCAGATTGCCGCGCAAGGGCTTGATGACCAGCGACGGGAAACGCGCTGCGATCAAGGCCTGGCGGCGCAGGCTGCTGGTGCCGACCACCGCGCCCGGCGGCAGGTCGGCCAGCGAGGCGTAGTCGTTGGAGACGAAGGCGTCCCGCGGGTCTTCGCGCTCCAGCACGGTGCCGAGCATGAAGCCGGGCGGCAACTCCATCGGCATGTCCTTGAGGGAATGCACCGCCAGGTCGGCG
Source organism: Herbaspirillum sp. (assembly GCA_036499085.1). Taxonomy (GTDB): domain Bacteria; phylum Pseudomonadota; class Gammaproteobacteria; order Burkholderiales; family Burkholderiaceae_D; genus Herbaspirillum. The sequence continues at coordinate 36,804 of DASYEK010000086.1, read as the reverse complement.
CGGCCCTCGGCCATCGCCACTTCCAGTTCCTTCACGAACAAGCCCTTGCCGCCGACCTTGGACAAGGTGCGGTCGAGAATTTGATCGCCGCGCGTGGTCATGCCGAGGATTTCGATGCTGCACTGCGGATATAATAAGGCCAGCCGATCACGCACGTGTTCGGCCTGCCACATGGCAAGTCGGCTTTCGCGCGAGGCGATAATCAGTTTGGAGGGGAAGGAAGCTTTCAAATTGCGCTTTCAAGACGAGACGCCGGGCTGCGATGCATCGGGCGGGAAATCAGGGAATGAACAAAGATAAAAATAAGAATCGCTGAAGCGGCAATTCCTAAAAAGTGACAAATTTTAGCACGCTGCATTCCGTATTTTTGACGATGGATCCTGGCGATGAAAGCGCGGCACCGGCGCATTCCGTCAAGTTCCCTCAACCATTCCAATTTTGAGACCGATTGCATTCGATTATGCCGACCCAGACAAAAACCCCTTCCAAAACCGTATCGAAGACCGCTCCGCAAATCGCCAGGACCACCCCGGCAAGCATTGCAACAAGAAAAACCGCCGCCCCGCGCGCCAACGACAAGGACGCGCCGCTCAAGGAAGATATCCGCCTGCTCGGCCGCCTGCTGGGCGACGTGCTGCGCGAGCAGGAAGGCGACACCGTCTACAACGTGGTCGAAACCATCCGCCAGACCGCCGTGCGCTTTCGCCGCGACACCGATGCGGCAGCCGCCAGGGAGCTCGACCAGTTGCTCAAGAATCTCACGCGCGACCAGACCAATTCGGTGGTGCGCGCGTTCTCCTATTTCTCGCACCTGGCCAATATCGCCGAAGACCAGCATCACAACCGCCGCCGGCGCGCGCATCTGCTGGCCGGCTCGGCCGAGCAATCGGGCAGCGTGGCCTTCGCGCTCGGGCAGCTCGATCAGGCCGGCGTGACCGGCGCCGAGGTTCGCAAGTTTTTCGGCGACGCGCTGATTTCGCCGGTGCTGACCGCGCATCCGACCGAAGTGCAGCGCAAGAGCATCCTGGATGCCGAAGGCGAAATCGCCCGCCTGCTGGCCTTGCGCGACCAGCCGCTGACGCACAAGGAGCGCGAACACAATACCGCCCTGATGCGCGCCCGCATCGCCACACTGTGGCAAACCCGCATGCTGCGCTACAGCAAGCTGACGGTGGCCGACGAAATCGATAATGCGCTGTCGTATTACCGCATTACCTTCCTGCGCGAATTGCCGGCGCTGTATGACGATATCGAGGACGAGATCGCGCTGCGCTTTCCGGCGCGCGGACGCAAGGCGGGCGACGGCGCGGAAAACGCCGCGCCGTCGTACATGCAGATGGGCAGCTGGATCGGCGGCGACCGCGACGGCAATCCGAACGTCAACGCCGCCACCATGCAGCACGCGCTGGTGCGCCAGTCGACTACGATCTTCGATTTCTATCTGGAAGAAGTGCATGCGCTGGGCGCCGAACTGTCGATCTCGACACTGATGGTCGATGCCAGCCGTGCTTTGTACGCGCTGGCCGAAGCTTCGCCCGACCAGTCCGAGCATCGCGCCGACGAACCGTACCGGCGCGCGCTGATCGGCATCTACGCCCGCCTGGCATCGACCGCCCGCGCGCTGGGCGCGGTCGATATCCTGCGCCATGAAGTCGGCAGCGCGCCGTATTATCCGGGGCCGGAAGTGTTCCTGGCCGACTTGCAGGTATTGATCGATTCGCTGGTTTCCCATCACGGCGCGGCGCTGGTCAAGCCGCGCCTGGCCGGATTGAAGCGCGCCGCCCAGATATTCGGATTCCATCTGGCGACACTGGATTTGCGGCAGAGCTCGGACGTGCATGAACGCGTGCTGGGCGAACTGTTCGCGCATGCCAATGTGGAAGCGAACTATGCCGGCTTGAGCGAAGAGAAGAAAGTCGCGCTGCTGCTGAACGAAATCTGCCAGCCGCGGCTGTTGTTCTCGCCGTACAACGATTACTCGGCCGAAACCTATTCCGAACTGACCGTGCTGCGCACGGCGCGGGAAATCCGCGCGCGCTACGGCGATCGCGCCATCCGCAATTACATTATTTCGCATACCGAGGCGGTATCCGATCTGCTGGAAGTGATGCTGCTGCAAAAGGAAATGGGGCTGCTCAAGCCGGGCGACGGCGGCAAAGATGGCAGCAAGCGCGGCGACGCCCAGCCGCATATGGAATTGATGGTGATACCGCTGTTCGAAACCATTCCCGACCTGCGCGTTTCCGCCGACATCATGGCGCAATGGATGGCGCTGCCGCAGGTGGCGCAACTGATCTGGCGCCAGGGCAGCCTGCAGGAGGTGATGCTCGGCTATTCCGATTCGAACAAGGACGGCGGCTTCCTCACCTCGACCTGGGAACTGTATAAGGCCGAAACGCTGCTGGTCAAGGTATTCGACCAGGTCGGCGTCAAGCTGCGGCTGTTCCATGGACGCGGCGGCACCGTGGGCCGCGGCGGCGGGCCGAGCTACCAGGCGATCCTGGCGCAACCGGCCGGCACCGTCAACGGCCAGATCCGGCTGACCGAACAGGGCGAAACCATCGCCTCCAAATTCGCCAATCCCGAAATCGGCCGACGCAACCTGGAAACGCTGGTCGCCGCCACCCTCGAAGCCAGCCTGACGCCGCCGGTGCTGGAAGCGCGCCATACGCGGCAACTGACCGAATTCGAAAAAGTCATGGGCGACCTGTCGGACCGCGCGTATCGCGCCTATCGCAACCTGGTATACGAAACCCCGGGCTTCACCGATTATTTCTTCGCCGCCACGCCGATCGCGGAAATCGCCGGATTGAATATCGGTTCGCGGCCGGCGTCGCGCAAGTCGACCCAGCGCATCGAAGACCTGCGCGCGATTCCATGGGGCTTTTCCTGGGGCCAATGCCGCCTGCTGCTGCCGGGCTGGTACGGTTTCGGCAGCGCGATCGGCGAATGGCTGGCCGAAAACGGCGCCGGCAAGAGCGCGTCCGCCGCCAAGATGAAGATGCTGCGCGCGATGTTCAAGGAATGGCCGTTCTTTGCGGCATTGCTGTCGAACATGGACATGGTCCTGTCGAAAACCGATATGGCGGTGGCTTCGCGCTACGCCGAACTGGTGCCGGACAAGAAGCTGCGCAAGACGATTTTCCAGCGCATGCTGGACGAGCACGAACGCACTATAGGCTACCTGAATGCGATCACCGGCAGCAAGGACCGGCTGGCCGGCAACCCGCTGCTGGCGCGGTCGATCAAGAATCGCTTTGCCTATCTGGATCCGCTGAATCACTTGCAGGTGGAACTGATCAAGCGCCATCGCGCCAATGCCAAGGCCGGACGCGAAGTCGAGGAACGCGTGCAGCGCGGGATTCATTTGACCATCAATGGGGTGGCGGCGGGCTTGCGCAATACGGGGTGACCGAAGAGCAGCCGGTCTTGAACCGGAATAAAAAAGGGCTTATGGATCAGATATCCATAAGCCCTCGATTCTATTGGTCGGGACGGAGTGATTCGAACACTCGACCCCTTGCACCCCATGCAAGTACGCTACCAGGCTGCGCTACGCCCCGACTGGTCGGCGATTATATCAGAGGCCAGGCCTGGGCTCAATTCATTCGCCTGCTCGCCGCCGGATTAAACAATATGATGTCTCTTGCATTTGATTTTCAGGGTATGGAATGCATCGGATCGAAACGGCCCGGCCGTTTTCGCGTACGATTCTGTCGCGTTTTTCCGCACTTTTCCGGTTTTACAAGTACTTGTCAATCTTGAGGACAGACATCATGAAAGCAGTAGTCTACACGCAGCACGGCCTGCCGATCGCCGATCCGAAGGCGCTGATCGATTTCGATTTGCCGCAGCCCGCGCCCGGCCCGCGCGACCTGCTGGTCGAAGTGCGCGCGGTCTCGGTCAATCCGGTCGACACCAAGGTGCGCCGGGGTTCGGCCGTCACCGAACCGCGCGTGCTGGGCTGGGACGCCACCGGCGTGGTGCGCGCGATCGGCGCGCAGGTGACGCTGTTCCAGCCCGGCGACGAAGTGTTTTACGCCGGCTCGATCACCCGCCCCGGCTCCTATAGCGAATTGCACCTGGTCGACGAGCGCATCGCCGGCCGCAAACCGCGCAGCCTCGGTTTCGCCGACGCGGCCGCATTGCCGCTGACCTCGCTGACCGCCTGGGAACTGCTGTTCGACCGGATCCAGGCGCAGGAAGGCGGCGATGAAGGCCGCACGCTGCTGATTGTCGGCGCCGCCGGCGGAGTCGGCTCGATACTGCTGCAACTGGCGCGGCAATTGACCAGGCTGACCGTCATCGGCACCGCATCGCGTCCGGAAACGCAGGAATGGGTCAAGGCGCGCGGCGCGCATCATGTGATCGACCATGCGCAGTCGATGCGGCCGCAGCTGGAGCAGCTCGGCATCGGGAATGTCGACATCGCCATCAGCCTGACGCACACCGGCCAGCACTATCCGCAGTTGGTCGACATGCTGGCGCCGCAGGGCAAGCTGGCGCTGATCGACGATCCCGACGCGCTCGATGCAATGGCGCTGAAACGCAAGAGCATCTCGCTGCATTGGGAGTTGATGTTCACGCGGTCGATGTTCGAAACGCCGGACATGATCCGTCAGCATGAGATCCTGGAGCGGGTCGCCGAATTGATCGACAACGGCGTGCTGAAAACCACCGTCGGCGAACATTTCGGCAAGATCGACGCCGCCAACCTGCGCCGCGCGCATGCGTTGATCGAAAGCGGCAAGGCGCGCGGCAAGATCGTGCTGGAGGGCTTCTAAAGGCCGATCGAGGACCGCTTCGCGAGCAGTCGGCCGCAAAATGCGGAGCGCCCCAAAGCGTTCCGCATTTTGCTGTAACCTTTCCATGCATGGGGCGAATTACCGGATATCCCACCTTTGAAAGGATATGCAATGATGCTGAACCGAATGATGATGCGGCAAGGCCTGGCCGCCCTGCTGGCCATGGCGGCCGTGGCCGGCAGCGCGCCGGTAATGGCCGCTGAAGCGACAACGGTCATCGCGCCGCCGCAAGTGAACAGCCCGAAAGCCAAGGGGCCGTTGCAGACCGCCGTATTCGCGGGCGGATGCTTTTGGGGCGTGCAAGGCGTGTTCGAGCATGTGCGTGGCGTGCGCCAGGTGATTTCGGGCTATGCGGGCGGCGAGAAGAATACGGCGCAATACGAAACGGTCAGCGGCGGATCGACCGGGCATGCGGAATCGGTGCAGATCACCTTCGATCCGGCTGAGGTCAGTTATGGCGAATTGCTGCAGGTGTTTTTCTCGGTGGCGCACGACCCGACCCAATTGAATCGCCAGGGGCCGGACAGCGGCACGCAATATCGCTCGAACATCTTTACCGTGGACGACAGCCAGAAGAATATCGCCCAGGCGTATATCGCGCAGCTCGACCGCGCGCATGCATTCCCGGCCAGGATCGCGACAAAAGTCGATGCGCTGAAGGGTTTCTATCCGGCCGAGGCCTACCATCAGGATTTCCTGCTGCACAATCCGACCTATCCGTATATCGTCTATAACGATCTGCCGAAGATCGACAACCTGAAGCGGATTTTTCCGGCGCAGTACAACGAGAAGCCGGCCGCCGTGACAACGGCGCGCTGAAGCAAGGGGCGCCCTCCCGCCATCGGGACATTGCCGGCGGCGGCAATGTCCCGGTTTTTTTCAGCTCTTGCTTTTGCCCAGGCCGGCCCAGCGCTTGACCAGGCTGGTATCGATGTCGAACAGGTCCAGGCAGCGGCCGACGCTATGGTTGATCATGTCGTCCAGCGACTGCGGCCGGGCGTAGAACGCCGGCACCGGCGGCATGATGATGGCGCCGTTTTCGGAAGCCTGCAGCAGGGATTTCAGATGCCCGTGATGCAGCGGCGTTTCGCGCACCATCAAGACCAAGCGGCGCCGTTCCTTCAACACCACGTCGGCGGCCCGGGTGAGCAGGCTGCCGGTCATGCCATAGGCGATTTCGGACAGCGAGCGGATCGAACACGGCGCCACCACCATCCCCATGGTCTTGAACGAACCCGACGAAATATTGGCGCCGATGTTGCGCACGTTGTGCACGCAAGTCGCCATGGCTTCGACTTCGCTCACGCCGAGATCGGTTTCCGAGGCCAGCGTGATGCGCGCCGATTCGGTCATGACGAGATGCGTTTCAATGTCCGAGCCTTGCAGGGCCTGCAGGATCCGCACGCCGTAGATGGCGCCGGAAGCGCCGCTGATGCCGACGATCAAGCGCCGGGGTTGATTGCCCTCTGGGGAAACTGCCGAATTTGTCAAAACGTCTCCTGATCTTGTAAGAATGCCATGCGTAGGCGAACCGTTGCCCCTGCCTCGCAAAACACAGAATTGTAATACAAGCCCTGTGTTTTGCCTTGCCGGGCGTCCCGGCCGCCGGCCGATACTTTATTTGGTTTTTGTCAATGCCGCATCGAGCGCCGCGTTATCGATGGTGACGCTATCGGGCGGCGCCAGCTTGCCCAGGTAAGCCTGCATGGTCTGCTGCTGGCGCTGTTGGCGCATGAGGGCCTGTAGCCGCGGCTTGACCTGGTCGTAGGTGGCAACCCGCGGCGGCTGGATATCGATGATCTTGATGATATGAAAGCCTGTGTCGGAATGAATCGGATCGCTGACCTGGTCTTTTTTCATTTTGGCGACGGTTTCCTGCATTTCGGGCTTCAGGCTGGCCAACGGCAGCGAACCGACGTCGCCGCCGCGCGCCGCGCTGTTGGCGTCATCCGAACCGGTCCGGGCGATGGCGGCGAAATCGCCGTCCTTGGCCTGTTTCGCCAGCTTGCTGGCCTTGTCGCGCGCGGCCGCGGTTGCTGCCTTGTCGCCGGCGGGCGCCTTCACGAAAATCTGCGCCACATGATAAATCGCCGGCAGGTTGAAACTACCCTTGGCCTGCTCGCTATCGTAAGCCGCCTTGGTTTCCGCTTCGGACGGATAGCCGGCCGGGATTTGGCTGACCGATTCCAGGTAGGCCGCATTGACGATGGTGGCGGTCACTTCGCGCATGGCGTCGGCGATGCGGGCCTTGACTTCGGGCTTGTCGGCAAATCCTTTGCTGCGCGCTTCGCGCAACAGGGCTTCGGCGGTCAGGCGGCCGCGCAGCCATTTTTCCGACGCGGCGCGATCTTTCTGGACGGCTGCCTTGTCCGCCTCGGGCAAGTCCTTGTACAGCCGCTGCACTTCGGCCGTCCCCAGCGTGACCGCTCCCATGCGGGCCACGACCGCACCGCCGGCCGCCGGCGACGGTGGCGCGCTCTGCGCGGCGGCAACGCCGGCCAGCGTCAGCAGCAAACCGCCCATGACGGCGTGGACGGACACCAGGGACTTTGCATTCGATTTCATCTGATTTTCTTTCTCGGAACAAGTGAGGGATAAGCCGAACGGCATTGCGACCGACATATTAGCGCGGGCGCGCCGCCTCGCAAGCGAAAACGCCGCCTCATTATAAAAAAGCAGGATTATATTTGAGAAAAATCTAAGAAAAATCGAAGAAAAGGCTCAAAATGCGGCGCCGTCTGATTGCGTCCGCGCCGCGCAAGCGCATAATGCCCAATCCGACCAATACAACGGAGACAAGCGATGAACAGAGAATGGCGCATCACCTTTAGCAAGCTGGGGCAGCCTGAATCGGTAATCAAGGCTTACCCCGCTAAGCCGTCAATCGAAACGGCAGCGCAACTGATCAGAAACAATGTATTCGGCGACGATATCCCCGGATTTCCCAAGATTCCCGGCGATGAAACGCATATCGAATTAACCCGCCTGGAAACCCACGGCTGGACTATCCTTGCCATAGAAGAATATCTGCACTGAAATCTGCACTGAAAAAATCGGGTTCCTGAAAGACAATATCGCGCAGGCACAGGCGAAAACGGCAGGCAATTCGCGGAATTCACCCACGAAGGAGACAAGCATGGATCTGGTAGAAAAATTCGACGCAAAGGGTGCATCGGGCGCCGCTTATCATGTGGAAGTTTATCAAACACCGATCGAACGGCTGTCCGACGCGCTACCGGGGCCGAAAACCTATCGGCTGGACGACGGACGCGCCTTGAATCCCCACTCCGAGGACAAACTCAGAATCGTCCAGACCGGCGAGAAAATCTACCGCATCTGAATAAAAAAAACCCGCCGGATGCGATTCATCGGCGGATTTTCAAGCGGCTGAGCTATCGGACTCAGATACCTGGTAAAACCTGTTCGATCACTTTATTTGGTGACCTTGATCTTGTTGACGACCGATGTCACGCCGTCGGTGTCCTTGGCAATGGCGGCTGCCTGGTCGGCCTCGTCCTTGGTCAGCGCGGTCCCGGTCAGTGTCACGACGCCAGCCGATGTGGTCTTGACGTGCACGCTCTTGGTATAGCCTGCGCGCGCTTCGGCCAGCTTGGCTTTTACCTTGGCGGTAATGGCGGAATCCTTGATTGCGCGAACCGGTTTCGAATCGCCGGTGGAGGTGTTGCCGGTGTTGCCGGTGCCGCTGTCGGCTGCCTGCGCGGCGAAAGGCACCATCAGGGCGCTGATGACAAATGCTGCTGTGCGAAGTTTCGAAGACATGTTCGTTCCTTTTTGTTGGAAAACAGGACTTCAGAATAGCTTTGCGATGTCAGACACTATATAGGACAAGCTCGGAAGCTCTTGTAAGACAACGGATTAGCTCCCTTCCTGCGCCAGCAGGCTGGAATCCTTGACCACCGTCACACGGTCGATAAAGAAATTGCCGTCCATGCAACGGCGGTGCGGCACGCCGACCACCCGGAAGCCGTTGCCGCCGTCCTTCATCCACAGCTTGGCGACTATGTCGAATTCATCCGGCGGCAGCCCCATCATCGCGCCGGACAGCACGAACTGCGCCCCTTCCTTTTGTCGGTTTACGACATCCTCAATACGCGCCATGGCGTTCCTTTTTCAGCGTTTTCCCAGGGACGTATGATAGCGCGCGGCGGCGTCGTAATCTTGCATAACAATCTGCACAATTTATATGCACCGATAATGATTTCGAGTAGCATGCTAGATGGTCCATTCAAAAAGCAGAGACCGCCGGAGAATCAAGCCCGCAAGGCTGCAATTCAAGCTGTTCCACTGTGGCACCTATTAGGGCTCGTACGTGAATACACCTGCAAAACCGCGACAGACAAAGGCTGGCGTCACATTTTCAGTAACAGTCGAATTCACTACCTACACTTGCCTGGCGTCCAATGAAGGCCTGGCCAAATTAAGTGAACACCTGGATACCAAGGAAACTGCGATGCAGACTTTTCTTGCCTTCGAAGCCAAAATACGCGGCGTGGCGCGGCGCTTGATCGCCGCCGGCGTGCCATGCAACCCGGTCGTGCTCGGCCCCAATTCGTTTCGCTGAAGCAAGACCCTGCGTTTTCGTGAATATGTCGGCCGGGCAATCCTCGGCAAAATTCCCAGTCAAAAAAAAACCCGCGACCTTGCGGTGCGGGTTGAATCCAATTTCTTTAGAAGGAGATTGGAGGAGACAGGTGTAACTATATCGATCGACAGTTATGTGTGCTACTTTATTAATCAAATACCAGTTATTGTTTTTGTCTATATCACTGGGCGAATGAAAAGCCCGCCGGCCTTGCGGCAGCGGGCTTAAAAATGCAAAAAGCCTACGGCAATTGTAGGCTTTGATCGTTTCATTTCCATTGAGCACTTCCGTGCGCGCAGGCAAAAAAATAGCGATACAGGAGTAGATTCCCGAAGCCCAGTTCTATCTGAAAAGTGGCCCCGACGTGTAACGAATCAACTCTTGTATCGCAATTGCTTCCGCTCTGACTTAATGCGGCACTGGTTGAAATATTCCTTCTCTTTTCAACCAAAGGGAGAATATACATCAGCTTTTTACAAAAGACAAGCATTAATTTAAAGCCTCCCTGCTGCCCGGCTCTCGCGCGATTTGCTGCATAATTGCCGCGGCGGCAGCGCTTGTGCTTCCGTTTTGCCCCCGCTCACCGCCTCCAGCGAATTTTATCGACAGGAAACAATAATGATCAAAACGTTTTTCGCCTGCTCCGTTCTAGTGACAGCGCTCAGCGGCTGCATGACGCCGGGGACGGCAAGCCAGCAACCGGGCGAAGTGCCGGCGTCGCGGATTCATATCAAGCAGATGGTGCTGCCGACCGCCGGCGAAAACGAAGTGCAGGTGATTCGCGGGGCGCGCCGGATCTGGGCGCCGAATCCCCTGGAATTTTCAGTCAATTATGTCGTGCTGGCCGATATGCTGCCCGGCGAAACCACCAGCGCCTGGCTGCCTGAAGGCGAATATACGTTTTCCGTCAGGCCATCCGATAATCCGCAGCGCCTGGCGCCAGGCATCCTGACCTTGCGGCTGCAAAAAGGACAAAAACATGTCATCCGCATCGACGGCGGCGAATTTGGCGTGAGCATCGAGGAAGTCGGCGCGAAGTAATCGCCCTCAATTGGCTTTCTGCGCCTCTTCGTACCTGGTGCTCTTCTCGGCCGCAACCGCCGCTTCGCAGACGGCGCTGCGCTTGGGATCCATGCCCCGCGTGCCGTTCAGCCTGCATTCGCCGATGACCGATTTGGCCTGCTCCGGATTGTCCTTGAAATACTGGTAGTTATGGGGCTGACCCTCCGGATCGCATGCGGCCAGCAAAATCGCGCAAGCGGCAAGCATCAAAAATCCAACTCTTCGTTTCATCCCGTTTTCCCCGAATGCATTTTTATAAGTGGCGCAATTATATTTCCTAATGGAAATTTCACACCATTTTTTTCAAGTATTTTCAAAACGATTCCGCCAGCGTCATTTTCAACCGCGACGCCTGCCGCGACATTCATTCCGAACGTAAATTCTAATATGCAACTTGTGCCCCCGGTACGATTTCTCCAAAAAACGCATGCGTTTTTCGGCGCGGCATTTTATAGGCGCAACTATGTATTTTTTATTAATGTTATCAACCAGGCCATGCTCACTTCGCCGACATTTTTTATGCAAAGCATGATAGCCTTTGAGCCACATAAAAATATTTGCCTGGCGCTAGCAGGGGGACGACTTGAAGTTATCTTTACAGGCCAAAATGGGGCTCAGTTTCCTGATGGGGTTACTGATTTTGACCATAGTGGGCGTTACCGCATGGCAAGCCAATTCGAAACAGATCCAAAACAGTGCGCTGGTCACCCATACGCATCAGATACTGAGTCATGCGGAAGGACTGCTGAGCGCCATGACGTCGGCGGAATCGACCATGCGCGGCTACCTGATCAGCGGCAACGCCGACATCCTGAAGCCCTATAAAAACACCACCGAAGACATCGAATACCAATACCGCTCCCTGCTCGCGCTGACCGCCGACAGCCCCGAGCAGCAACAGCGCCTGTTCACCCTCAAGCCGCACATCGATCAACGCCTTGCCCTGCTTTCCAGCCTGATCAAGATGCGCACCGAACTGGGGCTGGATTATATCCAGCAACGTTTCATCAACGGCAAGGGCAAGCAGTTGCAGGATCAGATTCACAATCTGATCGACGAACTCGAATATACCGAGCAAAAACTGCTGGTGCTGCGCACCGCCGATACCGAAAACGCCATCGCGCAGTCGCGCCTGGCCATCACGCTCGGCACCCTGTTCGCGGCGCTGATCACGATCGCGTCATTCTTCGTGCTGCGTTTCGATATCGAACGCCGCACCGAAGCCGAAAACGCGCTGAAGGTCGCCAATGCGAAACTGGCGCTGGCGACCGAACGCGCGCAGCACGCCGACAACAGCAAATCGGCTTTCCTGGCCACCATGTCGCACGAACTGCGCACGCCGCTCAATTCCATCATCGGCTTCTCCGGCGTGCTGCTGCAGGAGCTGGCCGGTCCGCTCAATGCGGAACAGAAGAAACAACTGAGCATGGTGCGCGACAGTTCACGCCATCTGCTGGCGCTGGTCAACGACGTGCTCGATATTTCCAAGGTGGAGGCCGGCCAGTTGCGCATCCAGCACCAGACCTTCAATATCCGCGAAGCGATCGATCGTTCGGTCGCGCTGGTTACGCCGCTGGCCAACAAGAAGCACCTGCCGCTGGAGGTCCGCATCGATGCCGATCTCGGCCAGATCATTACCGACCGCCGCCGCGTCGAGCAGGTGCTGATCAACCTGCTGACCAATGCCATCAAATTCACCGAGCAAGGCAGCGTCAGCCTGCGCGCCGATACGCTCGACACCTATCTGGCGCCGGGCACCAATGCGCCGCAGCCGGCGATCCGCATCCAGGTGATCGATACCGGCATCGGCATCGACGAGGCGAACCTGCCCGACCTGTTCCAGCCGTTCCGCCAGATCGAGGACGGCCTGGCGCGCCAGCACGAAGGCACCGGCCTCGGCCTTGCCATCAGCGACCGCCTGCTGCACCTGATGGGCGGCCAGATCGCCGTGGCCAGCAAGAAAAACGAAGGCAGCACCTTTACCGTCATCATCCCCCGCCATGGAATTGAGCCACTATGAATTTGAGCATCCTGCTGATCGAAGACAATGAACAGAACCGTTACCTGACCACGTTTCTGCTCAACAAGTCGGGCCATACAGTCGAGTCGGCCTGCGACGGTCCCAGCGGCATCGACATGGCGCTGGAACGCAAATACGATCTGATCCTGCTCGATATCCAGTTGCCCGGCATGGACGGCTACGAAGTCGCGCGCACCCTGCGCGCCACCGCCGCCACCCGCGACGTGCCGATCGTCGCCGTCACCTCCTATGCCATGGTCGGCGACCGCGAAAGCATCCTGGATGCCGGCTGCGATGGCTATCTGGAAAAGCCGATCGACCCTGAAACATTTGTCGTGGACATCACCAACTACTACATAGCCAAAAGCGGGGAAATACCAAATGACACGTGTGTTGGTAGTCGATGATGTAGACCAGAACCGGTATTTGCTGCGGGTCCTGCTGGAAGGCAACGGCTACCGGGTCGACTGCGCGCGCGACGGCGCGGAAGCGCTGGCGATGGCCGAAGCCGGTACGCCCGACCTGGTCGTTACCGACATCCTGATGCCGGTAATGGACGGCTTCAGCCTGTGCCGCCAATGGAAGCGCCACGAGCGCCTCAAGCACATCCCGCTGATGTTCTATACATCGACCTACACCGACTCCAACGACGAAATCTACGCCAGCAGCCTGGGCGCCGACGCCTTCGTGATCAAGCCCGCCGAGCCGGCCGACCTGCTGAGCGCCATCGACGACCTGCTGCATCACCGCGGCGGCGCGGCGATCGCCGTGCGCACGCCGGCGCCGGACGAAGCGATCGTCCTGAAACAATACAATTCGGTGCTGATCCACAAGCTGGAGCAGAAAGTCGACCAGCTCGAAGCCGCCACCCTTCTGGCCCAGGAAAACGAAGAACGGCTGACGCTGGCGCTGGAAGCGCAGGCAGCCGGCATCTGGGACTGGGACATCCGCGCCGGCCGCCTGACCTGGAGCAAGCAGCACGCCGAACTGTTCGGCATGCCGCTGGACCAATTCGACGGCGCCTACGACACATTCCTGGCTTGCCTGCATCCCGCGGATATCGCCGCCTTCGAAGCCGACGTGCAGACCGGCTTGCGCGAACGCACCCGCATCATCGTCGAATTCCGCATCGTCTGGCCGGACGGCAGCGTGCACTGGATGTCCTCGCGCGGCCGCGCCTATTACGATGCCGACGGCCAGCCCAGGCGCATGTGCGGCGTAGTCTTCGAAATCAGCGACTTGAAGACCAACCAGGAACAGATGCGCCAGGCCGAAGACCGCATCCAGTACATGGCCTATTTCGACGCCCTGACCGGCTTGCCTAATCGCACCCTGCTCAGCGATCGCGCCACCCGCGCCATCGCCACCGCGCATCGCGACCACCAGGGCCTGGCGATCCTGTTCATGGACCTGGACCAGTTCAAGACCATCAACGACTCGCTCGGCCATTCGACCGGCGACGCGGTATTGCAGGCCGTCGCCGGTCGCCTGAAGCTGCTGCTGCGCGAAGTCGATACCGTATCGCGCTATGGCGGCGACGAATTCACGCTGCTGCTGCCGGAAACCGACAGCAAGGGCGCGGCCCAGGTCGCGGCCAAGGTGATCGACGCCTTGCGCGAACCAGTCGAGGTGGGCATTCATTCGCTGGTGATCGGCGTGTCCATCGGCATCAGCCTGTTTCCGGCCGACGCCATCGACTTCGAATCGCTGCTGCGCAACGCCGATATCGCGCTGTTTCGCGCCAAGGCCGCCGGCCGCAATAATTTCCAGTTCTTCACCACCGAAATGAACGACCACGCGCGCTATCGGCTGAGCCTGGAACTGGCCTTGCGCTCGGCGCTGAGCAACCGCGAGCTGACGCTGCACTACCAGCCGCAGTTCGAACTCGCCAGCGGCGCGCTGGTCGGCTACGAGGCGCTGCTGCGCTGGCGCCACCCGGAACGCGGCATGGTGCCCCCGATCGAATTCATTCCGATCGCGGAAATGAACGGCATGATCATCCCGATCGGCGAGTGGGTACTCAACGAAGCCTGCCGCCAGGCCCGGCAATGGCAACTGGAGGGCCACGATCCGGTAGTGATCGCGGTCAATCTATCGGCGGTGCAGATACGCCAGGCCAATATCGTCCAGACCGTGCGCCATGCCTTGAAGGAATCCGGCCTGGAGGCGAAGTACCTGGAACTCGAACTGACGGAAAGCCTGTTGTTCGAGAATATCGAAACAGTGCTCACCCAATTGTTCATCCTGAAGGAAATCGGCGTCAGGCTGTCGATCGACGATTTCGGCACCGGTTATTCGAGCCTGTCGTATTTGAAGCGGCTGCCGATCGACAAGCTGAAAATCGACAAATCCTTCGTCGCCAATCTTTCCGACGACCACGACAGCCGCGCCATCGCCCTGGCGATCGTGTCGATGGCGCACAGCCTGCGTCTCACCGTGACCGCCGAAGGCATCGAGCATGCGGCCCAGGCCAGGATCCTGACGGACATGCGCTGCAACGACGGCCAGGGCTATCTGTATGCCCGTCCCATGCCCGCCGACCGGATTCCTTCCTGGGTTGAAGAAATAAAATGCCAGTCCTGACCGGCGCCGGCCGCCGCCGCCCTTTCCCCTGACCCGGACCACGCCATGTCGACAGCGCCGCATACCGATCCCGAGGAAAAAACGCCCAGGCGTTCGGCCATCCTATGGTACGCCTCGATATTCGTGGTGTTCGTCTGCATCGCGCTGGTGGCCATGGAGAGCTGGTTTGCCTGGACCAATCGCAAGAACGACCTGCTGGCGGCCAAGGTCGCCGCCGCCAACCTGACGCAGGCCCTGACGCAGCACGCCGAAGACACCGTCAAGAAGGCCGACACCGCCTTGTTCGGCCTGCTGGAGCGCATCGAGGTCTACGGCATCTCGCCCAGCACCTTGCAAAGCCTGTATCCGCTGCTGGTGGAGCAAGTGGCGGAGATGCCGGAACTGCAAGGGATTTTCGTCTTCGACGAAAACGGCCGCTGGCTGATCAATTCGATGGACAACGCGCCCGGCGACACCAAGAACAACGCCGACCGCGCCTATTTCATCCATCACCGCGACAGCACCGATCGCACCCCGTACATCGGCGCGCCGATTCGCAGCAAGACCACGGGCGACTGGATCATTCCGATCTCGCGCCGCATCAATCACCCGGACGGTTCCTTTGCGGGCGTGGTGGCGGCGACGATCAAGATGGACTATTTCCAGCACTATTATTCGCGCTTCGACATCGGCGAGGCCGGCACCATCGTGCTGGCGCTCAACGACGCCACGGTGCTGGTGCGGCGGCCCTATGTCGAATCGATGATCGGCCAGAACATAGCCGGCGGCACGCTGTTCAGCCAATACATTCATCATCGTGCCAACGATACGCAAATCCTGCGTTCCAGCCTCGACCACACGGAACGCGTGGTTTCCTACCACAGCCTGCAACGCTATCCGCTGATTGTCGTCACGTCCCTTTCCAAGAAGGAAGTGCTGGCCGCGTGGCGCGAACGCGTGGTGCGGCAAGGCATCGGCGTGTTCCTCCTGGCGGGCATCATCGCCCTGCTGGGTTTGCGCCTGATCAAGCAGATCCATCGGCATGACATGACGGAACAGGCGCTTTCGAGGGCGCAGCAGAAGGTACTGGCGGTCAACAAGACGCTGCAGCGGCTGGCCTTGCAGGACGCCTTGACCGGACTGGCCAATCGGCGCCAGTTCGACCTGACCCTGAATTCGGAATACGACCGCGCCGTGCGCGAACAGCGCTCGATCGCGCTGCTGATGATCGACGTCGATTATTTCAAGCGATACAACGATGTCTATGGGCATCCGCAGGGCGATATCTGCCTGGCCAAGGTGGCCGATGCGATGCAGACCAAGCGTCCCGGGGATTTTTCCGCGCGCTACGGCGGCGAGGAATTCGCCGTGATCCTGACCGAAACCGATATCAAGGGCGCCATGATTGTCGCCGAAATCATCCGGAAGGCGATCCGCGGCCTGAACATGGTCCATAGCGGCAATCCGACCGGGTTCGTCACCATCAGCATCGGCGTCTGCGTCATGGCGCCGTCCAGCTTCAGCCACGGGCCGCCGGCGTTCCTGCAGGCCGCGGACGAGGCGCTGTACATGGCCAAGGGCGCCGGCCGCAATATGGTCTGCGCCTATGAAGGCAGCGAAGGCGATGCAAGCAAAGGCAAGGAAAAAACGATGGCGCGGACCGCCATTTGCGACGACCAGCTCGCCGCGTCCTTGCGCGAATCGGGCTTGAACGATCCGGAATAAAAAAAGCCCGCATCCTGAAAGGTCTGCGGGCTAATCCAATTCCAAGGGGATAGAATCAGAGGGGAGCCACAACTATATGCATTCCCGCTTGTTTATCCGTTCGCTTTTACACTCTGTTACGCCGCTATCCGGATTCCCGTCGCGGCATTGCCTTCCCTGTCGTTCTGTCACGGCGTGTTACATCTGTATTGTCTCGGTATCACCGCATCCGATTGTTTCTCCATAGAATCTGCTCATGCAATGGGAGTTCGGCGAACCCGGTTCACCGAATCCGAAGAACAAGGATCGAAGAACAAAGACATCGGAGAAAATCATGAAAACCTTTTCCAGGATCGGCTTGATCGCCGCCTTTACCGTCGCCGCCGCCATGGCGGCCGGGACCGCTTCCGGCGCGAACGTATCGGTCGGCATCTACGCCGGCGCGCCGGCGCCTTATTACGCACCGCCTCCCGTGGTATATGCGCCGCGGCCTTATTATGCGCCGCCTCCTGTGGTCTACGTCGGCCCGCGCTGGGAGCATACCGACTGGCGCGCGCGCCGCGAATGGCGTGAACGCGAATGGCGCCGCAATCATTGGAACCATGGCCACGGCTACGGTCACCGTCATTGATTACTGGGGCATAGGCTTCGGCAAGTAAATCCCCCGGCATGCAGCAGGTGCTCGACCAAGATAAAACCCCCGCATGTGGCGGGACAGGGGGTTCCGTTCATGTCCTCCGTCGGCCTTCGGCCTCCTCCCCTTGACTTCACTGCACCCCCTGTCCCGCCACATGCGGGGGTTTTATCTTGGTCGAAATTCTTGAATTTTTTTTTGTTTTGAACTCTTGAAATCCCCTTTCAGTGCTCGTATATCCTCCTCAGCGGATGCTCAATCGAGGTCCGCAGACATCGCTTTTAACTTTTAGAGGATACTTCCATGGCTACTGAATTCGCTCCATTTTATCGCTCCACCATCGGCATCGACCGCCTGGCACAGATTTTCGACAACGTGCAGCGTGCCGACTCGCAACCGAGCTATCCGCCATACAACATCGAACTGGTCGCCGAGAACAAATATCGGATCACCATGGCGGTGGCGGGCTTCGATAGCGCCGAACTGGAAATCGTCACCGAACGCGATCTGCTCACCATCACCGGCCGCAAGCAAGCCGAAGAGCAGCGCAATTTCCTGCATCGCGGCATCGCCACGCGCAATTTCGAGCGCCGCTTCCAACTGACCGATCACGTCCAGGTGGTCAGCGCCAGCTTCGAAAACGGCATGCTCAATGTCGACCTGGTGCGTGAAGTGCCGGAAGCGCTGAAACCGCGCAAGATCGCCATCAATGCCGAAAATGTGCACCGTCTGGAACGCGCCGCTGCCTGATAACAGCATTGCCCCAGAAACAGGCGGCGCGCATTGATCTGCGTCATGTTTAGCGTCTGTGCAACGAGGCCGGCCGTCAAGGGCCGGCCTTTTTGCCGTTCAGGGCCAAAATAGCCACAGTTGCATGTATTTTCCCCACCCGCGCGCAGTCTCCCGTATAGAATAAGTTCATAAAAATTCTTACAACGGAGACAAAACAATGAACATCGATCGGATGAAGGTCGGCTCGCGCCTGGCTCTGGGGTTTATACTCGTTTTCCTCTTTCTTGCCGGCGTCACCGCAGTCAGCCTCTGGAACTTCAAGACCGTCAGTCGCATGACCGACACGATGGTCAACCAGGATATCGTCAAGGAACGGCTGATGCGCGCCTGGAGCGCCTATACCCAGCTCAACGGCGCGCGGACCGTGACGATCGTGGAAACCGTCGACCAGCGGGTGTCGAAGGAAATGCAGCTTTCCATCAAGAAAACGTCGGAAGACATCAGCGTATTGCAGAAACAGCTCGACAACCTGCCCAAGCGCCCTGAAGAAGCAGCGCTGTTCGCGGATGTGGGCGCCAAGCGCAAAATCTATACCGAAATCCGCGCCCGCATGCTGAAGGAAAAAGACACCAGCGACGACGGCGCGCGCCTGATGGTGAAGTCCGAATTCCAGCCGGCGCTGGATGCCTATCTGGCTTCCATCAACAAACTGGTCAGCCTGCAAGGCCAGATGATCAACGATAGCGCCCATGCCGTCGACACCGGCTTTGGCGTGGCGCAATGGACCATTACCTGGCTCGGCGTGTTCGCCCTGCTGGTCGGCATCCTGGCGGCAACGCTGATCGCGCGCAGCCTGAAGCGCCAGCTGGGCGGCGAACCCGGCACTGCCGTGGAAATCGCCAACAGCATCGCCGCCGGCAATCTGGCGGTCCGGATCAGCATCCGTCCCGGCGATCGCGGCAGCCTGCTGTTCGCCATCGGCGCCATGCGCGATCAACTGAGCGACGTGGTCGCGCAGATCCGCAACGGCGCCGATACCATGGCCACCGCCTCCCGCGAAATCGCGTCGGGCAACCTGGATTTGTCCTCGCGCACCGAGCAGCAGGCCGGTTCGCTGGAGGAAACCGCCTCGGCGATGGAGCAATTGACTTCCACCGTCAAGCAGAATGCAGACAACGCGCGCCAGGCCAATCAACTGGCCGTTTCGGCCTCCGGCATCGCCGTCGAAGGCGGCGAAGTGGTGGCGCGCATGATCGAAACGATGAGTTCGATCAACGCCTCCTCCCGCAAGATCGTCGACATCATCAGCGTCATCGACAGCATCGCCTTCCAGACCAATATCCTGGCGCTGAATGCCGCCGTGGAAGCGGCACGCGCCGGCGAACAGGGTCGCGGCTTTGCGGTCGTGGCCAGCGAAGTGCGCGGGCTGGCGCAGCGTTCGGCGGCGGCGGCCAAGGAAATCAAGGCGCTGATCGGCGATTCGGTCGAAAAGGTCGACGCCGGCTCACGCCTGGTGGAACAGGCCGGCAGCACCATCGGCCAGGTCGTCAGCAGCGTGAAACAGGTCTCGGATATCGTCAGCGAAATCAGCGCCGCCACCAACGAGCAAAGTACCGGCATCGAAGAAGTCAACCAGGCCATCACGCAAATCGATGAAGTCACGCAGCAGAACGCCGCCCTGGTGGAAGAAGCCGCTGCTGCCGCCGCTTCGCTGCAGGACCAGGCCGCCAGGCTGGCCCATGCAGTCAGCGTATTTCACCTCAACGACGCAGCCCAGGACGCGCAAACAACGGCCGCGCCGCCTGTCCGGGCACGTCCGACAGTCGATATTACCCCGCGTCAGCCGGCCTTGGCGGCCTAGCCTTCAGCATGCGGCCTCGTGTCGAAATACAACGCAATTCGCAAAATTTTATTGTATAAACAATTTATATAATAAAATGATCCGCGTGCAGTACTTTCTGCGCGCCGGTCGCGTTGCCACGACCGCATGATATTTGCCCTGATCCAGGCAAAAAAGGAGGCTCCATGAAAATCACGATAAAAACCCTGTGGACGAAATTCGTCATCTATCTGAACACCGTGCCGCCAAGTTCCCGGGAACACACGGCGCTCGGCAGTTATGCCGGGCTATGCGGACTGGGTCATGACGAGGATGTCCATCATTGACGCCGCAATGGCAAACGCCCGCGATCGCGGGCGTTGAATATCGAGAACCCGCCGCACAGCTAAGCTACGGCGGGTTTTTCGTTTTTACGTTTCCCCTACGGCGGCGGACTCCGCATCAGGGCGCGCTGCCATCGGCTGGCGCCGGCGCGGCCGGCACTGTCGTGACCGTTTCGCGGAAAATGCCGCCGCCGCCCACACTGCCCGATGCCGTCCCGTCGCCCTGCACACGCCGTACGCAATCGACGCGGTCGGACTGCGGCAGGCCGTTGCAACGCGCCACCGCGTTTTGCTGCTGCGCCGCAGTGTCGTCGCTCAACTGGCCGCGTCGTGCCGCATCGCGCGCGGCCCCGGCCTCCCTGAGGCAGGTAGCCCGATCCTCATTGCTGGTGCCGTCCATGCACGATGCGCGTTCGCGCTTGTAAGCCGCATCGATATCCTTGTTGCCGGAGCCGGCCGCATTCGCAAAACCGGCCGCGACGCACAGCGTCATGCCGGCGCTCAACACCAGCAGCAATCGCGCGCCGCGCTGCATGAACGAATGGGAATGGCTGGTCGCTACATTCACTAAATTCATTTTGGGGACTCCTCTCATCAAATATCCGATTTCCGGACGGGACGGCGCCGGTTTGCAGCCTGGCAATACACCGGTCGCGGGTGCAGATTCCGGTGAGACCATGGCTATATGCGATTCGTTCGCGCCGCCTCCTCAAATCGGCAATTTGCAGCAATGATCAACGATTTGTAAGCAAAAGAATTTATTGTCGACGGCCCTATATGGAAACGATTATTTTGTATAAACCAAATAAATAAAGGAAACTGTCATGAAACGCATACTTTGTGCAGCAGCCCTGATAGCAGCATCCGCCGGCGCCCTGCTTCCTTTGCAGGCATCGGCGCAGGTTGGGGTATCGGTGGTGGTCGGCAATCAACCGCCGCCTGTGCGTTATGAACGCGTGCCGCCGCCGCGCGCGGGCTATATCTGGGCGCCCGGCTACTGGAACTGGGACGGCAGGCGGCATATCTGGGCGCCGGGCCACTGGGAACGCGTGCATCGCTACCGCACTTACCGGCCCGCGCAATGGCATCGGGGCCCGCACGGCTGGGAACTGGACCGGGGCGGATGGCATGGCGGCCGCCATCACCGTTGACAGGGGCGAAAAAAAGCCCGCACAGTCAAGGTTGTGCGGGCTTAACCCAATCCAGAGAGAATTGGAGGAGACGGCTGCATCTTAGCGCCGTTTTATGACCCCAAAATGACAAAGCCCGCTTCGCGCGGGCTCGATCGTTTTACAATGCGGCAAATTCGTTTTTCCGCATGTTTTCCTGCTTGCTTCCTCCCATTTTCCCCGTTTTTTCCGCTTTTTTACTTTTTCTCCTATCTTCGACTTCCCGCTCTCCTATTCCGCGAGGATAATCTGGGCTTGCATGCACAGAACTTCCTGCAGCTTGATGGCCGCCTGAAGATTGCGCAAATCGGCCAGGGTCAGCGCGGCATCGTCCCCATGCATGACCTTCTCGGCATTGCCGAGCACATCGGTCAGCAAGGCGGAGATATGCGTATGCGCATCCACCAGATCACTGACACATTTAACCAATGCAGGAAATTTTTCCATGACGACTCCGGATAATAAAAAAAATTTGTTGTTTGCAATCTGCTGCGCGCTCCCACTGCTGCTCTTGCCGGGAGCGGCCAGCGCCGACGATTTCGAAATTTCCTGCCGCGAACTCAACGCCGGTCCGGATAAAAATCTGCCCGCGCCATACAAGGCAGTATGGGATGGCAGCATATTGACGCAAATCGCCGCGGATTCCAATGGCAAAATCAGCCATAGTTCGGAACGGGTTGTCGCCGCCAGGCGTTTGCCGATGCCCAACGGCAAAGGGCTCAAGTATTCGTTCGTGACCGGCATCCATAAGACCACCAAAAACCGCTTTCTGGCCAACATCTCGGCGGAACCGACCGGCAATCCCACCGATTCGAGCGATTTCATCGTCAGCGTTTCCTACGCCACCGTCGACAGCGAAGGCTTCCTGATCTATGCCTTCGAAGTCGTCAACGAGCAATGCACCTTGAGCGGCAGCGCCACGGAACCGGACGGCAATCCGCCCAACGACGCCGGCGGCGGTGCAACCGGCACCGCGCCGGCCCCGGAGGATGCCAGTCTGCTGTCGCCTTGATTGTGCCTTGATTGTGCCTCGATTGCGCCTCGATGCTTGCCTGATTTCCGTCCTGAATCGAACCCCGGCAGGCAGTCGGCTGCTAATGGGTAATGATGCGGGGTAGATCCGACATGGCGCGGCCGGTTTGGCCCTGGCCGAAGGCCGGTGCGATGGTTTCGCGGCCGGCGGCATCGCGGGCGATATCCAGGCGCGGGCCGAGCACCGTATCCTGCCCTTCGATGAAAATTGTATACACATCGTCGCCATTGCCGATGGCATGCAGCACCAGCTCGACCTCGGCTTCCTCGGGTTCGACAATCCAGGTATTGCGGGCGGTATCGACGCTGCCCCACTTGACCTTGGTCACCAGGTCCGAACGTTCATCGATTTCCACCGCCGTAATTGCATAAGTCGTCATCTCAGTCTCCGCTTTCTTATGGGTCGATAGGCTTGCGCCAAATCCGACAGCGGCAAAGACCGGAAATTCCCGGCCGGCAGCTATGCCTTGGCGCTTTTTTTGGCGGCCGGCGCCGCCTTGATATTGCAGTTTTCCCGCAGAAACGCCAGTCCCAGCACAAATTGCAGGTCGTCCTCGTCCAGCAAGGCCAATTCCGCTTCCGGCAGGAACTCATCTTCCCACAAGGCCAGCAAGTTGTCCTTGATGTCGAACGGCGCCGCATCCTTGATGAATGCGCTCACCGCGGCGCTGTCGAAACCGTGTTCGCGGACCCGGCGGATGGCGCTTTTCGCCTCCGCGACGCCGAGGCTGGTCTTGGGCGGCAGGCCGGCGGCGATGCACATGAATGCGGTCAGCCGCGAATACGGATCTTCCTTGCCCTGCGTGACCCGATGCCATTCCTTTGAAACGAAGGCGTCGAAATCGGCAACCTCGTCCAGCCCGCCTTCAGCCACGAAGTAGCGCGTTTCCAGGTCGTTGAGCAGGCGATCCAGGCCGGCCGCGGCGTCCAGCAGCAGGGGCGCATCGTTTCTTTCGATATTGCGGCGCACCTTGTCGGCGATCGCGCGGTGGTTTTCGGGCAGATCGTTGAGAACCTCGGCGCCGATCCTGAACTTGCCGGCCGCCATCGCCTTGCGCCGCAAGGCTTCGACGGTCTTGGCGAAACGAACGCGGTCGGGAAAGCCGTCCACCCCGGCCGTACGCATCAGCACAGCTGTGCGGATGACGCTTTCGGCGCTGATGAAATCGAGTTCGCCGCGCTCCAGGCGGCCGTGGTCGGCCAGCCATTGCGCTGCGGCCATGACCGCGGCGGCCTGCTCGCGCGCCTGCAACTGCTTGCGATAGGCAGCCAGCGAAAAGGGCTTGGCCAGCGTGTGCTCGTCCTGGAATTCCTTGACCGGCTGCGATTTGACGTCGCCGAAGACCGTGCCGTCGGGCAGGGCATGGAGCGCCTTGAGCATCTCGTTGCCGCCGCGCGAATGCGATAGGAAGGTATTGTCGCGCAGCGATTCGGCTGCCCGCCGCAGATCGCCGTTGAATTGGTGTTCGAGATACAGGCTGACCAGATTGACGATGCGGCGGCGCGCCTTCTCGAGATCGGCATGCAGATGGCTGCTGCCGAAAAAATCGGCGACCTGCACGCTCCCCTTGGCGCCGTCGGCGATTATTTTTTCGCAATGCAGCCTGTCCAGCAAACCCTGTTGCAGGCCGAACGACAAGGCCTTTTCGAAAAACGGGCGCTTGTCGACGACGGCGACGCCGGCGTGGTGATGTTGTGCTGTCATGGATAATGGATTTATAGCGCGGATTCTTCGCCCGGGGCGATCTTGGGCTCGGATGCCGGCTCCGGCTGGCGCCTGGACGGCGCGGCGGCCGCCCTGGCCGGTTTGCGTTCCTCTTCCTCTTCCGGCAGATCGCCCTGCTCCAGCATTTCCAGCTCCGCTTCGCGGCGGCGGCGCTCGGCCAGCAGTTTCTTCAGCGGCGGCCAGATCTGCTCGAACATGTCCGGATGCTCGTGCTTCAACAACCAGGTCAGTTCCTTCCAGTCATGGTCCATGACCTCGGATTTCTCGACCGCATCGCCGGCTTCGTCGTGATTGATGTTGAAAGTATCGTAGAGCGCGAAATGCACCACCTCTTCGTCGCGATCGGACAGGTAATCGACCAATGCCTGATAGCCGCCGTCGACTTCGCCGATGGCCTCCAGGAACTCGCCGGTCTGGCTGTCGTTGCGGAACAGGATGGCGTTGATCATGCCGCGCAGGCGCATATGGGTGCGGTCGCCGTACAGCTTTTCCATGACCACGGCGCGCGCGAACTGCTCGGGCGTAACCAGCAGGTTGACCACCGACTCCTTCGAGGCGTCGTATTCGCGGATCACGGCCAGCAGGTCTTTCGGCGGCAAGGCCTCCAGCACCGCGACCAGCGCGTAATCGCCTTCGGTATCGGCCAGGTTGACCAGCGCATATTCGGCGCCGGCGATGTCGCCTTCGCGGATCAGGCTGGCGGCTTTCAGTACTAGGGAATTAGTCATGCGAACTCGGATAAAGGATAAGGAATAAAAGGAAAACGGCCGAGATGGATTCCGGGCCGATTCGCGGCAAATCAGCCCAGGCGGTCGAAGCCCTGGTCGGCCAGCCAGTCGGCCCCCTCTGATTCCAGATCGTGTTCGTCGTCGTCGCGCTCCACGCCTTCGACCGCATCGTCCGAAGTATCCACGGGTTCGTTGTAGTCGCCGTGATAATTGCCGTTGCTCTTCTCGTAAAGATATTCGAGACAGACCGAGATCAGCAGGAAGCGTTCGCCGTCGGGCTGCTTCAGGGCGGTCGCCGCCAGTTTTTGGGCCCAGTCGGAAAACTGTACCGCATCGGCCAGTTGGTCCCAGGCCGGAAACTCGTCCGGTTCGCACAGCGCCAGCATGGTGAGCGCCTGCCGGTCGAGAAAGTTGATGCCGCCGTGAAACGCCACCGCCACCATTTCCGGCGCGGTTTCGATCATGGGCATCATCAGCGCGAACTGCTGGCGCTTGTCCTTGAGGCGCTTGGCAATCATGTCGTTGCCTTCAGAATCGCTCTGCAAATCCTCCAGCTCGGCCTGGTAGGCTTTGGTCATGTCTTCGAAAAAAGAGGAAAGATTCATTGCATTGCCTTGTGCATGTAGGTGGTCCAGATCTGTTCGGCGGCCGCCAGCGGGCTTTCCAGCAGGCTGCGCTGACGGTTTTCATCGTACTCCTTGCGCAGGCGCGGATCGGACAATAAATCGTAGGCTTCCTGCACCTCGCGAAAGCGCGCGGGCGCATCCGGATCGGTATTTTTATCCGGGTGAAATTCGGATGCCTTTTTACGATAGGCAGTCTTGACGGCGCTCAGGGGCGCATCGCTGTCGATGCCAAGTGCGGCGTAATAGTCTTTCATGCTTCCTCGCTCGGCATTGAACAGTGAATGAACCAGGCGGATGAAAACGGCTGGATAAAAAGAGAATGGAGTCGATACTAAACGCAATATGGCCTGCCGGACAAAAATAACCGGCCAAAATGCAGGCCGCAGAGCATACACTACCGGCCCCGCCAAGTCGATCCCGTCCCCAGGCGCTTTCGAGCCGTTGCTGCGCAGCCATATTACTGTACATAAATACAGCGCAAGGCTTCGAACCTATGGTATCTTTGGCAGTCGAATGAAGCGCTTTGCGACCGGCTGGATCGAAGGGGCGGAGCGCTGGCAAGACTAGAGAATTGTGAAAAATCAAGCTGCGAACAAAGCTGCAAAACAACGCCGCAAAACAACGCCGGATTCATTTTTCAACAGTTCTTCACCTGGGGGAAATCATGTTCAAGCAATGGTGGGCGCAGCAGGCCGAAAATCTGGGCGGCTGGATTTATCGCAAGCGCCTGGCGGCAATGCAGCGACGCATACAAAAACAGAAGGAATTGTTAAGCGGCTCGTCCAAGCTGACGACGGATGAAATGCATAATCTGCGCAATGAAGTCCTGCGCGATGTCCAGGGACATCCAACGCCGGATCGCGCCAGCACCGCCGAATAAGGCCCGAACAAGAGACTGTTGCAAAATCATCCGGCTAGGCGCGCCGACGCAGGCAGTACAGCGGTACGGCAAGCCGGCGCAATAACGCCGGACTGATTTTGCAACAGCCTCCAAGGCTATTCTTCCTTCAACAGCAGTTGCGCGTCCTCGCATATGCTGCGCAAGCTGGTCAACGTGGCCCGCAAATCGCCGATTTCGCCATCGGTCGGCGGCTCGTCCATGCCGGCCTGTGCCAGCGATCCCTTGATCACCAGCGCCGCAACGTACCACGAGGCCCGTTTGCGGGCCTCCACCAACTCTTCCAGCAACAGATTTAAAGCGACGGTCCTTTCCATGCGCATTTCCCCATAGCAATTATTGTCGTTTGTGAATGCTATCTTACACAAGAATTGCACAAAAGCATCATGCCAATGCGTAATTACTTGTCATTTCATTAAAACAAATCGACCACATTC
The DNA here is from genome assembly GCA_036499085.1 of Herbaspirillum sp. GTDB lineage: Bacteria > Pseudomonadota > Gammaproteobacteria > Burkholderiales > Burkholderiaceae_D > Herbaspirillum. The sequence goes on along the minus strand of DASYEK010000086.1, from coordinate 9,903 downwards.
CAGTGATGACCCGCTTCCAGGTCGGCGTCGTCGAGGTCGATGCCTTCGTCGCCGGCCTCGAAAATCTTGGTGCGCACCCGCGGACCGGGCACGATATGCCCTTCCACGGTCCGATGCGCGTACACGCTGTTGCCCGCATAAATTGCATCGACCACTTCCAGCACATCCGCCACCGTCGTGCCTTCGATGAATCGCAGGCCGTCCGGATCGACCTCGCCCCAGCGCACTTCGGCAATACGCTGGCGCGCTTCATCCACGTGAATCGCCACGATCAAAAATACCGCCATGAATCATTCCACCCCATCAAATAATCATCGAACGCGCCCACCGCAATCCGGCGGCCGGACCGGCAGGCGCGTCCTCCATTCCGCTTAGCCGGCCTTGCCGGCCGCCTTGACCTGGTCCAGGATCTGGCGCGGCACCGCGGCGTAATGCTTGAACTCCATCGTATAGGTCGCGCGGCCCTGCGTAAGCGAGCGCAAGGTGGTCGAATAGCCGAACATTTCGGCCAGCGGCACCTCGGCGCGCACGATCTTGCCGCCGCCGCCCGCGATGTCGTCCATGCCCTGCACCATGCCGCGCCGCGACGACAGGTCGCCCATCACGTTGCCCATGAAATCTTCCGGCGTTTCGACTTCGACCTGCATCATCGGCTCCAGCAACACCGCATCGGCCCGTTTCATGCCTTCCTTGAACGCCATCGAACCGGCCATGCGGAACGCATTTTCATTCGAATCGACATCGTGGTAGGAACCGAAGGTCAGCGTCGCCTTGACGTCGACCACCGGATATCCGGCCAGCACCCCCGACTTCAGGGTTTCCTGGATGCCCTTGTCGACCGCCGGAATGTACTCGCGCGGCACCACGCCGCCCTTGATGGCGTCGACGAACTGATAGCCCTGTCCCGGCCCCAGCGGTTCCAGCGTGAGCACCACATGGCCGTACTGGCCGCGGCCGCCCGACTGCTTGATGAATTTGCCTTCGACGCCCTCGACCTTGTTGCGCACGGTTTCGCGGTAGGCGACCTGCGGCTTGCCGACCGTGGCATCGACGCCGAATTCACGCAGCATGCGGTCCACCAGGATTTCCAGATGCAATTCACCCATGCCGGAAATAATGGTCTGCCCGGATTCCTCGTCGGTATGCACGCGGAACGACGGATCTTCCTGCGCCAGCCGATTCAGGGCGATGCCCATCTTTTCCTGGTCGGGCGTGGTCTTCGGTTCGACCGCCTGTGAAATCACCGGCTCGGGGAAGATCATCCGCTCCAGGATGATCACGTGATTCGGATCGCACAGGGTGTCGCCGGTGGTCACATCCTTCAGGCCGACGGCGGCGGCGATATCGCCCGCATACACTTCCTTGATTTCATGCCGTTCGTTGGCGTGCATCTGCAGGATGCGGCCGAGCCGCTCCTTGCGCGTCTTGATCGGGTTGTAGACCGTGTCGCCGGTATTGACCAGGCCGGAATATACCCGGAAGAAGGTCAACTGGCCGACGAAGGGATCGGTCATGATCTTGAACGCCAGGGCCGAGAACGGCTCCTTGTCGGAAGGATGGCGTTCGATCTCGTTGTCGTCGGCATCGTGGCCCTTGATCGCCGGAATATCCAGCGGCGACGGCAGGTATTGCACGACCGCGTCCAGCATTGCCTGCACGCCCTTGTTCTTGAATGCGCTGCCGCACAGCATCGGCATGATTTCGTTGGCGACGGTGCGCAGGCGCAAGCCCTCGACGATCTCGGCTTCGGTCAGCGGATCGCCGCTCAGGTATTTCTCGGTCAACGCCTCGGTGGCCTCGGCCGCCTGCTCGACCATGTTCTCGTGCCATTTCTGCGCCAGCGCCTTCAGCTCGTCCGGTATCTCGCGGTATTCGAACAGCACGCCCTGGCTGGCCTCGTCCCAGATCACGGCCTTCATCTTGACCAGGTCGATGATGCCCTGGAAATACTCCTCGGCGCCGACCGGAATCTGGATCGGCACCGGATTGCCTTTCAGGCGCAGGCGGATCTGCTGTTCCACGCGCAGGAAATCCGCCCCGACGCGGTCCATCTTGTTGATGAACGCAATGCGCGGCACACGGTATTTGTTGGCCTGGCGCCATACGGTTTCAGATTGCGGCTGCACGCCGCCCACGGCGTCGTACACCATCACGGCGCCGTCGAGCACGCGCATGGAGCGCTCCACTTCGATTGTGAAATCGACGTGGCCGGGCGTATCGATGATGTTGATGCGATGTTCCTGGAACTGCCCGCCCATGCCCTTCCAGAACGCCGTGGTGGCGGCCGAGGTGATGGTGATGCCGCGCTCCTGCTCCTGCGCCATCCAGTCCATGGTGGCCGCGCCGTTGTGCACTTCGCCGATCTTGTGGTTGACGCCGGTATAAAACAGCACGCGCTCGGTAGTGGTCGTCTTGCCGGCGTCGATGTGGGCACTGATACCGATGTTGCGATAGCGTTCAATGGGCGTCTTGCGTGTCATGACAATACCTTTTGGTGGCTTGCGGAAAAACGATGCCCGCATATGCGAGCGTATCGCCGGCAAATCAAGTGCAGGATGGAGAATAATCGGGAGCGTGGCCGCCGCTTCAGGCGGTGCGCATGACCAGTTCCAGCATCCTGGTAAAGGATTTGTCCAGCTTGATCAGGAAATCGGGCGCGTCGATGCTGCCGAGATCGTCCCGCAGCGCGGCGGCGTCGGCTTTCGCATCCGTTTTTACAGCTGCCGGCGGCGGCGCTCCCGGCTTGGCGGCCGCCTGGCCTTCGGCGCCGCATAGCCGGTCGGCCGTCACGGTCACCTTGTATGTATGCGCGGGCGCCGCGTCATGGCCGTCGTGCGGCAGCGAAAAGGTGAAGGCGGTGATGCTGCGCAGCGGCGACTCGATCACGCTGGCGACAGCGGCGCGGCCGCCGTCCCGGATCAGCGAATCGCATTCCTTGTTGAAATAATTCTCCAGGCGCGGGACGATCTTGGCGAATGCCATATCGAAGTTGCGGCGGCGTGTTTCCAGTTCCTGTTCCGCTTCCACCGCCTTGCGCGCCAGTTCGGCTTTGACTTTTTCGTAAACGCTCATGACTTCCTTTCGCTGCCCGCTCACCTGCTGTCCCGGTATTCACCGTCCCACGGTCCCACGACTTCCTGCAACTGCCTTGCCGCCAGCCAGCCCCTGGCTGCTTGCCCCTGGCGCCAACCTCAACGCCCGGGCCTGATCGCTTCGATACCGATCTCGATGCGCAGCGGGGCATCCTCGCTGCGGCCCAGTTCCAGCCCGCGTATATGCGCCAGCACGTAGCGCGAGGCCGCGCGGCCGATGCGAAAGCGTTCCTCGGGCGCGATCGCGGCCAGCATTTTCAACAGTTCGTCGTCGATCACCACGAAAATATCGCGGCTGATCCGTTTATGCGGATCGCTTTCGACGGCGATCCGTTTAAAAAACCGCAAGACGCCCTTCTTGACCACTTGCCGGTCGAAGCCGGCGAATGCGCCCGCGATGTAGGCATCGGACCATTTTGAAAAATCGAACATGCGCCTTCCAGGCTCCTCTTCGCAACCACGACAAACAACGCCGTCATGCCGACGGCCTCTCTACTGTATCGGAAATATCGTCACGGAGTTTAGCACCGCGCCATCCCGCCTGTCCGCGATGTTCGCGCTGGATAAGCGCGGCGCAAACCCGCATCCTGGAATGCCATGCGGAATATCGTGGGCGAACAACAAATATTCAGCTTTTATTGGCATTGTTGCCATCCAAACAGCATAATCGACGCCATGGACGACAAGTCAAACAGCGAATACCACGCGGAACGTCAAGAAGAACGGCGCGGCGACCACGCCGTGATCCTGCTGCACGGCCTGTGCGGCTCGGTGCTGGAACTGGGCACCATCCCCAAGGCGCTCAGGAAAATCAATTGCACGGTAGTGGTCATGGCCATCGAGAACTACTCCGCCGCCCTGGCCGATCCGAACACCACGCCGAATTGGAACGACTGGTGCGCCGTCGTCGAAAACAAGATCCTGCGCCTGAAGGAAGAATTCAAGACCGTCTCGCTCTGCGGCCTCAGCATGGGCGCCACGCTGGCGCTGGCGGTAGCCGCGCGCGGCAACAACGACCTGCTCGGCCTGGTGCTGCTGTCGCCGATCCTCAATTACGACGGCTGGTCCATCCCCTGGTATCACAAGCTGATGGGCATTCCTTACCGGCTCGGCTACCGCAACTGGACCTACAAGGAAAGCGATCCGTACGGCATCAAGAATTTCGAGATGCGGCGGCGGGTGGCGGCCGCGCTCAAGAAGGACGGCGTGGCGGCGGTCGGCGCGGCGGCGATTCCGGCGCGGCAATTATGGGCGGCGCAGAAGCTGATGTATTTTGTGCGCCAATCCCTGCCGCTGGTCACCACCAACGCACTGGTCATTCATTCGATCGACGACGAAACCGCCGCGCCGAAAAACGCCGAAATGATCCTGCAGAATATCGGCTCCGAGGTGCGCAAGGCGATCTGGCTGGGAGACTGCTATCACATCATCACGGTCGACAACGAACGCGAAATCGTCACCAACGAAACCGTATTATTTCTTCAACGCAACATCGAAATGCACGGCAACGATCTCTCGCGCAAGGACCTGACGCATAAATTCGCCCTGAAAGACCGCCGCTGAACGGCCTGCCTTCAAACCCGCCACTCTATCTCCATCATGCCCACCCTGCACAGAATCAAGATCGGCAACGCCAAACGCTGGAAGGAAAGCGGCATGCGCCCGCTGCTGGTCTGCATGCTCGGTTTCCTGTTCGCCTTCCTGCTGCGGCAGATCCTCGCGCCGATCCTGGACGAAGCCCTGTCGATGCTGCTTTTCACAATCAACTGCATCGTGATGAGCTATCTGTTCGGCTATGTCTATTCGATCGCCCTGCTGGCCGTCAGCATCCCGACCTCGCTGTTTTTCTTTCGCAAGCCGTATTACCTGGTCGACGGCCTGAGCCGGCACGACTGGTTCTATATTGTGGTCTATGTGGCCGTGGTGCTGGTCAGCGCCGGCATCATCGAATGGCTGCAAAGGGAGCGCTATGCCGCCGTGCTGCAGCAGCGCGTCTCGGAAACGCGTTATCGCCTGCTGATCGAGTCGGACCAGGCCCGCCGCGCCGACTACGCCGAACAGTTCTCGGCTGCCCGCGCCAAGCCGGAGAACCCGTGACGCCGGCCCGCCCGGCGCCGCGCGGCAGTTGCCTTGGCGGCCTTAAATGGTCTGTTCCAGCGCAAAGCGGATCAAATCGGCCTGGCCTTCGATGCCCAGCTTGCGCTTGATGTTCAGCCGGTGCGTCTCCACGGTCCGGAAACTCAGGCCCAGGTCGCGCGCGATATGCTTGTTCGATTTGCCGGTGGCGATGCGCTGCAGGATTTCCTTCTCGCGCGGCGTCAGCAGCGAAGCCGGCGCCAACTGGTCGGACAACCCCGCGCTATAGTAATTGCCGCCCGAAATCACGGTCTCGATGGCGCTGATGATATCGATGGCCGGCGCGTCCTTGAGCACATAGCCGCGCGCGCCGGCCTGGATTGCCTGGCGCACATATTCGGCCTTGTCGTGCATGCTCAGCATCAGCACCGCGACGTCCGGATAGGCCGCGCTGAAATGCGCGGTCAGCTCGATGCCGTTCATGCCGCCGAGGTTGATGTCCATCAGCACCAGGTCGATATGCAGCGCCTCGGCGTGCTGCAAGGCCTCGTCGGCGCTGGCGGCTTCGCCCACCACGGCGAAATTCGGCACCGTTTCCAGGCGCGCGCGCAAGCCGTCGCGCACCAGCGGATGGTCGTCGACCAGGAGGATATGGATGATTTCCAGATTGGACATGATGCTCTTCAAGAGTTGGCGATAGTGGCGATGACGGTGGTGCCGTCGGCCGATGATAAAACCTCCAGCTTGCCGCCGATCGCTTCGATGCGTTCATGCATATTGCGCAGGCCGATGCCGTGTTTCGGATTCTGCGCCACGCCGGCCAGGTCGAAGCCCCTGCCGTTGTCGCTCACCGTCAGCGTCACCGAATAGGCCGTGCTGGAAAGACTGACCTTGACCGCGCTGGCTGCCGCGTGGCGCTTGACGTTGGTCAGCGCTTCCTGGGCGATGCGGAACAGGACCGTGTTGCTGACGTCGTTCAGGCGTTCGGTGTCGGCGCTGCTGTCGAAGGTGTCTTCGATCGCGGTGATCTCGGCGAACTCGTGCGTCAAATGCGCCAGCGCCGCCGCCAGACCCAGATCGTCCAGCAGCGCCGGACGCAGATCGTGCGAAATGCGGCGCACTTCGCCCAGCGCGTCGTTGAGCTGCTTGGCGGCGCGCCCGAACGACACGCTGGCGGTTTCGGCCGACTCGGGCGAAAGCAGCCGGCTCAGCTTGACGATGCCGGATTCGATCTGCAGCTTGACCGAGACCAGCAACTGGCTGATGCCGTCATGCAGATCGCGCGACAGCCGCGCCCGCTCGTCTTCCTGCGACCGCACCACGCGCTGCGCCAGCGCCTTGAGCTTGGCGTCGGCGACGCGGTATTCGCTCACGTTCAGCGCCAGTCCCGAAAGCGTAATGATCAGCGAGGCGGCGATCGCGATGCCGGTTATCCAGATCATGGTGGTGTCGACATTGCCGGAAATCTGCGAATCCATTTTCGCCAGGGCGACGTCGACATCGTCCAGATACAGGGCCGCGCCCAGCATCCAGCCCCAGCGATCCATCGGCACCACATAACCGAGCTTGGGCGTGACCTTGCCGTTCGGCGGTTTTTCCCACAGATAATTCTCGAAGCCGCCGCCGGCCCTGGCGCGCGCCAGCAGGCGCTGGATCGGCACGCTGCCCTCGACTTCCATATTGAACAGGTCGCGCCCCACCAGGTCGGGCTGGCGCGGATGCATCAGGCTGGTGCCTTGCTGGTCGTAGACAAAGATGTAACCGTCGTCCTCGCCGTAATCCAGCTTGGACAGGATTTCGCGCGCAGCCGCCTTGGTCTTTTCATCGTTCTTGCCGGAATCGTAAAGATGGGCGATGGAGTGCGTGGCCAGCGTCACGTAGTGATGCAGCTCTTCCTTCTTGGACGCCAGATAGGCGGCTTCGACGGTGGCGCGGTATTGCTTGGCCAGAATCTCGGCCTGGTAATGCACCGCGTAGACGATCGCGCACAACGCCACGATGAGGGGCGTGATGGCCAACAGAATGATTTTTTGACGCAACTGCATGCGGTCCTTTTAGGCGTTGGCCGGAATCTACCACAGGATGTTATTCATTTCTCGCGAATGATGTCCGACGCTCCTTTCATGGCGGCCTGGCGGTCGAATAACTGCCGTGCAGTTGCCATACAGTTGTCAAACAAATAAGCGTCTTTAGCCGGAAAATACGTCCATATTGTTGTCATATGCGTACCAATACGTAAGTATCGTTTTAAATTGACTTCCCCAATTCGAATCGATAGGATCATGCCGATATTAAGCCAGGACGCCTATAGGAGGGATTGCGTTCCCCCGGCCTGATATGAACGACAAGTGAAACTGCAAGCGGAACTGCAGCGCAAAAAATAAATGCTTAACGCTTATTGCCTAAAGCATATTTCATCACTCAGAGGAGACCACATGGATAAGACCAAGCACGATGGCGGACGACGCGCACTGCTCAAATCACTGGGCGCGGCCGGAGCCGGCACCGTCGCCGCGGCATTGCTGCCGATGACACAGGCGCAGGCCACGCAGGTCCTGGTACCGACTTCCGGTTCATCGAACGGCAACGCTCCGGTCTACGCGGAAGAGTTCTGGACCAAGAAAGGCAACGTCAAGCTGTGGGTCTATCGCAAGACCACGTCCAAGACCGGCGAACCGCGCGCGGTGCTGTTCCTGGTGCACGGCTCTTCCTATTCGTCCAAGACCATGTACGACCTGCAAGTGCCGAATCGCATCAATTATTCGATGATGGACTACTTCGCGCGCCTCGGTTTCGATGTCTGGACCATGGATCATGAAGGCTACGGCCACTCGGACCGCACCAGCGGCCTGTCGGGCATTGCCAGCGGCGTCGAGGACCTGGCCGCGGCGATGGCGATCGTCACCCGCGAAACCGGCCAGACCAAGGCAGCCTTCTTCGGCCAGTCCTCCGGCTCGCTGCGCGCCGCGGCGTTCACCATGGCCCATCCTGACAAAGTTTCCAGCCTGTCGCTGGACGCCTTCGTCTACACCGGCAAAGGCTCGCCGGAACTGGCCAAGCGCGCCAAGACCCTGCCCAACCTGCGCAAGAGCAATGTGCGCAAGGTCAGCAAGGAGTTCTACTCCAGCGTGTTCACGCGCGACGAAGTCGGCGCGGCCGAACCGATGATCAGCGACCTGGTCACCGAACAGGAACTGAAATACGGCGACACCGTCCCGAACGGCACGTATATCGACATGGTCACCATCCTGCCGGTGGCCGATGCCCGGAAGATCACCTGCCCGGTGCTGATCCTGCGCGGCCAGCACGACGGCATCGCGACCGATGAAGACATCATCGATTTCTACACCCAGTTGCCGAACCCGGACAAGCAAATGGTCAAGCTGGCAGGTCTGGCGCACACCGCCATGCTGGGCGTCAATCGCGAGCGTTTCCTGCTGGCGTTGCAGGCCTTCCTGACGCTGCCGCCGCCGATCGACATCGGCGCCAAGCCGCATCCATAGGCCCATAAGCCATTTCCGGCGCGCCGTTCCGCCCATCCTCAAAGATGGCAGGGCCGGCGGCGCCGGGGTCGCGGGCGTGATTGCCGATAGACGCCAGGCGCATTTGCAGACACTGTCTTAGGCATTGCGTTAAGAATACTCCCAAGCATGTTTGCAGGCCGATTCAGGGATATATTGGCTAGACTATTCGAATACGCAGCGTTTTACCGATCCGGAAATCGCCTCCTCGGCAAAAAGAGGCAGGCGCTTGACTGGTTCTCCTATAAATATAGTTAAAACAGAGAGAAGACAAAATGGACAACAATCGTCGCAATCTACTCAAGGCCAGCGCTTCCGCGGCAGTCGGCGGCATCCTGATGGGCACCCAGGCCATCGCTTCGGCGCAAGGCAGCGTCAACGGCGCCCAGGTCAAATCGGTGCCGCCGCTGTCGGGCCAGACCGGCATCCGCCTGGCCACAGTGCTGTTGTCCAAGGGGGGCAAGGAAACCGTGGTGGTGGTGCTGGCGGACGGCCGCCTGGTCGACATCAAGGCCGCCGCCCGCCAGCAGAAAGTCAAGCTGGACTTCGACGCCGGCTCCATGCTGGCGCTGATCGCCAGCGGCGACAAGGGCCTGGCGCAAGTCACGGCCATCGCCGAACGCGCTTCCAAGCAAAAAATGCTGCCGACCTCGGCCGACGCGCAATTCATGTCGCCGATCCCGCGTCCCGCACGCAATATCTACTGCGTCGGCTGGAACTACCTGGATCACTTCGAGGAAGGCAAGGCCAACCGTCAAGACACCGTGGTCGAAAAGCTGCCGGAACATCCGGTGTTCTTCACCAAGGGCACGCATACCATGAACGGTCCTTTCGATCCGATTCCGCTGGTGACCAAGCTGTCCAACATGAGCGACTGGGAAGCCGAGCTGGCCGTGGTCATCGGCAAGACCGGCACCAATATCTCCGAAGAAGACGCGATGAACTACGTCTACGGCTATTCCGTCTATAACGACACCACCGTGCGCGACGTGCAGCAAAAACTGCACGGCGGCCAATGGTTCAAGGGCAAGAGCATCAACGGCTACGGCCCGATGGGTCCGTGGATCGTCACCGCCGGCGGCATCAAGCTGGACAAGGAACTGCACATCATCAGCCGTGTCAACGGCGTTGAAAAACAGAACGCGGTCTATCCGCAAATGTATTTCAAGATTCCACGCATCATCGCCGAACTGTCGCGCGGCCTGACGCTGGAA
>DASYEK010000085.1:0-29999 GCA_036499085.1 Herbaspirillum sp. | reverse complement strand
TTTTCCTGGCGCTGGATGGTGCAATTGCACGGACAGAAACAGGCCGATGCGATGCTGGCATTGAAGCCGGACGACTGGCAGGGCAAGTATTTCGACGGCAAGGGCGATATGGCATCGGCGCAATTGAAATTCTGGCTGGATGCCGTGCCGACAGTGCGGAAGAAGCAAGGGTAAAGGCAGTGTGATGCCGGCTGATGCGTTGCGGAATCCGGTTGCAAGTCATGTCATGGAATTGTCATTAAATTCTCTTTTCCTCCGCAACCCGCATGGGCTATGGGACGGCGTTCAGAGCGCTATGCGGTATCGCAAAATCTTGTATAGCTTTTCAGGTTGGGGTTCGTCTAGAAGCTGGGTAGCCGGATGCTGAAACAGGCGCCGCTACGACCTTCTATCGAATAGCCCATAAGAGAGTCCCGCCATGCAGCATGTCCGCTCTGCGAAATTGAAATCCGAGATCAAACCGTTGGCGCGCGCCGTCGCCTTGATGCTGGCTGCCGCCAGCGCTGCCGGCAGCGTACAGGCGGCACAGCCCTTCAGCCCGGGCTGGTACGCCGCCAAGGGCGTGATGCAAAGTTCGGCGGCGGCGACCGGCTACCTGCCCAACGGCATGCCTGCGTCGGCCTTCAACCCGGCAGCGCAGCAGGGCAAAGCCAACGCGCAGCTCCAGCAATCGATCGCCAACCTGACGTTGGCCGCGCATGGCATCGCCGCGATGCAGGCGGCGCAGACTGCAGCCCGTGCGGCGGCCATGGGCAATCCCTCCGCAGTGCCGAATGGCCTGGGCGCCGGCGGCCTCGATGTCGGCAGCCTGGCCTCGAGCTGGGTCAACGCGAATGCGCCGACACAATCGACCGCGGCCGACGGCAAGACCTTGGTCGACATCCGGCAGACGGCCGATAAAGCCATCGCCAACTGGAACACCTTCAATGTCGGCAGGAATACCATCGTGCAGTTCGACCAGGCTTCGGCTGATTGGGTCATCCTGAACCGCATCACCGATCCGTCGCTTGCGCCGAGCCAGATCCAGGGGCAGATTCGCGCACCGGGCACGGTGCTGATCCTGAACAAGAACGGCATCATCTTCTCGGGCAGCAGCCAGGTCAATGTCCGCAACCTCGTGGCAGGCGCAGCCGAGATCGCCGACAGCCAGTTCAAGAACAACGGTATCTACAGCACCCAGACCGGTGGTGTCTATGCGCCGTCGTTTACCAGCGCAAGCGGCAATCTGATCGTCGAAGCCGGCGCCCAGATCACTACCAGTACGCCGACCTCGGTCACGCAAGGCGGCGGCTATGTGCTGCTGATGGGGCAGAACGTCAATAACGCCGGTGATATCGAAACACCCAAGGGTCAGGTCGAACTGGCCGCCGGCGACAATGTCGTGATTCGCAAAGGCGTGGGAACGGACGCCAATCAATCGTCGACCACGCGCGGCAACGAGATCTCGCCGCAATTCAATGTGGGCAGCACGGCCGGCCAGGTTATCAACACCGGCCTGCTGCTGTCGCGCGAAGGCGATATCACGATGGCCGGACACGATGTCGAACAGAACGGCGTGGCGGTGGCCACGACCTCCGTCAATACGCGCGGCACGATTCACTTGTTGAACTCGGCCAGCGATGCCACAGGCCTGGTGAGCCTGGGCGCCAATGCGGTCACGACGATTGCGCTTGAAGACAATGGCGCGACCGCGCTGGACAGCCAGCGCGCCGCCTTGATTGCCGCCTCGGCGACGGAGGACCTGGTGCGGCCGAGTGCGGCCGTGGGTCAGTTCGACAACCTTTCCAAGCAGAGCGACCGGCAGGATCAAAGCCGCATTGAAATCGTCAGCGGCGGGGATGTGCGCTTCGAAGGCGGTTCGCTGAGCCTGGCCACCGGTGGCCAGATTTCGGTCAGTGCGGCTCAGCGCAGTTTCTTGGCGGATGGTTCCATTCTTGATGTAGCCGGCCAGGTCGGCGTGAGCCTGGCGATGGCCTCGAACAACGTCGTAGTCAACGTGCAGGGCAATGAACTGCGCGACTCGCCCGACAACCGCGACAGCGGCAACCTGTTCAACAGCAACATCACGGTCGATCGCAGGGATCTGATTCTGGTGCCGGCCGGTACCGGCGGCTACGCGACCGATCGCTGGTATACGGCAAACGGTTTATTGGAAGTCAGTGGTTACCTGAACAATCAAGGCCATACCATCGGCGAATGGGCGGCGCAGGGCGGCACGGTGCAACTGGGAGGCAGCGAGGTCGTCACGCAAACCGGTTCGCAGATCAATCTGTCTGGCGGCACCTTGAATGTGGCGACCGGCTATGTGGCGCAGACCTGGCTGGTGGGCAGCGACGGCAATCTGTACAGCGCCAGCAATGCGCCGGCAGACATGACCTTCAGCGGCGTCTATAAAGGTTTCGAAATCAGCCACGGCCGCTGGGGCAAGGATGCTTCGGAATTTTTCTACAACCCATTGATCGCGCCGCAGAAACGTTTGGAAAACGGCTACACGGTCGGCCGCGATGCAGGCCATCTGATCGTCAATGCGCCAACGTCCGTCATTGAAGGCGACATCGTCGCGCAGGTCTTTACGGGCGATCAGCAGATCCGGGGGCGGGATGCTGTCGGCGATGGCTATCTGCAAGCGCAGACGGCGGTCGCCAAGGGCGGGACCCTGTCGTTTGGTCGGTACGCTGCGGCTTTGGGGGGATTGAGCGGCGCGAACGAGACCGATCTTGTCGTCGGCAATATCGCCGACATCACCAACGGCATGGGTGAGGGCGATGCCTTGTCGGCCGATCGCATCACCACCACGTGGGTCGATGCCGACCGATTGAGCGCGCAGGGTTTGAGCGGAATCGATCTGGGCAGCAGCAAATCGGTAAGGATAGACGCGCCGTTGGCGCTGGCCGACGGCGGCGCACTGACGGTCAGCGCGCCGCAGATCGATATCGATGCCAATATCACCGCGCATGGCGGCAGCATCGTACTGGGCAATCTGATCCATATACCGAAGCTGGGCGTACAGCTCGAGCAATGGTCGCAGCTGCCGGCACTGCCGGGCGCCTTGGCGCAAGTGACGATCGGCGCCAACAGTGTGCTGGATCTGACCGGCGTCTGGACCAATGCCTTGACCGATCCCGATAGTCTGGCCGGCCTGCCGTACCTCAACGGCGGCAGCCTGACTGTCTCGACCACCGGCGGCATTGCGCTGGCCGCCGGCAGCCTGGTCGATGTTTCCTCGGGCGGTGCGGTGTCGAGCGAGGGCAAACTGCAAGGCGGCAAGGGCGGCAATGTGAGCCTGATCACGAATAATTACGCCCATTTCGCGGCTCCCGTATGGTCTGCGGCCGACCGTACCGCGCCGTTGATATTCGACGGCGCGGTGCGCGCCTACGGCTTCAACGGCGGCGGCACGCTGACACTCAGTGCGCCGCAAACCGTCGTCATCGGCGGCGCTGCGTCCGGCACGGTAACCGGTCCTATCCTCAACCTGGATGCCGGCCTGTTCCAGTCCGGCTTCACCGCCTACGACATCACCGGTTCCAACGGCATGCAGATCGCCGACGGCACGATGCTGGCGCCGACGGTGCCGGTCTATCGCCAGAACGACGCCACGCTGTTCGCGCGCGGCGGCAGCAATATTGCGGATGCCGCCGAACTGTGGACGCCGCCGGTGTTCATCGAGGATGCCGTTCACGGCAAGATGACCCAGCGCGTCGGCGCCGATGTGACGCTGGTGAGCACGCGCGGCGATTTCCTGCTGCCCCAGAACGCCGCAATCGCGGTCGATCCGGGCCATGCGGTCAATCTCTATATCAATGGACAATCCACGGTCGAGGGCGATATCACCGCATCCGGCGGCAGCATCCTGATCGCCGCCGCCGAGGAACAGCCGGGACAACTGCGGATACTCAACGGCAACGGCGCTTTCTCCCTGACGCGCTCGATCTGGATCGGCGATGATGCGGTGCTGAATGTGGCGGGGCTCGGCATGAGCGCCACGGATGTGCGCGGCCGCACCTATGGCATGGTGACCGATGGCGGCTCGATCGCACTGGGCGGCGCCAATGGCGCGGCCAGCGATGCGTTCGTGATCGTGCGGCCGGGCGCCGTGCTCGATGCGTCGGGCGCCGCCGGCATGATCGACATCGTCAATGGCAACACCGCAACGCCGACGCTGGTCGCCAGCGACGGCGGCAGCATCGCCCTGAACTCCAACAACGGCATTTATATCGACGGCACGCTGCTGGCCGCGGCCGGCGGTACCGGCGCCTCCGGCGGCAGGCTGAGCATGAATCTGGTCAGCCGGCGTTATTCGCCGTCAGCGCTAGGGGCGGGCGAATTCGGCGATGTGCCGAATGAACTCCGCGAGCTGCGCAACATCACCATTACCCAGCAGCGCGAGGCGAGCGGCCTGGGTAGCGGCGCACAACCTGATCAGGCCGATGCGGGCCTGCTGATCGGCAGCGCCGCGATCAGCGTCGAGCAGATCGCGCAAGGCGGCTTCGATTCCCTGGCCCTGAAGACCAGCGACCTGTTTGTGTTCAAGGGCGACGTCAATCTGTCGATGGGGCGCAGCCTGGCCATGGCCGGCGGCATCTTCACCGTCTCCGATGCCACACCCAACATTGCGGTTTCGCTTGCCGCGCCTTATGTGAGGATCGACGGCTTCACCGAGGACAAGGCGGGCGACGGAACCTATAATCCTGGCATCACCAGCGTCCTCCCGAGCACGAAGATCAACGCCAGCACCTTCTCCATCGCCGCCGATCTGCTCGACATGTACGGCGGTATTCGCTTCGGCGCTTCCGGCGACGAAGGCAGCGGTTATCTGCGCTGGTACTCCGGATTGGACCCGAGAAATGGCCTGGATGGCCTCAACGCGGTCGACGCCGCCGGTTTCGCGCAAGTCGATTTCAAGAGCAGTGGCGATATCCGTTTGGGCAATGGCCGTCTCACGACCGATAACGCGTCGATTCCCGCCGGCTGGATCAAGACCAGCGGCGATCTGACGCTGACCGCCGCGCAAGTCTATCCGCTGAGCGATGTCCTGTTCGATCTTTGGGCCGGTATGGCCGCGTTCAACGGGTTCGAGAAGCTGGACCCGGCGAATCCCAAGACGATCACTTTCCTGCACGGCGGCGACGATCTGCCGCCCCAGCCGGCATCGGTATTCGGTTCGGTCTCGATGCATGCGGGCACGATCGACCAGGACGGCGTCGTCCGGGCGCCGCTCGGCGTCATCAGTTTTGATGCGTCGGAGGTGATCTTCCGCACCGGCAGCCTGACGTCGGTCAGCGCCAACGGATTGATCATGCCGTTCGGCGGCACTGCGGATGGCCTGACCTATCAGGGCGCAGACGGTACGACGACGGATCTGGGCGCAGCCCTGAATTCCACTGGAACGCTGCCCACGACGGGCATTGCGGTGACCAGCGCGTCGGTGGTCGGAGAAACCGGCGCGGTGCTCGATCTGTCCGGGGGCGGCACACTCACCGGCGCCGGCTTCGTCAGCGGCCGCGGCGGCTCGGTCGATATCCTGAGAAATCCGCTCATCGCTTCCAATCCGGCCAACACCTACAGCCAGGCCGGCAATCAGGTCTATGCAATCATGCCGGGCTATGCCTCGGACTATGCGCCATTGATCGCCACCAACGGCGCGGGCGACCCAGCCATCGGCCGGCAGGTGACGATTCCTGAGGGCGTGCCGGGCCTGCCGGCCGGCACCTATACCTTGCTGCCGTCGAGCTATGCCCTGCTGCCCGGCGCGTTCCGCGTCGAAATCGGCGCATCCGGCACATCGGCGACTGCGCCGATCGCCTTGCCGGGCGGATCCTATCTGGCTGCGGGCACGTTCGGCGTGGCCAATACAGACATCCGCGACGTCTTGCCCACGCAACTGATCCTGAGTTCCGGCAAGGAAGTGCGCAGCACCTCGCAGTACAACGAAATGAGCTATGCCGACTTCGAACGCAAGCAGGCCGCGACCTTCGGGACTTTCCGGCCGCGCCTGCCGGACGACGGCAAGATCCTGGAATTCACTCTTGGCGCATCGACCGGCACATCGCCTTTGTCTTTTGCCGGAACCGCGCTGTTCGACCCTGCCGCAGGTACCGACGGCATTGCCGGCAGCCTGGTGATCGCCTCGTCGGCCGCCGGCGGCATCATCGACATCACGGCGCCGGGAGCGGCGCCGGTCTCGGGGCACACTTCGATCTCCGCTATAGACCTTAATGCGTTCAATGCCGCGTCCCTGTTTATCGGCGGCGCTTATATGTATATCTTGAACGGCGATTTCTACGGCACAGGCCCGCGCGTCTCGCTCAAGGGCGGCGTCGAGGTCAATGTGCTAGACGGCGCGGAGCTGCACGCCGGTCAGGTGTTCCTCATCGCCCACGATATCAACGTCGCGGGCGGCGCGGTCATCGATACGCGCGGACTCGGCAACACCGGAATCGATTCCAGTTCCGGCTATCTCTTCGGCAACAACGACAACGAAAAGATCGCCACCGACGGTCCCGCGATTCTCGCGGTCTCCAATGGCGTGCTGAATTTCGCGCCGATGATCGGCACCGGCGCAATGAATATCGCCGACGGCGCTTCGCTGCTTACCGAGGGCAGCATCGTGATCGGGGCTCCCGGATCGCTCAACATGGGCGACGTCAATTTCGGCGCGCGCTATCTGACGGTGACGCAGGACAAGATCAATGCGGGCGACGCCGCGGCGCTGGCAGCGGCGCAGACAAACGGCGTGCTGGCGTCCGGATGGACGCTCAGCCAGGCGGCGCTCGATCACCTGCTGCATCCTTCGTCGACCTCGGGCGTGCCCGCGCTGGAGAAGTTGACGCTGACGGCGGGCGGCTCGATCAATTTCTTCGGCACGGTGTCGCTCGATGCGCGCAGCCAGTCGGGCGGCGATGTCGAGTTCGTGCTGAATACGCCGGCGATCTACGGTCTCGGTACCGCATCGGACGTTGCCACAATCGCCGCCGATCATCTGGTGTGGAACGGCATTCGCACCGGCAATGGCGTTTCCGGCACCAACATCACCCCCTACGGAAGCAAGGCGCCTGCGGCCATTATTGCCGGCGGCGCCGGCACCGGCAGCGGCAGTCTTGTGATCCAGGCGCAGGACATTTCGTTCGGCTATGACAGCAATACCGTGGCCACCGACGGCGCCACGCTCGATCGCATTGCGGTCGGCTTCGCCAATGTCAATCTGACTGCCGGCAACAGGATCACCGGAAATAGCGACGGCACGCTGTTCATCGGGCAAAGCAAGGACGGCGCCGGCAATCTGGTCGGCGGCAATCTGACGCTGACCACGCCGCTGGTGACCGCCGACGCCGGCGCCACGCTGGGATACAAGGCCGGCGGCGCGGTCCGCGTCGTCGCGCCGGCCGGCGGGCCCGCAGGCGACACCTCCGTGGTTGCCGATCAGGGCGGCACGATCTCCTTCAGCGGTGACAGCGTGTTCGTCGATACGGCGTTCGCGTTGCCAAGTGGCAAGCTGACCCTCGACGGCGTCAATGACGTGACCATCGGCAGCAACGCCGTGATCGATCTGGCCGGCCGCACCATCCCGTTCTACGACGTCAACAAATATGGCTGGGGCGGCGATCTCGTGCTCACGAGCGCGCACGGCGATATCACGCAGGATGCCGGCTCGTTGATCGATGTATCGGCGACTTATAACCAGGCCGGTTCGATCAGCGCCGTCGCCGACGATGCCGCGCACGGCCATATCGCGTTGGACGGCACGCTGCGCGGCGGGTCGATGTCGGAAAGCCAGAGCGGCAGCATCGGCCTGCGCGGACAAGATATCGGCGATTTCGCAGCGCTCAATGCGATGCTGAACGATACAGGCTTCTTCGGCAGCCGCGCCTTCGTGCTGCGGCATGGCGATCTCACTGTGGACGACGGCGTAAGGGCGCATACGGTATCGATCTCGGTCGACGACGGCAGCCTCACGGTCAACGGCAGGATCGATGCGTCGGGCGATGCGCCGGGCAATATTCGTCTCGCTTCGAAGGGTGACCTGACACTCGGCGCTGCAGCAGTGCTCGACACCCACGGCAATCAGTTGCAGACCGACAGCTATGGCGCGCCGGTTGAAGCCAGCAACACCGCGCATATCGATCTGACGACGGCGCAGGGCCAGGTGGCGCTCGTTTCGGGCGCTACCATGGACATGCGTTCGGCGGACGGCATTGCGCGCGGCGAACTTGAAATCAATGCGCCTCGGCTCGGGACCGGGACGGGCAGCAGCGCCACCGGCGCGGGTGCGCCGGCCAATGCCACGGGCAACGACGTCGCGATTTCCGCGGCAGGCCCGCTCGATATTCGCGGCGCCGACAGCATCGCCGTCAACGGCTTTGCGACCTACACCAACGCACCGGCCGATCCCAACGACGCCAATGGCCAGATCATCGACCAGGCCTGGGTCGACCTGATCCATCAGGACAGTACCGTCTTTATCGACAGCGCGCTGGCCAATGCCGATCTGCAGAGCCGGCTTGCCGGACTGAAGGCGTACGGCAGCGCCTTCCATTTGCGTCCCGGCGTCACTATTGCCAGTGCGACGCCGGACGGCGATCTCACCGTCAAGGGCGATCTCGATTTCTCGAACTATCGCTACGGGCCGGGCGCGGACACCGTCAATCACACCGGCATAGGCGAAGTCGGCGTCATCGACTTCCGCGCCGGCGGCACGCTCACGGTCAATGGCAGCATCAATGACGGCTTCGCGCCGCCGCCGGTGTCGCCGGATGCGCTGGTCGTGTTACTGCAGGGCGAGCTGAGCGCTCCGTATACGGTCACGACCGCCGGCGTGACTCTGGGCGCAGGCTGGTGGGTCAACGTCTTTGACGATGCGAGCCCTCCCATTACCTTACCCGTTGCGTTGCCGCTCGGGACGGGCTTCTTTTTCGTCTGGGAGCCTACGGTGAACCATCCGCTTCCAATCGATATCCCACTGTCGCAGGATTTCACGGTGAACGATTTCGCAAGGACGCCGATCGGTGGAGAGATTCGCGCCGCCGACGGACATGTGCTGTATCAGGCGACGGATATCGTCCCTGTAGGCACGTTGATTCCCGCCGGCAGCGTACTTGGCGCGGGGATGCACGATTTCGGGGGCTTTGGCGGCATCTCTACGACGCTCACGCAATGGCCGGCCAATACCGACATCAGCGTGCTGGCCGGCAGCCCGATTCCATTGCCGGTGTCGCTTCCGATAGGCACAGTATTGCCGGCCAATCTTTCATTACAGGGCTTTGATGTCACGCTGACCGGGCCGGGCGACCGCAAGGTCTGGGCGACCTCGGCGATGCAGGCGCCGGGCGCACAATCGTGGTCGATGCGGCTGGCCGGCGGCGCCGATCTCACCGGCGCGGACGGGCGCGCATTGCGGACTGCGGCCAGCCTTGCCGCCGGCGCCGGCAATGTGGTATTGAGCGATCCCTTCACCGTCAGCCTGGCCGGCGACGGGGCGTCGCAGAGAGACGGTGTCAGCGTGGTGCGCACAGGCACCGGTAATCTCGACATCCTGGCCGGCGGCAGCTATCGGCAGGATTCTCCTTATGGCGTCTACACCGCAGGCACCGCGGTGGCCGAGACCGGTACGGCGGCCAACGCGCCTTATGACCTTCCGCGCGGCACGATGGCGGACGGCACCGTGCTCGGAACGGCAAACGAACAATCTTCCTCCGACTATGCAGCGACGCTGAACGCCCAGCGCATGTACTACACCGAGAACGGCGGCGATTTTCTGCTGATGGCGCAGGGCGATATCGGCGGTACTCTCAGGCTGGACGGCCTTAATCCGAGTGATTCCTATACGGTCGGCAACTGGCTGTGGCGCCAGGGGGGCGACGGCCAGGCAACTGCCTGGGGCATCAATTTCGGCAGCTACGCCGCCACCGCGAACGGTCCATTGGCGCCGTTGATCAGCCTCCAGACCTTCTCCGGCGTAGGCACGCTCGGCGGCGGCAATGTCACGCTGCGCGCCGGCGGCGACATCGGCGATGCCGGCCACGGCATCGTGGCGGCGGTCGGCGGCAGCGGACGGGTGATGGCTGACGGCACGCTCAAGCAGACCGGCGGCGGCACCCTGACGGTCACGGCCGGCGGCAATGTCGGCACCGGCGGCAACCAGTTCGTCAATCTGCGCGGCGATACACAGGTGGTGACGGGAGATTTCGGCAGTCTCGTCAAAACCAGTTTCGGCACCAATAACTTCGACCCGCGTTCGCTCGATCCGGTGACGAACTACGACGTGACCGCGGGGCCGGGCGGCGCCTTCGTCCCCGGCGATGGCGCGGTCTCGGTGCGGGCGCGCGGCGATCTGGCGATGGGGGTCATCAGCGACCCAGGCCGCGTCGCCGTCGGCCAATCCGCTTACGTCGACACGACCGGCAACCAGGTCATGCCCTGGTTTACTTTGTGGACCGGCCGCACCGTCATTGATCTGGCCGCTGCCGGCGGCGACGCTTCGCCGCTAACGGCCAATCAGGGCACGGCGGTGAATCTGCCCTCGGTCATACGGGCATCCGCGGCCAGCGGCAGCATTTTCCTGGCGCCTGCCTATAACGGCCTGTCGCTACAGATGCCGTCGCCGGACGGCGAACTGGAACTGCTGGCGCGCGGCTCGATCATCGAGCCAGGTCCAGGGACAAATGCCGTCGGGCCGCTGTCGACCTCGATCGCCAGCGTGGCAACGCCGTTCAATCCGGCCTGGGTGAAGCAGAAGACTTCCGACGGATTGAATTACACGATATCGGATTCGAACACCTGGGCGCCGGCGGACGCCATGCCCGACCAAATTCTTCATAACGCTTACGGCTGGCTGTTTCCGTTTGGCGCAAACACCATCAGCGATGCGAGCGCCGCCAGCGATGGCGCCAGGTCGCGCATTTATGCGGTCAATGGCGACATCACAGGCTTGCGTTACGGCCAGCTCTATGTCGACAGCGTGTCCATCAACAACGCTTACGTTAACACCAACTACTACCGGGCCGCGAAGCCGGTGGACATCATGGCCGGCGGCGATATCGTCGACCTCGGCGCAATGATCCTCCATGAGGATCCGGCCGATGTCTCTACCATAGCGGCGGGCGGCAGCATCATCTATGCCGGAGCGAATACACCGGCTGGCGGCGTATTGGTCCCCGGCCTGCAAATTGCGGGGCCGGGCACGCTGGAAATCACCGCGGGCAAAGCCATTTATCAGGGGGCCAGCGCCAGCATCGAAAGCATTGGCGCGAAGGTTTCCGGCGATTCGCGGCCGGGCGCCGACGTCGTGCTGCAGGCCGGCGTCGGCAAGGGGACACCTGGCATCGGGCAGGTGGACTGGACGGGTTTTGCAGAGCGTTATCTCGATCCGGCCAACCTGGCCGGCGCGGGGCCATTGGCCGACCAGGCGGGCAAGGTGGCGAAGACCTACGATGCAGAACTCACTACATGGCTTCAGCAGCGCTTCGGCTACAAGGGAACCGCGCAGGATGCGCTGGCGTATTTCGATGCATTGCCGGCCGCGCAGCAGCGCATTTTCCTGCGTTCGGTGTACTACGCAGAACTTACGGCCGGGGGCCGTGAGTTCAACGATCCGTCCAGTTCGCGCTTCGGCTCCTATCTGCGCGGCCGCGATGTGATCGCAGCGCTGTTCCCTGCCAATGACTATGCCGGCGACATCTCGATGTTCAGCGCAGGAGATCAGTTCGGAAAGATACTCAGCGCTTCGGTGCATACCGATTTCGGCGGCGACATCCAGTTCCTGGCGCCGGGCGGACAAGTCACCGTCGGCACCGATGGCCTCGCGCCGGGCGCCGATGCCGGCCTGATCACGCAAGGCGCCGGCGACATCCAGCTTTATGCGCAGGGCAGCCTGTTGCTCGGCCTGTCGCGCATCATGACCACCTTCGGCGGCGACATCCTGGCCTGGTCTGCTACCGGCGACATCAATGCCGGCCGCGGTTCCAAGACCACGGTGATCTTCACGCCGCCGAAGCGCACTTACGACGATATCGGCAATGTGGCGCTGGCGCCGCAAGTGCCGAGCACGGGCGCGGGTATTGCGACCTTGGCGCCGATTCCGGAAGTGCCGGCCGGCGACGTGGATCTGATTGCGCCATTGGGCACCATCGATGCGGGCGAGGCCGGCATCCGGGTCTCGGGCAACGTCAACCTGGCCGCGCTGCAGGTGGCCAATGCCGCCAATATCGAAGTCAAGGGCAAGTCCACCGGCTTGCCGCTGCTGGCGTCGGTCAACGTCGGCGCGCTGGCCAATGCGGGCGCCGCGGCATCGCAGGCGGCGCTGGCGGCGCAGGATGTGGTGGGCCGCGAACGGAATGCGGCGCGCCAGGCACTGCCGTCGATCTTCACGGTGCGCGTGCTGGGCTTCGGCGATGAGCCGGCCGGCGGCGCCCAGCCGGCGCCACAGCCAGGCGCTAACCAGCAAGGGTCGGCATCGCAGGACGGCACGCAACGCAAGGCCGGCTACGATCCCGCCAGCCCGTTCCAGGTATTGGGCCAGGGCAAGCTGGACGCCGGACAGATGGCGCGCCTGACGGAGGCCGAGCAGAAGCGATTGCCGAAATAACAATGAAGCGCCGGATGCCGCCCGCGAAGCGTTTTTTATGAACGTTTTGTGACAAACGGCATTTCCGGCGCGTCTCATCCGTCTTGCATGTGTGAGGGTGTTGTTGCTCTTTTGCATTTGCGGCGCGTGTTTTCCTGATCTACCGCGTTAACCCCAACGATGACGCTCCGATTGTCGCTATGATATCGGGCTGATTACAA
This sequence comes from Herbaspirillum sp., assembly GCA_036499085.1. GTDB lineage: Bacteria > Pseudomonadota > Gammaproteobacteria > Burkholderiales > Burkholderiaceae_D > Herbaspirillum. The sequence continues at coordinate 17,216 of DASYEK010000085.1, read as the reverse complement.
GGCTAACGAGGGGAAATCGCTGCCATGAAAAAATGTTTGCCGATCGGCTGGCGCCTTGCGGCGCTGGTCGCGGCGGCCGTATCCGCGCCGGTTTCGATGTCGGCCCCGGCGCGGATGGACAGCAGCCAGGAAGTGCAGGGCAGCGGCGTTTTTTTGAACGCGGCCGGCGATGTACTGACGGCGCGCCACGTGGTCAAGGACTGCCGTTCGCTGTATGTGGTCAAGGACGGGCGTGTGGCGCCGGCGACGTTGGCGGCGACCAGTCTGGACCCCGATCTGGCGGTATTGCATACGCCGCTCAAGCCTTATTTGAGCGTGACGCTGGCACGGACCGCGCCGGCCAGTACGGCCAGCATGGGGGTGTTCGCGGAGGCGTATAGCGTATTGCTGCGCATGCCGGATCGTGCGCGCCTGCTCAGCAATGCGATGACGGTGCCGGGCAGCGACGGCCTGCAGTTGCTGTCGGGCGTCAAGCCCGGCGCCAGCGGCAGCGGCGTACTCGGCAACGGCGGTTTGCTGCTGGGCGTGGTGGTCGAGCGGGTGGCCGCTGGCCCGGGTTCCTCGGGCAGCAGGATGCTGAGCGTGGGAACCGGCAGCGGCAGCGGCGGTTCGACCCAGGTGGTGGCGGTGACGGCGGCGCAGATCAAACGGTTTTTGCAGGCCGAGAATGTGGAATTTTTTGAAAGCGACGCTGCCCAGTTGGGGCCGATGCAGTCGCCGGCCGCGCGTGCGATGACCTTGTCGGTCGGCGTCATTTGCGGTTAGTCATTTTATGAATACTTATTGATGTACAGGAAAGCCATGCTGGATTCAGTTCGGAACAATACATTCTCCGCCGGCGCCTTGCGCCGCAGCTGGCGCGGCCTGCTGCGCCTGCTGGGATCGGTGGGCCTGGGCCTGGCGGTTTCGTCGTCGCCCGTATCGGCGCAAACCGCGCAGCCGCCGCAGAACTGGATCAGCTATGCGCAACTGGCGAGCAATCAGTTCGAAGGCTGGCTCAGCGACCCGGAAAACGATACCGTGCAGCGCCTGCATGCCTGGATGCAGCAGCGCATGCTGCAGGACGGCCAGCCCTTGTCGCCGTCGCTGGTCACACGCGTCTGGATTGCCGGCGACGGCCATGTCGGCCGCGTCGAATTCCCTACGCTCGGCAATGCGCAGGCCGATGCCGACCTGCGTACCTTGCTGACCGAGCAGCCCTTGTCGGAACCGCCGCCGCCGGATATGCGGCAGCCGATGATATTGCAGCTGACGCTGAGTTTTGTCGACCAGCCTTGATGCTCATGCATGCGCATGCGGGTAATCGGGCTCATCCAATGAGCATCTTCCGGCTGTCCAGGCGTTGGCTGATGCCGGCGTTCATGCTGCTGGCCTTGGCCTTGGCCTCGGTATTGGTTTCCAGCGCGGCGCACGGCGCCAGCGGATCGGCGGCCCCGGATTTTTCGGCGCTGGTCAGGGCCTACGGTCCGGCAGTGGTCAATATCGGCGTGGTGCGGCCGGCGGCGCAGCGCGCCGTCGATCCACGCCGGCAGCAGAAACAACAACCGCGGGCGCCGGGCGCCGCGCCGATTGTCCCGCACGACAACATCGACGAACATAGCCTGGGTTCCGGCTTCATCGTCAGCAACGACGGCTACATTCTCACCAATGCCCATGTGGTCGAGCGCGGCACGCAGATCAGCGTGAAGCTGACCGATCGGCGCGAATTCATCGCCCGGCTGGTCGGGCTGGATCCGGTGGCCGATGTGGCGCTGCTGAAAATCGACGCCGACCGCCTGCCGATCGTCAAGATCGGCGATCCCGCCAAGACCCAGGTCGGCGAATGGGCGCTGGCCATCGGCTCGCCGTTCGGCTTCAGCAACTCGGTCACGGCCGGCATCGTCAGCGCCAAGGGCCGGGTCTTGCCGGGCGCCGAATACATGCCGTTCCTGCAGACGGACGTGCCGGTCAATCCGGGCAATTCGGGCGGTCCGCTGTTCAACCTGAAGGGCGAGGTGATCGGCATCAATTCGCGTATTTACAGCAGCAGCGGCGCCTACCAGGGACTGTCGTTTGCGATTCCGATCGATGTCGCGATGCGCATCAAGGCCCAATTGCAGGCCAAGGGCGTGGTCCGGCGCGGACGCATCGGCGTGGCGGTGCAGGAAGTCAACCAGGCGCTGGCGGATTCCTTCGGCCTGCCGCGGCCGGCCGGCGCCCTGGTCAGCTATATAGCGCCAGGCGGCGCGGCCGACCGCGCCGGCGTCAAGCCCGGCGACGTGATCATGAAGGTCGGATCGCGCGAAGTGGTGCAGTCGGCCGATGCCTTGTTTTATCTGGCCGACCTGACGCCGGAAGACAAGGCCTCGCTGACGGTATGGCGCGACCGCGAACCGCTGCTGCTGCCGATCACGGTGGACAGTTTCGAAACGCCGCCGGCAGCCGCGCCGGCGCGGGCCGGTCCCGCCGCGCCGCTGGGCATCGTGTTGCGGCCCTTGCTGCCGCAAGAACGGCAAGTGCTGCGTATCGACGCCGGACTGCTGGTTGAACGCGTCAACGACGCCGCCTCGCGCGCCGGCGTCAAGGCCGGCGACCTGATCCTGGCGATCAACGGCCAGCCGGTCAGCAGTATCGAGGCGCTGAGCGCGGAGGTGCGTCTTTCCGATGGCGCGGTGGCGCTGTTGATACAGCGCGGCTCGGCGCGGCTGTTCATTCCGATCGAAGTGCCGAAGCCGCCTGCGCCCGAGGGCGGGGGTTGAAGTCCAAGTCATCGCGCTGTCATATTGCGTTCATACAATAAGAACAATATTCTCCTCGGGCCGTATCAACCGGCCCGATTTTCTTTCCGCAAAGACGGTATCCAATCGCGTATGGCTAGTTTCGGTATGGCGGCATCTGCAGGCGTGCGTCCGTTGGCCGGATGCATCGCCGCACTGACGATCAGCACAATCAGCACGCTGAGCCTGGTCTGCCAGATTGCCTATGCGCAGAGGCCCGCCGAGCCTGCCGGCGCCGCCGCGATCGCGTTCGATTTGCCCGCGCAGCCGCTCGGACAGGCGCTGGAACAATACGATATGCACACCAGCCTGTCCGTATTTTTTCCAACGGAACTGACCGTCGGGCGTATCTCGAGCCCCGTGCACGGCACCTTCACCCCTGAACAGGCTTTGCGAATGCTGCTGCAGGGCACCGGCCTGACGGTGCAGGCGGCGGCCGAGCAGGCCTTCGTGCTGGTACCGGCGCCCGCCGATGCGGACGGGATAGATGCGCAAATCGCCGCGCCTTCGCCGCTCCAATCGCAGCGCACTTATGACGGCTTGCTGCAATCGAAAGTCATACAGTTGTTGTGCAGCCGCCCCGATTTCGCGCCGGGACAATATCGACTGGCGCTGAGCGTGCGCGTGGATGCCGCGGGCCGCATCGGTCAGGTGCGTCTGCTCGACACCACCGGCAATGCGCGCCGCGACGCTGCCATCGTCGAGTCGCTGCGGCGCATCGACGTGGGACAGGCGCCCGCCAATCCGGGCAAGCCGTTCGTGCTGCTGGTGCAGCCGCGTTCGGCCGCCGACGCGCCCGCTTGTCCCTTGCCGCATTGATACGGCCATGAATACACCCGGCCCCGGTCTTTCCGTATTGCGCGATCTGCTGGCGCAACGCTATGAGGACATCAAACGCCGCCTGACCTGGCGCCTCGGTTCCGCCGAACTGGCCAGTGATGCCCTGCACGATACCTGGGTGCATCTGGAGCGCCGCGATGAGCAGAATGCCGGCGGCGAGGTGAAAAGCCCGCTGGCCTATCTGATGCGGGTGGCCACCAATCTGGCCCTGGACCGCCTGCAGCGCGACCGCCGCTACATGAGCGGGGACGAACTCGATACCCTGATGGGCGATATCGTCGATCCGGCGCCCGGCCCGGCCGAGGTCGCGGCAGCGCGTAGCGAGATCGAGGCGCTGGCCAAAATTATCGACAATATGCCAAAACGGCGCCGGGCGATTTTCCTGGCGGTGCGGGTGGATGGCTTGTCCAACCAGGAAACCGCGGACCGTTTCGGCGTGTCGGCACGGTTGGTCGGTCTTGAGCTCAAGCGCGCGCACGAATACTGCATGGCGCATATGCCGAAAGACGGTTAGAAGAAAATCAAAAAAACTTTGCCGATCATGCGCCGCCCGATCGTCTAGTCCATAACGGCGTAGAGGATGGTGCAGATGGATGCGACGTCGCCGGCAATATCCAACGATATACATAATGAATCGACCATTGCTAGAACGGAAAAGAGTGCTGAATGCGGCGGAGCTGCAGGCTTACGACTGGGTGCGCCGCATCGAGTCCGGCCAAATGACGCACGCCGACGGCGAACGATTGCGGCGCTGGTGCAAGTCCGATCCGGACAATGCGGCAATGCTGTCGGCCGCGCGCCGCAAATGGAGCACGCTCGGCGCGGCTGCGGCGCTGGCCGCGACGCGTGAACCGCTTGCCGCGAGAGCCGCTTCCGGCATGCCGAACGGACGCCGGCGCGCCTTTCTTGGCGCAGCGGCAGGACTGACGACGGCCGCGGTCGCCGCCGCCGTGGTGTATCCGCCGCTGGACTTGTGGCCATCGGCCGGGGAATTGCGAGCAGATTACCGCACTGCCGTCGGCGAGCAGCGGCAGGTGGCGCTGGCGGAAAACGTTTCCGTCGAACTGAATACGCGCACCAGCGTGGCCCTCATGACGGCACAGGACGGCACCCCCGGCATCGACCTGATTTCAGGCGAGGCCGCGGTCGACATGCCCGATGCGCGCCGGCCCTTTGCGGTGGCGGCGGGCGCGGCGCACATGCTGGCCACTGCGGCCCGATTTGAAGTGCGGCGGGTGGCCGGAACCGTCTGTGTGACCTGCCTGCAGGGACAAGTGCGGATTGCGCACGCGGCCGGCACGGCAACGCTGAATGCGCGGCAGCAGATGCATTACGACGATCGCGCCCTGCAGCCAATTGTTTCTATCGATCCGGAGCAGGAATCGGCATGGCGCGAAGGGTTCCTGCGCTTTAACGATACGCCGCTGGAAAAGGTGATCGATGAAATCAACCGCTACCGTCCTGGCCGGGTGGTATTGCTGAATCGTCAAATGGCGATCAAAGCGGTGACCGCCAGGTTCCGTATCGACGCGCTGGACAAGGCCGTCGCGCAGATGCAGCGTTCGCTCGCGCTGCAAGCCAGGTCGCTTCCGGGCGGCGTCGTCCTCTTGAGCTGAAGTTTCCGAAGTCTGTCACGAAATCGTCATAAAAAAGTTTGCCGATTTCTTCTTGCCCAACGGTCTAGATCGCAGGAGCGCCGACGCATCGTTGGCGTGATTGATGAAAAATCGGGGTCATATGCGTACGTGCATTCAGGGCAAGGCAATCCAGGATAACAAGGTAATCAGAATGTTCGAACTGGCGCCGATCGCGCGCGCCATCGCATTGACGTTGGCGGCCGGCGGCGCAATAAGCAGCGGCGGCGCTTATGCCGCTCAGCCGTTCAGCCCGGGCTGGTACGCCGCCAAGGGCGCGCTGCAAAGCTCGGCGGCGGCCACCGGCTTCCTGCCCAACGGCACCCCGGCGTCGGCCTTCAACCCGGCAGGGCAGCAGCAAGCCGCCAATGCGCAGTTGAAGACATCGATCGCCAACCTGTCATTGGCCGCGCACGGCATCGCCGCGATGCAGGCGGCCCAGGCAGCAGCGCGTGCGGCAGCCATGGGCAATCCTTCCGCGGTGCCAAATGGCCTGGGCGTGGGCGGTCTGGATGCCGGCAGCCTGGCGTCGAGCTGGGTCAATGTCAACGCGCCAACGCAAAGTATGACCGCCGACGGCAAGACCCTGGTCGACATCCAGCAGACGGCCGATAAAGCCATCGCCAACTGGAACACTTTCAATGTCGGCAGGAATACCATCGTGCAGTTCGACCAGGCTTCGGCCGACTGGGTGATCCTGAACCGCATTACCGATCCGTCGCTGGCGCCGAGCCAGATCCAGGGGCAGATCCGTGCGCCGGGCACGGTGCTGATCCTGAACAAGAACGGCATCATCTTCAGTGGGTCGAGCCAGGTCAATGTCCGCAACCTGGTGGCAGGCGCCGCCGAGATCACCGACAGCCAGTTCAAGAACAGCGGCATCTACAGCACCCAGACCGGCGGCGTTTATACGCCCTCATTCACCAACGCAAGCGGTAACCTGGTCGTCGAAGCCGGCGCGCAGATCAGCACCAGTGCGCCGGCCTCGGTCACGCAAGGCGGCGGCTATGTGCTGCTGATGGGGCAGAACGTCAATAACGCCGGCGATATCGAAACACCCAAAGGCCAAGTGGCGTTGGCCGCAGGCGACAATTTCATCATCCGCAAGGGCCTCGGCACCGACAGCAATGCCACCTCGACCACGCGCGGCAACGAAATCTCGCCGCAATTGAACGCCGGCAGCACAGCGGGCCAGGTGATCAACAGCGGCTTGCTGGTGGCGCGCGAAGGCGATGTCACGCTGGCCGGCCACGACGTACAGCAGAACGCCGTGGCGGTGGCCACCACGACCGTCAATGCGCGCGGCACCATTCACTTATTGAATTCGGCCAGCGACGCCACCGGCCAGGTTACGATGGGCAGCGCGGCCACCACGGCCATCCTGATCGACGACGACGGCAAGACCACGGCGCTGGACAGCCAGCACGATGCTCTGAGCACCCTGACCGGCAATGCGCTGGCGACCGGCCAGTTCGACAACCTTTCTTCTCTGGCCGACCGACGCGACGAATCGCGCGTGGAAATCGTCTCCGGCGGCGATGTCGATTTCGAAGGCGGCTCGATAACGTTGGCCACCGGCGGCCAGATTGCGGTGAGCGCCGCCAAACGCGCCTTTGTCGCCGACGGCGCCAGGCTGGACGTGGCCGGCGCGGTGGGCGTGCAGGTGGCCATGGACAGCAACAATCTGCTCATCAATGTGCAGGGCAACGAACTGCGCGATGCGCCGGTGGACCGTGACGGCGGCACGCTGGCCAACAGCAATATCTGGGTCGACACCAGCGGTTTGCTGTATGTGCCGGCCGGGGTGGGCGGCGACCCCAACGAACGCTGGTATACCGCGGGCGGCCTGCTGGAAGTGAGCGGCTATCTGGGCAACCAGGGGCACCGCATTGGCGAATGGGCGGCGGTGGGCGGCACCGTGGCGCTCTCGGGCAATGAGGTCGTCACGCAGGCGGGTTCGCAGATCAATATTTCGGGCGGCAGCATCGATACGGCCACCGGCTACATGAAGACGACCTGGCTGAAAGGCCCGAACGGCCAGCTCTATAACGCCAGTACGGCGCCGGCCGATCTGATGTACAGCGGGGTCTATAAAGGCTTTGACGTCACGCATGGCCGCTGGGGCGATACGGCCACGGTCTCGTTCTACAATCCGCTAATCGCACCGCAGCAGGTCCTGCGCAACGGCTATACGGTGGGACGCGATGCGGGGCAATTGATTGTGTCGACGCCGACGGGGGTGCTGGAAGGCGATCTGGTGGCGGCGGTCTATAACGGCCCGCAACAGAGCGGCGCTCGGGCCAATGGTGTGATCGACGGCTACAAGCTGAGTCACGACACGGTGGCGCTGGAGGGCAAGCTGGTGGTGGGGCAGTACACGGCGCTTGGGTTGGTAGGCGGGGTCGATAGCGACGTAAAGGTTGGCGACATCGGCGACATCACACAGGGCATGGGAGAGGGCGATGCCTTGTCGGCAGGAAGGACGAACACGATCTGGCTGGATGCGGATTGGCTCAATGCGCAGAATCTCGGTGGGCTGACGCTGATCAGCAAGGACAACATCGCGATCGATGCGGCACTGACGCTGGCGACTGGTGGGCAATTGACACTGACGGGACCGAATATCGATGTTGGCGCCGATATCACGGTGCATGGCGGTGCGGTCAATATGGGCAACGAAATGCTCACGCGCCTGATATCGACTCAAACGCCGTTCTGGCAGGCGTTGAACGACGCTTTTGGGCACTCTCAAATTACGATCGATAACAATGCGAAGATTGATCTCAGCGGGCTGTGGCTGAACCAGCTCGATGGGTCCGAGCGCGATGCATCGGGTCTCGCATTTCTGAACGGCGGTACGTTGAATGTGGCGACCACCGGCGGCGTGACCTTCGCGGCGGGCAGCACCATCGATGTCTCCTCGGGTGCGGCCATTCTCGCTAGCGGCAAGGTCCAGGGCGGCAAGGGCGGCAACGTCAGCCTCGTCGCAAATGACGATTCCCATCTCGCTTCCATCAGTCCGACCAATTCGGCATCGCTTACCGTCGACGGTAAGATCGTTGCCTATGGTTTCAATGGCGGCGGTACCCTGACGCTCAAGGCCGGCCAGACCATCGTGATCGGCGACGATGCCTCATTGACGGGCGGCACTCTTGCGGCAGGTACGCCGGCGGCCACATCTGTACGGCTCGCCCAGGATGTCGTGATTCCCGCCGGCGGCACGATGCCGTTCGACTACACGCTGTTCACGTCGGGAGCCTCCCCGGTATTGATCGCTTCCTACAAGACGGGCGACGTACTGTCGGCGCCGGTGACGTTACCGGCCGGGACGGTGGCGCCGATCGGCACGCAGTTCGTTGGTGTGGTCGCTATCGAGCCGGTGCTTGCGTTGAACACGGACATCTTCAATTCAGGTTTCACCAACTATGTCGTCGGCAGCAATACCGGCATGGAGATCACCGGCAAGATCGCCGCGGCCGTTCCGGTCTATCGTTTCAGCGCGGCGAGTTCGTCGGCGCCGACCGGCAGCCGCATTGCCGACGCGGCAGACCTCTGGCTGCCGCCAACCTATATCGATAATCCTGTAGCGGACCGTTTCACGCAACGTACGGGAGCGAGCCTGACATTGAGCAGCGTCTACGACTTCAACCTGATGCGCAGCGGTTCCATCACCGTCGATCCCGGTCAGAACGTGACGATTTATGACGCCCGGCAGACCACCATCGACGGTACGATCACCGCGCATGGCGGCGGCATTACAGTCGTCGGCGTACCCACTCCCGGGAGTGGAATTTCGTATGGAGGCAGCGCCGGCATCCTGACGCCGACGCGTTCGATCTGGATCGGCGAGGATGGCGCTCTGGATGTCTCGGCGCAGGCAACGGTCGGCATTGACGAAAGCGGCCGTCATTACGGCGTGGTGCCTAACGGCGGATCGATCACGCTCGGCGGCAGCGCCGGCGGGGCCAGCGATGCATTCATTATTGTGCGGCCCGGCGCCGTTCTCGACGCGTCGGGCGCGGCCGGCATGATCGATGTCCGTTCGCCGTCGGGATCGCAGCCGACCATGGTTGCCAGCGACGGCGGCGCAATCTCGCTGTATTCGGCCAGCGGCATCTATCTCGACGGCGAGCTGCGCGCTGTGGCTGGCGGGGCCGGAGCATCGGGCGGCCTGCTCAGCCTCGGGATGCTGAGCCATAATTACGTTACCGCCTATACCGCGCCCGCCGCTGCAATCTATGAAGCGGGTTCGATCCCGGCGGAAATGCAGACGCTGCGCAATATCACGATCGTCCAGGACGATCGGCCGACCGGTCTGTCCGCCAATCTGGCACCGGGCGAGAGCGATCCGGCGCTGAAGTTCGGCGATGCAGTCATCAGTGTCGACCAGATCCATGCCGGCGGCTTCGATCAGCTTGCCCTCGCGACCAGGGATCTGTTCGTCTTCAGCGGCAACGTCGATCTCGCGATGAACCGCAGTATCGTTTTGTCAGGCGGCATGATCGCGGCAAGCTCCGGCGATCCGCAAGGCAGCGTTCATCTTGCGGCGCCTTATGTGAAGCTGGACGGCTGGACGAACGATCCATCCACCACTATCGCGGGCGCCGGCGCGTACTTTCCGGGCCTCAATACAATCAGAGGTCCGAGTCTCAATACGGCGTCCGGCAGCAGCTTCACGGTCGACGCCGATCTGATCGATGTGTCCTCGACGGTTCAGTTCGGCGTTCATGCACTCCAGGGCAGCGGGCAGATTTATGCCGGCGACGCCTCACATCCCGCCATTTCCGCGCAGGATCCGGTACTGGACAATGAATCTAACCATACCAGCGGACCCCATATCGTCGATGCGCCGGGATTCGACAGCGTGGTTCTGAACAGTTCCGGCGATATCAGGATCGGTACCGGCGCTCTGACAGCCGGCAAAAACCTGGTGATCGAGGCGGCGCAGATTTATCCATTGAGCGGCGCCACGGCCATCATTACCGCCGGACAGTACCTGGGTGTGAACGGTTCCGGCGGAATCGATCGAATCTTCTTTGATCCGACGGGAATCATCACGATTCGCAAGAACGTCGAAGAGACGCCCGAGGTTCCTGCTTCGGTGTTCGGCAATCTTGCGCTTGTCGCACCGAATATCGATCAGGGTGGCATCGTGCGCGCGCCGCTCGGCATCATCGCTTTCAACACCTTATTCGGAAATTCGGTGAATAATCTGTCCGGAATGAATATTTTTTTCCGGGACGGCAGCCTGACCTCCACCAGCGCGAACGGCCTGAACATCCCCTTTGGCGGCACCAGCGACGGCGCCAGTTATGCAGGCGCAGATGGAACCATCAAGGACCTTGGATCGATTATCGTCAATGTCAATTCCACATCCCGCGTCGAAACGGGGTTGATGGTTAACGGCACGAATATCGTGGGCGAGGCCGGCGCCGTGCTGGATGTATCTGGCGGCGGCAATCTCGCCGGTGCGGGATTCGTCTCGGGACGCGGCGGTTCGATCAATATCCTAACCGCGCCGCTGATCAATGCCAATCCGGCAAATGTCTTCAGCGCCACAGGGAACAAAGTCTATGCGATCGTGCCAGGTTATGCGTCAGGCTACGCACCGGCGATCGCCACCAACGGCGCGGGCGATCCGGCAATCGGGCAACAGATCACGATCCCCGCGGGCGTGCCGGGTTTGCCGGCCGGCACCTATACTTTGCTGCCATCGAGTTATGCACTGATGCCCGGCGCCTACCGCGTCGAACTCGGCGGAAAGGCGCAGGCGGCCAGCGCGCCGATCGGTTTGCCGAATGGGTCGGTCCTTGCCAGCGGCTATCTCGGTTTTGCCAATACCGCCATTCACGACACGCTGCCGACGCAGATCATTCTGACCGATGGACAGACAGTCCGGACGTACTCGCAATACAACGAGACCGGTTACGCGGATTTCCTTCGCACCCAATCCGACTTGTTCGGGGGCGTCCGGCCGCGGTTGCCGATCGATGGCGGCATTGTCGAATTCGGCCTCGGCATTCCGTCCAGCGGCCAGGCGCTGTCGTTCGCCGGTACGGCGCTGTTTAACGGCGTGGACGGAGGTATTGCGGGGCCTCTCGCTATTCGGACAACCGACGGGACCGGTATCATCGATATCACCGCTCAGGGTCAGGCCGCAGCGGCCGGCCATGTCACTGTGTCAAGCGACGACATCAATGCGTTTAATGCCGCCACGCTGATGATTGGCGGCGATACCACCTACTACAATGACAGCGGAAATGGCACCGGCGGGCGAATTTATTTCACCGGCAACGCCACCGTCAATGTTCTGGATGGCGCAACCTTGCGCGCAGGCCAGATTTTTCTGGTCGGCTCCACGGTGAATGTCGCGGATGGGGCGACGCTAGACACCCGAGGACTGGGCAGCAGCGGCGTGGATTCGACCCTCGGATACATCTACGGCAATACGAGTTCGGAAGTGACAACGCGGACAGGCCCTGCCGTGCTTGCCGTGGCCAACGGCTGGTTCAACTTCCTGCCGTTTGTCGGCAGCGGCAACCTCAATGTCGCCAGCGGTGCATCGCTGCTGACCGAGGGCAGCATCGTCCTCGGCGCCGCCGGTTCGCTGACGATGGGCGATGTGAACTTCGGCGCCCGCTATCTTTCCGTGAGTCAGAATACGGTCAATGTCGGCACCGATGCCTCGTTGGCGGCGGCGCAGGCGGCCGGTCAATTGCCGGCCGGCTGGAACTTGACACAGAGCGCTCTTGATCGCCTTCTGCATCCATCTTCAACGGCAGGGCTGCCGGCGCTGGAACAATTGACCATCGTGGCCGGCGGCTCGATCAATTTCATCGGCGATGTTTCACTGGATGCGAGAAGCCAGTCCGCCGACGGCAATGTGCAGTTCGTCGTCGACACGCCGGCGCTTTATGGCCTCGCCGATGCCGGCGAGGGCGCGCACATCGCCGCCGATGCCTTCGTATGGAATGGCATTCGCACGGGCAATGGCCGCGACACCTCTTCTGGGGGCGCAATTCCCTATGGCAGCCAAGATCCCGCCGCCATCGTAGCGAACGGCCCGGGAACAGGCCTCGGCACGCTCGATATTGCGGCGAAGACCGTACTGTTCGGTTATGGCGATCACACCCGGCCGACCGATGGCGCCAGCCTGAACCGCTATGCGATCGGATTTTCGACGGTCAACATCGGCGCCAGCGACATGCTTACGACGAACAGCGACGGCGCGCTGTTCGTCGGCCAGAGCCGTGACGTCTCCGGCAATGTCCAGGGCGGCAATCTAAACATCACGACACCGCTGATCACCGCGCAGCAAGGCGCCGTGATGGCATTCAACGCCGGGGGCGCGGTTGTTGTTGCTGCGCCTGCGGGATCGGCGCCGGCCAACGCGGGGAACGTGAACGATATCGGCGGGATGGTCTCGTTCAAGGGCGACAGCATTGTGTTCGATACTGTCGCCGCGCTGCCCAGCGGCAAGCTGACGCTCGATGCCGTCAACGATATTGCCATCGGCGATCGCGCGGTCATCGATCTTTCGGGTCGTCATCTCACGTTCTTCGACAAGTCCGCCGACAGTTGGGGCGGCGATCTGATGCTGCAAAGCGCGCACGGTAATATCTCGCAAGAGGGGGGATCGCTGATCGATGTCTCGGCGCAGAACAATGTCGCCGGTACCATCACGGCATCGGCCGTCGATGCGGCGAACGGCAGCGTGTTGTTCGACGGTGCGCTCAAGGGGGCTGCCACTGGAGACTATGCCAGCGGCGAGTTCACGGTACAGGCGCAGACGCTCGGCGATTTCGCCGCGCTCAATGCCAAGCTCAACGATGCCGGTTTCTTCGGCGTGCGGTCGTTCGACATCAAGCGCGGCGATCTGGTGATAGGCAACGAGGTGAAAGCCAATTCCGTGTCGATTTCGGTGGACGGCGGCAGCCTCACCGTCAACGGCGCTATCGATGCAAGCGGTGCCAAGCCCGGCACGATCCGCCTGGCCGCGCGCGACGATCTGACACTGGCGTCCTCGGCGGTGCTCGATACGCACAGCACCGCATTGCAGACGGACAGTTACGGCGCACCGATCGAGGCCGACAATACGGCGCACGTCGAACTGGCTTCGGCGAGCGGTTCCGTGAATCTGAACGGCGGCGCGACGATCGATATGCGCTCGGCGGATAATGTCGCGCGCGGTAAATTTGAAATCGATGCGCCGCGCGTGGGCGCCGATGACATCGGAATCAACGCCGGCGCCGCGCTCAATATCGCCGGCGCATCGAGCATCGCGGTCAATGGTTTTCGCACCTACACGCTGCCGGATGGCAGCACGATCGATCAGGCCTATCTCGACGGGCTGAATACCGACAGCGTTGCCTTCATGAACGGAGCGCAGGCCAATAGCGCATTGGCGGGCCGTCTTGCAGGGCTGTCGGCGTACGGCAGCGCGTTCCATCTGCGGCCGGGCGTTGAGATCATGTCGGACGGGGCCTTGGCGACCTCGGGTGATCTGGATTTCGCAGCATATCGTTACGGCCCGGATGCAAATCCGGCCGTGTTGGGTTCAGGCGAGCCGGGTAAGCTGGTCATCCGCGCCGCCGGCGATCTGAAGATCAACGGCAGCATCACCGACGGTTTCGCGCCGCCGCCGGATACACCGGATAAAAACGGATTCCAGACCATTGTGCCGCGAAGCATTTCCACTGACGGCAGTTTTCTGAGCAGTAATCCGCTTCTCGCCGAGTCGTGGACAATTCCGAGCGACAGTTACTATGTCGACGGCATCGTTTTCGTTTTCGACACTGCCGGCAATTTCTATATGCCCGGCGATACGATTCCGGCCGGCGCGACAATCGACACATCGATCTCATTCGGGTGGGAGGCGGGCCTCCCCATTCCCGCGCTGGCAATTCCAGGTGCGCCGCGGCCGGTCTACGCGCTGGCGCAGCCGCTGGCGCCGGGAAGCATGTCATGGTCGATGCGGCTGGTGTCGGGCGCCGATACGGGAGCGGCCGACAGCCGAATATTGCGCAGCGCCTCGGATCTTAACGGCGCCGGCAATATGGCGCTGAGCGATCTGCATGTCGGGGGATCGGACAATAATGCCTTGGCCAGCGTGATTCGCACCGGTACCGGCGATCTGGAATTGCTCGCCGGCGGCAACTATTCGCAGGCGAGTCCGTATGGCGTCTATACGGCCGGCACGCCGATCGCGGAGACGGGCACAGCGGCGAATGCACCGTACAACTCCGGCCGCGGCCGGGTGGACGATGGCTCGCCTTCCGGCTCGGTACTTGGAGGTCTCTACGATGAAAATACGCTCGGCCCGCAATACATGTACTACATGGAACATGGCGGCGACCTGCTCCTGACGGCGCAAGGGAACATCGGTGGCGCCTTGTCATTCGATTCCGCGCAGGTCGGCGGCTGGCTGTGGCGCCAGGGCGGCGCGGAACTCGATCAGCAAACGGCCTGGGGCATCAATTTCGGCAGCTATACCGCCGGCCTGTCGACCAGCAGCGGCGCTTTGTATGTGCATCTGTCGACGTTCTCCGGCGTCGGCACGCTCGGCGGCGGCAATGTCGCCGTGCGCGCCGGCGGCGATATCGGCGATGCGGGTTCCGGACTTGTCATTGCGGTCGGCGGCAGCGGCCGCGTCATGGCCGACGGCAGCCTCGTGCAGACGGGCGGCGGGACATTGTCGGTGAAAGCAGGCGGCAATATCGGCAGCGGCGGCAATGAGTTCGTCAATCTGCGCGGCGACAGCAGCGTTGCGACCGGCGATTTCGGAAGCCTGTATGACGTGGGATTCGGCTTCAACGGATCCACGGATCCGCGGCCTGCCGATACCCTCAAGTCCTACGACATCAAGACGAATGTCGGCGGATCCTTTGTGCCCGGCGATGGCGTTATCGACATCCGCGCACGCGGCGATCTCGCGATGGGCGCAATTCTGGATCCCGGGCGCGTCGGCGTGACGCAGCAAACCGATGCGAGCGCCACGCTGGGCGGTGAGGCCGCGACCTGGTTCACCTTGTGGACGCAAAACACGGCGCTCAATATCTTCGGCGCCGGCGGGATCGTCTCGCCATTCACACCATTCCAGGGCAGCAATATTACGCAGGGCAGCAACGCCAATTCGACGATCTTTCTGCCGTCTATCCTGCGTGTGACGGCGGGCAACGGCGATATCTATATCCTGCCGGGGCAGAACGGCTCCAGTTTGATGATGCCGTTGCCGGAGGGCGAACTGCAATTGCTGGCTGCGGGGTCGATCATCCAGCCATACGATCAGGGCTTTGCCATTGGGGCGCTATCGACCTCGCTTTCCTCCTTGGCCACGCCATTCCATCCCGGCTGGGCCACATTCACGACGAGCAACACTTCATCGACGTTGGCATTGTCGAATTATTGGAGCGATCCGGCCACGTCGCTTGACGGTTTTTCGCAATGGAAGGCATATGGCTTCAGCTACGGTTCCGACACTAGCGGATACGGCGGGATCGGGGGCAATCCGTTTGTGTTCGGCCCGAACACGGTTTCCAATGCAAGCGCTTTCGGTGCGGGCGCAACGTCCGGCCCCACTTCAAGCATTTATGCGGCCGGTGGGGATATTCTCAATCTCGTCTACGGCGAAGTCTTTGTCGGCGCGCAGCTTATCAATTCGCAAAATGTCTTTACGGACTACTACCGCGCTGCGAAGCCGGTGCAGATGCTGGCCGGCGGCGATATCGTCGACTTGAAGGGGCTCATCCTGCAGAACGACCCGAACGATGTGTCTGTCATCGCGGCCTCAGGAAATGTCGTGTATGCCGGCGTCAGCGTCAGTAACTCCCGTACCGGCTTGATGGACGCCGGCCTCAAGATCGCCGGCCCCGGCACGCTGGAGGTGACCGCAGGCAAGAATCTCTACGAGGGTTCTACTGCTGCGATAGAAAGCATCGGTCCTCTGGTGAGCGGAGACAATCGGCCGGGCGCCGGAATTGTGCTGCAGGCCGGCGTGGGCGCGGGAGCACCGGGCGAAGGGCAGGTCGACTGGAACGCATTCGCCAGGCTCTATCTCGATCCGGCCAATCTCGCGGGATCGGGACCGCTGGCCGATCAACCCGGCAAGGTCGCCAAGACTTACAACAGTGAACTCGTGGGCTGGCTCCAGAACAGATTTGGCTATGCCGGCTCGGCCAATGAGGCGCTGGCGTATTTCCTCGGCTTGCCTGCCGCCCAGCAGCGCATCTTCCTGCGTACCGTCTACTACGCAGAACTGACTGCGGGCGGCCGGGAATTCAACGATGCGAATGGACCGCGCACCGGATCGTATCTGCGCGGCCGCGAGGCGATTGCCGAGTTGTTCCCGGACGAAGGCGCCTATCAGGGCAATATCACGGCCTTCACCGCGGGAACTGGAGGCGCGCCGGGGAGCGTCACTTACAAAGTAGTCAGCGGCTTTGTGCACACCGATTTCGGCGGCGACATCCAGCTTCTGGCGCCGGGCGGCGGCGTGACGATCGGCAGCGAAGGCATCACGCCAGGCGCCGATTCCGGCCTGATCACCCAAGGCCAAGGCAATATCCAGATCTATTCGAAGGACAGCCTGCTGCTCGGCCTGTCGCGCATCATGACGACGTTCGGCGGCGATATCCTGGCCTGGTCCGCTGAAGGCGACATCAATGCCGGCCGCGGTTCCAAGACCACGGTGGTCTTCACGCCGCCGAAGCGGACCTATGACGATATCGGCGACGTGGTGGTGTCGCCGCAGGTGCCGAGCACCGGCGCCGGCATCGCCACACTGGCGCCGATTCCGGAAGTGCCGTCGGGCGACGTGGACCTGATTGCACCACTGGGCACCATCGATGCCGGCGAAGCGGGCATCCGTGTCTCCGGCAATGTCAACCTGGCGGCGCTGCAGGTGGCCAACGCCGCCAATATCGAGGTCAAGGGCAAGTCCACCGGCCTGCCGTTGCTCGCTTCCGTCAACGTCGGCGCGCTGGCCAAT
>DASYEK010000084.1:0-14876 GCA_036499085.1 Herbaspirillum sp. | reverse complement strand
TGCGTTGCCGGGATCGGCCACAGCCTTGAGCAGCTTCGCCTTTTCCGGATGTCCGTCCAATGCCCGCGAGACGCGTTGCGTGGAGATCAGCCCGCGATTGAAATAGGCGCGCAGATCAGGCGCGACCTGCGGCGACAGTTCCACTTCGTTCGAGATGGCAAAGGCGATGCGCATCGGCGTCAATTCGCCGGGCTTGCCTTCCAGGGGCACGACCTTATAGCGGAAGGTGCGCGAGCCGCTCTGCTCGGCGATCAGGCGCGCATAAGGATCTTTCCAGTAATATTTCTGGATCGGGAATTGTTCGGTGCTCTGGCCTGGCTTGCGCTTGGTGCCGGGGAATACCGCCATCGACGGCAAGGCGGTTTCCTTGCCTTCGGCATCGATGCGATAGATCGCAAAGCCCATGCAGGACGGCAGTTTTCGCCCGTAGCTCCAGGCAATGACGATCACATCGTTATCGGCAAATGCAACAGCGTTCTGCATGGTTTCTCCTAAGAGCAGGCTTAACTCAAAATCACGATGCGCCCCGGCAATACGGTTTCCTGCAAGTGGAACAGGCGCTGTATCTGCACCACTGCCTTGTCCAGATCGTTGATGTTGAAACGGCCGCTGACCGGCTTGCCTTCCAGCGCCTTGCCCAGCAACATGACGCGGCCCGGCCGGTAGCGATTGATTTCGCTGACCACCTGCGCCAGCGCGGTTTCCCTGAAACTCAGAATGCCTCGCCGCCACGCACTCGATTCGTCCGGGTCGATGCCGTGTACCGGCTGCACTGTCCCCTTGCGATAAGTCACTTGCTGGGCGCTGCGCAAGGTCAGTTGCCGGTTCGCCAGCGCCACCCGCACCAGGCCATTGATGCAGGTCACGCAAACACCGCCATCGGTGTGCCGCAATTCGAAACGGGCGTCGTCCATCGCCTGCACGCGGCCGCCGCCGGCCATGACGGCGAAGGGCGTACGCCTGCGCACGGTATCGACCGCGACTTCGCCGTCGAGCAATTCGATGCCGGTGGTCGCGCCGTCCCTCGACTGCAACGCAATGCTGCTGCGCGTGTTCATCGCCACGGTCACGTCCGGCGCCAGCGCCAGTTGGCGTTGTTCTCCGGTCGCGGTGCGATAGTCGGCGCGCCAGGCGCCGCCGGCCGGCCATAAATCCAGCGGCGGATAAAGCAGCGCAACGCCGGCCGCCGCCGAAGCCGCCAGCGCGCCGCCCAGGAATATCCGCCTGGACGGGCGCTGCAACACGGATGACGGACGCCGAACCGGATATGGCGCCGCGCGCAGCGCCGCCAGTTCCGGATCATGCGCGCCGGCCAGTTGCGCCGCCGGTCCCAGGTCGCGCCAGAGGCTGTGCGCCTTTTTGAAAGCCTCGGCATGCGCCGGACTGCGGGCGCACCATTGGGCCAGCGCCTGCGCATCGCTGCCGCGCGCGATGCCGGAGGTCAGGCGCCGCACCCAGGCATGCGCCTGCTGCTCCAGCGAAAGGGAGTTCGATTCGGGGAAAGGCTGACGCCGGCGTTTAAAAGGATTCATGCATTCCGCTTGCAAAGGTTGCGCGGCGCCTTCGATGCATGGAAGCATCGAGGTTTTCAGGCGGCGCCATATTCCTGAGACTGTTTTGATCGGCAAAAACTGTAATATTTTTTTGCATGGCGTCTCCGGTCAGCGCATGCGTTCGACGACATATTCGTGCGCGCACTTGAGTTCGCGGTCGACCAGACTCAGCGAGATGCCGAGGCGGTCCGCCACTTCCTGGCGCGGCATGTCGTCGACCCGGATCAGGATCAATATCCTGCGGCGCCGCGCCGGCATTTCTTCAATAACTGCGCTCAATTTTTGCATTTCCGAACGCGCCTCGACCACCTGCGCCGGCCCCGGCGCGGCGTCGGCCAAGGCCTCGAATACCTGCTCGACTTCGTCGCTGCCCAGAAAACGGCGCTCGGCGCGAATCCGGTCCAGCGCGGCATTGGTCGCCATGCGCATCACGTAGCTGAGCGGATATTGCACGGTATCGACGGAATCCTTGCTGCTTTCCAGCCGCACCCAGGTTTCCTGCAGCGCTTCGCCAGCCATGTCGGCGCTGCCCAGTTGCAGCGTCAGGCGGCGCTTCAGGTCGTCGTAGCGTTGCGTCATGAAGTCGCGCAGGCCCTTGAGGGTGGAATCGCTCATGGGATCGGGGAGCAGTTCGCCGTTCCCGGCAGGATCAGCATGGTGAATGGCTTCGACGGATCCGCCGGAGGATGTTCAAGCCTGATGCCGGCCAATGTTTCGAGCACGGCATGATCCCGCGCGGCATCGCCGGTGGAACTCAGCAGCGCCGCCTGCCGCACCTTTCCCTGCCCATCGACGCGGAAACTCATGGCGAGACGGTAATCGCCGCGCGCCAGCCGGCTGTCGCCGCAGAATGCGCCGCGCACCTGCGACTGCAATGCGCCATAGTAGGCATCGCCCGCATGCGCGGCAGCCGGCGCAGCGTCCGCGGATTCAGGTTCCAGGATAAAGGCATCGGCGGCGGTATATCGCACCGCCAGGCCGGTATCGCCGATCAACATGCGCAAGGCCGCATCGGGGCTATATCTTCCCTGCACCGGCGACGATATGCGGCCGGCCGTGGATGTCACGCTATACAGCCCGGAAAAGCCGCTCGCCGCGCCGAATGCATCGAGCGCGTTCTGCAAGGGCTGGGCGGGAATGTCGAACAATATATAGGCGCCGTCGCCGCGCCCCGCCGTATCGATCGCCTGCGACGACGCCTGCAATCCGGCCGCATCGGATGCGAACGCAAAGCCGCTGATCATGGACAGGGAAAGGGAGACGGACAGGGACATGACGAAGACAAGACAGCCGGCCAGGACAAACGTCTCGGCCGCTGCCGGCCCTCTCGCCATGGGCAATCGATTGAAATGGTATTCATGCGTCATGCGTTTATCCGTGCGACGCGCGTGGATTGCGCATCATTGCACGCATGCTACATAGCGAATATGACTTCGCCGTGACAGGCGCGGCCGGTTTCCCGGCAAATCCGCGCAGCCGAATTTCACATTTGCGCCCGCGCCGACCAACCGGCCGCGCGGGCCTTCATGCAAACCGGGGGTCAGACCGCGTCCGCCACGGCCTCCACTTTTGCTTCGGCCCCGGCATCGACCGCCGCGGCCGCGGCGTTTGCCGTGTAGCTGCGCAGGAACAGGAAGAACTGCCCCATCATTTGCGTCCACAGCTGCAGGCTGAGCTGGATATGCGCCGGGTTGACGCCGCCGGCCACGATCACATCCATTTCCAGCACAACGAAATCGCCATGCTGCGCCACGCGGGCGAATCGCTTGGTGCGATACCATTCGCCCAGCAGGCCTTCCGGCAGCACGCCGCCCTGCACCCGCAGCGGGCAGCTCAGCGTGAAATCGGCATACAAACCGGCAGCCAGTGCATTGCCCCACAGGACCTGGAAACCGACGCCGTGGGCGGCACTGTGCAGCCGCGTCACGCCTTCCTGTTCGAACGCAGTCACGGCGCAGCCGATGCCCTTGATGGCGTCCGACACCTGGTCCGGCGTCATGCTGGTCAGGATTTCCGGAACCACAGCGGCGGCAGGCGCAGCGGCACTGTCGGCGGCGGCGTTGATGTTGGCGTTAGATGTCTTGCTCATTGCTTATCCTCGATCATAAAAAAATAACGGTCTTGCCTAGTTGATTTTCGACAGCGTCGCATCCAGCGCCGCAGTATCGATATTCATGCTGCCGGCCGGGGCCAGGCCTGCCAGATAAGTCTGCAAAGCCTGTTGCTGGCGCTGTTGGCGCAGCAGGGCCTGCAGGCGCGGCTTGACCTCTTCATAGGTCGCGGTGCGCGCAGGCTGGGCGTCGATCAGCTTGACGATGTGGAAACCGGCCGGGGACTGCACGGGATCGCTGACCTGGCCGGACTTCATCTTGGCCACGACATCGCGCATTTCCGGCAGCATATTGGCCAGCGGCAGCGTGCCGACATCGCCGCCATGTTCGGCGCTGGTGGCGTCCTGGGAATCAGTGCGGGCAATCGCGGCGAAATCGCCTTTGCGGGCTTGCGCAGCCAGCTTCTTTGCCTTGTCGCCGGCGCTCGCTATGGCGGCCTTGTCGCCGCTCGGCGCCTTCAGGAAAATCTGCGCGACATGATAGGCCGCCGGCACATTCAGGCTGGCCTTGGCCTGGTCGTAGGCGGCCTTGGTGTCCGCTTCCGATGGATAGTCGGCCGGGATCTGCACGGTCGACTCCAGAAAGGCGGCCGTGATGATGCGCGTCGAGATTTCGCGGGTGGCGGTCTCGATGCGCGCCTTGACTTCCGGCTTGTCGGCCCAGCCCTTGCTACGGGCTTCGCGCAACACAGCTTCGGTGGTCAGGCGCTGGCGCAACAGGTTTTCGACGCCGGCATGATTGCTCTTGGCCGCGGCGCGATCCGCTTCGGGCGCGTCCTGCAGCATGCGTTGGATTTCGCCGGCGCCGATCTTGATCGATCCCATGCTGGCCACCACGGGTCCGGCGGCATCGCCGGCAGGCGTCTGCGCGGCGGCGGCGCCGATGAGGGAAGCGAGCAGGACACCGATGACGGTGCGGGCCGCGGGAAACAGTTTGGCATTCGATTTCATAAGATCATCTTTCGCAGTACTTGTTAAAAAACGAGACAGGATCGCCCGGCAAACCCTTGCCGGACAATCCCTTGAACCCCTTCTTTTTGCAACTTTCATCTACAACTTTTTATTGACTACCCTACCCCTTCCCCCTACTTTGCTCCCCCAGTTTGACAACTTTATGACGCGTCCCTTACTTCGCCGGCATCGTTATGGCGCCTGCGTCGCCTGCGTTGGACGCCGCCGGCTTGGGGGGCACGGTGACGCCGCGCTCGTCGAAACGGCCTTCGTACAGCTTGTCGCCATACTCCTGGGCGATCTGTTCGTACTTGACCCGGCTTTTGGTCGCGAACGGCTCGCGCGACTTCAGCACGGTGCCGACATCCACGGTTTCATAGGCGTGCAATATTTCCTGGCCCTGCGCATACAGCGCCGCGTTCTTGGCTTCGCACTGCGCCATCGCCTGCTGCCGGAAATTGGCTTCGCCGCTCAAACGCTGGCGCTCGGCCTCGGAGGTGCGCGCCAGCTTCAGCAGCTGTTCGTAGGAGGCCTTGTATTGCGCCGCCTGCTCGCCGGCCTGCTTCAGCGCCGCCTCGGTGGCCTCCGACTTGCCGCGCCGGCGGCGTTCCTCGGCCAGTTGCGCCTGGCTTTTCGCCAGTTCTTTCTTGAGCGAATCGATATCCGCCGGCGCACCGGCCGCCGCGCCACCGGGACTAGCTGCGCCGCCTGTAGCGCCGACAGCGCCCTTGCCGGCCTTCAGCGCCGCCAGTTCGTTCTGGGCATCCTGCAATTGCGTGGTGGTGATGCGCAACTGATTGCGCAGCCGTTCTTCCATGCTTTGGCCCGTGCCCGGACCTTGAGGCGTCTGCGCGCCGGCCTGGGCCGCCGCGCCTGCCAGCAGCAGCAGCGCCGCCAGCGAGCAGGCATTGCGCCGGAATCGGGGAAGGAATGATGTAGACATGAAATCCCCCATTAGAAGCGCGCGTTCAGCTCAAGCTGCAGGACGTCGATGGACAAAGCCTGGTTGTAGATCTCACGGCTCGACAGCCAGCGGCCATTGATCCAGGTGTTCTTGTCGATCGCATACGAACCGCCGATGTAATAACCGCGCGCATTGGTGCCGCCCAGGTTGAAGGTCGAATCGTTGTATGCATCCGGCAGCGCATCCGGCTCGATATATTTATAGCCGAGCAGTACATTCCAGTCGCCTTTGTCCCGCATGTCCGGCTTGCCGAGCGTAGCCTGCAGCATCGCCGCGTTCGGGCCGCTGGAGACAGTTATGGAGCCGTCAGGGTTGAGGACGCCGGTATTGATAATGCCGCCGCGTGACCGCGTGAGCATGTCGTTCGCGTTATAGGCCAAATTGCGGATGTATTCGCCTTCCAGGCGCAAGCCGTACTGCCCGCCCATGATCTTGGTATCCCAACGTCCATTCAGATCGAGTAACTGGAATTTCGAAGCCAGGCCGACGTATTCCGGTTGCGGTGTAAAGGCAGGCCCGCCTGGTTGGGTAGGATTAAGCGCGACATCGCGCAGCAGCATCAGGGTGTTGCCCTTCTGCATGAAAGCTGGACGCGACCAGTCGGTGTTACAGCCATCGGTAGGATTGGAATACAGCGTGCAAGAATCGGAAACGCGGCCGGTGATATTGCGGAAATCGTAATAGGCGGCGGCGCCGCGCAGGCGATTGGTCTCGTCGATCTTCCAGTCCGCGCCCACCTGCAAGGCCAGCAGCCACTTGTTCTGGCTCGCCGTCTTGTCGGTCGCGGTGGCCGGCGAGTTGTCCGAGCTATATTCCAGCGGCAGCACGCCCAGGGTGCCGAATACGGAAACATCCTTGTTGGCCAGGCGCTTGTTGAACTGCGCGGTCACACCGTCGAAATTCAGGTCGTTGGAGAACAGGGTATCAGTCGACATGAACGGATTGCCGAAACGGCCGGCGACGAACTTCAGGTTCTCGTTGACGCGGTAACCCAGCCAGGCCTGGTCGAGCCAGAGATTCTTCTTGTCCAGGCCGCCGCCCAGGGTCTGCGTGGTCGATACCGGGTTGTTGTCGTTGCCGGTCGCCAGACGCACGCCGGCGGTGGTGCTGTCCGAGATGTCCGCAGTCAGGCCGATGCGGGCGCGTATCTTGAACTGATTGGTGCGATTCTGGTTGGTATTGAGCAGCGGCGGATTGCTGAGATTACTGTTTTTATTCACGTCGTAACCGCTACCGGCGTTGATCGCATTGAAGTCGGTCTGCAGGTTGGAATTGCCGCCGCTGTAGAAATGCGATTCGTTGCGGAAGCGCATATCGCCGTCGATGTGAATGCGCTGCGTCCATTCCGGCATCGCATTGGGCGCCGCCCAGCCTTCGGTCTTGGCCTGCGCCATGACCTGGCCCTTGACTTCGTCGCGGATCTGGTCGCGCACGGTGTCGGAGATGTACGGCACCCGCACGTCGCCCGGTTCCAGGTGCAGGCCGTTATTGTTTGCCGGGGCAGCCTGCGCCACCGGCGCCGACGCCGCCAGGCGCTGCGCCTGCTGCGTGGCCATCGCTTCGGTCTGGGCCTGAGCCAGCAGCGCTTCGCCGACGTCTTTTTTCAGCGCGCCGCTCTGGATCAGGCCGCGGATCAGCTTGACCATGGCGCTTTCGGAAGGCGCGGCCGTCTGCGCCTGGGCCAGGCCGACGGTCGACAACAGCGCCAGCGCCGAAGCCACCGCCAGCACGCGCATGCTGTAGCGCGGCAGCTTGATATCGGTATAAGGCGTGGGTGTCGGCAACGCCTTGCCGGCGCCTGCCTGCTTATGGGGGAAAATTGAATCGTTCATCGTTTCTTTCGGAAAATGAAATGAATGTAGCGAGCGTTCGGATCGGATCGACGTCATGGCCGGCGCCCCTTGATGGCTACGCGCATCGGAAACCGGATGTTCGGACCGGGCCGCTCGTCGGAGCGGAAATCGCCGAGCACGGTCAGCAATAGTTCGTCGACCTTGGCCGAGCTGCCATGCGTCACCAGCACGGTACGCACCACTTTGCCGTTGGCGTCCAGCCAGAGGTCGAATGTGATGTCGTCGAACGCCAGGTGGCGGGTTCGCTCGTCGCGCGCCAGCGCCTGTTGCATGGCATTGGCGACATAACGCCCATACGAACCGGCCATGCCGCCGCCGCCCACCATGCCGCCGCCGCTGCCGGCGAGGATGCCGCCGATGCCGGCCTGGGGATCGGCATTCATCGTCAATGGATCGGCCACGTTCTGGGAAGGCGTGGGCGCCTGATCCTTGGGCGCATCGACTGGACTCGGCTTGGGTTCCTGCACTTCCGGCTTGATCTTTTCGGGCGGCGGATCCGGCAGTTTTTCCGGCTCCGGCGGCTTGATCGGCTCGGGCGGCAGCATCAGCATCGGCGTGGCGGCGACTTCGCGCTTGGTGCTGGCCGTACCGGCCAGCATGTACCAGATGAAGGCGATCAATGCCGCCAGCACCACCGCGCCGACGGCCAGCCCGCCCCAGCGCCGCCACAGCTCGTCCGCACGCGAACCCTGCTGCATGGGCGAAGCGGAAGAAGCGGAGGAAAAAGGTAAATTGCTAGATTTCACCGACGCTCCTCAGGACTGCTTGCCGGTCACAAGGCCGATCTGGTTCAGATCGATGCGGCGCAGCAGATCGAGCACCTGCACCACCTTGGCGTATTGCACGGCGGCGTCGCCGCGCACTATCACCGGAAAGTCCGGCGTCAGCGCTTTTTGCGTGCGCAGCCGTTCTTCCAGGTCGGGCAGGCTGACCGGATAGGCATCCAGGAAAATCTGGCCGGCGTTATCGATCGTAATGGCCTTGGTCTTCGGCTTTTCCAGTGCCACCGAGGCGCTCGCCTTCGGCAGGTCGACCTTGATGCCGGGGATGCTGGCGTTGCTGGTCAGGATGAAAATCACCAGCACCACCAGCAGCACATCGACGAAAGGCGTGATATTGATGCCGCCGCTGCGCTTGCGAACGCCAAACTTGGCTGCTGCGTTTGCCATGATCCGTTTCCCCTTAAGCGCTATGCAGGTTGGCGCGGCCCTGGCGGCCCTCGCCCTGCTCTTCGGCCAGGCGGGTGGCGAATTCGTCGACGAACACCGCCATGTCGGCGCCGATCGCATCCGAACGCGAAGCCAGCCAGTTGTAGCCGAACAGCGCCGGAATCGCCACGCCCAGGCCGGCGGCGGTACACATCAGCGCGGCGGCCATGCCCGGCGCCACCGAGTTGATGTCGACCGCGCCGGCCATGGCCGCCACCACGAACACCAGCATGATCCCGATCACCGTGCCGAACAGGCCGACGTACGGCGCGCCTTCGATGGTGGTCGAGAGCCAGACCATACGCTTGGCCATGCCTTCCATTTCGCGCACCATCACGCCATCCATTGCCGCGCGGATCGCGCTGATGGTGGAATTGGAGACGGAACCCATGTCATAGCCGCGGTCATGTCGGCGGCGCATTTCGTTGATGGCGACCTCATACAGGCGCCACAGCGAGGAGTCGGCCTGGACGCTGGCCGGGATGCGGTTGCTGCGCGCCAGTTGATCCAGCGGCGCACCGGCGGTTTCACGGAAATAGTTCATGAAGACGGCGTTGGCGCGCGACATCGCACCATAGCTGCGACCCTTGCCGATCATGATGCTCCACGAGAACAGCATCATCAGGCCCAGGACGGTTACCACGGCCCACGCGTCGGTCGGCATGGCGGCGATGATGTAGCCGAAATGGCTCTTGCCGGCCTGCTGCTCATCCGGACCGAACACGGCCAGACGCGACTCGGCGCCTTGCGAGACCGCATCGGCCAGGATGAGCGCGTCGGGACGCGCCACCTTGGACAGGCGCACTTCATCGATCGCGCCGTTGAACGGTGCCAGCGTTGCCGCGCCGCCGGCGACATCGGCGCCGATCGCGGCCGAGCCGTTCAATGCCGGCAGCGCCGCCGAAATCACCGCAGCCTGGTGGCCGCCGACATACAGCGCCACATTCTGGCCGTCGGCCTTGACCGCGATATGCGACCACTGGCCGGCCTGCACCGGCTGGCCGGGCGCGCTGCGCTTGCCGTCGACTTCAACGAACGGAATGCCCTGGTCGATGCCGATCACCAGTCCGCTGGCGCCGTTGCGGCGCGCAAAAATGGTTTGCTGCGCGCCCAGTTGATCGGGGCGGATCCATGCCGAAAAAGTGAACTCGGCACCGGCGGCGAATGCCAGCGAAGGCGAAGCCGGCAGCATCAGCGGCGCGCCGCCCAGCTTGGCGCCCTTGCCGATGACGGTGCCGTCCAGGCTGACGGTTGGCGTCTGGCCGTGGTTGCCGTAGGCAGTGCTGTCATGCGGCGGCACGTTGCCTTCGGCGAAGTGATAGACCAGCGTGTAGTTGGCGTCGAAGCTGAGCTGGCCGTTGCTGGCCGCCGGCGCTTTCGGATTGCCGTAATACATCCACAATTGCTGCGGCGTGCCGGCCGTGATGTTCGGCACGTCGACCCAGACCAGCGCGATGCCCAGCAGCGGATCGAACTGTTCGACCTGGTAGTTCAGGACAGTCTTGTCGTCGCCGCCGATGAAGCGCAGGTCGTTGCCGTTTTCGTTGACGCCTTCAAAGCTGAAGTTGCCGGTATGCAGGCGCACCAGCACCGGCGTGCGGCCGGCGTCGCCGCCCAGGTTGCCGCCTTTCGGACCGGCATCGACGGTGATCGGCTTGCGATACGCCCAGTCCGGTTGCCACCAGGCGTGCGCCAGGGTCGGTAACAACGCGCTCATCAGCGCGAAAGATAAAAAGAGGATGCGTCGCATGACTTTGTTCTCCGGAAAACTCGTACAAATAAATGAATGAAATTTTTATGAAACGATCGCTATCAATAACTGGCGTTGAGGCTGAAATTGAACATCATGTCGTGCCGCTTCGTGCGCGGGCCATTCAGCAACGGGTAACCGAGGTCGACGCGGCCGTCGACCACCTGCGTCACCTTGAAACTGGAACCCAGGCCGACCGAGGCCAGCGAAAATTTGTAGTCCTGCTCGACCAGCGGATCGCGCAGGCCCAGCCGGGCTGCGTCGATAAACGCATAGGCGCGCCAGCTTTCGACATAGGCCGATTTCAGGTAGTCCAGCGGCTTGGTGCGCAGCTCGAAAGAGCCGACCAGGCCGAAATCACCGGTGGCTTCGGCCGACATGTAGCCGCGCACCGAATTCAGGCCGCCGCCGGCGATCTGTTCGCCCGATACCAGCGGCGAATCGGTCAGTTGGCCCGACAAGCGGAAGCCGGCCTGCATATTGTTTTGGAAGTTGTAGGTGGCGTTGGTGTCGGCCTTCAGGACGATGAAGCTCGGCAGCGCATCGACCCGGTTGTTATCGAAACTGTCGCGGTCGTCGCCATAGCCCAGGATGGAACGGGTGCCGCTGACCAGCGACATGTTCAAGCCGTAGGAACTGCGCTCGTTCTGCAGGAAGCCCGCATATGCCAGCGTCACCGGCGCATATTTGAGCGGCACTTTGCTCTCGGCACCGCCCAGGCTCAGGGTCTGTTCGGTGTCCTTGAAATCGATGCCCGCGCTGAAGCTGTGCCACCAGATGCCGGTATTGGGAACGGTATAAATCGCCTTCAGGCCGATCGTATGGCCTTTGCCGAGCACGCCGGTGCCGCCGACGGTGGCCACGTTGCTGTTCGATACATAGCCGGATGCTTCCAGGGCCCAGTCGGTGCCGCGCAGCGGCGCGTTGTAGGAACCGGACCAGACGCGCGTCTGGCTGACGTCCTGCGGCGACACCAGCAGCGACAGCGACGCGGTATGCCCCATCTGGAACATGTTGCTGTTGGTCACGGAGAAATTGGCGCGCAGATGCGCGGTGTCTGGACTGTAGTCGTTGTTCAGGCCGACATTGCCTTGCCAGGGCGAGCTGTCTTCGACCTTGAGATCGACGTCCATGGTGCCCGGCACCGAGCCCTGCTTGACCAGCGGCATGACCTGGCGCTTGCCGCCGCGGTTCAGCGCGGTCAGCTCGACCTGGGCCTGCGTGAAATCCGGCACCGCGCCTTCTTTCAGCGCCGGCACCTGGTTGCGCACTTCCACCGGCGAGTTGTATTGCGCGCCGACCACCCGCACCCGGCCGACCTTGGTTTCGCTGACCACCAGGAAAACCACGCCGCCGGCGACATCCTGCTCCGGCAGATCGACGTATACCGACTGATAGCCCTTGTCGTTATAGGCCGCCAGCAGCGCGTCGCGCGCATCCTCGATATCCTTCAGCGTGCGCTTCGGCCCGAGAAAAGGCGTGACCGTCTTTTCGATGGTGCGCTGGTCGAGCACGGTATTGCCGCGCACGATGTATTCGGTGACGGTAACCTGGCGCTGGCTTGCATCGGCCTTGGCCTGGATATCTGCCGCTGCAGGGGCCGGCGCAGCGACCTGCGCCAGCGCAAAACCCTGCAAGCCCATCCCCAGTATTGCCAGGCACACCGCGGTCAGGCGGCCCGGGCGTTCCCCTGCCTTGCTCTTTATGTCATGCATTTTGTATGAACCCACATCGAAATCAAAATTACGCCGATCTTCACGACGCCGAGGCGCTGACGCCGCGCGGCGCATGTTGAAAAACCGTCATCTTTCAGAATGACTTATAGATGCCTAGACGATTGGCGGACGCCAAGACTGTCGTTTGTCATCAAACGTTCATAATTCTTTTTTTTGGGAACGGCGCGCCATGACAGTCGTCTTGGAATATTTCATTTTGACAATATTAGAAGCGGAAGGTGACGGCGCCGTGACAAGTGCGCATGTTCGAAATTCGGCGCGGATTGGCGTGGCTTTTTGGAAGCGCGATGGTTATGATGATCGCCTCGCGCAAACCGCTTCCATGGAGATATGCATGCGTGCACTTCCGATTTTTTGTCTGTTCGCCTGGTGCGGCCTGCCGGTTTTTTCCGCCTCCGCGGCGGACCTGGCGCAGCCGGCGCAGGCCGATGCCGATGCCTGCGTCGATGTCGTGGTCAACGGCCAGCATTCGCAGTCCTTCGCCTGCCTGACGCAGAAACTGCAGCCAGCGAAAACGCCCCAGGCAAGCGTGGGCGGCGCGAATAGCCTGACGACATCCGAAGAAATCGCGCGCCGCCCTTCCAACCAGATCGGGTTGTTCAATTATTCGGCGACCAGCCACCGCATGGGCAACCAGTTCGGCATCTCGGTCTTTCCGCAGCGTCCGGCGCCGCAGCCGCCGCCATCGTTTCCGCATATCCATCGCTGACCATGGTTGATCATGCTTGATCGGCAAGCGCCGCAGCATTCCAATGCACGGCGCAAGGCGGTATCGACGCTGCGCAGCGCGCCGACGTTCACCGAAGCCAGCAACGGCCGCGAACTGCACAGATATAAAATATTTTGTAAAAAATTGCAGTTCGAGCCGTCGCCAATCGTCTTACCAATAAGAAACACAACATCCAGAAGCACATCTTCAAGCAAATAAAATAATGATTCCAGGAAGACGAATTCCCGAGACCGGACGCCTGTCACGCTGCAAACGCAGGCTCCTTGTCCTTTTTTCGGCCTACGCCTCGGTCTGCCCGCGGAAAGGATGGCTCGCATGTCGGTAGCCGAAATACTATTCCGCTGGCTGACCTCCATGCTGGCCATCGGCGCGCAGGCCGCGTATCGGATCGCCCAGGCCAGGGACGGCATACGCGGCCGCACCGCCATGCTGCCCTTGTCCCTGCCCCTGCAATGGCGCGCGCCCTGGCAAACGGTACAGCTTCTGTCATGGTGCGCCGGCACGCTGCTGGCGCCGACCTGGTGGGGCACCGGCGTGCTGTTGCTGATCGATGCCCATAGCGATCACCCCTTCTTCTGGCCGTTGACCATGGCCGTGGTGGCCATCGCCAATGCGGTGGCGATCGCATGGACCAACCAGCGCCATCATCGCCGGCCGTTTGCCGGCCGGGTATCGCTGGCGTTGCATTATTTCAAGGTGGGCGCGCTGGCCGGCGGCATCCTGCTGCTGTTGCTCGGCTGGGGCACTGGCGCGCTGCAGGATTTTGCGGGACCGATGGCCTCGACATCGGGCGCCGCCATCGGCGCATTGCTCGCGGCCCTGTCGTGGAGCCTGCTCGTCGCCGGTATTTTTTCCGTATTGTCTTTCGCGCATGCAGCGGTATTGCATGCATGGCTGGCATTCGAGGCGCCGGATCAGATCCAGCGGCAATGGGAATCGCGCAGGAAGCCTTAGGGCGCGGGTCCGATGCAGGCATGCTGCGCATTCGGCTGGAACTGCTCGGCGCAATACGCCAGCGCCTGCGCCAGCGCCCGGTCCACGCGGCGTAACGAGATCCCGTAGCGCTGCGCGACTTCCTTGCGCGGCAGTTCGTCGATGCGCAGGGCATACAGGACGGATAGCTGCAGTTTCGGCAGCCGCTCGAACACGCGGGCCATGGCGCGCAGATCCGAGCAAGCCTCGGCAATCGCCTCCGGTCCCGGCGCGGCGTCGGCCGTGACTTCCATCCGCAGATCGAAATCGGCTTCGCCCTGGTGCCGCTTCTGGACATCGAGCCGGTCCAGCGCCGCATTGCGGGCCGCGCGATAAAGATAGGCTTGCGGATTCTGCACCGCCGGCGCGGCTTCCTTGCGCTCCTTGCTTGCCAGGCGCAGCCAGATATCGTGCAGGCTGTCGCTGGCAAGATCGGGACAGCCGAGATAACGCGTCAGGCGCCGATGCAACTGGTGGTAGTTCGCCGTCAAGACTTCCTGCAGGGCGGAGCCGTCATCGACGGCTTTCTGCGCCACGTCGACGCTGCTTTCCTGCGTCGCCGCGCCGCGGCGCTCGCGCATTTCCACCGACGCATACCAATTGGCGCCGCCGATCTTGAGGGGCTGCTGCAGCGGCTGCGCCGGGCGAGATGCGGATTCACTACCATTCGCGATCATGATCACAGCCCGCCCAGATTGCTCCGTTCCCTCTCGGTCAACTGCCGGCGCGCCGGCTCCGGCAATTCACCGACGCCCAGCACGCGCACCGTGCTGTGCGGATCGTAGCTGACCGCTTGCGTATCGGCGCCATTGCCTGCGCCCGGCGCGGCCGCCGGCGCGTCGTTGCCGAAGCCCAGCACGCGCACCGTGAAGATCGACGGCAAGGCCTGGCGGGCGGCAGCCTGCTGTTGATGCACCACGTCCTGCGCGGCGATGGCCGCCTGCGTCGCCGCCGCGCCGGCATTGGCCAGCGCGCCGACGTTGACGGAAGCGAGCAACGGCAGGCCGGTGGACTTGCCCTTGACCTCGATATTGGCGGCGTTGGCCACC
>DASYEK010000083.1:0-38366 GCA_036499085.1 Herbaspirillum sp. | reverse complement strand
AACAGCGTGATGATGCCGCCGGCAATGCCGCCGATCCAGAACATCACTTCCCAGCCGATTTTCGGCACCAGGAAAGCGCCGATCTGGCCGGTCACCATCAGCCCGATCGGGAACAACAATTCATACAGCAGGAAATATTTGCCGCGTCCCTGCGCCTTGGACAGCTCGCTGATGTACGCCGCCGCCACCGGCATTTCGCCGCCGATGCCGATGCCCTGGACGAAGCGGCACCAGAACAGCATGGTGAAATTGCCGCACAGCGCGCAGGCGATCGACATGATCGACATGATCCCGATCGCGCCCGTAATGCTGCGGATGCGGCCGTAGCGTTCGGCCAGCCAGCCGAACAGCAGCGCGCCGATCAGTTGCCCCACATAGCTGGAGGCGATCAGGATGCCGATCTGCACCGGCGTGATGTGCCACAGGCCGATCAGCACCGGCAGCACGAAGGCCAGCGACAGCGCATCGAAGGCGTCGAAGAAGGTGGCGCTGCCGATGAAAATCCGCGCCTTCGAATGCCAGCGCGAAAACGGGATGCTTTCCAGGCGATAAATGAGGCCGGCTTCCGATGTCGAATCCTTGCTGGATATCCCGGCCGTGCTAACTGAGTCGTGCATTGTGTCTCCTGATTCGTGGTTTGCATCCACGTGCGATTTATCGTTTTCTATACCGCGGCTGCAATGACGCCGCGGGCGCAGGAAAACCTGCGCCCGCAATCTTTTTATTATGGTGTTGCCGCGGCCCCTCCACTACACCTGCCCCTCCGTACAACGCCCGGCGGCGCCGCATGATGCACCTGATGCACCTGATGCACGTGCATCATGCAGCTGCACGATGCACGCACGCAGCGCTTAATGCCCCTGTTTTTTCTTGACGGCTGCCTTGCCGGCCTTGCCGCCGGTGGCCGCCGCGCCGCTCTCGATTTCGGTATTCATCGCCACGTCGTTGCGGCGCTGTCCGACCAGTTCCTCGCCGGTGATGAAGTAGTCGCCGCGCACCGCGCGCTGCGCCATCTGCTCGTTGCGCGGGCTCCAGTCGCCCAGCGAATAGCCGAACCACGGCGCTTCCGGCTTGAGCTTGGGCAGGCCCAGTTCGTCCCAGATTTCCTTGGCGTTTTCCATGAACTCGCGCTTCGGCAAGGCGATCGGCGGGAAATCATCCTTCAGCGTGGCGTCGATCAGCAGCGATGCATCGACGCCGTCGTTGCGCGGGCTGCGCGGACCATGGCCCGGATCGCGCCCCTTCAATGTCTGCAGGTCGAGCGCGAAATTGGCGCGGTAGGTCATCGCCCACAGCAGCGCGTCGGCGTTGTCGGGATCGATATCCTCGTTGACCGCGATCACCATCTTGCCGCCCGAACGCAGCATCGACGCCGCGCCGTACAGGGCGCGCCAGACTTCGGTCGAGTGGATCTTGCGGTCGACCACCACCGCCAGCACCTTGCGCAGATTGGTCAGCGGCTCATGCATGGAGACCTTGACGATGCCCTTGATGCCCATATTGCGGCGCAGATGGTTCAGCAGCACCGGCTCCAGCGCGGCGCGCTTGATCAGGCTGGATTCGGACGGCGTCACCTGCGAAATGATCGAGGTCAGGATCGCGTCCTTGCGGCGGGTGATCGCGGTGACGGTCATGAAGGCGTTGAATTCCTGCAGGTTGACGTGGCCGTGCGATTCGCCGAACGGCGCTTCCGGCTCCAGCCATTCGGTGTCGATATAGCCTTCGATGACGATTTCGGAATCGGCCGGCACCAGCAGGTCGACCGTGACGCACTTGACCACGTCGACCGGCTTGCCGGCCAGGCCGCCGGCCACATGCAGCTCATCGGTATCCTCCGACAGCTTCTGCGCCGAGGTGAACGCGATCTGCGGCGCGCAACCCAGCACCACCGCAGCTTCCAGGCGCTCGCCGCGCGCCTTGGCCTTTTCCCAGTGGGTGTAGATGCCGGCCTGGTTTTCCAGCGACGGGTTCATGCCGAGCCGGGTCGGCGACTTCAACTGGCCGCGATAGATGCCCATGTTCTGGATGCCGGTTTCCGGATCCTTCGAGATATAGGGCGACAGCGTGGTATAGGGCGCATTGTCCCAGCCCGGCGTGGAAATCGGGATCGGCAGGCTGTCCAGCCCCTTGCCCGGCTTTTTCAGCTCGGCGCCGGTCACCACGATTTCCTGGCAGGCGGCCTTCTTGATGATATTCGGCTTGATCGGATTGGCAATCGCCTTGTTCCAGGCCGCGGCCATCTTCTCGATTTCGCAATCCATGCCGACACTGTAGATCTGGCGCGACGACGCCAGCGCGCCCACCACCACCGGAATATCGTATTTCTTGCCGCGGCCGTCGACCACGTTGGTGAACAGGAAAGCCTTGCGATCCTTTTCCTCGATGCCGCCGCGGAACTGCCAGCGCACCAGCGGATGCAGTTCGGTGTCCTTGTTGATCGGACGGTCGATGGTCACCAGCAGGCCGGCCTTGTCCAGCTCGGCCAGATGTTCGTGCAGGTCGCGATAGCCGCGCACGCCGACGGCCCGGTTCTTCGCGGCGTCCTTGGCCGGCGCATTGACCACGGCCTTCATGCCTTTCGGCGCCGGGGTCTTGATCGGGAATTTTTCCGTTGCCTTCGCCGTTGCAGCCGCCGTCGTTTTTGCCGCCGCTGCCGGCTTGCTCTTTGCCGGCGCCTTGATCGCTTTGCTCATGTCGTCTCCGTTAGTGATATTCAATACATCGTCGATTATTTTCTGACCGAATCGGATGCCGGTTCCGGCATGCCATCTTCAGCGTCTCGCTCAACTTCCCATTTCATCCAGAATCCGAAGCTTCAGCCCGGCCTCGCCGAATTCGCGCAAGGCCTCGGCCACCTTGAATTCGGCCGCCACATGCCCGGGCGCCCGAAACACCAGGATGCGGTCGCCGATCTCGATCGCCTCGCTGATCGAGTGCGTGACGAACACGCCGGTCTTGTGCGTTTCCTTGACCAGCCGCCGGAACTCCTCGCGCAGCTTGGCGCCGGTCAATTCGTCCAGCGCCGAAAACGGTTCGTCGCACAGGAGAATCTCGGGATCGGTGGCAAAAGCACGCGCAATGCTCACGCGTTGCCGCATGCCGCCCGACAGCGAATGCGGCCATTTGTGGGCATGCGCCTCCAGGCCCAGCCGCTGCAGCCAGTCCATGCCGGCCGCCAGCCGCTCGGCCTTGGGCACCTTGCGCAATTCCAGGCCGTAGGCCACGTTCTCCAGGGCGGTGCGCCACGGCAGCAGGCGGTCGCTCTGGAACACCACCGACAATTTGCCGGCCAGCGCATTGAATTGCCGGAACGGATCGCACCCCAGCACTTCGATGCTGCCCGTGTTCGGCGCGATCAGGCCGATCAGCAGATTGAACATGGTCGACTTGCCGCAACCGGTCTTGCCGACCACCGCCACCAGCTCGTCCTTGTCGATATGCAGCGACAGGTCGCGCGCGGCGAACCTCGGCGCGCCATCCTCGGCAACCGCCCTGACGGCGCTGCCCTCGACCTCGAAATGCTTGGACACATCCTTGAATTCAACGACTTTCATAATCCCCGCTCCGATTGTGCGCGATAGCGCAGCAGACTGGTTTCCAGCAGCGTCACCACGCCCTGCGACAACACCACGAACAGCACCAGCACCATGGTCCAGGCCATGGCGCCGGCCATATCGAACAACTGTTGGCGCTGCAACAGCTCGAAACCGACGCCGACCGTGGCGCCGACCAGTTCGGCCACCACCACCACCCGCGCCACATTGCCCAGGTTGACCTTCCAGGCGGTCGCGATGCCCGGCAAGATGCTCGGCACGATCAGGGTGCGGAATTTATCCCAGCGGCTGGGCCGGAACGACAGCGACATTTCCACCAGGTCTTTCGACATGGCGCGGTAGGAATCGTAGATCTGGAAAGCGAAGGCCGGCAGCGTGGTCATGGCGATGATGAACCAGATGCGGAATTCGGTGGACTTGAACCAGATCACCGAGAACACCACCCACGACAGCGCCGGTATGCCCTGGTTGAAGGTCAGCAGCGGATGCACGTAGCGTTCCACGCGCGGCGACATGCCCATCCGGATGCCGATCACGCTGCCGACGACAAAGGCGCCGGCCATGCCCGCCAGGATCCGCAAGGCGGTCGCAATGGCGCTGATGACCTGCTTCGGATCGCCCAGGATGGTCAGAATGTCCTGGCCGATGGTCAGCGTCGACGGAAACAGGAACGGCGGGAAGAAGTGCGCCGTCACTTCCCACACCACGATCAGCGCGACGAAGGAAATGAAGGGTTCTTTGCGGAAACGCCTCATTTTCCGCTACCCATGTAGATCGTGGCAGGATCGACCGCCTTGCTCAGGTAAGCGCTCTGCACTCCCGCCGCATACACCGCCTCGATGCCTTTCTTCATGCTGGCGGCGGTCTGCACGTTCAGGCCGAGCCGGGAATTATCCTCGATCAGTTTCTGGATCACCTTCTGGTCGGAGCCCTTGATCGAGGCCGCCACGATGCGCGCGCCTTCGGCCGGATTGGCGCGCAGCCAATCGGCCGCGTCCTTGAAGGTGAGGTACATCTTCTCGACCAATTGCGGATTCTTCTTGATCCAGGCGTCATGCGCGGCCACGCCCAGATACGGAATATCGTCGGTACCGGAGAATTTTTTCCAGCGTGCCTTCATGTCCAGGTCGACCGTGTGCAGCGACGGCTTCTTGGACAGCAGGATCGAATAGGCCGGCTCCCATAGCTGCACCGCTTCGGCGCGATCGGCCAGCGCATAACCGACCAGGCCCGGCGTGGCCGTATTCTGCACGGAGACCTTGTCGAAATTCACGCCCTGGTTCAGCGCCACCCATTTGAACATCGCGTAATTGGTGGTGGCCGAAGCCGCCACCAGCTGCCTGCCTTCGAGGTCCTTGACGGTCTTGATTTCCGGCTTGTCGGTGACCACGGCGCCGAAGTAATCGAACAAATTGAATAGATACGACACCTTCACGCCCTTGTTGGCCGCGATGCCCACCGACAGCAGCGCCGCGCTGCCGCCGACCTGGAACTCGCCGGAATTGAACTGGGCGATATAGGCGTCCGGCGTGCGCTCGACGAAGTTGAAGTCGATGCCGTGCTTGAAGTCCAGCTTGCGCTGCTTGATCACCGGTGTGAGAAATGCGCCCAGCGACGGCTGGCCGAAGACCACCATGTCGATCTTGACCGGGGCTGCCGCCGTCTGCGCGGCGGCCGGCGCCGCCAGCCCCATCGATATTGCCAACGAGGCGACCAACGACACGGCGCCCGTCATCGATAATATTGTCCTGCCTGACCACTTCTTGCCGATGACTGTCTGCATGGCGTTCTCCGCTTGAATGTTGCGTTTGCTGGTTAAGATGCGAGCCGGGGCCGCGCCTACTTGGCCTTGCCGCCGGCCTGGTTGGTCACGACGTCACGGTACGATTTCGACCATTTTTCATAGTTGTCGACGGTATAGACCGGATCGACGAACTTCATGGTCTTGGCCAGTTCCGGATAAGGCGAAGCGACCTTGGCGCTGGCCGGGTAGTACATTTTCGAGGCCAACAGCTGCTGCGTTTCAGGCGACAGCATGTAGTCGTAGAACAGCAGGGCGGCGTCCGGATGCGGCGACTGGCGCGCCAGGCCGATATTGAAACCCTGCGCCACGGCCGGGTCCATCGAGAACCAGTCGATCGGCTTGCCGGCGCGCTTGCTCTTCTCGGCCAGGTCGATATACATGGTCAGCGACAGCGGCACTTCGCGCGCCAGCACCAGGTTGTGCAGCAGCGACATGCCCAGCCGCACCGAGATGCCGTTGTTCTGGACGATGTCGTGGAACATCTGGATGCCCTTCTGCTCGCCGCGGCTATTGACCACGGTGGTGTACCACTCCTCGGCCTTGGCTTCGATGCCGAGCTTGCCCTTCCATTTCGGATCGGTCAGGTCTTCGAAGGTCTTCGGCAGATCTTCCTTTTTCAGCACGGTCGGGTTGTAGGCCTGCACCACCACGTTCAGCAGCACCGAGGCATACTCGCGATGATTCGGCAACGCGCCCTTGGCCAGGTCTTTCTGGAACGGCGACTTGACCGGCTGCAGCAGATGTTCGCGGCGCACCGCTTCCATGTCCTGCGCTGGCATCATGATGGCGTCGGCTTCGAAGCGCTTGCCGGCGGCTTCGCTGAGCACGCGCTGGGTGACGTTGTCGCTGCCGGAACGCCACGGCTTGACCTTGATGCCGTACTTCTTCTCGAACGGCGCCAGGATGGCCGGCAGGTCTTCCGGCCGGAACGCGGTGTACAAGGTCAGGGTATTGTCTTCCTTGGCCGCGCCGGCGATCAGTTTTTCGGTGCGGTCGGCGCCTTCGTACTGCATCAATGAAGCGGTCTGCGCGATGGCGGGCATGGCGGCAAAAAAACCGATGCAGGCCGAGGCCAGGGCGGCCAGGGCGAACGGCACGCGCCGCGTACGTGGTGAGCTGGTCATAATTTATCCTTCGTCTCCGCCGCCATAGCCTGGCGGTCGTTTAATAAGTGGCTGCAGCACCGGCTGGCGCGGCAGAACCTTTTTTCTCAATCTTCCGGATCTACTACAAACTACAAACTCTGCTGCAACGACGGCAAACTACAAATATCTGCAAGCGGGCTGCAAACAAGCCGCGGCCGGACCGCAAACAATCGGTTCCAGTCTTTCTCTTTTCTCTTTCTTTTCCTGTCTTTCGCTTCTATTTCAGGCCGGCACGCCGGCCAGGAATTCCTGCAGCGCGCGCGTGAATTTCTCCGCCTGCTCGACGCTGGATATATGCGCCGCCGGCTCCAGCATCAGCAGCTTCGATCCGGCAATCTGGGCCTGGATCTTCTCCGACATGGCCGGCGGCGTGGCCAGGTCGTCCTTGCCGACGATGATCTGCACCGGCATCTTGATTTCCTTCAGCCGCGCCGTGGTGTCGATCACCGCGATCGCCATGCAGCAGGCGGCGTAGCCGTGGGCCGAAGTATCCAGCACCCATTGCATGGCTTCCTGCATCAGAACCGGATGCGCGGCGCGGAACGGCGCGGTGAACCAGCGCTCCAGCGACGGCGCCACCAACGGCGTCATGCCCTGCATCAGGACGGTCTGGCTGCGGGTTTCCCAGAACGCCATGAAATCGGGCCCGTAGTTGCTGCTGGTATTGGCCAGGGTCAGGCTCAGCAGCAGCTCGGGATACTTCAAGGCAAAGGTCTGGCCGATCATGCCGCCCATCGACAGGCCGACGAAATGGCATTTGCGTATCGCCAGCGCGTCCAACAGCGCCTTGACGTCCTGCGCCATGGCGTCCAGCGAATACGGCGCCGGCGGCGCGCTGCTGGCGCCGTGGCCGCGAATGTCGTAGCGCAGCACGCGATAGGATTTGGCCAGGGCATCGAACTGCGGCTGCCACATCGCCTTGCTGCAGCCCAGCGAATGGCTGAACACCACCCACGGCGCGTCTTCCTTGCCGCCGACTTCGTAATTGATCGTCATGCCGTTGGCGCTGATTTGCTTTACGGTATTCAAAAGAGCCTCCCTGCCAGGAATCCGATCACCAGGCAGCCGATCGCGATAAACCAGCGCGTGTCGACCATGACGTAGCCCGGCTGCGGCGCCGGACGAGAGCCGGTTTGCGGCATCGCGGCTCCTGTCGCGGCCGCGGCGCGGCGCGGCGCGGCGGCCGAAGCCGTCGCGGCGGTCTCGGCGGCGCCCGCATTCGACGCCGAAGCGCGCGCCGCCTGGGATGCGGTCTCGCCGGCGCCTTCCGATTGCGGCGACAACTGCTTCATCATGTTGGTGAAGAATTCGTCGGAAATGCTGCGCGCCGCCGATTCGATCAGGCGCGCGCCGATCTGACCCAGCTTGCCGCCGACCGTGGCCGCCGCCGTAAACGTCAGCAGGGTCTGGCTGGCGCCCTGCTCGGCCAGCGTCACCGTGGCCTGGCCCTTGGCAAAACCGGCCGGCCCGCCCGTGCCTTCGAACACGATCTTGCAGGACTCCGGCGCGACCACATCCAGCATGGTCATCTTGCCCGAGAAGCGCGCCCGCACCGGGCCGATCTTGGCCATCACCACCGCCTTCATTTCGTTGTCGCCGACGCGTTCCACGCTTTCGCCGCCGGGAATGCAGAGCTTCAATATTTCAGGATCGTTGATCGCATCCCAGACCGTTTGCCGGGAGGCGCCGATCACGCGTTCGCCGTTGATTTCCATGATGGATTTGTCTCTCTCTGATCTGCGTTATTCGGGGCGGAACTTCGATTCGGCCTTTACGTCGTTACGCTGTTGCGCAAGGCTGATCCTGCCGTTTTCCAGATACTGGCCGGTCGCGGCGCGCTTGGCGGCTGCGTCCCATTGAGGCAGCCAGTCGCCCAGCGAATAACCGAACCATGGCGGTTGCGGACGCAGCGGCGGCAGGCCGAGTTCTTCCCATATCTCGCGGGCGCGTTCCATGTATTCCCTGGTCGGCAGCGCCAGCGGCGGCATGTCTTCCTTCATGGTGGCGTCCATCAGCAGCGTGGAATCTTCCTCGCCGTCGGTCTCGCGCTTCGGACCGTGGCCCTGGCCGCGGAAGTCCAGCGTGCGCACGTCCTTGACCGGATTCATGCGATAGGCCATGGCCCAGAACAGCGCGTCGGCATTGTCCGGATCGATATCGTCGTTGATGGCCAGGCAGATCTTGCTGCAATCGCCCTTGAAATACGCCGCGCCATACAGCGCGCGCCAGATTTCGGTATGCGGCGTGCCCTTTTCGATGGTGATGATGGTCAGCCGCAGCAGGCCGGTCAACGGTTCGTGCAGCGTGACTTTTTTCACGCCGCGAATGCCCAGCGCGCTTTTCAGATGCGCCAGGAACAGCGGTTCGTAGGCGACGCGCTTGATCACGCTGGATTCGCTCGGCGCGACCTGGCTGATGTACGACGGAATCACCGGCGCCTTGCGATGCGTGATCGCCGTGATCTTCATCGGCAGGTTGAATTCCTCCAGCGCCACGTGGCCGTGCGATTCGCCGAACGGCGCTTCCGGTTCCAGGTATTCCAGGTCGACCAGTCCTTCGATCACGATTTCGGCCTGGGCCGGCACCCGCAGATCGACCGTGCGCGCCTTGACCACTTCGATCGGCACGCCGGCCAGGCCGCCCGCGACTTCCAGCTCGTCGACGCCGATCGGCAGTTTTTGCGGTCCCATGAAAGACACGAAGGGCGGGCAGCCCAGCACGATCGCGCACGGCATGGTTTTATGGCCGGCCTTTTTCCAGGCCTGGTAATGCAGATAGCCGCCGGCGCCGCCGACGCGGGTCGCCATGCGCACTACCAGCCGGTCCGGCGCCTTCAACTGGCAGCGGTAGGTGCCCATGTTCTGCACGCCGGTTTCCGGATCGCGCGTGACGACATTGGTCGCCGACAGCGTCGGCGCGCTGTCGAAACCGGGCGTGGAAACCGGAATCGGCAGCATATCCAGGCCATTGCCCTCGCCTTGCAGCGCGGCGCCTTCATGAATCACTTCCTGGCATTCCGCTTTCTCGACCAGCTTGGGCGCGATCGGATTGGCCATCGCGTGATCCCATTTTTCCTGGATCTGCTCGACCGAGGTACCCATGCCGACCGAATAGATTTCGCGGTTGGCGGCCAGGCCGCCGACGATCACCGGCATCGAATATTTACGGCCCTGCGCATTGACGATATTGGTAAACAGGAAGGCCTTGCGGTCGGCCTCGGCCATGCCGCCGACGAATTGCCAGCGCACCAGCGGATGCAGTTCGGAGTCCTTGTCGATCGGCTTGTCGATCACCAGCAGGCGGCCGCGCCGCTTCAGTTCCTCGATATGCGCGTGCAGGTCGGGGTAGCCCCATTTGCCGTTGACCGCGCCACTGTCAGTGCCGCCCTTTGCATCGTTGCCGTCTTTTTTATCGCTCATGCGTTCACCTTGTCTCGAATGCGGGTGTGTATTCCGGTCGGTTTGTTCTACTTTTTATATCGTTATTTCCGATTGATCGGATCGCAGCACAGGTCGCGCCGCAGGCTGAACACGCCCTGCGCGGTCATGCCCATGATCGCGCCGCGTTCGGCCGCATCCTGGGTGCTGTTGGCGACCGCGTTCTGCGGCACCGGGTCGCCGATCGGGAACGGCATGTCGGAACCCAGCATGACGCGGCCCTTGCCGGCTTTCTTCACCAGGAAATCGAGCGCGTCCGGATCGAATACGCAGGAATCGAAAAACATCGCTTCGAAGCCCTTGCGCGCATCGGCATACTTGCCCTGCGAAATGGTCGAATTGCGGATCAGCCGGCCCAGCCCGAACGGCAGCGCGGCGCCGCCATGGCACAGGATCAGCTTCATGCCGGCATACTTCAGCACATGGCCCGAGAACAGCAGGCGCGAAACGGCGATGGTGGTATCGGCCAGGCGGCCCACGGCATTGACCAGGTCATAGTCGGCCAGGCGCGGTTCGCCGCAGATGAACATCGGATGCAGCACCACGGCCGCCTTCAGTTCCGAGGCCTTTTCCCAGAACGGATCGAGCGCGGCGTCGTCCAGGTTGCCGCCCTGGCCTTGCGGCAAGGTGCCGATCATGACGCCGCCGAAGCCTTTCTTCATCGCCTCTTCCAGTACCTGCGCGGCCAGCTTGCCGTCCTGCAGCGGCACCGTGGCCAGCGGGGTGAAACGGGTTTCGGCGGTCAGGCCGTCCCACATGCAATCGTTGATGAAACGGCTCCAGGCCAGGCCTTCGGCCGCCGGCAATTCGTAGCCGAAACTGTCGAGCCAGCCGCCCACCAATTGATGGTCGATATTGTTCTGCTGCATCCAGGCCTTGCGGTCTTCCAGATCGCCCAGCTTGGGCGAGATCGGACGGGTCACTTCACCACCCGGGAATTGCAGGGTCACGCCCTTGTCGCCGCGGGTCAGCTTCACGCCCGGAAACGCGGACGCGTTGGCGTCGAAGCGTTCGACGATCAGCTTGGGCAGATAGTGAGCGTGAATATCGATAATCAGATTGTTCTTCGAAGTTGTCATCGGATGCTCTTTCTAAAGGGAGGCGGTTTGTTTTTGCTGAATGCAGTTCCAGATGGCCAGCGCGCTCATCGGCGTCTTCTCGATCGAGGCGCCGATGGTCGACAGCGCATCGTTGACGCCGTTGCAGATCGCCGCGCCCGAACCGAGATAGCCGGCTTCGCCCGAGCCCTTCTGGCCGAAGGTGGTCAGCGGCGACGGCGTGCAGTGATCGACGATATGGATCTCGGGCACTTCCATCGAACTCGGAATCAGGTAATCCATGAAGGTGCCGGCGGCCAGTTCGCCCTCGGCGGTATAGGCGAATTTCTCGTACAGCGACGCGCCAATGCCGTGCGCCACGCCGCCGTAGGTCATGCCGTGCACGATATCGGGATTGATCATCACGCCGCAATCGTGGCCGCACAGGTATTTCAGGATTTTCGGCTGGCCGGTGTCGGGATCGATCTTGATCAGCGCCACATGCGATTCGAAGGAATAGCAGGGATACATCTGCACGCGGCCGTCCGCGGTCGGCAGGATGCCGCCGGTCGGCACTTCCCAGACGAAGGTGGCCTGCAGGCCCGGCTCCACATCCGGCGGCAGCAGATGGAATTTGCGATGGCAGATTTCGATCAACTGGTCCCAGCTTACCTTGCGGCCGGCATCGCCGCGCACGCTGCAATCGCCGTCGGCATAGTCGATATCCTCAATCGCGCATTGCAGATGATGCGCGGCGATCTTGATCAGCGTGGCCTTGACCTTGCGCGCCGCGCCGGCCGCCGCGCCGCCCAGCATGATCGCCATGCGGCTGCCGACCGGACTGTTGGACGGCAAGGCGTTGAGCGAATCGGCGCGCACCACGCGCACCGTGCCCGGATCGCGTTCGAGAATTTCGCCGA
The DNA here is from genome assembly GCA_036499085.1 of Herbaspirillum sp. Lineage (GTDB taxonomy): Bacteria > Pseudomonadota > Gammaproteobacteria > Burkholderiales > Burkholderiaceae_D > Herbaspirillum. The sequence continues at coordinate 26,469 of DASYEK010000083.1, read as the reverse complement.
CCACGGTCGAGACCAGCGTTTCATGGCCCTGGCCCGCGCTGGAGGTGCCCATGACGCCGGTGATGGCGCCCGACAGATCGACCCGCACCAGGCAGGAATCCATCCAGGTGGTGGTTTCGTTTTTCGGATTGAACAGCGGTTCGAACGCGGAATTGCCGCCGCTCGGCTCCAGGCAGGTGGAGATGCCGATGCCGGCCAGTTGGCCTTGCGCGCGCAGGGCGTCGCGTTCGCGCACCAGGCTCGGATAGTCGATGCCGTCCAGGGTCTTGGCCAGCACGGTGTGGTAATCGCCGGAGTCGTAGGTGGTGCCGCTCGGGATCAGGTACGGAAACTGGTCCTTGCGGATGAAGTTCTTTTGGCGCAACGCGATCGGGTCCATGTCCAGGTGCCGCGCGACATGGTCGATCATGCGTTCCAGCGCCAGGTTGGTCGGCGCCTGGCCGAAGCCGCGCACCGCTTCCTGCGGCGTCTTGTTGGTCATCACCGAGGTCGGCTCGTACTGAATCGCATGGATCTGGTACGGTCCGCAGATTGCGCTGACCGGCTTGCCGAGCTGCAGCGGCGAGCGGCCGGCGTAGGCGCCCACATCGTCCACGGCGCGAATCTTCAATGCCTTGATGATGCCGTCGCGATTGAACGCGGCCTGCATGTCGAAGAAGCGATCCGGTCCGTGCATATCGCCGCCGCGCATGTTTTCCAGGCGGTCTTCGATGAAGCGGACCGGCACGCCCAGCTTGCGCGCCAGGTAGCCGACCAGCACCGTATGCTTGATGCCGCGCTTGAGGCCGTAGCTGCCGCCGACGTCCACATCGAAATGCACCCGCACCGCATTGCCGGGGATGCGCAGGGCCTTGGCCAGTTGATCGGGATATTTCGGCATCTGGATCGAGGCCCAGACGTCGAGGATGCCGTCGGTGCCGTGCCATTGCGCGACCACGCCGAAGGTTTCGATCGGCACCGTCGAGCTGCGGCCCCAGGTGACGCGGAACGACAGGCGCTCGTCGGCCTTTTCGAATTCCTCGTCGACCGGACCCCAGACGAATTTGCGGTAGAACAATTGATTGGTGCCGTGGTCCGGATGGATCTTCGGCGCGTCGGGCTTCAGGGATTCCTCGGGATCGATCACATGCGGCGTGGCTTCGTATTCCACCACCACCATTTCGGCCGCATCCTCGGCCTGGGCGCGGGTGTCGGCCACCACCGCCACCACCCATTCGCCGGAATAGCGCACCACGTCCTTGGCCAATGCATAGCGCGTGACCTTGGGCGCATCGACGCCGACGTAGAGCGAGTCGGTATGGGCCTGCAATTCGCGGCCGTCGAGGATATAGCAAACCCCGGGCATGGCCCTGGCGGCTTCGTAATCGTAAGAAAGGATTTTGGCGCTCGGATGCGGCGAGGCCACGATCGCGACATGTTTCATGCCGGCGATATTGACGTCCGCCACGAAGCGGCCCTGGCCGGAAACGAAGCGCGGCGATTCCTTGGTGCGGCGATGCTTGCCGATGTATTTGAAAGGCTTCTGCACGGCGGCGTCCAGGTCCTGTTGCGGCAATTGGGTCATGGCTGATGCTCCTCGGCGGCGGCCGGCACGGCGGCGCCGCTATTGGTGCGCTCGGCGGCCAGCTTGATCGCGTCGCAGATCTGCTGATAGCCGGTGCAACGGCACAGGTTGCTGGAAATCGCTTCGCGGATTTCGGCCTGGTCGGGATCCGGGGTGCGGTTCAGCAAGGCCTGGGCGCTGATCAGCATGCCCGGCGTGCAATAGCCGCATTGCTGGGCGTGCGCATCGCAGAAGCTTTCCTGCAGGATGCTCAGGCCGCCGTCCGGCTTGGCCAGCCCTTCGACCGTGGTGATTTCACGGCCTTCGAGCTGCACCGCGAAGGCCAGGCAGGCGCGGATCGGATCGCCGTCCAGCATGACGGTGCAGGCGCCGCAGGTGCCGTGTTCGCAGCCGACATGGGTGCCGGTCAGGCGCAGTTCGTCGCGCAGGAAATCGACCAGCGTGGTGCGCGCCGGACAACTGCCGCTGCGCGCCTTGCCGTTGACGATCATCGATACGGGGATTCTCTTTTCACTCATGGCTTCATCTTTTGCAGTGCTTCCTGTCTTGCGCCGCGCAAAGCGCGTTCGGCGAACACGCCGGCCAGGTGATGGCGGTAGGCCACGCTGGCCTGCAGGTCGCCGGTCGGCTCGACCAGGCGGCCGGCCTGCTGCGCCACCTCGCGCAATGCGTTGTCGTCCAGCCTGGAGCCGACCAGTTGCGCGGCCAGGTCGTTGAAGGCCATCGCGGTCTGCGCCGCGCCGCCGATGCCCAGCGCCGCGCGGGTGCAGACGCCGCTGTCGTCGACGCTCAATTGCGCCGCCGCCGAAACGATCGCGAAATCGCCGTGGCGCGAAGCGATCTCTTCAAATGCGCAGCCGGTATTGGGGTCGCGCCAGATCGGGAAGTGCACGTCGATCAGGCATTCGTCCGGCTCCAGGCAGGTCATCATCGGGCCGGCGAAGAAATCGCCGGCGCCGACCTGCCAGGTTCCCAGCGTGCTCTTGAGTGTCATTTGCGCTTCCAGCATGGCGGCCGCCAAGGTCAGTTCGGCCGAAGGATCGGCGTGCGCCAGGCTGCCGCCGATGGTGCCGCGATTGCGGGTGGGCGTGTGGCCGACCCAGCGCAAGGCCTTGCGCAGCAAGGGCACCGACGGGTCCAGCAGATCGCTCTTGAGGGCCATGCATTGACGCGTCGCAGCGCCGATGACCAGATGATCGCCCTGCACGTCGATGGCCTGCAATTCGGCCAGGCCGTGGATATCGATCAGCCAGGCCGGGGCCAGCAGGCGCATCGCCAGCATCGGCACCAGGCTCTGGCCGCCGGCGATGACTTTGCCTTCGTCGCCATGTTCGGCCAGCATCTGGACGGCATGATCCAGCGACTGCGCGCGCGCGTATTCGAAAGGAGCAGCTTTCATTGAAAAACCGATCTATTTATTGAGGGGCTGAACGTGCTGCCCCGGTACGACCGCTGTGCAACTCCGCGCCGTGGCGGAGCCGAAGCCGAGTTTTTTACTGGGCTTTTGCCGGCGTGAATGCCGTCGGCTGCAGATACACGGTGGACTGCGAAGCCAGCAGCGGGCCATTGATCTCGCTGGCGGTCTTGGCAGCCTTCCATTCCGGATCGGCGCCGAAGGCGGCCCAGGCGTCCTTGCTGGCTTGCAGCGAGTCGAACTGGACCATGTAGAAGAAAGCATCCGGTTCGGCTTCGGCAGTCCAGCAATGCAATACCTTGACGCCCATGCGGGTCAGGATCGGCAGCGTGAACTTTTCGAAGCGGTCGATCAGGGCCTTGGTGTTGCCTGCGGTTGCGCGATACGTTTTAAATTCATGAATCATGAGCGTCTCCTGATATTCAGATGTTTATTAATTTATGGATTGACTATAGAGATTTAGGCGGTGCGCCACAATCAATTTAATCTCACATCGCCGTGAGATTAACTGACAAAATCCGGATTCCGGGGCCTGCGCCGGCTTATTGAAACGGCGCCATCGAACTTTCGTTCTCATAGAATGGACATCTTATTTTTATTACTTAAAAAGCAATAAAATAATGCCGCATGAACATGGCGAGCTGTTTATTTTTCTCACATATGCCTCTCGGCGTATTCCTGCGTATATATCGCTCGCATGCGAAATCGTGATCGTTATATTTTATTGAATATAGTGATTTCAGGCTTCTGCGTAATCAGGCCGAACTACGTCGAACCATGCAAAACCGGATGGATCGCGGCAGCCGCGGTTCACGCTTGCAGGTTTTTCAGTATCAGCCTGGCTTCCAGGCCGCCGCCTTCGCGATGATGCAAGGTCAGCGTGGCATGCATGGCGAGCGTCAGTTGCCGCACGATCGCCAGGCCCAGGCCGGTGCCGCCGGTATGGCGATTGCGCGACGCCTCCACGCGATAGAACGGTTCGAATACCGCTTCCAGCGCATCCTCCGGAATGCCGGGTCCGCGATCGAGCACCGTCACCGCAACCCCGCCGTCGGGCAAGGCAGAAACCACTACCTCAGCCGCGCCGGCATACTGCAGGGCGTTATCGATCAGGTTGCCGAGGATGCGGCGCAAGGCCTGCGGCCGTGTCACCAGCGCGCGGCCGACCCTGCCCTGCAGCGAGACCTGCTGGCCGGCGTCGATGTAGTCGCAGACCACGCTGTCGAACAAGGCATCGGGATCGATCCGGCCCGGCGCTTCGGCGCTGCCATGCAGCGTGCGCGCGTAGGCCACGCCTTCCTTGACCAGGTTTTCCATTTCCTGCAGATCCTGCTGCAGCTTGGCGCTCTGCGCGCTCTCGTCCATTACGTCCACGCGCAAGCGCATGCGCGTGATCGGCGTTTGCAGGTCGTGTGAAATCGCGGCCAGGATCTGGATCCGTTCGGCCATGTAGATGGCGATGCGGTCCTGCATCGCATTGAAGGCCTTGGCCGCCCGCGACACTTCCGACGGCCCGTCTTCGCACAGCCGCGCCGCCTTCAGGTCCGGTCCCAGGGTATCGGCGGCCTCGGCCAACTGGTGCAGCGGCCGCGTCGCCAGGCGCACCGCCAGCCAGCAGCAGAGCGCCAGCACCACCAGTTGCAGCAGCAGGACCAGCGGCAGCCAGCGCGACAACGGCAGGCCGGCGATCGGCCGCACGTCGATGGTCAGCGGGTTGCCGTCGCTCAGGCGCAAGTGCACCTGGAAATGCTCGCGATCGCCGGGCACCACATTGGCGGTCAGGGGATAGGTCTTGCCGATGCCGTCGGCGATCGACTCGGCCACCTTTGCCGACAATTGCGCGTCCGGCGGCGCGCCGGGAATGCCCGGACCGAGCATGAACATATAGTTGCGCCGCTCCAGCCGCGGCAGCCATCCGGGGCGCTCGGCGGCCGGCAAGCGGTCCAGCAGCACCACCGCGGTGGCGACTTCGCGCTCGATGCTGCCCATCATCATTTTGGTGGTGGCCTGGTCGCGTTCGGTCATGGTCAGCCAGAACGACAGCGTCTGCGCCAGCGCCAGCCCCACGCACAGGATCAGCGCCAGCCGCGCGAACAGCGTTCGCGGCCAGCGCAGCAAGGCTTGCAGCTTCATTGCGCCGCGCCGAGTATGGCGACCGCGGCCGAGAACACATAGCCTTCGCTGCGCAGCGTCTTGATATAGCGCGGCTCGCGCGCGACGTCCTGCAGCCGCTGGCGCAGGCGGCTGACCAGCAGGTCGATGGATCGGTCGAACTGGTCGGCCAGCCGGCCTTGCGTCAGGTTCAGCAACTGTTCGCGCGTGAGCACGCGCTGCGGATGATCGAGAAACACGCGCAGCAGCCGGTATTCGGCGCCGCTCAGGGCCACCATGGTGCCGTCGGCGTCCAGCAGATGGCGCGCGGTGGTGTCGAGCCGCCAGTCGCCGAAGCCGATCATCTGCGCCGCTTCGGTGACCTGCATATTCACCGGCAGCATGCGCGCGCGGCGCAGCACGGCGCGTATGCGCGCCAGCAACTCACGCACTGCGAACGGCTTGGCCAGGTAGTCGTCGGCGCCCATTTCCAGGCCGACGATGCGGTCGGTTTCCTCGCTGCGGGCGGTCAGCATCAATATCGGCACGCCGCGGAATTTGCCGCCGCGCAAATCGCGGCAGATGGCCAGGCCGTCTTCGCCGGGCAGCATCAAATCCAGCACGATCAGGTCCGGCGCGCCCTGCTCCAGCACGGCCCGCATCTGGCGGCCGTTGGCGGCCAGCGACGCGCGCATGCCGTTCTTTTCAAGATAGGCGGCCAGCAATTCGCGAATGCCGCGATCGTCGTCGACGATCAATACGTGATCGATGTTTTCCATGGCCGGATCATACCTTACGGCGCTTTGGCGCGGAACGGGCGGCGCGACGCGCAATCGCAACGCTGCCGGCAGGCATCAGCGTGCATTGCAGAGGCGCGGCCAGTTCCGCCGCGACACCGCCGGCGGCGAAGGCCAGGATGGCGAACAGGCGTTTCAGGCGTCCTCCAATTGGAGGCGGCGATGGTGCCGATGGTGCTGCTGGTGCTGGCGATAAGGCGGCAGTCATGTTTCTTTTCCCGGTTGGCAATGCCTGCTTTATATCCCAGCCCGGGCCTCGATTTGTGTCGCAATGTATCTGGCCGGCCCATGACACAAAACATTGCATATGCAGCGGTTTCCGGACACAAGCCGGATACGTGCGGGCGTTCCAATACGGCTATCGCCAAACAAAAGGAAAACCCGCCATGCACAACCTCCTCGAAACCCCGCTGGCGCTGCTGGCGGGCCTGTTGACCATCGCATCGCCCTGCATCCTGCCGGTCATGCCGATCCTGCTCGGCGCCTCGGTCGAACGGCCCGACCGGGTGCGGCCGCTGTTCATCATCGCCGGCTTCATCCTGGCCTTCGCTTCCTTCGCCATGCTGCTGGGCGCGGTGTCCAGCCAGATCCATGTGGCGCAGGAAGCCTTGCGCAATACCGGCATCGCGCTGCTGGGGCTGTCGGGACTGCTGCGGGTCTGGCCGCGCCCCTACGATCGCCTGATCGCGCACCTGGAACAGCCCTTGCAGCGCCTGGGCGCCCGCATCGCGCCGGATGCGCTGAAAGGCAACAGCAACGCCGGCGGATTCCTGTTGGGCATGTCGCTGGGCGCGGTGTGGACCCCATGCGCCGGCCCGGTGCTGGCGTCGATCCTGGTGCTGGTGGTCAAGGCGCAGGACCTGGGCTGGTCGGCGCTGCTGCTGTCGCTGTACGCCGTCGGCGCCGCCGTCCCCATGCTGGCCATCATTTACGGCGGGCAATACATCACCGGGCGCGTGCGGCTGCTGTCGCGCCATGCGCGACGGCTGCAGCAACTGTTCGGCGTGCTGGTGATGGCCGCGGCGCTGGCGATCTATCTGCAATACGACGTACTGGCGATCTCCTGGATCGCGCCTCTCTTCCCCTCATTGAAAGGAATTTGATATGTTCTCCCAACTCAAGAAAGCCGCCGCCCTGGCCATCTTCGTCGCGGCCGCGGCAAGCGTTATCGCCGTCACGGCGTCCGGCAGTCCCGCAGTGGGCGGCACGCTCAAGCAGGGCATGCCGGCGCCGGAATTCAGCGGCATCGACAAGTGGCTCAACAGCGATCCGCTGACCATGCAGCAATTGCGCGGCAAGGTGGTGCTGGTCGATTTCTGGACCTATACCTGCATCAATTGCATCAATACCCTGCCGTATGTGAAAAGCTGGGATCAAAAATATCGCGACAAGGGCCTGGCGGTGATCGGTGTGCATACGCCCGAATATCCGTTCGAGCGCAGCACCGACAACGTGAAGACCGCCATCAAGCGCTTCGACCTGCGCTTCCCGGTGGCGCAGGACAACCGCTATGCGACCTGGAACGCCTACGACAACCAATACTGGCCGGCGTTCTACCTGATCGACAAAAAGGGCAAGATCGTCTACACCCACTTCGGCGAGGGGCAATATGCCGAGACCGAAGCGAAGATCCAGGCGCTGCTGGCGCAGCCGGATTGAGCCGCCGTCCCTTATGAGCGCATGGGGCCGAAACGGAAGCAAGCGGAGCGGACGGCGCCGCGGCGATAAACGCCGGCAGGGCTAGCTCCGCTTTTTCCCTTCCTTGTCCAGCGCCGCAAATTCCTCGTCGGACAGTACAATCGCCGCCGCCTTCATGTTTTCTTTCAGATGCGCAACTTTGGAAGTGCCGGGGATCGGCAGCATCATCGGGCTGCGCTTGAGCAGCCAGGCCAGCGCGATCTGTCCCGGCGTGGCGTCGTGGCGCTTGGCGATGGTATCGAACAGCGAGCCCGGCGCGGTCAGGTCGCCGGCCGCCAATGGATACCAGGGGATGAACGCAATGCCGTGCTGCGTGCAATAGTCGAGCACGTCTTCGCTGGCGCGGTCGACCAGGTTATAACGATTCTGCACCGACGCCACCTTGAACACCTTGGATGCGGCCTTGATATCCTCGACCGAAACCTCGCTGAGCCCCGCATGGCGGATCAGGCCATCGTCGAGCAATTTCCGAATCGCCTCGAACTGCGCATTGCGCGGCGTGCCCGGGTCGATGCGATGCAGTTGCCACAACCCGATCTGCTTCACGCCGAGCCGTTTCAGGCTGCCGTGGGCCTGGGCGATCAGATAGTCCGGCTTGCCGTTGGGCATCCATTGATCCGGCCCCGCGCGCGTCAGGCCGGCCTTGGTCGCCACCAGCAGATCGCCAGCGTACGGCGTCAAGGCCTCGCGGATCAATTCTTCCGAGACGTTCGGCCCGTACGAATCGGCCGTGTCGATAAAATTGACGCCGTTTTCGGCCAGGCTTTGCAGGGTGCGGATAGCTTCGGCGCGGTCGGCCGGCTGGCCCCAGACACCGCTGCCGGTGATGCGCATGGCGCCGAAGCCGAGGCGATTGATTTCGATTTCGCCGCCGATTTTCAGGGTTTTGGCGACAACTGCGGTGGCATTGGACATTTTTGCTCCTATCGAGAATCGGGATTTGGAACGGGACAGCATAAGCTTTTTTTGAAAATGATGTGCCTTCGTACCCCGGGAAGCAAAGAGAACGATAGTCAAGCAGGGGAAATGTTTTGCGAATGCGAAGAAATCGGTAGTCAGGCGGGGTGTGATGGGATGTTGTGCGCAGTGAAGTACAGGGGGAATGCGGCCGGAGGCCGCAGGAGGACATGAACGGAGTACAACATCCCATCACACCCCGCCTGACGGCAAGACGGCAAAACAGCAAAACGGCCCAAACAGCACGACACCGCTTTGCAGCCGATTTCCGGCACGCTTTCCCGCTTCCGCCTATACTTTCGTTTCTGTCAATTCCGTCCCACAAGGAGAATGCCATGCAAGCCAAGACAGTCAAGATTCCCGGCCCTGAACATCCGATCAGCATCAAGCCGAACTCGAAACGCGTCGTCGTCAAGGCCGGCGGCAAAGTCATCGCCGACACCACCGATGCCCTGATACTGCAGGAAGCCGTCTACCCCGGCGTGCAATATATTCCGCGCAAAGATGTCGATATGTCGCTGCTGGAGCGAACCGACCACGCCACATATTGTCCTTATAAAGGAGATTGCTCTTATTACAGCATTCCGGCCAGCGGCACGGCCGGCGCGAACGCGGTATGGACCTACGAAAGCCCTTATGATGCGGTAGCGCGGATCAAGGACCACCTGGCCTTCTATCCCCATAGCGTCGAAATCACCGAGCAGGCCGTGGGCTGAAGCGCCCCGCCCTGCCATTACATGAATCGAATCGTCCTGCCGGCGGTTCGATGAAACAGATTCGATCCAATTAACGGCCCCCGTCAAGGAGACTGCATGAGAGCCCAAAACGCCACCGGCAGCGAGCTGCGCCAAGTTCCCACTTATTCGCAACACCAGCCTCAAACCCAAAATCAGCCGCAGCAAGAACGCAACGAATGGCTCGAACGCTACCACCGCCTGCGCAGCTACAGCGAAGCGCTGGCCGCCCCCCTGAGCGAAGAAGACATGGTGGTCCAATCCATGCCCGACGCCAGCCCGGCCAAATGGCACCTGGCCCATACCACCTGGTTTTTCGAAACCTTCCTGCTGGCCGATCACCTGCCGGGATACCGCCACTTCGATCCGGCCTACGGCTACCTTTTCAATTCCTATTACGAAACACTCGGACCGCGCCAGCCGCGTCCGCAGCGCGGCCTGCTGACGCGCCCGAGCGCCAAGGAAGTCATGGCCTACCGCCATTACGTCGACGAGCACATGCGCACCCTGCTCGCGTCCGGCGCCGCCACGGCCGCATTGGAAGACCTGATCCGCCTCGGCCTGGCGCACGAAGAACAGCACCAGGAACTGCTCCTGATGGACATCCTGCACCTGTTCGCCAAGTCGCCCCTGAAGCCGGCCTACAGCGCCAGCTGGCCGGCCGACGACGGCGGCTCCACAGCCAAATTCAAACGCCTAGACGGCGGCCTGGTGGAAGTCGGCGATGCCGACAGCCCCTTCGTATTCGACAACGAACGTCCGCGCCACACCACCTGGATCGAACCCTTCGAAATCGCCGACCGCCTGGTCACCAACGGCGAATGGCTGGCCTTCATGGCCGACGGCGGCTATCGCCGCGCCGACCTGTGGCTGTCGGACGGCTGGACGCTTATCCGCGCCGAAGGCTGGGAAGCGCCGCTGTATTGGGAAAGCGACGACAAGGGCAACTGGAGCGTGATGACATTGCGCGGACTGGAACCGGTGCGCGCCGACGCGCCCGTCACCCACCTGAGCTATTACGAAGCGGCCGCCTACGCGCAATGGGCCGATGCCAGACTGCCGACCGAAGCGGAATGGGAAACCGCCGCCCTGGCCGGCGTGCTGGACCAGCTGGACGACGTGGCATGGCAATGGACGCAGAGCGCGTATTACGGCTATCCCGGCTTCCGCCCGGTGGCCAGCGCGGTCGGTGAATACAACGGCAAATTCATGATCGGACAAATGGTGCTGCGCGGCGGCGCCAGCGTCACGCCCACCGGCCATTCACGGCCGACCTATCGCAACTTCTTCCGCCCGGAACAGCGCTGGATGTTCTCCGGCCTGCGGCTGGCGCGCGACGCCGGCGCCCCGGGCGCCGCCTCGGCGGACGAGCATGCCGCCGAAATCCAGGCGCATTCGGAGTTCGCGCGCGACGTCATCGCAGGACTGTCGCTGAAAGAAAAAACGCTGTCGCCGAAATACTTTTACGACGCCGCCGGTTCCGACCTGTTTGAAGACATCTGCAAGCTGGAGGAATATTATCCGACCCGCACCGAAACCGCCCTGCTGCACGACATCGCGGCCGAGATCGCCGCCGAGATCCCGGACGGCGCGGCGCTGGTCGAATTCGGCAGCGGCGCCAGCGACAAGACCCGCCTGATCCTGGATGCCGCGCCGCAGATCGCGGCCTACGTCCCGATCGACATCAGCGAAGATGCGCTCGAGAAAGCCGCCGCCCGTCTGCGCCGGCATTATCCGGCGCTGCAGATCGCGCCGCTGGCGGACGACTTCACCAGCGCCATGCAACTGCCGGCCGCGGTGCAGCAACGCGCCACGGTCGGCTTTTTCCCCGGCTCGACCATCGGCAACTTCACGCCGCCGCAGGCAGTGCAGTTCCTGCGTTCGGTGCGCCGCCTGCTGGGCCCGGACGCGCGCATGATCATCGGCGCCGACATGGTCAAGGATGCCGCCACGCTGGTGGCCGCCTACGACGATGCCGCCGGCGTCACCGCGCGCTTCAACAAGAACCTGCTGCTGCGCATCAACCGCGAACTCGGCGGCGATTTCGATCCGGACGCCTTCGATCACCTGGCGCTCTGGAACCCGGTGCTGCAACGCATGGAAATGCATCTGGTCAGCCGCGCCGACCAGATCGTCAATGCCGCCGGGCAAACCTTTGCGTTCAAGGAAGGCGAACGGCTGCATACCGAAAACTCGCACAAGTTCACGCCGGAATCGTTCGCCTCTCTGGCGGCCCAGGCCGGCTGGACGGTGACGCGGCAATGGATCAGCGCCGCGCCGCAATTCGCGGTGTTCAGCCTGCGCTGAAGAGACTGGCGATCTGTCGTCCGGAAGGATCTTTTCCGTCATTAAAAACGGCTCACAGGGATGTGAGCCGTTTTTAATTCCAGGCCGCGAACCGCGCCGCCAATCAACTCGCCAAAACAGCGCTTTCCGAACGGCGCAGTTCCGCGCTCACCCAGTCGCGGAACTGCGCCACTTCCGGCGCAGGCGGCGCATCCGCCGGATAGACCAGGTAATACGCGCAATTGTTTGCGGTGATTATCGGCAGCGGCTGGATCAATTGCCCCGACGCCAATTCGTCGAGCACCATCAAGGGATCGACCACCGCCACGCCGAGTCCCGACTTGACCGACTGGATCAGCACGTTGCGGTTCTCGAGCACCATTCCCAAATAGCCCTGCCGTTCGACAATGCCGGCCGCTTGCAGCCAGGTATCCCAATCCTCCAGCCTGTCCTTGGTGTCCAGCCGCGAACGCACATGCAACAACTGGTGATAAATCAGATCGGCCGCGGTCTTCAGCGGCTTGGCGCGGGTGATGACCGATGGCGCGCAAACCGCGATCAAGGTCTCATCGTACAGAAACGCCTTGCCGGGGCCGGCGCCGCCGGACAGCCCGTAATAGATCGCGCAATCGACGGCGTCGCGCTCGAAATCGCTGGGCACGCTGGTCGATACGCGGATATCCAGCCGCACATGCTGTTTTTCGAAAGCGGCATAGCGCGGCAGCAGCCAGCGCATGGCGAAGGTCGGCAAGGCGCTGACCACCAGCAGGTCACTGTCCTGATCGCGGGTGACGCTTTCGATCGCGCGGCCCAGCCTGCTCAGGCAGGCGTCGACTTCCACATGCAGATCCTTGCCCGCCTTGGTGAAGGTCAGGCCGCGTCCGTTGCGGGTGAACAGACGCACGCCGAGCTGGGTTTCGAGCATCTTCAGTTGATGGCTCAATGCCGATGTGGTGAGGTTCATCTCGGCGGCCGCGCGGCCCAGATTGAGATGGCGGCCCACCAGCAGAAAACTGCGGAAGTGATTCAGCGGAGGAAGCGGTCGCATGTTTCAGGTCTCCTCGGTATCGTCATTTGTTCCTGTTACTTATGTCAGCAGCATATCAGAATCAAATAATTTTTAACTCTGCTTCTTAAAAATATCGCTACCTGCCGGGCCGCCTGCTGCGCTAATCTTCCCTGCGGCAGCATAGCGACCGTCGACAGGCAGCCGACCGAAAAAATGCAGCGCCGGCGCTGTTCCGGGTTGAGCTTTTTTGATATTCGCGCCGATTTTCAGGCTATTTCAGCCATACAACAGGAGACCCCATGATTCGCAAACGCACGCCCCCCCTTGCCATCGTAAAAATGGCGACTTTCTCGACCGCCGCCGCCGTGCTGCTGAGCGCCGGCATCGCGCATGCCGCAGACGCCATGCCTGCAGCCGTCCCTGCAGGCCTTTCCGGCCCCGGCCCGCTCATGGTCGCCAAACAGGGCAGCATGGAAGCGGGCGGCCGCGTCATCAACTGCACCACCAATGACGGCGGCGATGCGAACAGCGAACGCTGGCCGAGCGGCCAGGTCGTCGTCGACAACGTTTATTCGACTTATCAATATCCATACCACCAGCGCTACGCCTATCCGATCCTGTTCAATTCGGGCGGCGGCCACACCGCGCGTTTCTACGACACCACGCCGGACGGCCGCGAAGGCTGGCTCACATTGTTCCTGCGCGAGGGTTTCGCGACGTACGGCGTGGACCGCGTCAACACCGGCCGCTCCGGCACCGATATCTGCCAGATCAACGCCGTCAAACTGGGCAAGGCGCCGGTGTCCTCGCTGCCGGCCATCAACCGTTATGCATTCGAATCGTCGTGGGTCACCTTCCGCTGGGGCCCGAAATTCGGCGTGCCGTATCCGAACACGCAATTCCCGATCGAAGCGGCCAGGAATTACTATCCTCAAACCGTGAGCACCTATCGCGATCCGGAAGAAACCCGCAAATCGGTCGAAGCCTATTCGGCCCTGATCGACAAGATCGGCACGCCGGTGGTGCTGCAAACCTGGTCTTCCTCCGGCCTGCTCGGTTATCTGACGGCAGCCGCGCGGCCCGACAAGGTCAAGGGCATCCTGGCGCTGGAAAGCTCGGTCACCGCCTTCGACAACATCCCGCCGGATGCGCGCAAGAAGCTGGTCAAGGTGCCGATCATCATCGTCATCGGCGACCATGCCGAGGACCGCGTGATCGCCTCGCGCAAGTTCCAGAAGGAAATGGCGGCCATCGGCGGCGACGTGACCATCGACGTGCTGCCTGAAGCCGGCATCTACGGCAACGGCCATACCATGGCGCTGGAGAAGAACAACAAGCAGATCATGTTCCGGTTGATCGCCTGGATGGAAGGCCACGTCTACAACAAATAAAAAAAACCGATATTCAACATCAAGGAGGAGACACCCCTATGCAACGCAAACAATCATTCGCACTGTCGGGCGCGGCGCTGCTGCTCGCGAGCAGCTTCGGCCTGGCCGCGCACGCCGAGGATGACCTCGTCGTCCGCAAGATGGGCAGCATGGAAGCCGGCGGCCACACGGTGGTCTGCGACACCATCGACGGCGGCAGCAGCAATACCGACCGCCATTTCGGCGGTCAGACAGTGGTCGACGATGTCTATTCCACCTATCTGTATCCGGCCAATCAGCGCTATGCCTATCCGATCCTGTTCAATTCGGGCGGCGGCCACACCGCGCGCTTCTACGACACCACGCCGGACGGCCGCGAAGGCTGGCTGACGCTGTTTGCGCGCGAAGGCTTCGCCACGTATGGCGTGGACCGCGTCAATGCCGGCCGCTCCGGCAGCGATGTCTGCCAGATCAATGCCGTCAAACTGGGCAAGGCGCCGGTGTCGACGCTGCCGACGCTGAACCGCTATTCCTCCGAAGCCGCCTGGAAGGCATTCCGCTGGGGTCCGAAATTCGGCCTGCCGTATCCGAACACGCAATTCCCGATGGAAGCGGTCAACAACTACTATCCGCAGATGGTGACCACCTACCGCGATCCGGACGAAGTGCGCAAATCCGTGGAAGGCTTTTCGGCCCTGATCGACAAGATCGGCACGCCCGTGGTGCTGCAATCCTGGTCGTCTTCGGCCGTGATGATCTATCTGACGGCTGCCGCGCGCGCCGACAAGGTCAAGGGTCTTCTGGCAATCGAAAGTTCGACGTCCTCGTTCGACGCCATCCCGCCTGACGCACGGAAAAAGCTGGTCAAGGTGCCGATCATCATCGTCATTGGCGACCACGCGCAGGATCGGATCGATGCTTCGCGCAAGTTCCAGAAGGAAATGGCGGCCATCGGCGGCGACGTGACCGTGGATGTATTGCCTGAAGCCGGCATCTACGGCAACGGCCACACCATGGCGCTGGAGAAGAACAACAAGCAGATCATGTTCCGGCTGATCGCCTGGATGGAAGGCCACGTCTACAACAAGAAGTAGCAAAAAAACGCCGCCGATTATCAAGTCGGCGGCGTCAACGCGGCTGGGGCCATCTCCGCGGGGTCTAGAGCAGAACTCTCAATACACGAAAATCCTCAATACGGATTCAATCCAGTTTCTCGGCCAGCAAGCGGCCGAAATCCGTAATACGATCCTTGATTCCCAATGCCTTCAATGCGCCCCAGGTCTTGGCCTGGTTGCTGGTGACGACCGGAATGCCCAGGTCGCGCTCGACCTGCGGCGCCACCAGCGTTGTCGGCCAGTTGGCGCAAGGCACGATCATGCCTTCGGCCTGCGGGCAATCGAGGCCGCTCTGCTTCAGGAAACGATAGGCGTCGCCTTCCGAGACGCGATTGATATCGGCGTTGGCCGCGAAGCCCATGCCGTACACGCCCACCACTTCGAAGCCCGATCCTTCCAGGTACTTTTTCAGCTTCTGGTTGTTTTCTTCGTTGAAGGGCGAGGCGATCATGATCTTGCGGCAGCCGAAGGCGCGCAGGCCGTCCATCATCGCGGTCTGGTTGCTCACCACCGGCACGCCGGCCAGCTTGGAGACGCGTTCGGACAGCGCGGTATCTGCGCCCGGCCCCTGGTCGTACAGGGTCGGCGCGCCGCCCAGGATGATCACGTCGGCGCCTTCGCGCGCCAGCGCCACCGCCATTTTCTCGGTGCCGGCGAAACCGTCGGCCAGCTCCTGCTTGTTCATGATATGAATCGACAGCGTGGTCTGCATGATCGACAGGCCCGGCGGCACGATCTTGTAGAACTCATACGAAAAGATATCCGACGGCGTCGCCGCCACGCTGCCTACCCTGCCTCGCCATCCATACATATTGCGTCTCCTTTTATCGGTCTTCGAAAGTCAAAAATCCAGCCGGGGATTGCGCCCGAAATTACGCCGAAATCGCGCGCCAAGATCGTGCCGAAAAAAGCCTCGCGCGACAGTAGGCGCCGACGCTTTTTTCACTTCTTCCGCGATCACGATAGTCATTGCAAAAAGTTATGTAAAGTGATATTTTCGCCATCAACATATAAGCAAAGGTTATGAATAATCCATGATCGACGGCCGCATCAAATTTCGCCATCTACAGTGTTTCCTGGCTGTTGCGCAGCACGCCACCTTGCAGAAAGCCGCGGTGGCCTTGTCCATTTCACAGCCGGCCGTTTCCAAGACCATCAAGGAGCTGGAGGACATCCTCGGCATCCGCCTGTTCGACCGCGGCCGCCGCGGCGCCGAGATGACGCCGCAAGCCGATGTCTTCGCCACCTATGCAGAAGCCGCCGTGCAGGCGTTGCAGCAGGCCACCAACTTCATGGGGCCGGCGCGCAAGGCGACCAATCCGGTCATCAAGATCGGCGCCACGCCGGCCATGACCGCCTCGTTCGTGCCGCAGGCGCTGATGGCGTTCCGCCGACGCGTGCCGAACATGCAGGTCAGCGTGCTTACCGGCACTACCAGCTACCTGATGGATCAATTGCGCGAGCGCGAATTCGACCTGGTGCTGTGCCGCCATCTCGATCCCGAACAGATGGCCGGCCTGTCCTTCGAATATCTGTATGCCGATCCGCTGGTGGTGGTGGTGCGGCCCGGCCATCCGCTGCTCACGGAATCGCCGGCCGCGCATGCCGCGGCAGGAGGCGAATCGGCGCAGCGCTTTACCGCCATCCTGCCGCCCAAGACCTCGATCAACCGACGCGCCGCCGCCCCGCTGGCGCTGGCGCTCAACCTGGGGCCGATCACCGATTTCATCGAGAGCCTGTCGATCTCGTTCGGCCGCATCTACACCATCAACAGCGACGCCATCTGGTTCGTGCCGTGGAGCGCGGTCAAGCTCGACGTCGAAACCGGGGCCATGGTCAAACTGCGGCCGGCTATGCGCAGCGGCGATGAATCCATCGGCCTGATCGCCCGCACCACCGGGCTGATGATGCGATCCAATTTCGTGCCGACGCCGGAGATGCAGCTCCTGGTCGGCGCCATGCGCGACTGCGCGGCCGAACGCCGCACCGAAATTTTCTGACGCGGCGGGCCGGCGATCGCGCAATACATGGGTTCCGTCACGACCTGGCCGCTATCGACGATCAGGCCCGACCTCGACTTTGGCCTGCTCCATGCACTTCCTCGGTTCCGCTACTTGAGGCCGCTCATTTCTGCTTCAGGAAAATCTTGTTGTACAGATCGTTCCACTTGTCGTTTTCGTCCAGGACTTCAGCCGAGTCGGACACCGTGTACCGGATATCCTTGTACGGCGAATCGACGTTCTTGTTGACGGGAATGAAGTTCAGGGCGGCGAACACTTTCTGTCCGTCCGTCAGCATGTAGTCGTAGAACAGCGTGGCGGCATACGGATGCGGCGCGCTGCGCGACATGGCCAGGCCGCCCATCTGCGCGATGGCCGGCTGGAGGGCGAACCAGTCCAGCGACGCGCCGTCGGCCTTGGACTGCGCCGGAATATAGTGATACTGCGTCAGGCCCAGCGCGACTTCGCCCAGGATCACGGCGTTGTTGAGCACCGTATGTCCCTTCCAGACCGAGACCCGGTTGTTGCGCGCCAGGTCCTTGAAAAACTGCACGCCCTGCTCTTCGCCCATGCTCTTGGCCACGCCCATCACCCATTCATAGTCGCTGGCCTCGATGCCGAGCCGGTTCTTCCATTTCGGATCCAGCAGATCCAGATAGGTTTTCGGCAGCTCCGATTTCTTCAGCTTCTGCGGGTTGTACTCCTGCACGAACACCGCGATCTGGTCGCCGGTCCATTCGCGGTGCGGCAGCAGCGCCTGCGCGATCAGGTCCTTGAAATAGGGCGAGTCGACCTTTTGCAGCAGGTGTTCGCGATACACGGCTTCGGCCGCCTTGCCGGTGGTCAGCACGATGTCGAAGGTATTCTTGCGGGCGCGCGCTTCCTGGATGATGCGGGAACGGACTTCGTTCTGTCCCGAACGCCAGACCTCCACCTTGAGGCCGTACTTCTTCTTGAAATCGTCGACCAGGGTTTCGATATCGGTGGCGGCGCCCGAAGTGTAGATGGTCAGCGTGCCTTCCTTGCGCGCCCCGTCCAGCAGGAATTGCGCGCGGTCCGCGCCCTGGTAGCTTGCCACTTTGCCGACCGCCGTCATGCCGTTGGCGTCCTGCCTGCCGCATCCGCCCAGCGCCAGCACCGATGCCATCGCCGCGCCCAGGATTGCGGCGGCGGCAAGCCATGCCCGTCTGCCATGAACATTTCGCATTTTCTTCTCGATTATCGTTAGCTCCGCCCTGGAGGCGGGACGCGTTTAAAAACCAGGAACAAGCAACCGCGAACATCCAAAACACCTGCACGCATCCAGAACGCCCGGCAAGCGGCGCGAGCCATCGGCCCGCCCATGCCGCCGCCGGTCATGCAAGCGCCGGTTTACAGCCTGATGTGAATTGTCTTCACTTCGGTATAGCTCAACAGTTCATCGATGCCTTCTTCGCGGCCCAGGCCGCTGTTCTTCATGCCGCCGAACTGCGTGCCGTAGAAATGGCCCGATGCGCCGTTGACCCAGATATAACCGGACTGCACCGCCTTGGCCATGCGCAGCGCGGTTTTCAGGTCGTTGGTCCAGATCGACGCGGTCAGGCCGTATTCGGTCGAGTTGGCGATCTCGATGGCTTCCTTCTCGTCCTTCCACTTGAACACCGACAGCACCGGCCCGAAAATTTCCTCGCGGCCGATCGTCATTTGCGGCGTGACTTCGGCGAACACGGTCGGCTCCAGCCAATAGCCCTTTTCGAACTGCTTGCCTTGCGGACGGCCGCCGCCGGTCATCAGGCGCGCCTTCTCGTCCTTGCCTTTCTGGATCATTTCGCAGACGCGGTCGTAGTGTTTCTTGGAGTTGAGCGGCCCCATCTGCGAATTGCCGTCCAGCGGATCGCCCAGGCGCAGCGCGGCGGCCTTCTCGGTGACCAGCTTGAGCACCTGGTCGTACAGCGATTCATGCACCAGCAGCCGGCTGGCCGAACCGCACGACTGGCCGGACCAGGCGAAGTTCATGGCGCCGATCGCCACTTCGGCGATCTTGACCGGATCCATGTCGGGAAACACGATCAAGGGATTCTTGCCGCCCAGTTCCAGCGTGACGTGCTTGACGCAGACTTCGGCCGCCGCGCGCTGGATCGCCATGCCGGTCGGCACCGAGCCGGTGAAGGCAATGCGCTTGATTTTCGGATGGCGCGCGATCGCGTCGCCCACCGGCATGCCGTTGCCGGTGACGATATTGACCACGCCGGCCGGCAGCAGCTCGCGGCAGATTTCGCCCAGGATGCCGGCCGACAGCGGGCTTTGCTCCGGCGGCTTGACGATCACGGTATTGCCGGCCATCAGCGGCCCGGCGATGGCGTTCGAAGCGAACTTGATCGGATGGTTGAACGGCACGATGCGGCCCACCACGCCGTACGGTTCGCGGATGCTGATGTGCATATTGTCGGCGCTGGCCGGAATCGATTCGCCCTTGAGTTCGGTGCCGAGCCCGGCGAACCATTCCAGCGCCTTGGCCGCCTGCAGCACATCGCCCTTCATCTTGGTGATGGTGTTGCCGGTGTCCATGACTTCGACGCGCAGGATTTCGTCGGCGCGTTCGCGCATGGCCGCGGCGACCTTGAGCAGGTAGGCGCCGCGCGCGGCGGGCGTCAATGCCGCCCAGGCCGGCTGGGCGGCGGCGGCGGCCTGATAGGCGCGCTCGACGTCGGCCTTGGTGCCGGCCGGCACGCGGCCGATCAGTTCTTCGGTGGCCGGATTGACGGAATCCAGCCATGCGCCGGATTCGCTCTCCACCAGCTCGCCGCCGATGAGCATCAGGCCAACTTGCAATTCAGTACGATCGTTCATGATGTGCGCCTTATAAAATATTGATTTCGATAAATAAATCGGTTTTGCTGCTTCGACAGGATCGCCATGCTTCTAGGGCTTGGCGGCGTTCGTTCCCGCGCCCGCGCCGCGAATCGTGTCGTCGTAGAGCTTGGTCCACCTGGCGTAATCGTCCAGCACCTTGGCCGGATCGATAAACACCGGCTGCGGGAAGCGCGCCATATTCCGGTCGCCCTGCTCGGTGGTGGCGACCAGGTTGTCGGCCAGGATTTTCTGGCCGTCGCTCAGCATATAGTCGAAAAACAGTGTCGCCGCATAGGGATGCTTGGCCCGTTTCGGAATGCCGATGCCGTCCGGCAGCGCGATGGTTGGCGCCAGCGCCAGGTATTCGATATCGCCGCCCTTGGCCTTGAACTGGTCGACCAGGAAACTGTACATGGTCAGCGCCAGATCGGTCTCGCCGTTGGCCACCGAATTGGCCAGCACCGAGCTGCCCATGCGGATCGACAAGCCGTTGCCGGCGACGATCTTGCGGAACAGTGCCAGGCCTTTTTCCTCGCCCAGCACCGTCAGCAGGCGATAAAACCACTCCTGCTGCTTGAATTCGATGCCGAGCCGCCCCTTCCAGCGCGGATCCAGGAGATCCTCCCAGGTCTTCGGCAATTCATCCTTGGAGACGCGCTTGGGGTTATACGCCTGCACGAAAACATACAGCATCGAGCCGGCCCATTCGCCGTGCTTCGGCACCGCTTGCGGGATCAGGTTCTTTTCCAGCGGCGACCAGACCTGCTGCAGCAGTTTCTCCCGGTGCAGCGCCTCCATTTCCGGGCTGACATTCCAGACGAAGTCGGCGGCGTCGCGTCCGGCGCGTCCTTCCGAGATGACGCGCTGCAAGACCTTGTCCTTGCCGGAACGCCAGACGCTGACCTTGATGCCGTATTTCCCTTCAAAGCCCTTGATGACGTTGGCCGTGTCGCGTTCCGTCATCGAGGAATACACCGTCAGCGCGCCTTCCTTCTTCGCGCCCGCGACCAGGCGCTCGGTACGATCGGCGCCCTTGTACATCGGCACCGATACCTGCGCGAAGGACGGCGCGATCAGCGTCATCGTCGCCAATAGCGCGGCTGCGCACCGCAACAGCCGTTTGCCTCCTGTATGTATGTTTTTCATATTTCCTCCGAAAATCCGTCAAAGAAAATGGGTCTTTTTTTTATGTTCCGGTCCCGTTGAGATTCTGATGCGTTTGTTTCCATGATGCTTTGCCTTCCGGGGTGACCCTTCGATACGGCCTGCGGCCTACTCAGGGCGAACGGGGTTTTGTGAAAATCCCCCCTTGTTCGGCCCCGAGTAACGCACCGTATCGAAACGGATTTCTGTAAAAATTTCAGAAAAACCCCGTTCGCCCTGAGTAGGCCGCAGGCCGTATCGAAGGGTCACCTCCGGCCTCAGCACACAAGGCCAAACAACCAATACCTAAATCATCACCTGCCCGCCATCCACAATCAGGTTCTGCCCCGTAATGAACGAACTCTCGTCCGAACAGAAGAATACCGCCGCGCCGGCCAGGTCGTCCGGATATTGCACGCGCTGGATCGAGCGGTCGGCCACGCGGCGGGCGCGATAGGCCTTCATTTCCTCGCTCGGGTCTTCCTCGCTCAGCGTGCTGCCGGGACTGATGCAGTTGACCGTGATATTGCTCGGTCCGATCTCGCGCGCCAGCGTGCGGGTAAAGCCGATCACCGCCGCCTTGGATGCGATGTAATGAATCCGCGTGCCCGGGTTCTGGAACACGGTGGACGAGGACACGTTCACGATGCGGCCGTGCTGCTGCTTTTCCATGAACGGCACCACCGAACGGCAGGTATACCAGATGCCCTTGACGTTGACCTGGAACATGCGGTCCCATTCGGCTTCCGGGATTTCGTCGAAACGGCCGCGCGTCATCGGAATGCGCGAGAACAGCGCGGCATTGTTGACCAATGCATCGATGCGGCCGAATTTTTCCATCGCAGCCTGCGCCATCTGTTGGCACATGGCCAGGTCGGCGATATCGACCTGCATGCCGATCGCCGTGCCGCCGGCGTCGCCGATTTCTTTCGCCACCTGCTCCGCCGCCGCGCCGTCGATATCGGCCACGACCACCTTGGCGCCCTCGGCGACGAAGCGCTGGGCATAGGCCTTGCCGATGCCGTGGGCGCCGCCGGTGATGATGGCGACGCGGTCCTTGAGGCGGTTTGCAGGTGCGGTATTCAGTTTGAAATTCATCGTTCTTCCCTTGAAGGTTTGTGTATTTGATTCGAGCGGCCGGCGCTACCGGGCGGACGCGGACTAAAACGAACTAAGCCAGAATGATTTCGATATGCCCCAACGCCGGATCGACCGTGGCCTTTTCGCCCTCATGCAAAATGATCGTGGTATCGGCCTGCAACAGAATCGCCGGTCCCGGCACCGTGCCGCCGGCTGGCAATTTCGTGCGGTCGTAGACCGGGGTCGGGGTCGGCGTCTCGGTGAAATACACCTGGGTCCGGCCCAGCAGCGCCTGCTCCAGCGTCTGCACTTGCCGCGCGGCGAACGGATTGGTCAGCGGCGCCTGCGGCACCACCACCACGCCGGCGACCCGGTAGTTGACGATTTCAACCGCCTCGGTAGGCGCCGAATGGCCGGTCAGGCGCGCATGCTCGCTGTCGAAGCCGTGCCGCAGCTGCACCGGATCGGCGATCCGCAGCGGGAATTCCGGCACGGCGATCGTCAATTCGTAACCCTGGCCCGCATAGCGCATATCCAGATGGCATTCGAAACGGATTTCCCGTTCCGAAAAACCTTCGGCCATCAACTCCTGCCTGCCCTGCTGCATCAGGCATTCGAAGCGATCGTTGATCTGCGCGATCGTCAGTTGGCGCAGATCGGTCAGTTCCGACTGCACATAGTCGTGCCGCACGTCCGACAGCAGCAGGCCCAGCGCCGCGGTCACGCCGGGATAGGTCGGGATGATCACGCCGCGCATGCCGAGTTCTTCGGATATCTTGCCCGCATGCAGCGAACCGGCGCCGCCGAAGGAATACAGATAGAAATCGCGCAGGTCGTAGCCGCGGTTGGACGACACCACCTTGATCGCTTCCTGCATCTTGACGTCGACGATCTCGATGATGCCGCGCGCGGCCTGCGTCACCGAAATGCCGAGCGGCTGCGCGATATTCCTGTCGATCGCCGCTTCAGCCGCCTTGCGATCCAGCGTCAGCGAGCCGCCGGCCAGCGGGAATTCGGCATTCAGATAGCCCAGCACCAGGTTGGCGTCGGTGATGGTGGCTTCCGTGCCGCCGCGTCCGTAGCAGACCGGCCCCGGGAACGATCCGGCGCTGCGCGGGCCGACCTGCAGCATGCCGAGTTCGTCGATCCAGGCCACGGTGCCGCCGCCGGCCGCGACG
Source organism: Herbaspirillum sp. (assembly GCA_036499085.1). GTDB lineage: Bacteria > Pseudomonadota > Gammaproteobacteria > Burkholderiales > Burkholderiaceae_D > Herbaspirillum. The sequence continues at coordinate 3,201 of DASYEK010000083.1, read as the reverse complement.
GTATGGATGTCGAGCGTCGGCACCAGCAGGTCGCGCCGGTTGATCTTGCCCGCCATGCGGCGCATCGCCTGGCCGCCGTTGATCAGGGCGACATCGGTGCTGGTGCCGCCCATGTCGAAGGTCACCATCTCGTGGAAGCCGCTGGCCTTGGCGAATTGCTGCGCCGCGACCACGCCGGCGGCCGGTCCGCTGAGCACGGTCTGCACGCTGCGCCTGGCGGCCGAGTCGAATGTTGCCAAACCGCCGTTGGAGCGCATGATGTAGCGCTGTTCGGTGGCCAGGCCCAGCGCCGCCAGCCTGGCGTCGAGGCGCTGGATATACGATTCCAGCAACGGATTCAGATAGGCATTGACCACCGTGGTCGAGAGCCGGTAATACTCGCGCATCTGCGGCACGATTTCGCTGGAGATCGACACATTGACCTGCGGCGCCATCTCGCGGATCAGTTCGCCGATGCGCGCTTCATGGCGCGGATTGCGGAACGAGAACAGCAGGCAGACCGCGATCGAATCGACGCCGGTTTCCAGCAGGCGGGCGATGCTGTCGCGCGCCGCGGCCTCGTCCAGCGCTTCATGCACCGAACCGTCGAACAGCACGCGCTCCCGGATCTCCTCGGTCAGGCGCGGCGGCACCAGCAGGGCCGGCTTGTCGAACAGCAGGTCGTAGATCACGCTGCCGTAGCCGCGCGACTGTTCGCCCACTTCATATACGCCGCGAAAACCGTCGGTCACCAGCAGGCCGGTGCGCGCGCCGTTTTCTTCCAGCATGGCGTTGGTGCCGACGGTGGTGCTGTGCGCGAAGAAATCGATGCTGCCGGCGCCGATGCCCTTGCCTTCCAGCCAGCGGCTGAAACCGTCGACGATGCCGACCGATTCGTTGCCGCGCGTGGAAGGCACTTTCAGGATTTCGATCCGGCCGCTTTCGGCTTCCAGGAAAACGAAGTCGGTAAATGTTCCGCCGGTGTCGACCGCTACCCGATAAGCCATTATTCGATGCCTTTCTGCTGCCGCGCCATCGCGGCGGCGGCCGAAGCCGACCTTGCCGCGCTGCGCCATTCATCCACCGCCGCCTGCAGCCGGTCCGCATCCACGCCGTAGTTGCGCACCGCCGCATCGACGCTCACATAGCCGTCCAGCACATCGCCGACCAGCAGTTCGAAGGGCCGGTCGCAGACCCTGCCGATGCCGCCGCCGCCGGATTTTTCCAGGCGGATCACGTCTCCGCGTTGCAGATAGAGTCCACCGAAACGTCCAGGCATATGTTTCTCCTTGTCGCCGCCGCCGGGATTGATGATGCAGGCCCCGGTGGCGCCGGGGCTGCCGCCTTCGAGGCCGTGGGCAGGATTGGTGTGTTTGCCGCCGCGCAGCGAGAACTGCACTTCGGGCGCCAGGATTTCGTATTCGCGGCGGATGCCGAGGCCGCCGCGGAATTGGCCGGGGCCGCCGGAATCGCGGATCAATTCGAAACGCCGCACGCGGGTCGGGAATTCGGATTCGAGCACTTCGATCGGCGCGGTGCGGGCGTTGTCGAGCAGCACGCTGGTGCCGGACACACCGTCCTTGCCGGTGCGCGCGCCGTAGGCCGAGCCGACGATTTCATACTGCACGAAGGCCTTGCCCTGGTCGTCCTTGCCGCCGATCATCAGCCCGCCGACGCCGCCGGTGCCGGCGGTCTGGCGGTTCGGCACCAGTTGGCTCAGCGCCTGCAGCAGCGCTTCGGTGACGGCGGTGGCGGAAGCCATATAGGTATTGGTCGGCGCCGGAAATTTCGGATGCAGCACCGAGCCGTCGCGGAATTTCATTTCCACCACCCGCGCCAGGCCGCCGTTTTTCGGTAGCGCCGGATCGATCATGGCGGTCATCGCAAAGAAGCAGCAGCCGCGCACCACTGGCGGCAGGATATTCAGCGGGCCGAGGGTCTGGTCGCCGGAGCCGCTGAAATCGAACACGATATTGCGGCCGGTCTTGGTGATCCTGACGTGGTACCGGATCGGCCGGTCGAGCACGATGCCGTCGTTGTCGACATGCATTTCGCCTTCGACGGAGCCGTCTTTCCAGCTGGCGATGGTTTGGCGCACGCGTTCTTCGGTGCGCGCTTCGGCCTCCGCGAAGGTGTCGATGACGGCATCCACGCCATAGCGTTCGGCCACTGCGGCCAGCCGCTGCTCGCCCAGCCGCGCGGTACCGACCTGGCCGCGGATATCGCCCATGATCAGGTCCGGGGTGCGGCTGTTGGCGCGCAGGATGGCGTCGACCTCCTTGACCACCGTGCCGCGGTGCATATACCTGACCGGCGGATATTGAATGCCTTCCTGGAAAATTTCGCGCGCCGAAGAAGAGCCGGTGCCCGGCACCATGCCACCCAGATCGCTCTTGTGGGCGATGCTGGCGCAGAAGGCGATGAGCTTGTCGTTGAAGAAGACCGGCGTGACCACCGCCATGTCGATGGAATGGGTGACGCCGGCCAGATAGGGATGATTGGTGATGAAGGCGTCGCCTGGGCAGACGTCGTCGCCGTAGTCGCGCAGGATGGCTCTGACGACTTCCGGGAGCGCCGATACGTGCAGCGGCAGGACGACGTTTTCGCCAACGACGTCGCCTGTTGCGCTGAGGAGCATGCAGCTGGCGTCTTGCGATTCGCGGATGATGGTGGAGTAGCCGGTGCGGAAGATGTTGTCCTGCATTTCCTGCACGATGCCGGACAGGCGGCTTTGCAGGACTTGGTAAGTGATTTGGTCAACGGCCATGAATGGTCACCTTGGGTTGTCTCCGTTTTTATCCTTGTTTGACCGTTACGATATTGGTTCTTAAAAGTTATGTATATTGATATTTTTTACTTTTATCCATAACTGATTGTTATTGATTTTTGGGAAGTGGCTGAGTTGGATTTGCTGGGTTGTTTTGGGTCGGTGGGTTGTTTTGGGTCGGTGGGGTGTTTTGGGTCGGTGGGGTGTGTTGAGTTTGGTTATGCCGTCTTGGCCGGGTTTTGTGGCTGCTTGCTGGTTTATATCTTTGTGGATGCAAGCCGGGGGCGGCCCGGCAGCCGCTCACTTTTCTTGCCCCGCCAAGAAAAGTAAGCAAAAGAAGGCGGCCGCAAGCCGTTGCCCCCTGCGGGGGTTCCCGTTGAGAGGCGCCGCAAACGGGAAAAAAATAAACTCGCTGCGCTCAAACAGTATTTTTTTCTGATCCGTTTGCAACACCT
>DASYEK010000082.1:0-29562 GCA_036499085.1 Herbaspirillum sp. | reverse complement strand
CGGTGCAGGGGCCTTCCGGGTCCGGCAAGAGCCAGTTGCTCAGAATGATCGCTGACCTTGATTTGAACAGCGGCAGCGTCTCGCTGTACGGGCAATCGAGGGAAAGCATGAAGGCGCCGGATTGGCGGCGGCAGGTGGTCTATCAGGCTGCCGAGCCGGCATGGTGGGAGGCCACCGCGGGCGCGCATTTTTCGATCGCGCAGACTGAACGAATCGCCGCGCTGCTGCCACGACTCGGGCTGCGCGAGGCGCATCTGACGGCCGACGTCATGCGCCTTTCCACCGGCGAGCGGCAGCGCATGGCCCTGATTCGTTCGCTGGCCGTCAATCCCCGCGTATTGCTGCTGGATGAGCCGACCGCGGCATTGGACGGACCCAGCGTCGAGGCAGTGGAACTGCTGCTGCGCGAACGCTTGCAGTCGGGATTGGCGCTCGTGCTGATCACGCATTCCGCGCAGCAGGCCGAGCGCTTGGGCAACCGCCGGATGGCGATCACGCCAAGGCTGGGGTGACGCATATGCAAGTCATCCACCTCCACGCTTTCGATCTCGCCATCGCTTCGATATTGGTTTTGCTCAACGCCGGCCTGTCGATCTGGCTGGGCTTAAGACTGCACGGTCAAGTGCTGTGGGCCGCATTCCGCATGATCGTGCAATTGCTGCTGGTCGGTTTACTGTTGCGAGTGGTGTTTGCTTCCGGTTCGCCGCTGGTCACCGTTATCGTGATCGTCCTCATGATCGGCGCTGCGGTCAGGGAAGTCGTCGTGCGTCCGGCGCGGCGTTTGCGCGGATGGGCGTCGGTGCGCCTGAGCAGCCTGACCGTCGGCATTACCGGCGTGGCCACAGTGCTGCTGGCCCTGCTGACCGCGATCCGGCCATCACCCTGGTACGACCCGCATTACGCCATTCCGCTGATGGGTATCGTTCTCGGCAGTGTGTTGAATTCGGCCAGTCTCGGACTGGATGTGTTTTTCAACGGCGTCAGCAGTGCGCGCGCGGCGATCGAAGGACGACTTGCATTGGGCGCGACCAGCCGTGAAGCGCTGGTGCCGCATATCCGCAATGCGATTCGCAGCGGCCTGATTCCGATCGTCAATCAGATGTCGGCAGCCGGCATCATCACGCTGCCCGGCATTATGACGGGGCAACTGCTGGCCGGCATGGATCCGGTCGAGGCGGTGAAATACCAGATTCTGTTGATGTTCCTGTTGGCTGGTGGGAGCGCGCTGGCGGCCAGCGGGGCGGTCTACCTGGCGGCTGGGAGTATTTTCGACAAGCGGCAGCGGCTGCGCCTTGATCGGCTTACGGAAGTAAAAAAATAATACGACGCGATTCAGAGGCCTATCTGCCCCATGCGCTCAGGCACATCGCGGATTATCCGATCAGCATTTCCTGGGGAATTGAAATGAATAAAAATAGAACACGAATGGGCGAATCTATTCGAAGAAACTTATAGAAGATTGCAACTACCCGCCGATCAGTGCAAAGAGGCGATCGAATTTTGGATTATATGGATTAACGCATCGTATTGAAATGGCTTGCGCAGTAGTGAATATGACCCAATGGACGTAATCAATTCCGGCGTTGCGGTCATAAAAATGAATGGCGTGTTCTTGGTTTTTTTTGCACCTCTAACCAGGTCGAATAATTCGCATCCATTCAATTTCGGCATAAAAAAATCGGACAAAATAATCATTGGCGTTTCCGTTTCGAGTATTTCCGATGCTTGTTGGCCGTCTTTTGCGCGAGTTACTTTGTAGCCGCTAAAGACAAGTGCATCCTCGACAGTGTCAAGCAAATCCTTCTCATCGTCGACTATCAAAATTGTTTCGTTCATCATTCCTCCTGGACCAACCATCCCACGCCTACTCACAATGCACAAGTGGCGCAAGTCCTGTTACCTCGTAGGAGGACATGTCGTTCGTTTTTTGATAGAGCGGCAGTACGACTGTAAATGTGGTTCCGGTCAAATCATTTGACGCGACATTAATCAATCCGTTGTGAGCCATGGAGATTTTTTTTGCAATATACAATCCGAGTCCTAAACTCGTCGATGCCCGGTCGGTTTGATTGGCGGAAATAGCGAGCTGAACCATGGGATCGAAAATTGCATCCATTGCTTCTTTTGGAATTAATGCTCCTGAATTTTGGATGGAGACGGTTACATGTTCAGCATTCGATGACATTCTGATCGTCACAGGCATGTCGTCTCCACGATATTGCGCTGCATTGTTGAGCAGGTTCGTTAATACTTGTTGCAGCCTTATTTCGTCAAAGCAGCCGACGATGGGTTCGGCAGCTTCCAAATTGAATGGGCAATGTGGATGGAGCGCCGACGCGTCGGCGATTGCAGCTTGGCAAATGGTCAGCATATCGGCTTTTGCAAAGGTCATCGGCATTACACCGCCGAGTTCAGCCCGTGCATATTCGAGCAGATCGTTAACCATAGAGCTCATAACCGACGCGCTACGCTTAACTCTAGGCCCGATTAGTAGCGCGGATTCTTTAGTCATCCCCGGCTGACTCAATAAACTTCCCGATAAGGCGATGGTCGCAAGCGGGCCTCGCAAATCGTGGCCGAGGATGGCAAGAAAAGTATCTTTTGCGCGAGTGGCTTGGTTTGTATAGGTAACGACTGATTCTGCAAGCGCTTGATCGATTGCTTCGTTAAATCTAATGAGATCTGCACTATGAGCCGCTGATAGTTCGTTCCCAAGCGCAAACCAAAGGCGCTGGACTGTCGCACGTAAAGCACGATACTCCGCAGTGAGTTGCAGTAACGTAAAGCCTTCGTTTTGCCTTGCCGTTCCATGCACCGATGCACCGCTTAACGCCAGTTTGTCAGGCGACATGCCTTGGGATTTTTCGCGTTGTTCTTGTGAGCTTTGTTGAGAATCAATGTCAAGTGCAATGGCCCGCAAGATTTGTTCCGCATGATCCCTGATTGCTTCATTTGAAAGTGAGCCTTGGAGTTCAAGCGTTCTTGCAAAAAGATTCCACTCGGAAATAATCTGTGGCAAATTACTCGTTATAAACGTAGAGAGTTTCATGAAGCTCCGCAACAGCGGTGGAATACCGCGATCCGACAGGGTGACGTGATTTTTATTCAAAAGCAAATTAATCTTGCCTGGATTGAATTCTTTACTCGGAGGACGCCTGCTATCGGCCAGTGCAGGGTGACTACGGGGCCGGAATATTCTGTTTGTTTTTCAGTGGTATATGGATAATTGGCGGCATCGGACAATACCGGCAGATTTCGCGATATCAGATGGAAGATTTTACGTGTACTGAAGCATGCATAGCGACGCGGTGACTGAAAGAGGACGTGTCGCATGCCGATCGTGCAAAGCTAGCGCGTTACGAGTCCGTAATCTGCTGCGGCATTCTTATACGCATGAGCATTTTTGCGAGATTTGCGGAACCACGCTTTATTATTCGAAAGAGGGATGAAACGTCCCTGGAGGAGGGAATTTTCTTTGTTCCCGACGTAAGCAGAGGGGTCTATCCGAAAGGCCCCCTGTCACCGACGTAAGCGCCGCGCAACATCTCTGCGGTCAAGCGGTGACCGGTGTGCCGCACTCCCCGCAGAATCCCGCATCGCCATCAAGTACATAGCGGCAATTGCTGCAAAACCGGGACTGAACATCGCCGTTGTCCGATTGGGACGCGATCGAACCGCTTTGTGCGCCGGCGGCAAATAACGCCGCCGTCAATGCCGGATCGGGCATGGCCGGCGCTTTTCCGCCGACGAGTTGATTCATGATGCCGGTCTTCTGTGCGCGCTCGAAATCCATGGCGGAACCGGGGGCAACGATCATCGATCTGGCTTCGCCGAAGTTTTTCAATGTCGCCGCCAGTTCGTTGGCGATACCTTGCAGACCGCGCATGCCAATCAGTTGGCGCTGTGCATCCTTGCCGAAAATGACCGTATCGATTTCAGAGACCCAGACTCGCATGGTCATGGATTCGATGTTAATGACATTTTTTGTGGTTTGCACATTGCCCGTAACCTGATTGCCGATATTGACGCGCGCCGATTCGAAACTGCCGTTGATATCGACCCATGTCAGGGTAGAGACGAAGTCGAAACGCCCCCATAAGACGTGCGCGGCGCGATAGCAAAACATGCCGACGAAAATCTGACTCAAGGCAAAGCCGGCGCTGGTCGACACCTGTTCGTGACCAAGGATATCATGTGCGGCGAATACAGCGCTCAGCGTGCCCATCGCAAGGAAGAGCATCGCCAGTCCAGTCAACACCGTGAGCCAGCGGAACTGCGGCATCGACCAGGCATGGGCGACGTTAGCGGCGGTGCGATTAGCCTGTGGACGGGGTTGTGTTTCTTCAAAAATTTCAGCGGAAAACTTACCCTGTTGACCGTTCACGGCAGGAGAACGGCGCGTGTAGCGACGATTTGGAATTCGGCTATACCAATGGTCCATCAGAATGCGATCCAACTCTTCAATCAGTTTGTTCGGATGTGCATTCATGGTTACCGTCTCGGTCACGCGAGCCGATCCGACCGCTTGTGGCAAAGGTTGAAGTTGATTCTTGAGCGCAAGGCCGAACACGCCGCAACCGGCAATCGCGCAGAGCAGCGCAACAAGCAACGCGCCGTTGATCGATAAGCCATCCAGATCCGGCAGATGCGCTGCCGCCATTGCCAGGATTACTGGACCGAGCACGGCAAGTACGATCAGGAAGATCAGACTGCCGGAACCGACGTTCGTGGCATTGACGACAGGGCCGCTGGTCGGACGGAATTGTTTGACCATCGGCCGCACAATCTGAGAAAAGCCGAAAGCAGCGTAGGCCAGGCCGATCCAACTGCTTGCAGGGCCTTGACCGAACATGAGCCAGCAAAGCAGATAGCTCAAGAGCGTGGCGACCAGCGCGAGAAAATTATAGAACTGGGTTTGCGCGGTACGCTGAATCACATCGGGCGCGAAGATGAGGTGCTGCAGCCATGAATACAGCAAGCCGTTCAGCGCTCCTTTGGGTTCATGGAAAGCGATGGCGTTCTGACGCAAGGTTTCCTTATAAAAGACGGCGGCATTGCTATCGCCGTCTTGATCGGTCGCCACCAGCGGCGCGAGGCTTTCCGGACGATTGCGTCCAAAAAAATAACGCAGTTGAGTGAAGGCGCGCGCGAGCAGGAAAATACCGAAGAGCAGGAGCGCGACCGCAATGCCGATGACAGCCAGCGCCCGGCCATCCGGCCCATGCGAAATGCGTTCGCGCACACTGAGCATGGTCGCCACACCGGCCAGAGTGGCAAAGGAGCCAGAAATGATGAGAGAAAGATTCTCGACCTTGTAAGGGTTCGGAAACTCGAAGACCGGACTTTCGGGATTAAATTCGTAACTCATAATTTATTCGGATTTTTTGTGCCGCATTCGCCGCAAAAAAGATCATCGGCAGTTAAAGGTGTGTTGCAATTGGTGCAAGGAGCAACGGCAAGGGAGGCATTGCCGGTTTGCGGTGCAGGCGCCGGCGTCGACGCCGCTGTGGATTCAGGCGTTGCCGACACCCGTGTCTGAGCCAGTCTGGCGTTGGCTCGTTCATGTGCTTCCTTGGTGCGGCGCTTTACTTCATCTACATGTCCGCGCAATTTTTTTTCGGTTTCACCGAAACTCAGGCCATTGACCGCTTGCAAATATATCAGGCAGGTGCCGTTGATATAGGTGAGAAACGGAACAATCATGCCCAGCGTAAACAGCAGGCCCGCGCCGAATTGAAATGCCCCGGCATACGATTGCCCTCCATCCATTCCCATGCCGCCGCCGTACCCCATGCCGCCGCCATAACCCATGCCGCCACCGTGCATGAAGCCACCGGCTACTCCCGAAACCATATTCATCAGACTGCCCATTGGATTGATGCCGACTGCCGAGGATATGGCAACCGATATAACCGAACCGTTGAACAGGATGCCGAACACCAGCAATGAAAGAAATCCTACAAGCAACAGCAAGACGAACATATTGACGATCACATTGAACAGGCGTTTACGGCCGATTACAGCCAGGCGCGCAACAGTTTCAAACGTATTGTTGCCCTCCCAAATCGCAGGGGCGGCGAGTGGAAAGCCGACATATGACAAGACCGTCAAGGTCACGCCGATCAGGATCGCCAAGACGGGAAAGGCAAATGTATAAAGCAACGGACCCAGACCGGGAATCTTGCACAGGAAAAAAACCAGCAATGCCGCCAGCAACATGCCTGCAGCGCCGACGAACAGCAACAGTCCAACGCCCAAAAAGCGATGCACGGTAAATACAGCCTGAAAAATCGCCGTTGAAAAATCCGATGCTTGCCCCTGAGCCTGCCGCATCAAGGTAATGCCAACCGCCGAATAACCGATCAGGCCGACCACTATCGTGAGGAAAAAGAACAATATGCCCAACAGCGAGCTATGACTCGCCATCCAGAATGCAAGCGCTGCAAATAAAAAAACCGAAATGCCGGCCAAGCCGCACATTGCTAGCGCGCGCCAGTTGACGACGGCCTCCGCCGCGCGCAGCAAGCCGTAGGATGGAACTGCTGCCTGTTCTGTTGTCGTCATAATTTCCCCATTGTTGGAACGCAAATGATGAATGCGCCGACTGGATAGTCGACGCATAAGCGATTACATGAATTTCGATGCTGTTTGGATTGAATGCGGATTCAGCGATCGAGTGTGGCGACCGTCAGCACGCCATCGACTTGCGCCAGTTGCAAGCTCGATTCCCTGGTCGCGCCGGGTTTGCCGTTCAGGAAAACCTGAGTTTTTAGCTTGTAGACGCCCTGGGGCGAACCGGACGGCAGTTTCAACGTGAAGCTATTGTCATATTCACCACTACCGGGTGCGGTATTGACGACTTTTTCGCCGCGTTTGAACTCCTCGCCGGAAGGCGCATACGCTACCAGGACTTCCTTGATCTCGGTAACGGGTTCGGTCGTGCCGGATACCGCGCGGATCGTCGACTGAACCTTGATGGCATCGCCAGCCTTGACTGCACCGTTAGGCGTGACGACCGTATCATAAGAGTCGACCTTGGCGTTTGGCGGCAAGCGATTGTGATTGCCGGCCTTGTAATCGTGATCAACCTGGGAGGCCGTCTTGGTTTGTCTTGTCGCTACTTCAATGATGGCGCAAGCGGCCAGGCCGGCAGCTGCGCCGCCGATGGCACCTTTGCCGCCTCCGATCAATGCACCAACCAGTGCGCCGCCAGCGCCCAACATCGCGCAGCGGATCATTGATTCATTGCTCATGGGCGGCGTTGAGCCTCCCGGTGCTGCGCAACCGGAGGCGAGTAATGTAACAACGGCAACAGCGCAAATCGTTTTCTGAAACTGCATAGAATTTCCCCTTTTCATTATTCGAGTGAACTACCGGATTTGAGAGCATCCATCTGCCGGGCCTTGGCTTTGGCGATTACCTTCTTGGCCGATTTGTTGGCCGGTTCTATTTCAAGCACGCTTTCCGCAGTTGCAATGGCTTTGTCATATTGGCCGTTGGCAATGTGGTTTTCCGCCTTTGCAATCAGCGCCGAAATTTTTCCGGCCATGGGATCCGCATGAACGATGACCTTGGCCGTTTTGTCAGGCTGCGGCGTGTCCGCGATCGCAGGTGCGGATTTGGTTTGCATCGCTGGGGTTATCGCTTCTTCGATTGGCGTGGTAGCTGGCAGTGCGGTCTGCTGTGGCTGGTTCGAGGGCAAAGCCGGAATTGCCGGCGAGGGTAGAATTGGCTCGACATTTATCGCAGTGACGGCAGGTGCAGGTGCAGGTGTCGGTGTAATGATGCTGTTGTCGCTCGGTGGTTTTGGTGCAACTGGTTTTGAAGCCAACCACCAGAACAGGCCGCCGCCGATCGCAATAGTTACAATCATTGCTGCAGCCAGCAGCAATGTCTTATTTTGCCTTGTCCGTACCGGCGATGCCTGGCCGGTATCGGGTGTCGGTGCGACGGCTGGATTCTCCAGGCCGGCATGCGCAGATGCATTATCTATTTCTATCGGTGAAGCTTCCTGCGTTGGCAGTAAATCCGGAGCTGGAACAGTTGGAGCTTCTTCTATTGCATTTTCTGCCAAGACAGATTCTGCATGCACTTTGGCAATATCATGAGCGAGCGGAGGTGAAAACGTCGATGCTTCTGTATTGACTGTCGTCACTAATAGCGTCTCTGATCCTGTCTGAGCCTGCGTCCCGGATTCGGATTCGGGTTCGGGTTCGGGAACATCGGCGGCCATCGGCGCATGCGCCGGCGATTTGGCAACCGCGGCCGGCGCTCCGCATGATTTACAGAATTTTGCGCCTGGAACCTTAACTGCTCCGCATGACAGGCAAGCGTCGATCGGGGGCGCTGCAGCATCTATTTTATTGCCGCAGGCCTTGCAGAATTTCGCGCCGTCCTTGTTCTGGGCGTCGCACTTCACACAATTAATCATTGTTTCCCCTATTGATAATGCTGTAACGCGTTCGAATTGCTGATCGTTTTTGTATTTCTATGCACGTCGCTCTGCCTCCCTGTCAAAGGCTGGCCAGGTATCTTTTAAACGTTATTCGACATGAAGGAGCGGCAAAATCTGCTGTCGGATTGGTAGAGATGCAGTAACCCTGACTCAGAAAAGTCGGCTTTATTGCGTAGATGAGGCTGGAGGAAAATTCGAACGACGTACGTTTTTTGCAAACTGGAATTCAAAATTTCCCCGTCTATGATTGACTCGCCCGATGGAATCGGTACGGCAACTGAAAAGGTTCAGGCACGCCCCTCGCGTTACGAGAACTTCACTGTTTTTCTGAGTAGAATTTTTATTGATGCAAAGGAATCTTAACATTGAATATCTTGCGAAGATATTCGGAATGCATTGTATTGCCGCTTTTGGTCAAATTTTTTTGGAACATGAAAATAAAGACAATTCTATTTTTTTGATTTACAAGTGGCGGAGACGGTGGGAGTCGCCTCTACAGACGCAGGCCGCGGATTCGCTTGCGGGCGAATCCCTTCGACTCCCATCCGCAAGCCGCGCAGGCGGCTTACTCGTCTCCGCCAAAGAAAAAAGCCCCTGACTTGCGTCAAGGGCTTTTAATTCGGCTTTTAATTCGGCTTTTAATTCTTTGGCGGAGACGGTGGGAGTCGAACCCACGATACAGGTTTAAGCCCATATGCTTCCTTAGCAGGGAAGTGCCTTCGACCACTCGGCCACGTCTCCACACTGACGGCGAAAAACTCTCGCTGCAGTAAAGTCAGGCATGATATCTTTTCAGCGCTGCCCGGTCAACCGGACTTCACATAAATATCACTGCCTTGTTGTCGCTTATTTGCCTTTTGCGCGCCTTGCTCAGGCGTCGATGCGGTCGCCGGCCGCCGGGTCGCCGCTTTCCAGGTCGAATGCCTTGTGCAGCGCGCGCACGGCCAATTCCATGTACTTCTCGTCGATCAGCACCGAAATCTTGATTTCCGATGTTGAAATCATCTGGATGTTGATGCCTTCTTCGGACAGCGTGCGGAACATCTGCGAGGCGATGCCGACGTGGCTGCGCATGCCCACGCCGACCACCGAGACCTTCGATACCTTGGTGTCGCCCAGGATCGAGGCGGCGCCGATGCTGTCGCGGGTGCTGTTGAGGACTTCGCTGGCGCGCGCGTAGTCGGCGCGCGATACCGTGAACGTGAAATCGGTCTTGTTGTCGACCGACTGGTTCTGGATGATCATGTCGACTTCCATGTTGGCCTCGGCCACCGGCCCCAGGATCTGGTAGGCGATGCCCGGACGGTCCGGCACGCCCAGCACGGTGATTTTGGCTTCGTCGCGGCTGAACGCGATCCCGGTAATGGTGGCTTGTTCCATGTTGCTGTCTTCCTCAAACGAAATCAGGGTGCCGGAATTGGCTTCTTCTTCCAGCGCAATCAAGGGGTCGGTCAATGACGACAGGACCCGGGTCGGCACTTTGTAGTTGCCGGCGAATTCAACCGAGCGGATCTGCAGGACTTTCGAGCCCAGCGACGCCATCTCCAGCATTTCTTCAAATGTCACGGTCTTCAGGCGGCGCGCTTCGCTGACCACGCGCGGGTCGGTCGTGTAGACGCCGTCGACGTCGGTATAGATCAGGCATTCCTGCGCTTTCATCGCCGCCGCCACGGCCACGGCCGAGGTGTCCGAGCCGCCGCGGCCCAGGGTGGTGATGTTGCCTTCTTCATCCACGCCCTGGAAGCCGGTCACGATGACGACTTTGCCGGCGTTCAGGTCGGCGCGGATTCGCGTATCGTCGATCGAGCGGATGCGCGCCTTGGTGAACGCGGAATCGGTCTTGATCGGCACTTGCCAGCCGGCATAGGAAACCGCGTCCTTGCCGATGGCGATCAGTGCCATTGCCAGCAAGGCGACCGAGGCCTGTTCGCCGGTCGAAGCCAGCATGTCCAGCTCGCGCTGGTCCGGCTGCGGCATGATTTCCCTGGCCAGGCCGATCAGGCGGTTGGTCTCGCCCGACATGGCCGAGGGCACCACGACGACCTGGTGTCCTGCATCGTGCCATTTTGCAATGCGTTTTGCGACATTCTTGATGCGCTCGGTCGAGCCCATCGACGTACCGCCGTACTTGTGAACGAATAAAGCCATAAAAGAGGTTGGTGCCGGATTAAATAAACCCTCGACTTTACATCGCAGACGCATAATAAACAAGCATTTACGGGGTAAAACCGGGTTTTTTGAAGGGTTTTAGGCCGTTTGCAAGCGTTTAAGCCGCTGCATCGCCGATCGCCTCGCGCAGGCGGCGGCCGAGTTCGATTTCGAGCTGCCATTCGCGGCGTTGCACGTTGGACACGGCCTCGGCCTGCAATTCCGCATCGGTTTTTTGCAGATGCGTGGTGAAGATCCGCTCGGCCAGCCGGATTTCGGGTTCCATCGCACCGAAAAACGTCACGATGGCGCCGCGCTGGATGAGCAGGGTCGGGAAGTTGTCGACGTCGAAGTCGCCGACGACGTCGGCCTGGTCTTCGATATCGATCCAGACGAAGCGATATTCGGGATGGCGCTCGGCCAGTTGCGCGAACGCGATCTCATACTCGCGGCAGCTGCCGCACCATTGCGCGCACAGGCAGGCCACCACCCACTCATTGCGGGCGATGCTTTGCGCCAGCGCTTGCCGATTGTTTGCGTCGAGTCTGGAAAAGGTCATGGGCGGTATTTTACCCTGAACAAAATTTCGGGTGGCCGGGACGGTCGTCCGGCTGGCGCGGAGAGGGTAAAATACGCGGATGCCGATAATCCTTGCCATCGAAACTTCCACCGAAGTCGCCTCCGCCGCGCTGCTCTGCGAGCGCGGCCTGTTTGCGCGCGAATCCGCCGGCGTCCATACGCATTCCGAAGCGATCCTGCCGATGGTGCAGGCGCTGCTGCAGGAGGCCGGCGTCGCCCTGGCGCAATGCGACGCCATCGCTTTCGGCGTCGGCCCCGGCTCGTTCACGGGCGTGCGCACCGCCTGCGGCGTGGTGCAGGGGCTGGCCTTCGGCGCCGACCTGCCCGTGGCGCCGGTCGTGACGCTGGAAGCGATGGCGCAGGCATGCCACGAGGCCACCGGCGCGCAGGATGTGCTGGCGGTATTGGATGCGCGCATGGGCGAGGTCTATTGGGCGCAATATCGCCGTGCGGACGGCGCCTGGCAGGCAGTGACCGCGCCGACCTTGTCCGCGGCCGACCAGGTGGCGCCGGCCGGAACGCCCGTCGCCTGCGGCAACGGCTTGAGCGCCTATGCCGAAGCATTCGCCGCGCCGGCGTTTGCCGCCTGCGCCGATTTCCTGCCCCTGATCATGCCGAGCGCCAAGCAAGTCGCCGTGCTTGGACGCGCCGCCGCAGCCGACGGCGCACTGGTTCCGCTGGAACAGGCGCAACCCTTTTACCTGCGCAACAAGATCGCCTTCACCACCGCCGAACGCCTGGCCAAGGCATCCGCATGAGCGCATTGGCCGAAAGCACCGAACTGGTTTGCGCCGCGATGCAGAAGGCGGACATCGACGAGGTCATTGCGATCGAACGGCACGTGTATTCGCATCCGTGGACGCCGGGGAATTTCGAGGATTCCCTCAATAGCGCCTATTACGCAAGGCTGCTGCGCGACGCCGCCGGCCATTTGCTCGGTTATTTCCTGGTGATGCCGGTGCCGGTGGTCGACGAGGCGCATCTGCTTAACCTCAGCGTCGATGTCCATGCCCAGCATCAGGGTTACGGGCAACGCCTGATGCATGAGGCGGTGGCGCTGGCGCGGCAGCAGCATCTGAAAACGATGCTGCTGGAAGTGCGCGTATCGAACCGGCAGGCGCTGGCGTTCTACAGCCGTTTCGGCTTCAGCGAGATCGGCCGCCGCAAAAACTATTATCCCGTCGCGGACAACCGGCGCGAGGACGCCCTCATGATGACGATGCCGCTATGACCATGCAAATCGATGCCGCCGCGTTGGCGCGCCGGATCGCCGTTCTCGACGAGATAGGCGTCGGACCGCTCTGGATGCGGCGCGGCCTGATGGCCGATGCCTTGCCGGCCGCCGATGTGCGGCCGTCCGAACCCGCCGTCATGCCGACGCCGATGCAAACTCCCGCGCCGTCATCGCCCAGGATCGCGCCGGCGCCGGTTGCCGTGCAATCCAATGACGGCGACGCCGCATGGGACGACGATGCCCTGCAGGCCGGCGCGGCGGCACCGGTCAAGACCGTCCTGGCCTTGTGCACCGCCACCGATGTCGCCGATACCGCGCGTTATCTGTTCGTCTCGCGCGGGTCCGGCGTGCAGGGCTCGGAAGAGCTGTTCGCCAATATGCTGGCAGCGCTCGGCCTGAGAAAGGAAGCCGGCGCGCAGGGCGACCTCGCGGGGCTGCAGGCGCAAGCGGAGGCGCAACGCGCATCGGTGCTGATCGCGATGGGCCCCGCGATTGCGCTGGCGCTGGCCGGCGATCGGGAAGAGGGCGCCGCAACCGCCGGCGATGAACGCGCGCGATTCGAATCCTTGCGCGGCCGCCTGCATCGCGGCGGCGCATTGCCGCTGCTGGTCACTTACGACGCGGCGCATCTGTTGCGCAATCCGATCGACAAGCGCGGCGCATGGGACGATCTTTGCCTGCTCAGGCATCTCCAGCGCCCGCAGGCCCCAGATGTCGCTGATCCGGCATAAATCGTTCACGGCGTTCCAGACGCAATTCCATCGGCGCCATGGCCGTCTGCGCGATCCGCATGTGCGTGCGCTGGCATGGCTGCTGACGGCGCCCAATCTGTTCGATTCGCTGGCGCCGCGCTGGCACGGCGCGATCGCGATGCTGGACGGCCGGGCCGACGGCGTGGATGTCGACGCCTGGCTGCGCATGCTGGACGACGATCCGTCGCCGTTGCACGCGGCGGTCGACGCGCGGCCAACGGCGCGGCTGGGACGCTACGCCGAAAAGCTGCTGGCGTTCTACCTGCAACTGCAGGGCCGGCTGTTCGCCACCAATCTCCAGGTCAGGGCCGGCGCCAATGCCACCATCGGCGAATTCGATTATCTGCTGCACGATGCCGGGGCCGACGGCGCCGCGCTGATTCACTGGGAATTCGCGACCAAATTCTATTTGCTCGAATCGCAGCGCAGCACGCCGGAAGCCGAGTGCTTTGTCGGCCCCAACCTGGCCGATACCCTGGGCGCCAAGATGAGCAAGATCATGGATCGGCAATTGAAGCTGTCGCATCATCCTGCGGCCGCGGCCTATCTGCCGCTGCCGGTTTCGCATGCGCTGGCGCTGGTCAAGGGCTGGCTGTTCTATCGCGATGCGGCGGTCGCGTTGCCGCCGTCGATGGGCGTGGCGGCGGATCATTGCCGCGGCTTCTGGTGCAACGGCGACGAACTTGCGGCCGATCCCGAATACGGCGCGGCGCGCTATGTGATCCTGCCGCGCCTGGAATGGCTGGCGCCGACCCGATTGCCGACAGCATTGACGCTGACGCCGGCACGACTGCAGGCGGCGCTGGCGTCGTCTTTCAGCGGCGATCCGGCGCCCCTGCTGATTGCGGTGATGCATGCCGCGAGGGACGAGGAAGGCATGATGCTGGAAACCAGCCGGGGTTTTATCGTGCCGGACGACTGGCGCACGCTGGCGGCCGAGCGGATTACGATAGGAATACGCTGAAGGATGCGTTGCAGGCCGGTCAGTGCTTGTGTTCGCCGATCAGGGCGACGGTGTCGAATTCGCGCTGATTCCTGGCATGCAGGCGCATGACGAAATACATGGTGCCGGCGACGAAGACGCCGAACATGATGATGATCACGTTGATGTTCAGGTGCGCCTTGATCATGAAGGCATACAGCACCAGCATGAACAGCACGGAAAGGTTCTCGTTGAAGTTCTGCACGGCGATCGAATGTCCGGCGCTCATCAGCACGTGGCCGCGATGTTGCAGCAAGGCATTCATGGGCACCACGAAGAAGCCGGACAGCACGCCGATGATCACCAGCAGCGGATAGGCGATCCAGACCGAATGCACCAGCGTCATCGCCATTACCACCATGCCCATGGCGATGCCCAGCGGCATCACCGACAAGGATTTCTTCAGCGGAATGAAACGCGCCGCCGCCACCGCGCCGATCGCCACGCCGACCGCGACCACGCCTTGCAGGATGGCGGCCTTGCCGAGCGGCATGCCGAGCTGGCGTTCGGCCCATTTCAGCACAATGAACTGCAAGGTCGCGCCGGCGCCCCAGAACAGCGTGGTGACCGCCAGCGAAATCTGGCCCAGTTTGTCTTTCCACAGCACGCTGCAGCAGTTCGCGAAATCGATCACCAGCTTGACCGGATTGCGTTCCTGGTGAGCATAGCGCGCGCCGGTGTCGGGAATGCGCAGGTTGAATACGCCGGCCAGCAGGTAGATCAGCGTGATGATGCACAGCGCGGCTTCGGTCGATGCGTCGAAATTGATGCCCACGCGCGGCAGGTAGGTATACAGCAGCGCATCGGAAATATGCGGATTGAGCAGCGCGCCGCCCATCACGGTGCCGAGAATGATCGAGGAAACGGTCAGGCCTTCGATCCAGCCGTTGGCGGCGACCAGCTTTTCCGGCGGCAGCAGCTCGGTCAGGATGCCGTACTTGGCCGGCGAATAGGCAGCGGCGCCGAAGCCGACCACGGCGTAGGCGATCAAGGGATGGACGTGGAAGAACATCATGCTGCAGCCGAGGATTTTTATCATGTTGGTGATGAACATGACACGGCCTTTCGGCAGGGCATCGGCGAATGCGCCGACGAATGCGGCGAGCACGACATAGGACAGCACGAAGAACAGCTTCAGCAGCGGCGTCATCCACTCCGGAGAATGCATTTGCGTCAGTAATGCGATTGCTGCGATCAGCAGGGCATTATCCGCCAGCGACGAAAAAAACTGTGCCGCTATGATGGTATAGAAACCGCGATTCATCCGTTGTTGGGTCTGAAAAAAGTGCATTGGCCTGCTTTATACCATGAAAATATGTCTGGCTTGTGTTCTGCGCGCTATTCATAATGCGCGATGGACGAACATATCTCATCGGACTGATGTAAATCGATTGATGAGGTCCCTCCGAGCGCTTCTGGGTAAAATAGCGCTGCGGTTTTTGTCCGCTGCCGGGCACGTAGCCACGCATGCAGCCATCCATGCTGGCATGCGCGCCGCCGCGCCGGCAAGCAACGATTTTTCTTGAAACATTTCGACCGATTATTTATGCCGAGACCCCTGGTAGCGACCATTGATATTTCCGCATTGCGCCACAATCTGGCGGTGGCGCGCCGGCGGGCGGGCGGCGCCCGGGTGTGGGCGGTGGTCAAGGGCGATGCCTATGGACACGGCCTGGCGCGCGGCATGCAGGGATTCGCCGATGCCGACGGCCTGGCGCTGATCGAACCCGACTATGCGATTCGCTTGCGGGAACTGGGCTGGCGCAAGCCGATCCTGCTGCTCGAAGGCTGTTTCGACCGCGACGATCTGCGTGTGGCGGTGCAGCACGATTTTCAGATTGTGGTACACAACTGGGAACAGGTGGTTCAACTGGAAGAAGGATTGCCGCCGGGTACGCAACTGGATGTGCATCTGAAGATGAACAGCGGCATGAACCGGCTCGGCTTCAAGCCGGATACCTATCATGCGGCGCACGCGCGGCTGGGCAAGATTGCCGGCGTGCGCGGCATTGCATTGATCACGCACCTGGCCAACGCCGACGAAGCCGACAATCCGGCGCTGCCGCTGGCGCGCCAGCTGGCCTGTTTTGCCGAAGGCGCGCAGGACTTGCCGGGGCTGCGCAGCATTGCCAATTCCGCCGCCGACCTGTTGCATCCCGAAGCCGTGGCCGACTGGGTGCGCGCCGGCGTCATGCTGTACGGCGGCACGCCATGCAGCACCGCCGCCGCCGACTTCGGCCTGCTGCCGGCCATGACATTGCGCAGCGCGATCATCGGGGTGCAGAATCTGGATGCCGGCGACGCGGTCGGCTACGGCAGCCGCTTCGTCGCGCCGCAGTCGATGCGCATCGGCGTGGTCGCCTGCGGCTACGCCGACGGTTATCCGCGCCACGCGCCCAGCGGCACGCCGGTGCTGGTCAACGGCATGCGCACCGCGACCCTGGGCCGCATTTCCATGGACATGCTGATGGTCGACCTGAGCGGCATTGCCGACGCGGACGTCGGCAGCCCGGTGGTGCTGTGGGGCGAAGGCCTGCCGATCGACGAGGTCGCCAACGCCGCCGGCACCATCGGCTATGAACTGATGTGCGCCCTGGCGCCGCGGGTGCATGTCGAACAGATCAATGCCTGACCACCAACGAAAGATGCGAAACGAATCACATGGCCAAGGCTAAAACGAATTACACCTGTACCGAATGCGGCGACATCAGCAATAAATGGGCCGGTAAATGCCCGGCCTGCGGCGCCTGGAATACGCTGGTCGAAACCATCGTCGAAAGCGGCGGCGGCAATCGCTTTTCCGGCACGCACCAGGGGCTGGCGCAAACCGCGCCCGTGCTGAGCCTGGCCGACATCGAGGCGATCGACGTGCCGCGCTTCGGCACCGGCATCGAGGAATTCGACCGCGTGCTCGGCGGCGGACTGGTGCCGGGCGGCGTAGTGCTGATCGGCGGCGATCCCGGCATCGGCAAATCGACCCTGCTGTTGCAGGCGCTGGCCAATATTGCGCGGCTGAAGAAGGTGCTGTATGTCAGCGGCGAGGAGTCCGGCGCGCAGATCGCGATGCGCGCCAAGCGGCTGGCGGTCGAAGCCGGCGAACTCAAGCTGCAGGCTGAAATCCAGCTGGAGAAGATACTCGGCACGCTGGTCGATCACAAGCCGGAAGTGGTGGTCATCGATTCGATCCAGACCATGTATTCGGATGCATTGTCGTCGGCGCCCGGCTCGGTGGCGCAGGTGCGCGAATGCGCCGCGCAGTTGACGCGCGCGGCCAAGACGTCCGGCATCACCATCATCATGGTCGGCCACGTCACCAAGGAGGGCGCGCTGGCCGGCCCGCGCGTGCTCGAGCATATCGTCGATACGGTGCTGTATTTCGAAGGCGACACGCATTCGAGTTTCCGCCTGGTGCGCGCGGTCAAGAATCGCTTCGGCGCGGTCAACGAGCTGGGTGTGTTTGCGATGACCGAAAAGGGCTTGAAGGGCGTCTCGAATCCTTCCGCACTGTTCCTGTCGCAACACGAGAACCAGGTGCCGGGTTCCTGCGTGATGGTGACGCAGGAAGGCACGCGGCCGCTGCTGGTCGAAATCCAGGCGCTGGTCGACAGCTCGCACGTGCCCAACGCGCGGCGCCTGTCGGTCGGCCTGGAGCAGAATCGCCTGGCGATGCTGCTGGCGGTATTGCATCGGCATGCGGGCATTGCGGCGTTCGATCAGGACGTCTTCATCAATGCGGTCGGCGGCGTCAAGATCACCGAGCCGGCGGCCGACCTGGCGGTGCTGCTGGCGATCAATTCCTCGATGCGCAGCAAGCCCTTGCCGCGCGGGCTGGTGGTATTCGGCGAGGTCGGGCTGGCCGGCGAAATCCGGCCTGCGCCGCGCGGCCAGGAGCGTTTGCGCGAAGCCGCGAAACTCGGCTTTTCGATTGCCGTGATTCCGAAGGCGAATGCGCCGAAACAGAAAATCGAGGGACTGAAGGTGATCGCGGTGGAACGCATCGACGAGGCGCTGCAACGCATCAGGGATGAAATCGATTGAAGCGTGGATTTAAAGTATCGGAACGGGAAAAATCGAGGCTGGAAAACCAGGACGAAAAAAAAGCGCTGACCGGGTCAGCGCTTTTTTTATGCCTTGCGGTTTATTGCGGCCAGACGCGGTAGCCGACGATGATTTGCGCCGTTTCGCCAACCACCGGCGGCGACAGCGTCCCGCTGCCGGCGACCTGGAACTGCAACAGGAAGGGCTGCATTGCATCGCGGCCGTTGAAGTCCATGCTCTGGCCGCTGGCATAGCGGCTGACGTTGATGCAGGTTTTGCTGTCTTTCCAGCAGAGCGCCGCTTCGAAGCCGCTGGGATGGGTCGCGGTGCCGTATTTCCAGCGCACGCCATTGATCGTCACGCGCGCGTTCACATGCGGCGGCAGCGGGAACGGCGTCACATACACCATGTTCTTGCTGTACATGATCGGGCTGACCACCTCGACCGAATAGGAACCATGCTGGTCCGGATCGGCTTCGGGCGGCAGGGAAGGCTTGGCCGCGGTATGAACCGGCGCACGCGTGCCGGAAAACAGCGACTGCGGCGACGGCGATGGCGTGCCTTGCGAGGGCGCCATGCCGAAACTGCGATCGACGCGGGCATCCGCATCGGCGGATGGCGGCGCCAGCAAAATCGAGGCGCCGGCAGCGGCAAGGGCAAGCGCCCTGGCTGCCGCCGGTATCGCGCAAGACGTTCTCATGCGGTCTGTTCTTTCGCAGGGTTGGTGTTGCGGCGCGGCAGCCGCGGCCGGCTCGGCAACGGCAGCGTGATGCGCGCCATCAACCCGCCGCCTTCGCGATTGCGCAGGATCAGCTTGCCCTTGTGGCGCAGGATGATCCGGTTGACGATCGCCAGTCCCAGTCCGGCGCCATTGGCCTGGCCGCGCGCGCTGTCGAGCCGCGTGAACGGACGCAGCAGGCGGTCGATATCGGACTCCGGCACGCCGTCGCCATGGTCGACGATATCGACGATCGCATTGCTGCCTTCGGTGCGGCAACTGATTTCCATTTCCGTGAATTCGGCGCCGCTCTTCCTGCCGTAGCGCCGCGCATTTTCGATCAGATTCAGCGTGACCCGCTGCAGTTCGGTGCCGATGCCCATCACGTTGACGTTGTCGGCGATGTGCGAACTGACATGCACGGTGCTGGCGCGGCTGGCCGTGGCGGCCGCGTCGGCAATCAGCGCGGACAGATCGACCACTTCGAAATTGCCCGGATCCGACGGTTTTGCATAGTCTAGGAATTGTCCGATAATCGCATCCATTTGCACCAGGTCGGAATGCATGCCGGCACGCGCTTCCTCCGATAGATGCGCCAATTCGACTTCCAGCTGCATGCGCGCCAGCGGCGTTCGCAGATCGTGCGAGATGCCCGCCAGGATCAGCGTTCGGTCGGACTCCACCCGCTCCAGGTCGGCCACCATCTGGTTGAAGCTGCGATTGGCTTCGCGGATTTCGGTCGGTCCGGCTTCAGGCAGGGTATCGGGCCGGGAGCCTTTGGCGATGGCGCGCGCGGCGGCGGTCAGGCGGGCCAGCGGCTGGTTGATCAGGGTCGAGATGAAGGCGGCGCCCATCAGCGACAACGACAGCGCGATCGAACCCCATCCCAGCCATTGCAGGCCGGTGGTGCTGTTGATGCGGCCGCGATCCAGCATCAGCCAGTAATCGTCATCCTCGATGCGGAAGCTGATCCAGAAACCGTTCACGCCGTTGACGCTGGAAGCGAAACGGGTGTCTTCGTCGAGCGCCTGTTTGACGTGGTCGCGCAGGGTGGTCAGGAAGACGTTGTCTTCCGGTTCCTTCACGGTATCGGTGTCTTCGCGGGGGTAGATGCGGATGCCTTCGTTGCTGGCCAGGTCGAACAGCAATTCGCGCCGCATTTCAGGAGCGGAGTGGGTCAGCGCGGCGCGGGTGATGGTGACGACGGAGACGATCTGCGCCGCCAACTGTTCCGACTGCGGGCCGCGTTCGACGATGCTGTAGCTGGCGAACCAGGCCACCATGCTGGCGGTGGTCAGGAAGGTCAGAAGGATGAAGGTGCGCCAGAACAGGCCGTTGCGTATCCATTCCAGCCGGCGTTTGATGTGGCGCATTGTATGTGTTGCCTGCTAACGTGACGGCGCTTCAGCGCGGTTTGCCTTCCGGAATGAACACATAGCCCAGGCCCCAGACGGTCTGGATGTACAGAGGATTGGATGGGTCCGGTTCGACCAGTTTGCGCAGACGGGAAATCTGCACGTCGAGGCTGCGGTCGAACACTTCGTATTCGCGGCCGCGCGCCAGTTCCATTAGTTTTTCGCGCGACAGCGGCTGGCGCGCATTGCGCGCAAATACCTTCAGCACCGAGAATTCGCCGGTGGTCAGCGGCACCGATTCGCCGTTCTTGCGCAGCGAGCGCGTGCCCAGGTCCAGTTCGAAATCGCCGAAGGTGAAGGTCTGCGGCGTTTCCGAAGGCGCGCCCGGCAGTTCGTCGGCGCCTTTGCGGCGCAGCACGGCGTTCATGCGCGCCACCAGTTCGCGCGGATTGAACGGCTTCGGCAAATAGTCGTCTGCGCCCATTTCCAGGCCGATGATGCGGTCCACGTCCTCACCCTTGGCGGTGAGCATGATGATCGGGGTCTGGTCGCCGGCGCCGCGCAGACGGCGGCAGATCGACAAGCCGTCTTCGCCCGGCAGCATCAGGTCCAGCACCAGCAGATCGTAGCGTTCGCGGATCCATAATTTGTTGAGCGCCGTGGCGTTTTCGGCGGTGATGACATTGAAACCCTGTTCGGTCAGATAGCGTCGCAGCAGGTCGCGCAAGCGTACGTCATCGTCGACAACGAGTATTTTGGCCTGTGGAACTTGCGCGGTTATATTGTTAGTATTCATGTCGTTATGGTAACGTTAGAAAGACAAATGACTCACTATCCTGGCGTAAAGATTACAAAGAGTTACACAGCTTACCTGAATAATCTTATCCGTCCGAATATCGAGGAATACAATGCGCCTGTGGCGTTTAATTTAGCGTCTTCGGGCCTGGAATCACAACTTATGATGGGTATCAGACAAACACTCCTGACGATGGTTCTGCTCTCCGGCAGCGCCATGGCAATCGCACAGCAGGATCGTCCCAATCAGCCGCCGCGGCAAGTTGGAAACCATCAGCAGGCCGAACGTGCGTCTTTCACCACCAACCGTTTCGAACGAGAAGATAACACCCAAGCGCCGAATGCGGAACACCATTCTGGTCGCCTGAGTCCGGATGAGCGTCGCGAACTGCGGCGCCAGATCAATGAAGTCGGCCAGGACATTTACCGGCCGCGCCGCTGAATTTCCCCGGTTTTCGCCCGGTGTTGTTATTTTGCCGCAACATTCCCTGCTTAAAATATTGTAAAGATCACGCGCGTCGGCTTACAGAAAAGCCATGATTTCAGGTTGCGCGCGATCGTCTTTCCGCGCTTTCAAGGCTTTATTCCCGAGCCTTGTTTTGGCCCTGTTTCAGCCTTGTTTCGGCTTTGTTCTCGGGCCGTGTTCAAGCCTTATTCCCAAGCCTTCTTCGCCTTATCCCCCGGCCTTATCCAGGCGCTCCCACCGCTTCCAGCGCTTCCTGTTCCTTCAGCCATTCCGCTTCCAGTTGTTCCAGGTCTTTTTTGTAGTAGGTCTGATCCGTCAACACCGTTTTCAACTCGGCCTTGCGCGCGCCGTCATAGATCGACTGATCGGATAACCTGGCTTCGATCTCGCTCATCTGCGCGTTGCGCTTGGCAATCTTTTCTTCTACACGTTTCAGCCGCGCCTCGATCGGCTTGCGCTGTGCCGCGAGGCGCTGGCGCAGTTCGGCGTCGATCTTTTTCTGGTCGCGCCGGTCGATGCTCGAATGCGCGGCCACCGGCGTCGCTTTCGGCAATTCATCCTGTTTGTTGACCACGGGGAGCACGCTGGTGCCTTTGCCCAGCTTGGTCTTGAACAGCCAGTCCTTGTAATCGTCCAGATCGCCGTCGAACGGCTGCAGCTTGCCGTCGGCCACGATGATGAACTGGTCGGTGGTGGCGCGCAGCAGATGCCGGTCATGCGAAACCACCACCAGAGTGCCTTCGAACTGCGCCAGCGCCATGGTGAGCGCTTCGCGCGTTTCCAGGTCCAGATGGTTGGTCGGTTCATCGAGCAGCAGCAGGTTGGGCCGTTGCCAGACGATCAGCGCCAGCGCCAGGCGGGCCTTTTCGCCGCCCGAAAACGGCGCGATCGAACTGGTCACCATGGTGCCGGGGAAGTTGAAGCTGCCGAGGAAGTTGCGCAGTTCCTGTTCGCGCACGGTCGGCGCGATCTTGGCCAGATGCCACAGCGGCGATTCGTCGTGGCGCAGCATTTCGACCTGGTGCTGGGCGAAGTAGCCGATCGACAATCCCTTGCCGACGATAGCTTCGCCGTTCAAGGGCTGCAGGTCGCCGGCGATGGTCTTGATCAGCGTCGACTTGCCGGCGCCGTTGACGCCGAGCAGGCCGATGCGCTGGCCGATCTGCAACGAAAAATTGATGTCGCCGACGATCAGTTTTTCCTGCACCGAATCGTCGACCGGATTCTCGATCCTGTAGCCGGCGTTCACGTCTTCCAGCACCAGCAGCGGATTCGGCGCATTCAGCGGTTCGCGGAATTCGAACGAGAATTCGGCCGCCGCGCGCAGCGGCGCCAGTTCTTCCATCTTGGCCAGCGCCTTCATGCGGCTTTGCGCCTGGCGCGCCTTGCTGGCCTGCGCCTTGAAGCGGTTGACGAAGGATTCCAGGTGCGCGCGTTGGCGCGTCTGCTTTTCCAGCGCGCCCTGCGCCAGGATCATTTGCGCCGAGCGCTGGCGCTCGAACGAGGAATAGTTGCCGGAGTAGCGTTTGAGCTTGCGTTCGTCGATCTGCACGATCACGTTCACCACGCCGTCGAGGAAATCGCGATCATGCGAAATGATGACCAGGGTGCCCGGATAGCGCTTGAGCCATTCTTCCAGCCAGATGATGGCGTCCAGATCCAGATGGTTGGTCGGTTCATCGAGCAGCAGCAGGTCTGATGGGCACATCAACGCCTGCGCCAGGTTCAGCCGCATGCGCCAGCCGCCGGAGAAGCTGGCCACCGGCTGCTGCATCTGGTCCAGCGAGAAGCCCAGGCCCAGCAACAGTTGTTCGCCGCGCGATTGCACGGTGTAGGCGTCGGCGTCGGCCAGTGCGCTGTGCAGTTCGCCGATCTGGATGCCGTTGGCGGCGCTTTCGGGCTCGCTTTCCAGTTGCGCCAGTTGCGCTTCCAGCTTGCGCAGCGTGACGTCGCCGTCGATGGCGTATTCCAGCGCCGGGCGGTCCAGCGCCGGCGTCTCTTGCGCCACGTATGCCAGCCGCCATTTGGCCGGAAAATCGATTTCGCCGGCGTCGGCATGCAACTCGCCGCGCAGCAGTCCGAACAGGCTCGACTTGCCGGCGCCGTTGGCGCCGATCAGGCCGATCTTGTCGCCGGGGTTCAGTGTGACGTCGACCGATTCAAGCAGCGGCTTCACGCCGCGCATCAGGCTTACTTGTTGAAAACGAATCATCTGATTTCTATCTTTAATCCAGGGTATTTATTTCGGTATTTATTTCAATTGGTCGGCGGTAAGCAGGAACACCATGTCGTCGCCGGCGCTGGTGGTGATCCAGGTCAATTCCAGTTCCGGGAAGGCCGCTTCGGCATGCGCGCGCTCGTTGCCGATTTCGACGATCAGCACGCCTTCCGGCGTCAGGCGCTGCTTGGCGCCCGCGACGATCTTGCGCACCAGGTCCATGCCGTCGGCGCCGCCGGCCAGCGCCAGCGACGGCTCGTGCCGGTATTCCCGCGGCAGCTTGTCCATCGAACCCGCGTTGACGTAGGGCGGGTTGCTGATGATCAGGTCGTATCGTTGCGGCGGCAGTTTGCTGTACAGATCCGATTCCACCAGCGTGATGCGATCCTGCAGGGCATAGTCGTCGACATTGCGGCGCGCCACCGCCAGCGCATCCGGCGAGATGTCCACCGCGTCGATGTGCGCATCGGGAAAGGCGTCCGCCAGCAGGATCGGCAGGCAGGCCGAGCCGGTGCACAGATCGAGGACCTTGCCGATATTGTTGCCCAGCAGCAGCCACGGCGAGAATTGCTCCGGAATCAGTTCGGCGATGAACGAGCGCGGCACGATCACGCGTTCGTCGACATAAAAGCGATAGGAACCGAGCCAGGCTTCCCGGGTGATATAGGCCGCCGGCACACGCTCGACGGCGCGCCTTTCGATCATGCGCAGCACGGCCTCGCATTCGTCTGGCAGCAGCCGCGCGTCGAGGAAGGGCTCCAACTGTTCCAGCGGCAGGTGCAGCGTATGCAGGATCAGGTAGGCGGCTTCGTCCAGCGCGTTGCTGCTGCCGTGGCCGAAGAACAGCTTGGCGCTGTTGAAGCGGGTGACCGCATAGCGCAGCAGGTCGCGGATGGTGGAAAATTGTTGAGGCGTCATGGCGGGACCTGGAATGGAACGATAGGATAAAGGCGCCTGAAACATTCGGCGCCGTGTTTTGCTTAACTTTTTTCTTTGCATGCTTTGCATAAAGTCCGGTCCGCGCCGGCATTCGCATCAGAGCAGCAGGTTTTCCATCGTGCGGCGATAGATGTTTTTCAGCGGATCGATGAAACGCAGTTCGATATGCTCGTCGATCTTGTGGATGCTGGCGTTGGGCGGACCGAATTCGATGACCTGCGGGCAGATCCGCGCGATGAAGCGGCCGTCCGAGGTGCCGCCGGTAGTCGACAGTTCGGTGCTCACGCCGGTCTCGGCCAGGATGGCGTCGGCCAGGGCGCTGCTCAGGTTGCCGCGCGGGGTCAGGAACGGCAGGCCGCCGACGGTCCATTTAAGGTCGTATTCCCAATCGCCGGCGCGGCTGTGCGCATCGAGTATCGCGCGCACGCGCTGCTGCAGGCCTTCGACCGTGCTGGCGGTGGAGAAGCGGAAATTGAAATCGATCACCACTTCGCCCGGAATCACATTCGAGGCGCCGGTGCCGCCGTGGATATTCGAGACCTGCCACGAGGTCGGCAGATAGTATTCGTTGCCGTCGTCCCATTTTTCGGCGACCAGTTGCGCCAGCGCCGGCGCGGCCATATGGATCGGATTCTTGGCCAGTTGCGGATAAGCGATATGGCCCTGAATGCCCTTGACGGTCAGCTTGCCGGACATGGTGCCGCGGCGGCCGTTCTTGATCATGTCGCCCAGCGTATCGGCCGAAGTCGGTTCGCCGACGATGCAGTAGTCCAGCTGTTCGCCGCGCGCCTTCAGGCGTTCGCAGACCACCACGGTGCCGTCGGTGGCGGGGCCTTCTTCGTCGCTGGTGATGAGGAAGCCGATCGATCCCTTGTGATCCGGATGCGCTTGCGTGAATTCCTCCACCGCGACGATCATCGCGGCAATCGAGGTCTTCATGTCGGCGGCGCCGCGGCCGTACAGCTTGCCGTCGCGGCGGGTCGGCGCGAATGGATGCGAGCCCCATTGGTCGACCGGGCCGGTCGGCACCACATCGGTATGGCCGGCGAACACCAGCAGCGGCTGCGCGGCGCCGCGGCGCGCCCACAGGTTGGTGACCTCGCCGGATTGCATGGTCTCGCAGGCAAAGCCGAGCGGCGCCAGCAGATCGACCAATGCGGCCTGGCAGCCCTTGTCCTCGGGCGTGACCGACGACAGCGCGATCAGTTTTTCGGTCAGCGCCAGCGTTCTGCTTGTGTCGTTGCTCATGCCGCGGTCCCTGACAGCCGGAAAATGCCTTGATAGGCGGCTTCGGAAAAGCCGACATGGGCCGTGCCGTCGACGACCAGCACCGGCCGCTTGATGACCGACGGCTGCGCCATCATGAGGGCGATCGCCTTGCCGGTATCGGCCACGGATGCCTTCTGCGCATCGCTCAGGGCGCGCCAGGTGGTGCCCTTGCGGTTGATCAGCACATCCAGCCCGGCGTGCGGCAGCCAGGATTCGACCAGCGCCGCATCGACGCCGGCTTTCTTGAAATCGTGGAATACGTATGCGACGCCATGCCGATCCAGCCAGTCGCGCGCGCTCTTGACGGTATTGCAGTTCGGGATGCCGTAGACGGTGACGGGAGCGGTGGGCAGGGGCATGGTAAGAATCTGATGAATCCGATGAATTTGACGAGATTGATTGGCCGCGGCATCCCGACCGGGGATGCCGCGGCCAGCGCGATCAGTCGCCTCGCAGGAGGTCGTTGATGGCGGTCTTGGCGCGGGTCTGCGCGTCGACGCGCTTGACGATCACCGCGCAGTACAGGCTGTATTTGCCGTCGGCCGAAGGCAGGTTGCCGGACACCACGACCGAGCCGGCAGGCACGCGGCCGTAGCTGACTTCGCCGGTGGCGCGATCGTAGATCTTGGTCGACTGGCCGATATACACGCCCATCGAAATCACCGAGTTTTCCTCGACGATCACGCCTTCGACGATTTCCGAACGCGCGCCGATGAAGCAGTTGTCTTCGATGATGGTCGGGTTGGCCTGCATCGGTTCGAGCACGCCGCCGATGCCGACGCCGCCGGACAGGTGGACGTTCTTGCCGATCTGCGCGCACGAACCGACGGTGGCCCATGTGTCGACCATCGCGCCTTCATCGACATAGGCGCCGATGTTGACGTAGGAAGGCATCAGGATCACGTTCTTGCCGATGAAGCTGCCGTGGCGGGCGACAGCCGGCGGCACCACGCGGAAACCGCCCTTGGCGAAGTCTTCGGCGGTGTAGTTGGCGAACTTGGTCGGCACCTTGTCGTAGAACTGCATGTTGGCACCGGCCGGCATCGGGGTGTTGTCTTCCAGGCGGAACGACAGCAGCACGGCCTTCTTGACCCACTGGTTGACGACCCAGGCGCCGTCGGTCTTCTGCGCGACGCGCAGGGTGCCGTTGTTCAGTTGTTCGATCACATGCTGGACCGCTTCGCGCACTTCGGCGGGCGCCGATTTAGGCGAGAAATTGGCGCGGTCTTCCCACGCTTGGTCGAGTAATACTTGCAGGGATTGTGTCATTTTTTTATCTATCTAAAGTTGAAATAAATCAGGTCGGCATCAGCCTCAATCGCCATGGGCTAGGAAGCCGCCAGCGACCGGGTAAACGCGACAATGCGTTGCGCCGCTTCCAGGCATTCGTCGACTTCGGCCACCAGCGCCATGCGGATGCGCCGGCTGCCGGGATTGCCGCCGTGGGCTTCGCGTGCCAGGTAGCTGCCGGGCAAAACCGTCACATTATATTCGGCATACAGGCGTTGCGCGAATTCGGTGTCGGAGAGCGCGGCGATTTTATCGACTTTGGCCCACAGGTAAAAGCCGGCGTCGGGCAGCGCCACTTCCAGCACGTCCTGCAGCAGGGGCGTGACGGCATTGAACTTGGCGATGTATTTGGCGCGGTTTTCCTGCACGTGGGTTTCGTCGTTCCAGGCTGCGATCGAGGCCGATTGAATCACCGGGCTCATCGCGCCGCCCTGGTAGGTGCGGTAAAGCAGGAATTTCTTCAGGATGGCGGCATCGCCGGCCACGAAGCCCGAACGCATGCCGGGCACGTTGGAGCGTTTCGACAGGCTGGAGAACATGATCAGGCGCCGGTAATCGCCGCGCCCCAGCCGTTGCGCCGCGTCCAGCGCGCCCAGCGGCGCTTCCGGCTTGAAGTAGATTTCGGAATAGCACTCGTCGGAGGCGATCACGAAATTGTAGCGGTCGGACAGTTCGAACAGGGTGCGCCAGTCCTCCAGCCCCAGCACCGCGCCGGTCGGGTTGCCCGGCGAGCAGACATACAGCAATTGCACGCGCGCCCAGACCGAGGCCGGCACCGCCGCATAGTCGGGCGCGAAATTGCGCGCCGGATCGGAATTGACGAAATACGGCTGCGCGCCGGACAGATAAGCCGCGCCTTCGTAGATTTGATAGAACGGATTCGGACACATCACCAGCGCGGGTTCCGCGCCAGCGCCGCGGGCCGGATCGACCACGGTCTGCGCCAACGCAAACAGCGCCTCGCGCGAACCGTTGACGGGCAGGATCTGGGTGGCCGGATCGAGTTTCGGCAAAGCGTAGCGCCGTTCCAGCCAGCCCGCGATCGCGCCGCGCAGGGCATCGCCGCCGGCCGTGGTGGGATAGGTCGCCAGGCCGCGCATGTGATCGGTCATCGCCTGCTGAATGAACGGCGGGGTCGGATGCTTGGGCTCGCCGAGGCCGAGGCTGATTGCCGAATACGCCGGATTGGGCGTGACGTCGGCAAACAGTTGCTTCAGTTTTTCGAAGGGATAGGACTGCAGCTGGTCTAGTAATGGATTCACGAGAGCTAGGGGCGAAGAGAACGTCAAGGGACAAGGCGCGGTATTGTACCGCTGCCGAAGCCGGCCATTATACTGCGCTGCCGCATGATTATCCGGTAAATAAAGCGCAGAATCTGCTCAAGAAATCGTGTTGCCCGCCGTTATTACTAACGCATGGCGTTTATATGAAGTACGTTTTGCATCATTAAAAATATACAAGAGGGGACGAGCACTATGAAAAACCTGGGCCTGAGCGCGAAACTGTGGCTGATTCTCGGTCTGATGTGGCTGGGGCTGCTGACGCTGGGCGGTTGGTCGGCATGGAATACGCGCAACGTGATGCTGGAAGAGCGCAAAGCCATGCTGAAGTCGAATGTGCAGATCGCCAGTTCCATCGTCAAGGACTATGAAGCCCGGGCCAAGCGCGGCGAAATGACCACGGAAGCCGCACAGCAGGAGGTCAAGGCCCGCCTGATATCGATGCGCTTCGCGCCCGACGGCTATTTCAACGTGATCGACGAAAACTACGTCACGCTGGTGCATCCGAACCCGGCCATCATGGGCCGCAATACCAAGAACAACAAAGACGTCAACAACGGCCGCCTGTACATGCAGGATCAGTACAAGGGCGTGCATGAGTTCGGCGAAGCCTATAACGAATATGCGTTCGTGCGGCCCGGCGCCACCGTGGCCGAGCCGAAAATGTCCTACGCGGTCCTGTTCAAGCCATGGGGCTGGACTGTATTTACCGGTATTTCGATCAAGTCGGTGGATACGGCCGTGTATTCGGTACTGACCAAGATGCTGATTTGCCTGGGGCTGATCGGTGCCGCGCTGACGGCGTTGACCATGCTGGTGATCCGCAGCGTGCTGGGCAGCCTGGGCGGCGAACCGGCCTATGCGGCCGAGATCGCTACCAGGATCGCCGGCGGCGACCTGGACCTGGATGTGCAGATCGGTCCCAAAGACAATTCCAGCCTGCTGTTCCGGATGAAGCAGATGCAGCAGCATCTGGCGAGCACGATTGTCGGCATCCGCCAGGGCACCGATTCGATCAACGTCGGCGCGCGTGAAATCGCGGTC
>DASYEK010000081.1:0-4059 GCA_036499085.1 Herbaspirillum sp. | reverse complement strand
GGC
This sequence comes from Herbaspirillum sp., assembly GCA_036499085.1. GTDB lineage: Bacteria > Pseudomonadota > Gammaproteobacteria > Burkholderiales > Burkholderiaceae_D > Herbaspirillum. The sequence continues at coordinate 4,056 of DASYEK010000081.1, read as the reverse complement.
TTGCGCGGATTGATGTTGAGTCCCACATAGCCGTCGCCGACGGTCACGGCGCGTTCGGAACGGGTCTTGGAGGCGGTGGTCATCCCGAACAGGGACTCGTAGAATTTTCCCTGCAATGCATACTGGTCGCTGACGATTGCGATGTGTTTGATCTTTGCGAACATGATTTCCTTTCTATTGCCTTCGGTTCGTTAACATTAACGGTTATTCAGAAAAATTTCCTTGAACTCCTGTTCGTCTTTGGTGAACTCGCCGAACAGTTTCGGATTGACGAAGTGAATCTTGAGCCCGCCGTTGGCGCTGCCCGAAGAGTCCAGGGCACGCGCGGGGGTGCGTCCGAACTGCTTCAAAAGACTTTGCCCTTCGACGGAAAGCAGAAAGTCCACGAGCACGCGAGCGGCGTTGGGATGCTGCGCCTTCGCTGCAATCGACACCTGGCTTGGCGATGTCACGATCGGGTCCAGGGTTTTCACCCAGTCGACCGGCGCGCCTTCTTTCTTGGCTTTCTCCACCTCATGGGCAAGCACCAGCGCGAGCGAATAATCGCCCGCTTTCAGCAACGCCATCAGCAAGGTGTGGCCGCGGCGAATCTGCGGTTTCTGCTGCGCCAGGCCGCGCATCAGCGCCAGGCCTTTGTCCCGGCCGAAATACTCGAGCATCGAGGCGTACCACTCAATATCGCTTTCATCCATGGCCAGCAGGCCTTTCCACTGCGGTTCGAGCAGGTCGGCCCAGTCCTTGGGCGCTTTCGCCGGCGCCACGAGTTGCGTGTTGTAGGCGATGACGAATTGGCGCATGTAAAGTCCGGAAAAGCGGCCGTTCGGGTCAATCGCGCCCGGCGGGAAACCGGCCTTGCCCTCCGGCGAGACATACGACGCCAGCAAGCCTTCCTGGTTCAGCGCGTCGATGTCGAGGTGATTGATCGATACCACGTCCCAAAACGTTTTTCCGGCCTGCGCCTCGCTCAAGATGCGGGTGCGGACCTTTTCTCCCGGTTGCCGTAAAACCGTGAGTTTTATGGAAGGGTATTTCTTTTGAAAGAGTTGTCGGACCGTGTCTGCCTCGGGGGTGCTCAGCGCCGTGTACCACACCACCGCGCCTTCTTTTTCGGCGGCATCAACCTGGGCCTGCGCGGTCTGTGCCCTGGCAGGGGACAGGCATAAAAAAAGGAATACGGCCGAAAGGAATGACACCAGCTTGAACAAGTTCTTTCCTGCGCTCATTTAATGCTCCTTGATTATGATAGGAACTTCGGCGAAACAGTAAAGCAAACAAGCATTCGCGCTGGCGGCATCTGGGGGGACAATGTAAAGACGTAGCGGGCGCGGTAATTTTTCGATGATTGGTTAATGATCGTGCGTCACCGCATCGGCCATCGCGAGGTGCGGCTCAAGCTTGGCCGCATGCAGCGCGCGGCGCGGTGCGGATGGCTGCTGTTCGTTGCGGGCCAGGCAATCGAGAAAATCGGGAAACATGAATCTTGTGGAATGAGGCGGGGGGATTGAAGGCGGTGTAGGGAATATATCGGCGCAGGATGTCGACAATGAAATCCGAGCCGTAGCGACGGCTGGACAAACGCTTCCGTGAACCGGTTGTCATCGAGTCTCCTCACTCAGCGTAGCGTCCTTGATGGCTGGACGTCGCGCCTTGTCGGGTTATTTTTTTGGGGGTCGGACTACAAAAGAATTGGGTGAGGCGCATCCGATAAGAGATATCGCCAATCCCCGATTTCCACTTCGGAACCATCGCATATATCGGTGCGGCGGTCAAGCATTCATATAGATCATATAGGTACTATATTCGTGCTGTTTCTTCACAGGAAGTGAAGTCTCGGTCGATGTGTCTTGATGTCTTCAATAAGCAGCAACACAAAAAACGCCGCATCGATGCGGCGCTTTTTTTCAGCCTTCCCTCACGGACAACAAGATGCCATCTGCGTCAGTCAGGTGTTCGCCGTAGAGCGCGCAGGTTTCGCGCAGCAATTTCAGGCGCGCCTGGCCTTCGTCGGCCGCGCCCAGCGGCAAAGGGGCCAGCAAGGGATTCTCGCTGAATACCTTGGCGGCGTTGGCCTGGAAATCGGCCATGCTCCTTACCTTGAATCCGATGTGATCCATGGCCGGGCCGACTATGCCGGTGCCAAGGTAGTCGGTGATATGCCAAGGCATGATCACCATCGTGATGTGGCCGTCGGTCAGATAGTGATTCGGATCGCCTGCTTTCTTTTCCCGCACCTGCAGCTCGAACACCGAGGAATAAAACTCCGCCATGTCGTCCGGATTCATGGTGCGGAATGCAAAGTAGTCGACATGGGTATCTGCCACGGCGACGTTTTCTTCATACATATCGCGCCGGTTTTCCATGTTCTTTTGCGAGATGTCGAACACATTGCCATCCATGTCGTGCGCGGTAATGCCGGCAAATGGACGGTTGGAAGGGCGCTTGATCCACTCCAGCCGCGAATTGAGCTTGCGCATGCGGGCGAAGGCGGTTTCGCTGTCTTCCACCTGAATTCCGAAATGGTCGAAGTGGGCCGGCCTTCCGGCATAGCGCGGATTGATATTCAGGCCGAGATAGCCGTCGCCTACGGTAGTGGCGCGTGCCGGCCGCGCCTTGGGCGACGTTTTCATGTCGAAGATCGACTCGTAGAATTTCGAAGACCGTGCATAATTTTCGCTGATGATGGCGAGGTGGTTCAGTTTTGCGAACATGGGACATCCTTTCTTGTATTAAAAATCGAATCTTTCAAGCCGCAGGCACGGCCATCGGCAAGCGTTCACGCCGTACCTGCCGGGTGCGCTGGAGTGCCAGTGCGATCATGCCCACGGTACCGCACACCGGCACTGTCATCAGCAGGAAGAACAGGTCGCGAATCGGCCATCCCAGTCCAATCAGAATGCCGCCGATGATCGGCCCGGCCAGTGCGACCAGATGTCCGAACGAATTGGCCCAGCCCGACCCGGTGGCGCGGATCGCGGTCGGATAAAGCGTCGTGGTCAATGCCGCCAGCATGTTGTTCACGCCGACCACGGCGAGTCCTGCGCATGGAATCGTAAGCAACAGTACCGGCGTCGATTCGCCCCCCAACGCAATCGCCATCGCTGCCGCGGCCTGCATGACGAATGCGGCAATCAGTACCGGGAAATAGCCGATGCGGTCGGTAATGCGCCCCATGGCCAGGATGCCGATGATGCCGCCGAACTGGAACAGGGTGGTCATGCGGACCGCCTGCGTAACGGTGAGGCCGGCGCCGGTCAGCACGCTCGGCAGCCAATTATTGAGGAAATTCATCATCAGGAGATTCAGGCTGATCACTACCCACAGCAACAACGTCATGGCAAGGCGCTTGCGGACAAACAATTCGATGACGGGGGCTCGCTGCGGCTGCTCCTGGGTCATGTGGAAGCGGGTGCCTTCCGGAATGTTCAGAGCCGGATCCATCTTCTTGAGCGTACCGGCGATCTTGGCGTCCTGGCCGCCCTTGACCACCAGGTAGCGCAGGGATTCAGGCAAATAGCGGACCAGCGCAATGACCAGCAGCAGCGGGAAGGCGCCGCCGATGCAGAACGTGCCGCGCCATCCGATCAATGGCAGCAGCAGTGCGTTCAGCTGCCCGCCCGTCGCGGCGCCTACGGCAAAGCCAATCGACATCATCGTGATCATGGTCGCCTGGCGCCGCTTGGGAGCGAATTCACTCGCCATCACGGTAGTGCACGGCAATACGGCGGCCAGTCCAAATCCGGTGAAAAAACGCATGACGCGCAATTGGGTCAGGTTTTCGGCCAGGGCGATGACAAACGTCATGACGGCAAACAACACGATCGAAGCAATCAGCATCTTCTTGCGGCCGACACGGTCGGCCAGCGGACTGAGTACCGCGGTTCCGGTGACGATGCCGAGCATGCCCACGGCAAAAACCGATCCGAACGCTGCATGCGGCACTGCCCATTCCTTCATGATTGCCGGCGCTGTGTAGGCAAGCATTTGCATGTCGAAGCCGTCAAAAAACTGGACCAGGCCGCATAGAAAAATGATGCCGTACTGAAATCGCCCCAGAGG
>DASYEK010000080.1:0-33227 GCA_036499085.1 Herbaspirillum sp. | reverse complement strand
ATGAGCCCGCGCATCGGCTTCATCGACATCGCCGACCGCTTCTGCACCGGCTCCTCGATCATGCCGCAAAAGAAAAATCCCGACGTGCCGGAACTGGCGCGCGGCAAGACCGGCCGCGTCAACGGCCACCTGATCGCGCTGTTGACCCTGATGAAGGGCCAGCCGCTGGCCTATAACAAGGACAACCAGGAAGACAAGGAACCGCTGTTCGACACCGCCGACACGCTGTGCGACACCCTGCGCATTTTCGCGGACATGGCGCGCGGCATCGCCGTGCGTCCGGAAGCGATGCGCGCCGCGGCGCTGCAGGGCTATGCCACCGCGACCGACCTGGCCGATTACCTGGTCAAGAAAGGGCTGCCGTTCCGCGATGCGCATGAAGCCGTGGCGCATGCCGTGCGCGCCTGCGTCGATCAGGGCTGCGATCTGTCGGAAATGACGCTGGAGCAGTTGCGCGCGTTTTCGACGCTGATCGAAGACGATATTTTTGCGGTGCTGACGCTGGAAGGCTCGGTGGCGGCGCGCGATCATATCGGCGGAACCGCGCCGAGGCAGGTGCGGCTGGCGATCGAGGCGGTGCGGCGTGAATTGAATGCGGGCTAAGTACACCTTCTTTACGCAAATATAAAGAATATCAACATCAAGCACATCGCAAGGAAACACTTCATGTCCAGGCATTCATTCACGCGCATCCCAGCCGCCCTGCTCGCCCTGTTGTTAGGCGCCGCTTTCGCCGGCAACGCCCAAGCCGCCGACATCAAGCTCGGCCTCGCCGCCGCGCTCAGCGGGCCGGCCGCCAAATACGGCGTCGCCATCAAGAACGGCTTCACGCTCGCGACCGACGAAGTCAACGCCGCCGGCGGCGTCAACGGCAGCAAATTGCAATTGGTGATCGAAGACGAACAGGGCAAGAAGGAAGAAGCCATCAACAGCTTCAAGAAGCTGCTGTTCCAGGACAAGGTACTGCTGGTGTTCGGCCCCACATTGTCCAACTCCGCATTCGCCGCCGATCCGATCGCCAACGCCGTCAAGACCGTGGTGTTCGGCACCAGCAACACCGCCGACGGCATCACCGCGATGGGGCCGTTCACCTATCGCAACTCCGTCATGGAAGCCGACGTGCTGCCGGTCACCGTGCGCGCCGCCGTCAAGCATTTCAACCTCAAGAAAGTCGCCGTGATCTACGGCAACGACGACGCCTTTACCAAGAGCGGCTACGACGTCTTCAAGGCTACCCTGGCGCAGCAGAAAATCCCGGTGCTCGATACCGAGGCCTATGCCAAGGGCGACGTCGACTTCAAGGCCCAACTGACCAAGATCAAGGCCACCAATCCGGACGCGATCGTCTGCTCCTGCCTGGTGGAGGAAGCCGCCAATATCATCCTGCAAACCCGCGCGCTCGGCATGAAGCAGCCGTTCATCGGCGGCAACGGCCTGAATTCGCCGAAGCTGTTCGAGATCGCCAAGAACGCCGGCGACGACACCATCATGGGCAGCCCCTGGTCGGCGGAAAACCTGACGCCGGCCAACAAGGCCTTCATCACCGCCTACAAAGCCAAATTCGGCGGCGATCCCGACCAGTTCGCCGCGCAAGCCTACGATGCGCTGCACGTGGTTGCCGCCGCGCTGAAAAACGTCAAGCTGTCGGGCAAGCTGGCCGACGACCGCATCGCGCTGCGCAATGCGCTGTCCGGCGTGAAGATCGAAGGCGCCACCGGCAAGTTCGCGTTCCGCAAGGCGCCCGCCGTGGCCGGCAAGGACGTCGGCTATGACGCCGACCAGCAGGCCATCGTCAATATCGCCAAGGGCGGCAAATTCATCGTCTTGAAGTAAGACGCTCTCATCGAGGACCTGGCCGCATGCTGGCACAACAACTGATCAACGCCCTGTCGCTGGGCAGCGTGTACGCCCTGTTCGCGCTCGGCTTCACGCTGGTGTTCGGCGTGCTGGGCGTGATCAACCTGTCGCACGGCGCCATCTTCATGCTCGGCAGCTATATCGCGCTGCTGCTGATCGACAAGCTGGCCATGCCGCTCTACCTCGCACTGTTATGCGCAATGCTGGCCACCGGCTGCATCGGCGCCCTGGTCGACTACCTGGTGCTCAAGCCGCTGCGCGCGCGCAATGCGCCGCACCTGGCGCCGATGATCGCCACCATCGGCGTGGCCATCATGTTCACCAACCTGGCGCAAGGCCTGTTCGGCGCGGAAAACCAGCGCTTCCCGGCCGGCGCGATCCCCGAAGAAAGCCTGAACTTCGGCGCGCTGCATGTCACCGCGCTGCAGATCGGCATCATCGCCATCTCGTTCGTGTTGATGCTGGCGCTGCTGGTCGTGATGCGCCGCACCCAGGTCGGCCGCGCCTTGCGCGCCATCGCGGAGTCGCCGAAGGCTGCCTATCTGCTCGGCATCAATGTCGAAGGCCTGTTTTTCCTGACCTCGTTCGCGGCCGCCGCACTGGGCGGCGCGGCCGGTGTGCTGGTCGGCCTGTCGTTCAACGCCATCTCGCCGTTCATGGGCCAGCCGATGCTGCACAAGGGCATCGCCGTGATCATCCTGGGCGGCATGGGCGACATCCGCGGCGCGCTGATCGGCGGCCTGTTCCTGGGCTTTGCCGAAGTGCTGACGGTGGCCTATCTTTCCAGCGATTTCCGCGACGCCGTGGCGTTCGGGCTGCTGTTCCTGATCCTGCTGATCCGCCCGTCGGGCATGTTCGGCAAGGTGCTCGAAAGAAAGGCCTGAGATCATGACGCTGGCGGACTGGTGGGACGGCTTCTGGGCCACGTATAACAATGTTGTCTTCGGCATCGGCGTCAGCGCCATGCTGTCGCTGTCGATCTACGTCACCCTGTCCTGCGGCTTGCTGTCGCTGGCCAACGCCGCCTTCATGGGCATCGGCGCCTATGCCGCATCGCTGATCAGCATGCAGACCGCGCTGCCGTTCCCGCTGGCGCTGGCCGCCGGCGCGCTGTTGCCGGTGCTGGTGGCGCTGGCGATCGGCATTCCGACGCTGCGCCTGTCCGGCGTCTACCTGGCGATGGCCACGCTGGGCTTCGGCGAAGTGGTGCGCGTGGTCATCCTGAATATGGACATCACGGGCGGGCCGATGGGACTCAACGGCATTCCCTTGCAGACCGAATGGTGGCATATCGTCTTGCTGCTGGCCGGCGTGCTGTATTTCCTGGCGCGGCTGCGGCGCTCCAAGGTCGGGCGCGCTTTCGAAGCCATCAAGGAAGACGAAGTCGCGGCGCGCCTGATGGGCATCGACGTCGCCGCCTACAAGCTGCTGGCCTTCGCCATCGGCGCCGGCATCGCCGGCCTGGCCGGCGCGCTCAATGCGCATTACACCTTCACCATCGGTCCCGGCAATTTCGATTTCGAACGCGCCGTCGAAATCCTGACGATGGCAGTGTTCGGCGGCACCGGCAACCTGATCGGACCTACCCTCGGCGGCGCCATCCTGGCGGTATTGCCCGAGGCGCTGCGCTGGTTCAAGGATTACCGGCTGGCGCTCAACGGCCTGATCCTGGTCCTGGTGATTCTGTACCTGCCGAAAGGCATCTGGGATCCGCAGCGCATCCGCGCCTACCGGCGGCGCAAGGCGGCCGAGAAGAACGCCGCCGACGCCAGGCGGGGAGCCGCCTGATGCTGCAATTCGACCACATCGGCAAGCACTTCGGCGGATTGCAGGTGCTGCAGGACGTCAGCTTCACCGTGCCGCAAGGCAGCGTGTTCGGCCTGATCGGCCCCAACGGCGCCGGCAAGACCACCGTGTTCAATCTGGTCACCGGCCTGCTGCGGCCGTCCGGCGGCAGGATCCTGTTCGAAGGCAAGGACATCGGCCATACGCCGCCGCACAAGATCACGCGGCTGGGCATGGCGCGCACCTTTCAGAACATTCGGATTTTCAAGGAAATGACGCTGCTGGAAAACGTCGTGGTCGGCATGCACGATCATCTGCATTACGGCCTGGCGGGACTGCTGCTGAACCTGCCCGGCTATCGTGGCATGGAACGCCGGGCGCGCGAGCGGGCGCGCGAACTGCTGTCCTGGGTGCGGCTGGACCACAAGGCCGACGAGCTGGCCGACAGCCTGTCCTATGGCGAACAGCGCAAGCTGGAATTCGCGCGGGCGCTGGCGACCGAACCGAAACTGCTGCTGCTCGACGAACCCGTGGCCGGCATGAATCCGGCCGAGAAAACCGAACTGATGACGGAAATCGCCAACATCCGCGAGCGCGGCTTTTCGATTTTCATGATCGAACACGATATGCGTTTCGTGATGGGCTTGTGCGACCGGATCGCGGTGCTCAATTTCGGCCGCATCATCGCCGAAGGCACGCCGGAGCAGATCAAGAACGATCCGGCGGTCATCGAAGCCTACCTGGGCAAGGACGAGGAACAATGAGCGCCGCAGCCGGCTCCAGGCCGATCCTGACGGTGCGCGACCTGGCCGTCTCCTATGGCCATATCGAGGCGGTGGCCGGCATCGATATCGAACTGGTCGAAGGCGGCATCACGGCGCTGGTGGGCGCCAATGGCGCCGGCAAGAGCACCACGCTGATGGCGATTTCGGGATTGCTGAAAGCGCGCCGCGGCAGCATCCTGCTCGATGGGGTCGAATTGATCGGCCTGGCCCCGTATCGCATCGTGCGGCACGGCGTGGCGCAGGTGGCCGAAGGCCGCGCGATCCTGACCACGCTCAGCATCGCCGAGAATCTGGCGCTGGGCGCCTACACCCGCCGCGACAAGGCGCAGGCGCAGCGCGACCTGGAGTGGGTGTACTCGCTGTTTCCCGTGCTGGCGCAACGCCGCGACGGGCTGGCCGGCAACCTGTCCGGCGGCGAACAGCAGATGCTGGCCATCGGCCGCGCCCTGATGGCGAAGCCGCGCGTGCTGCTGCTGGACGAACCGTCGATGGGACTGGCGCCGCTGATGGTGCGCGAGATTTTCCGCATCGTCGCCGAAATCAATAAAACCGGCCTGACCATCCTGCTGGTCGAGCAGAATGTGCGGCAGGCCTTGCGCATCGCGCAGCGCGGCTACGTGCTGGAAAACGGCCGCATCGTGCTCGCCGGCAGCGGCGCCGAACTGCTCGGCAATCCGCGCGTCGCCGAGGCCTATCTCGGCGGATAGCGCGCATCGACGCGCATGCCGAAACAGGCATCGACGCACACAAAAAACACACCGAAAACACACTGGAACCGCGCCAAAAACGTGTCGACATTATCAGGTCGGCGCCATTTATATCGGACCATTCTGATTCTTTCTCTATCGCTTTGACTTTGCAAAAACGCTGACCTAGACTGCCCGCCTGTTAAAAAAAAGGTGCCGTTTATGACAGGTCTCAGTTCCGCCGCAACATCCGCCGCAAGCGCTCTCTCGCATTCCCCCGTTTTCTCAAATCCGACTGCATCGATCAACGCCACAACGCTTCAGGCCGGGCCGATGGCGGCCAATGCCCGGCCCCGGCCGCAGCTGCGTTTCAGTCCGCTCGACCCGCGCGCCGGCCGCAAGAATACCGCTCCCGTGGCGCGCCAGCCGCGCCGTCTCGCCGCGCAGCAAGCCGCGCAACAAGCCACTGCGCCGGCGCTTGCCGCAACCGCACGGGAAAATCCGTTGATGCGCGCCATGCAGCAGGCCAACCAGGCCGAAGCCTCGCATCGCGTCAAGCGAGGCATACGCCTGACCGACAGCGATTCCATCGACGATGCGAGACCTGCCACGCGCAACCATGCCGAACGCAGCGATGCTGCGCTCTCCCTCCGCGCCTATTTCAAGGAAACGCGGCGCCTGAGCGACCAAGCGGGCCTGTTCAACAGCCCCGGCAAAATGATCGCGCACGTGTTCCAGGATCTCTATCTGGATCCCGATTATCCGGCGCCGGCGGCGGACAACGCATGGACTGCCGTGGATTGCCCGCATGCCGATCAATTGCAGCAACTGCTGTCGCATGTGGTCGATGAAGAAATCGCGCCGGCCAGCCGCATGCCGATGCTGCGCGGCCTGCTGCAACGCCTGGTCGATCCGGAAACAAGCCGGCCGTTCATGATCGCCGGTTACGATTTCCTCACCGGCGCGCGCATGATGCAAACCGTCAGCCAGGTCCGGGAAGGATTCGAAACCCATCTGCTGGCCAAATTTCCCGCCCTGGACAAAACGCCCGGCGCCGCGCATTGGCTGGCCTGCCAGCTGTTGCAGCGATTCGATCCCGAAATGCTCAGTCCCAAGCTGGAAGCGTTCTGGTACGGCGGCGGTCAATACTGCGCGCTGAAAGCCGATATCGATGTCATCCGGAGCGCGAACCTGTACAACCCGCACTGGGACCTGAAGGAAATCAGCGACACCGCCACTTCGGTGCGCGAATCGCTGGCCGAGGACGGCATACCCTCCGCCGATGTCGCCATTCTCCAGCGCGACGCCGCGCTGCTGTATGCGCACGCCAAATACAACCTGGCAGAGAAAACGCACCTGATCGACCTGCGCGAATCGCTCACGGCCGAGGACTACGCGATCGCGCTGCAAGCCCTGGAGGATCTGCAGACCGCACGGCGGCTCTGGCAATTCGCGCCGTTGCAGGAAGCCATCGCCAACCTCAAGGCGGCGCCGCCCATGCGCTCGAAAATCGCGGAACGGCTGCTGCGGGAAAACGGCATCGATCCCTTTGCCGACATCGCGCCGCAGCTCGGCGTCGACCTCTGCGCGGGCCAGCGCGACACCCCCGTGAAGTTCTATATGAACGGCTGCATCGACAGCCTGCGCGACCGGCAGACCTTCGACGCCCGCGATACGCTGCCCGACCTGGACCAGGCCTACGAGACCGAATTCACCGCCTGGCACCAAAAATACCAAAGCGCGCTGGCGGTGCTGCTGTGGTACGCCGTGGAAGAGCTGCCGCCCAAGGAATACCGCTTCCTGCGCGAAAATCCCCACGTCCTGCTGCAAGCGAAGATGACGGCCACCAAGCGGATTGCCCACGTCGCGCCGACTTTCAGCGGCGATCCTTCCGTGACCAAGGATGTCAGCCTGGCCGGCGGCAAAGGCCTGTTGTTCCTGGCGGAAAACGGCAAGGAGCGCCGCTACTACCTGATTTCGCTGGCCGACGACAACGCCGCCATCGTGCGCCGGGTGCAGCCGCCCAAGGGCGATATCGGCGCCTATATCCAACAGCACCGGAACACCTTCTTCGAGCCGGCGGCGCTGGCCGAAACCGTCGACGATGCGCTGACCACCAGCGCCAGCGTGCGCCAGCTGGCGGCCTGCCCGGCGCACGATGCCGCCGGCTGTTTCGAGAAAACGGCGCGGCAGATGGCGTCGCTCATCCGCGAGGAAGTGCATGATTTCGGCTATGAAACCACCGGCCACCAGGAAACGCTGGAAGGCATACAGAATTTCCTGCTGGGCCTGATTCCGGGCTACGACTGCGCCAGCGCCGTGAACGATGGCGACTATGAAGAGGCGATCCTGCCATGCATCGATACCGCCGCCGCGGTGATGCCGCTGATCGGCCGTTTCGGACAATTCGGGATGGCGCTGGCCGGCACGGCGACCAAGGCGTCCGCCTACGTCGCCACCCGCGAATTCGGCAAGATCCTGGTCCAGCAAGGCTTGCTGCGCGCCGCCGGCGCGCTCGGCACGCGCGTACAGCCGGAACTGGCGAAAATCGGCGGCAGATTCGCGCGCAAGCTGGGCCAGGATTTGCTGGAATTCGGCGATCCCGGCGTGGTGCTGACGTATGAAGCGTTCGGCCAGGCGCGCAAACTGGGCTCGCTGGCGCAGCGTCTGCTTGAAGACGCCCGCGCCAGGAAACTGCGCAAGATGCTGTATCGCAATCCGCACACGCGGCATGCGGCGCGCCGGTTCAAGAAATTGCAAAGGCAGGGCCGCACGGTATTGCGAACGCAATACGAAGGCAAGCTATCGTCGGACGCCGGCGGCCGATTTCGTCGCTTCACGCTGCCGCACGGCGCCAAGGTCCAGCCCAGGCCGTATCTCAAATACCAGGCGCCCTATAACGCGCTCGGCGACGACTTCGATTACTACGAGATCAACGACGTCATCTATGCCTACAATGCCGATCCCGGCAAGCGACCGCACGTGCTCGAAAAAGCCGAGGGGTTGCTGGGCCGTTGCAGGACCAGGCGCGGGCTCGGCAACGCCTGCCTGTCGGTGGAAATGCTGCCTACCCGCTCCCGTGAGCAAGCGGCGCTGGGAACCGGCTATCGCTTCGATGCCGGCAAGAGCCAGACCCGGCTCTGTCAAATCGACCCCGCGACGAAACGCAAGACGTTCATGGTCCCGACCGTCGAAGGCTATCCTGTCCCGCGCATGGTCGGCGGCTCGACGCTGCAGATCCTGCTGACCCTGCGCGACGCCTATCTCATGCAGGCGACGCCCAAGGGATTGCGGGCCAAGGCGATCGACACCAGCTACCCGAAATACGCGCTCGAAGCGCCCGACGCGCAATGGCCGGCCATGGGCAAAATCGTTTCCGGCCGCGCCTCGGAAAGCCTGAAGCGCATCGAATTCGAACTTGAAAACGGCGTCCACAAATGCACGATCCGCGCAGCCTACGGCAGTTACCTGGCGCCGGACGGCCATCATGGCATGATCCGTTTCGACGATGAATATATCCGCGTCGATTTCCCCGAGGGGGCCGGCGACGGCACGGTGGCCCTGGCCGAAGCCACGGCTGCCGAGATCGATGCCTACCAGCGTTTCCAGATCGAAAGCCTGGCCGCGCAAGACCGCCGCACGTCCAAGACCTTTTCCATGGAATTGAGCCATACCGGCGCCGGCAGCCTGCTGCGCCTGTACCGGAATTACAATCTGGAACCGTATCAGGCCTTGCTGGAGAAGATTGCCGGCCAGGGCAAGGACCGGCTGCGCGCCGCCGAGATGCTGGATGCCTATCTCGAATTTCGGCAACCGCCGCCCGACATCGGCCAATTCACGCAAATCAAGTCCATCTTCAATGAATTGCTGCAGGATCAATTTGGCAACGTCGACAAGGTTCGCAAGTTCCAGCAGCATCTGACAGAAGCCGTTGCCAGGGATAACGAACGCCTCGATCTCCATTGGCTGGATCCGGCCACTCCGGCCCTGGACGAAATGCTGGGGATGCTGACCACGCTGTTTCCAGGCACCGCCTCGGCGACAGGCCGATACAAGGCCTCGCTGGCGCCCCATGTGGACGCGTCGGAAAAACGCCTGGCATTTTCGAAATTGCGACACAAATTCTGGGGCAAGAATTTCGCCTGGGCCGAGGAATTCCTTATCGAAAACGATATCCCCGCCCTGGAACATATCTTTTTCAGCATTTCAGGAAAGCCGGAAACTTCCAAAAAAAAAGCGCATGGGAAAATACCGACGATCGCTTCCGACAAGAAATTCATCCATGCCGATGAGGTGATCGCACGTTTCGATAACCGCCCCGGCGACCACCCTTCGCGCAGTTTCCCCGATTTCAAGGCGACGGGCGCGCAACAATGGCGAGGCCATGATGCCGAACTCAAGATCGTCACGGCTTTCCGCCACGTTCTGGAAGAATTGCAAGAATCCGGGAATAAAGCGATTACCCTCAAAATGGTATCGATGCTGCCGCCTTGCGTCATGTGCTTGCAGGCCATCGCCATGCTCCTGGAGGAATTTCCCAATGTCAAAATCGAGCTGGCCTATCTCAAGCCGCACCGGGCCGAAGCCGCCTCGCGCAGCCGGCGCGGCATTTCCCGCGCGCGCCGGGCGAAGACCGCCGGCCAACACGGCTATGCCAATGGCTGGCCGCTGCGCCACGGCAGGCCGAAACCGCCCGCCGGCGCCGCCTCACGGCATCTGAAGGGACGCCGGCATATCGCCAGCGGGCTGACGCCGTCCGGATTGGCGTGAGGCCGCGCCCATGACGACTACCTCGGCCATATCCATCGGCGCGCACGGCGCCGTCGGCAATGGCGGCGCCGTGCCCGTCTCTGCATCCCCCATGGGCGCGGCGCTGCGTTCGGTATCCCGCGCCAATGGCGGCAATCCGCTGGCTCCCCTGCGCTTCGGCGGCAGGTGGCAAGCGCCGCGAAGATCCGCGCCGCTGCAAACGTATCAAAGACGCAGCCAGCGCGCGGCGCCGGCGGGCGGGCTGCCCTATCCCTATGCCGTCGGCCGGGAGAACGGCCTGCCGCGGACGCGCGATCTCATCGCGACATTGGCGCAAGTGCACGCGAACTGCCGACCGCTGCCGGGCGAATCCAGCTGTTCCGCGCCGCGCGGGACGTTCGATTTTCCCGAGCGCACTGCCTTCCTGCAAAGACTGGAGACCTTTTCCAGCGAACAGCAGGAGCATGCGCCGGCAACCGCATCGGGCCGCCTGAACTTCAACCAGCTGCTGTCCCTGCTTCGCGCCAGCCCGGCCGCGCCAAAGAATTCCTTTGTCGCCGGCACCCTGCCGGATACGCCGGAGCTGCGCCGCCTGCTTTGCCTGCTGGCCGAATACCGGTGCGGCCGTGCGGCGGCAGGCCAGGCCATCGACCCGATCTTCGCCCGCGAGCGTATCGCCGAACTGGCGCTGGCGGTGTTCGCGCCCAACGATGCCGCCAACGGCGCCGTCATCGGCGATTTCGATTTCATGATGCTGGCCCTGCTCGGATTCCCGGCCTCGCAGGTGCAAGCAGTGTTGGCGGAAGAATTGGCGCAGCATCGGCGCAACGGGCCGCTCAAGCCCGAAACCGCCGCCTGGGCGGCGGGGCTGATCCTGTCGCGGCTGCATCCGCCGCTGGCGCGTACCGACATTCCGCTCAATGTCACCTTTGGCGGCCTGCCTTACGCCAAGCTGCATTTCGGCATCGACCTGCTGCACGCGGTCGGACTCGACCATGCGCAATTTTCCTGGCCGCAGCTGACGCGCATGGCCGATACCGCGATGGCCGGCGCCAAGATGAATCCGGAGTTCGCCGCCGCCCTGTTGCAATTGCAGATACCCGCCGCCCTGTGGTTCGCGCACGCGCGCGGCGCCATCGATTTGCAAACCCAGGCGCTGCGCGACGAGGGCACCGCGCAGCGCGCGCTGGAACTGCTGGACGGCGCGCAGACCAAGGCCAGGCGCGCCGAATGGGAAATCCTGGAGCAAGCCATCGCCGCCATGCAAGCCCCGTCGCGCACGCCTGAAACCATCGCGCTGGAGGAATTGCAGAGGCTGGGGCTCGATCCCGCCGAGCGTCACAGGATTCCCTGGTATTGCACAAAATGGCGGCCGGCCGACTGCAACAAGGAGATGCGCTTCGACGATGCCTATCTCAGCGGCTGCAAGGAAATCATCGAACACCAGACCCGCCTTCGGTTGCGTCCGCTCAAGGAACTGGTCGATGCGCATCGGGCCGACATCGCCACGCGCCGCCACGCCAGGCTGGCCGAAGTCTTGCGCATTGCGCTGGAGGCCAGTACCGCGCAGACGCAGGAAGACTGGCGCGGCGAGGAATTCGAGATCCTGGTGCCGATGGTAGAAAAGAAAAGCCTGACCGGCGGCCAAGTCCTGGACGTGCAATGGGTCCACGCCAAGACCGGCGTCATCGTCGCGGCCACCGTCAAGGGTGAAACCCGGCACTACGTCATTTCGCCGCACCATGAAGGCTTCATCCAGCCCATCGCGCTCGCGGCGGCGGAAATCGGCCTCAAGCAGGCTCGGCAAGAATACATCGCGCGCACGCTGACGGATCACTTTTCGGCCGCCGGCCTGGCTTGCGTTACGTTGCCAGGCGCGGCGCGCTGCACCGCCGTCGAGTTCGACCAGCCCTTGTACTCGTCCGTCCCCGACTACGGCCACAAGCATACAGCGGAGGCTTCGCCCGGCCACCAGGTGGAGGTGCCCGATTTCAGCAATACGAAACTGTCCCTGGCGCAACGGCTGCTGAAGGTGGCGCAGCAGATCGATGCGAACGAATACGTGGTGCTCTATGCGCTGGAAAAGGCAGCGCTGCGTTCGCTGCGGTTTTCATCGTGTTTCGCCGCGACGGACTTCGGGCAACTGTTCAGGGATCTGCGCCGCTGCGGCCTGGAGCTGACGCTCGACGACCGCGCGCGCCTGCATCGGGATCCGCAGCTTTACCATGCCGACATCAGAAAACTGCTGCTGACGGCGAATCTCGATGCGGCCGCATCGGCGCGAGCCGCCACTGGCTTTATCGATGGCCTGCCGGCCGCGCCTGCGCATGGTCCCGGCGCGCGGCCGCAAACGCTGGCGGCCATCCTGGGCAGGACCAGTGCGGCAGCGACCATCGAGTCCGCCGCATCGGGTGCGCACGCCAATCATCACCGGCTCGAATCGGGCCGTCGCCTGCCGCCGGCATTCGCCGCGACCTTGCGCGGGATGCTGGCCTCCGACCCGTCGCTGGACCAGATCGCGGCGGCGCTGGCCGGCGCGATTCGCCACCGCAAAAGCAGCAGTGCTCCATCGATGACGCCGGTCTTTTCATCGACCGCAACCGGCAATGCATTCGGCGAAAGCATCCTGCGTTTCGCGCTGCCCGGCGTCAGCCGCGCCGCCGGGGTCTATGCGCCTGCCATGGAAGCGCAAGGGATTTTCACATTCGAACTGGACGGGAATTATTATCAGGCCGACCTGCGCCAGGCCTACCCTCGCCTGTTGTCGGTCGACCGCATTCAATGGGAAAAGGATCATGCGGCAATCTGCCGCGAAGAGCGAGCCCTGAAAGAAGGCAAGAAAAAAATCTGCCTGACCACGCATACCGTGCAGATCGGCGGCGACGGCGGCGATGTCGTCGATGCAGTCGACGGCGGCGGCAACGAATGCAATGAATGCAATGAATGGCAGGTGCTGCAAGCCCGCAGCGCCGCGGCGACAACATATATCCAAAGCGCGCCGATCGAAGGACGCGAAGTCCAGATTCCGCGCCCGGCCACGACCATGTTCCGGAACAGGCACCAAGGCGTGTTCGCCAGCCGTCGCGGGCTTGCCATCATCGATCAACTGTTCTTCGAGGACAATCCAAACGCCCGCGCTGCCGGCGCATCGAATAGTCCGGACAGCCCCGTCCTGGGCCAATACGAAAGCCTGGGCGCGCGCGCCGCGGCCGGACAAGGCATCCCGCCGATTGCGCCGCTGCCGCATTCCATGCCGGGGCAAGTCATCTTCAATGGCCCCGACCAGCGTCCCATGATTCGATATCGCCTCTCCAGCCTCGACAGCGAGATCCCCGCCGCCATCGAACAATCGCTGACCGGCTCGCGTTTGCACACGGATATCCAGCGCGACTTCCTGTCCTTGCCGGCCAGCGAACTGGGGCCGGCCAGGGGCCTGGTGGAAATCGCGGACCAGGTTTTTTACCGCTTCGACCTGCCGCGCGCGCGGGATGCCGGCTGGGCGCCGGTCAACCTGGTGCGTATGGATAGCGTCGCCGACGCCGCCGAGATCGCGGCGTTCACCAGCCAGGAAACCACCGAACACTGGATGCGCACGCGCAATTTTTCGGTGGATATTTCGCAGGCGCATGCCAATTTCTATATCGATATCGTGCGCGACAGCGATGCCCGCGCGCTGACGCTCGATGCGCTGCAACAGGAGATCGCCAACCAGCGGCGTTTCGGCGAGCATTCGACGGTCGCGGCCGATGCCTTGTCGCGCTGCATGGCGCCGGCATCGGCGCAAGGCGACGCGACCGAACCGCCGCCGGAGGAAGTCCGGCAGGCCTTGTCCCTGGCGATGAGCGCCATCGCCCGGTCGCCTGAGCTGACCAGGCGATGGCGCGATTCGCTGTTCGATGCTTTTTCCACGCCACGGCCGCATTCGAGCCTGAATCGGAATATGCATTTCGAACGGATTTATATCGCGCCGGCCGTGCCCAGCCGCGTGGGTGTGCTGGCATTCCTGGACCATGAGCTCAGGAGGACGCTCGGCTTGTTTTCCGAAATCTATGAAGGACTCGACTTCAGCGGCGTTTTCGACGGGCCGGCGCTGGAAGAGTCCTGGTTTCCGGCCGGCGCGGAGAATCCCCGCCTCAAGGCGATCCACAAGATATTCGCCGACTTCTTCGGCGCAAGACGAAACGTCGCAATCGCCGTGGCCACGCTGCGCAGCGGCGAAAAAATTATCTACCATGCGTTGTCCGGCACCGGGAAACGGCCCGCATTGACGTCGCGGGCGGCCCGCAACCCCCAGGCCTATGTCTATGTGGACAAGCATGGCAAGGTGGTCAAGCCGCTGCCTTGCCGATCGAACCTGACGCCGTTGTATACGGTACAGGACCGTGAACCCGACACCGAACAATTGGTGATGAACCGGGTCCTGGAAGACCATCAGGACGAGATACGGGATATGGACGAAAGCAGCCCGGGTGCGGGCGCGAGGGGCGCCGCCGCGGCCCAGGCCGCAAATCCCAACGCCCTGGTCCATCTGGAATTCATTTCCTTGCTGGAATACTGCCATTCCTGTGCCGCGGCCGTGATTTACGCGTCCCGGCAATTGCCGCATGCCGAGTTCGTCTTCGCCGACTTCCCGCCCATGCTCAAAAGCCCGCCCGCGCTTGCCAGGACGTCCCCGCGGCCATTGCGCGCCACGGCGGCGCCGGCCACGCGCGCACCTGTACATGCCTGAAGCGCTTTGCCTCCAGGCCGGAAAATCGATTATGCTGCCTTACCGGAAAATTCACGCCACCCTATCCAACGCGCCGCGCGCGCCCTGACGCATGAAGCCGACCTTCAAAAAATCCCTGTTCTGGTTCCGCCGCGACCTGCGCCTTGACGACAATGCCGGCCTGTACCAGGCCTTGCGCCAGAGCGAACAGGTGGTTTGCGTCTTCGTGTTCGACCGCGACATCCTCGATGCCTTGCACGACGAAGGCATCACGGATGACCGGCGCGTGGAATTCATCCTGGAAAGCGTGGTGGAGCTGGACGCCGCGCTGCGCGAATACGAAAGCGGGCTGATCGTGCGCCACGCCGCCGCGTGGCAGGACATCCCGGCGCTGGCCGCAACGCTGGGCGTCGACGCGGTCTTCGCCAATCACGACTACGAGCCGCGGGCCATCGAACGCGATGCGCGGGTCGAGAAGGCGCTGCGGGCCGACGGCCGCCAATTCCTGCATTGCAAGGACCAGGTAATTTTCGAAGGCGATGAGATATTGAACCAGGCCGGGCAGCCGTTCTCGGTGTTCACGCCCTACAGGAATGCATGGATGCGCAAGCTGGCCGACGACGGCGGCGATTTCTATCTGCGCGCCTATCCGGTCGAGCGCCATGCGGACAAGTTCGCGCCGTGGCCGATCGATCCGGCCGGCGCGGGCAAAGCCTCCGCAGCCGACGCGATGCCGTCCCTGCAAACGCTGGGATTCGGCAAGAGCAACCTGGCCGATCTCGGCATCGCCACCGGCATGTCCGGCGCGCTGTCGCTGCTGGACGACTTCGCCGAGCGCATCGGCCAATACGATACGGCGCGCGATTATCCCGGCATCAAGGGTCCCTCGTACCTGTCGGTGCACCTGCGCTTCGGCACGGTGTCGATCCGGGCGCTGGCGCGGCTGGCGTTCGACCGCATGCGCGGCGGACCGGACGGCCCGTATCAGGGCGCGGCGGGCAAAGGCGCGGCGGTGTGGCTGTCGGAACTGATCTGGCGCGATTTCTATTCCATGATCCTGCAACACCATCCGCACGTCGTCGGCCATGCCTTCAAGCCGGCCTACGACGCCATTGCCTGGGAAAGCGGCACACAGGCCGAGCAGTTGTTCGCCGCCTGGTGCGACGGCCGCACCGGTTATCCGCTGGTCGACGCCGCGATGCGCCAATTGAACCTGACCGGCTACATGCACAACCGCCTGCGCATGGTGACCGCCAGCTTCCTGATCAAGGACCTGGGCATCGACTGGCGTTGGGGAGAGCGCTATTTCGCCGATCAGTTGAACGACTTCGAACTGGCGTCCAATAACGGCGGCTGGCAATGGGCGGCGTCATCGGGCTGCGATGCGCAACCGTATTTCCGTATCTTCAATCCGATTACGCAATCGGAAAAGTTCGACAGCGCCGGCAAATTCATCCGCCGCTATCTGCCGCAATTGGGGCGGCTGTCCGACCGGCGCATCCATGCGCCCTGGAACGCGAGCGCGGACGAATTGCGGGAGGCCGGCGTGATATTGGGCGAGAACTATCCGCAACCGATCGTGCAGCACGGCCTGGCGCGGCAGCGCACCCTGGAACGCTATGCCGTGGTGAAAGAGGCTCGCGTCAATCCACGATCTCCGGCGGCGCCATCGGACGACTGAAGCTGACCCGCGGCACCCGCCGCGACATCCACAGCCCGACCAGCGCCAGCACGATCGCCAGCGCCATGCCCATATGAATCGCCCCGACCAGCACCTCGCGCGCGGCGCCGAGCATGGCTGCGCCGTCATGGCCGCTTTGCGCGGTCTGCGCCAGCAGCTTCTGCTGGGACGAAGCGTCCATCAGGATTTCGGGATTGCCGAAGCTGTCCAGCCATTGCTGTCCGTTATCCAGTTCCAGCGCGCGCTGCACGCCGCTTGCATACATGCGGTTGACCAGGGTGCCGGTCACCGCCGTGCCGAGCATGCCGCCGATCATGCGCAGCGATTGCAGCAGCGCGGTGGCGATGCCCAGATGCGCGCGCGGCGCGGTCTGCTGCGCGAAGATGGTCAGGTTCGGCAGCACCAGCCCGAAACCCAGCCCGCCCAGCAGCATGGTGGCCAGCATGAACGTATTCGAACTGGTGCGCTCCATCAGCGCCATGCATAGCGAAGACAGCGCCATCAGCGCGAAGCCGATATACAGCATCAGGTTCGGATGCGGCACCCGCGTCACCAGCCGGCTGTTGACCAGGCTGGCCACTGTGATGCAGGCCACCAGCGGCGTGATCAGCAGCCCCGCTTCCTGCGGCGACATGCCGAATCCGCCCTGGAACAGCAGCGGCGCGTAGACCAGCGTGGAAAACATCGCGAAGCCGGCGCAGATCGACAGGATGAACAGCGGCGCCAGCGACGGATCGCGCCAGACTTCCATCGGCAGCAAGGGCTGCGAGGCGCGCTGCTCCCATTTCCACAAGCCGTAGAACGACGCCAGGCTCAACAGCAGCAGGCCGGCCAGCAACAGCGACATGCCATGCTTCGGCAATTCCTCCACCGCCAGTTGCGCTCCGCCCAACGCCAGCGCGATCAGCAAGGCGCCCGGCCAGTCGAGCCGGATCTTGACATTGGAGGCGCTATGGCGGATGTGCGGAAAGAAGCGCCAGATGAAAAACAGCGACAGCAGCCCGACCGGCAGATTGACGTAGAACACCCAGCGCCAGCCCCAGTTCTGCGTCAGGAAACCGCCCAGCGACGGGCCGACCGCGACCGCGATGCCGTAGGCCGAGGTCATCAGGACCTGCCAGCGCAGGCGTACCTTGGCTTCCGGGAACAGATCCGGCACGCAGGCGAACGCGGTGCCGACCAGCATGCCGCCGCCGATGCCCTGCAGGCCGCGCGCCAGCACCAGGAACAGCATGCTGTCGGCCATGCCGCACAGGGCGGAGGCCGCACTGAAAATGATCACCGAGGCAATCACGAACGGCTTGCGGCCGAAGAAATCGCCGAGCCGGCCGAAAATCGGCACGGTGATGACGGAAGTCAGCAGATAGGATGTCGCGACCCAGGCGTAGAGGTCGAAGCCTTTGAGTTCGGCCACCACGGTCGGCAGCGCGGTGCCGACCACGGTCTGGTCCAGCGCCACCAGCATGATGACGAAACAGACGCCGAGCATCGCCAGCAGCGATTCACGGAAAGGCAGGATTTGGCCGCTGGAGTGGGCGGGGTCGGTGTGAAGGGGCATGAGATGAATGCTTGTGAAGCTATGAATTAATGGGCGAACGGATTATTTTTATGATTTTCGTAAAACATAAATACCCGTTCATCCTGAGTAGCGCAGCGTATCGAAGGATAAAGAATCCGAGCATCCTGAGTAAGGCCGCAGGCCGCATCGAAGGACCTGAGTAGACCGCAGGCCGCATCGAAGGGTCGCCTCGGGCGTTAAATTGTCATCAATCACCCGCAACCGTCATGCTTTCAATCAGGATCGAACCGGTTTCCTTGGTCCCTCGAATCAGCGTATCGCTGCCGATCGCGACGATCTGCAGCAGCATGTCTTTCATGTTGCCGGCGATCGTGATTTCCTCGACCGGATACTGGATCACGCCGTTTTCGACCCAATAGCCCGAGGCGCCGCGCGAGTAATCGCCGGTGACATAGTTGACGCCCTGGCCCATCAGTTCGGTCACCAGCAGGCCGCTGCCCATTTTCTTGAGCATCGCCTTGAAGTTGTCCGCCGGTTTGGTCTTGCTGGAACTGATGGTCAGGTTATGCGAGCCGCCGGCGTTGCCGGTGGTTTGCATGCCGAGCTTGCGCGCCGAGTAGGTCGACAGGAAATAGCCCTGCACCACGCCGTCCTCGACCACATTGCGCTTGCTGGTCCGAACGCCCTCGTCGTCGAACGGCGAGGAGCCGACCGCGCCGACCACATGCGGATCTTCCACGATCTGGATATGCGGCGCGAATACCTGCTTGCCCAGGGAGTCCAGCAAAAAGGTCGATTTACGGTACAGCGCGCCGCCCGACACCGCCTGCACGAAAGCGCCCAGCAAGCCGGCCGCCAGCGGCGCTTCGAACAATACCGGACATTTGCGGGTGCTCAACTTGCGCGCATTCAGGCGCGCCAGGGCGCGTTCGGCGGCGTAACGGCCGATGGCTTCCGGCTTGGCCAGCTTTTTCGGGTCGCGCATCGAGGAATACCAATCGTCGCGCTGCATCTTGGCGCCCTTGCCGGCGATCGGCGCGACCGAGATGCTGTGCCGCGAAAACGGATAGCCGCCAGCGAACCCGCGGCTGTTGGCCGACA
Source organism: Herbaspirillum sp. (assembly GCA_036499085.1). Lineage (GTDB taxonomy): Bacteria > Pseudomonadota > Gammaproteobacteria > Burkholderiales > Burkholderiaceae_D > Herbaspirillum. The sequence continues at coordinate 14,356 of DASYEK010000080.1, read as the reverse complement.
TGAAATGCGATTGCTGCGCATACACGCTGGCGCCTTCGCTGTTGGTGATGCGCGGATCGACCGCGAAAGCCGCGGCTTCGCAGCGCTGGGCGATGGCCACCGCCTCCTCGGCCGACAGCAGCCACGGCGTGCACAGCTTCAGGTCGCGCGGCTGCATCTCCAGCATGTCCTGGTCCGGCAGCCCGGCGCAATCGTCGGGGGCGGTGAAACGGGCGATGTTGTAGGCGGCGTCGACCGTATCCTGCAGCGACTTTTTGGAAAAATCGGAGGTGCTGGCTCCGCCGCGGCGGATTTGCTTGCCGCTGCCCATGTAAATGGTCACGCCCATCCCCTTGTCCTTGTTCTGCTCGATGGTTTCGATGCCGCCCTTGCGCACCGCCACCGACAAACCGTTGCCTTCGCTGAATTCGACCGCGGCGTCGGAGGCGCCTTTTTGCCTCGCGTAATCCAGCACATCCTGCGCCAGTTGCCGTAATTGCTCCTGGGAATGGATAAAAATAGTGTTGTTGATAGATGCGCCCATGGTTTCGGATTCTCGGTTTGACGAATAAAACAGTTATGATAGCAGCCGTTTAGCTTTCGTTACTGCCACCATCATGCCAAATCCCAACCGCGGCTCCTGCGGCTTCCAGTCCAGCGAGTTCGAACAAGAATACGAGCGCCCTTCCAAATCGCAGCTGAAACGCGAAATGACGGCCCTGCAAAAGCTCGGCGAAGAGCTGGTCGCCGAGCCGCGCGACCGCGTCAAGCGCGTCCCGATGCCGGAAGACGTGCGCGAAGCCATCCTCGAATGCCAGCAGATCAAGGACCATGAAGGCCGGCGCCGCCAGATGCAATACGTGGGCAAGAAGATGCGCACGCTGGACGAAGACGAACTGGCGGCGATCCAGCGCATGCTCGACAGCTGGCGCGGCCTGTCCAAGGCCGATACGGCCGCCATGCACGCCCTGGAGCGCCGCCGCGAAAAGCTGCTCAAGGACGACAACGCCCTGGCGGAACTGTTCCAGCAGCATCCGGGCCTGGATCTGCAGCACCTGCGCACGCTGATCCGCAATGCGCGCAAGGAGCAAGCCGAGAACAAGCCGCCCAAGGCCTATCGCGAGATTTTCCAGATCCTCAAAGAGTTGCAGAGCGCCGCCGAAGATGACGCGGACACCGACAATGCCGGCGAAGACGACGATGAACACAAAGGCTGAACGCGCGCTGCTGATCGGCCTGGTCTCGATTTCCGACCGCGCCGCCGGCGGCGTCTATGAAGACAAGGGCATTCCCGCGCTGACGGACTGGCTGGCGGCGGCGATTACCACCCCGTTCCGCGTCGAAACGCGCCTGATCGCCGACGAACAGCCGGTGATCGAGCAGACCTTGATCGAATTGACGGATACCTTGGGCTGCGACCTGGTATTGACCACCGGCGGCACCGGGCCGTCGCGGCGCGATGTGACCCCGGAAGCCACCAAGGCGGTCGCCACCAAGGAAATGCCCGGCTTCGGCGAGCAGATGCGCCAGATCAGCCTGCATTTCGTGCCGACGGCGATTCTGTCGCGGCAAACCGCCGTGATCAGGGAAAGCGCCCTTCAACCGTCGCCGGAGCCGCTGCAAGACCCGGCGCGGCATGCCGCGCTGATCCTGAACCTGCCTGGCCAGCCGAAATCGATCAAGGAAACGCTGGAAGGCCTGAAAGACGCCGACGGCAAGCAACTGGTCGGCGGCATCTTCGCGGCCGTGCCGTATTGCATCGATCTGATCGGCGGTCCCTATATCGAAACCGATCCGGCGGTCTGCAAGGCATTCCGTCCAAAATCGGCGATCCGGCCGCCGGCCTGAGCCCCGCCTGGTCCTGGCCCGAACCCGATCCCGAACCCGATCTTTCCGCTCCTACCCTTTTTTATTGCCGCCCATGAATAACGACGCCCTGCTTGCCACCACCGAAATCGAAACCGCGCCGAATCCGACCGCTTCTATCATCTGGATGCACGGCCTGGGCGCCGACAGTTCCGATTTCGTGCCGCTGGTGCCGGAACTCGACCTGGCCGGCTGCGGCGCGATCCGCTTCGTGTTTCCGGACGCGCCGGTGATGCCGGTGACGGTGAACGGCGGTTATCGCATGCGTTCCTGGTATGACATCATTGGCTTCGGCCTGGACCGGCAGGAAGACGAAGACGGATTGCGCGCATCGCAGGCCGCGATCGAGCGTCTGGTCGCGCGCGAGCTGGAGCGCGGCATCCGCGGCGAGCGTATCGTGATCGCCGGTTTCTCGCAGGGCAGTGCAATGACGTTGCAGACCGGCTTGCGGCATCCGCAGCGCCTGGCGGGGCTGCTGTGCCTGTCCGGCTACCTGCCCCTGCGCGACCTGGTCGCCGCCGAGCGTAGCGCCGTCAATCAGGACATCCCGATCTTCATGGCCCACGGCCAGGCCGACAACGTGGTCCCGCCGGACCGCGCCGAGCAATCGCGCGACATGCTGCAGGCGCTGGGCTACAAGGTGCAATGGCACAGTTACCCGATGGCGCATTCCGTATGCGCGGAGGAAGTCGCGGATATTTCAAAATGGCTGCAGGGCGTACTGGGTTAAAGATACCGGGACCGCTGGCGGCGGCCCTTCGATACGCTTCGCTACTCAGGGCGAACGGAGGTTTTTTGACGCTTTGAGCGCTCTACTCAGGGCAAATGGGTGTTCTTTGATGTTTGGAGCGCTCTACTCACGGCGAACGGGTGTTCTTTGATGCTTGGAGCGTTCTACTCAGGGTGAGCAGGGCTCCTTGAAACTTGCGTCGCTGGCGGGAGAAAATTTCAAAGAACCCCGTTCGTCCTGAGTAGGGCAAAGCCCGTATCGAAGGATCACCCCAGTCGGTAAAAACTAAAAAAAAACAGCGCCAACTTTCACCGCTGGCGGCGACCCTTCGATACGCTGCGCTACTCAGGGTGAACGGAGGTTTTTTGATGCTTGGAGCGCTCTACTCAGGGTGAACGGAGGTTTTTTGGCGCTTGGAGCACCCCTGCGCTTGATCGATGCTTGCTACTTGAAGACGACCGTCTTGTGTCCGTTCAGCAGAATGCGATGCTCCAAAAACCACTTCACCGCACGCGCCAGCACCACGCATTCCACGTCGCGCCCGATGCCGGTCAAGGTCTCGGGATTCATCGCATGATCGACCCGCGCCACATCCTGCTCGATGATCGGGCCTTCGTCCAGATCGCCGGTCACGAAATGCGCGGTGGCGCCGATCAGTTTCACGCCGCGGTCGTGCGCCTGGTAATACGGCTTGGCGCCCTTGAAGCTCGGCAGGAATGAATGATGAATGTTGATGGCGCGGCCGCGCAGCGCATTGCACATCGCCGGCGACAGTATCTGCATATAGCGCGCCAGCACCACCAGGTCGATATCGTTGCGGTCGACCAGTTCCATCACGCGCGCTTCCTGGGCCTGCTTGTCGGCTTCGGAGGCGCCGGCGGCCAGCGGCAAATGATGGAAAGGAATGTTGTAGCTGGCGGCCAGTTGGTAGAAATCGGTGTGGTTGGAGACGATCGCCGGAATTTCCACCGGCAACAGGCCGCTCTTGTAGCGGAACAGCAGGTCATTGAGGCAATGGCCGATTTTCGACACCATCAGCATCACGCGCGGCTTCTTGGCCGCATCGTGCAACTGCCATGTCATTTTCATGGAACCGGCCACCAGTTCGAATGCGGCGCGCAAGGCCGCTTCACTGAATTGCGGCGCGTCGGCGATGAAATGCACGCGCATGAAAAACAGGCGCGACTGGGCGTCGCCGAACTGCGCGGAGTCGACGATATTGCAGCCGTTCTCGGCCAGAAAGCCCGACACGCGATGCACGATGCCGCGCTGGTCGAGACAGGAAAGAGTCAGTATGTATTCTGGGTGCGTCATGATCGGGTCGGATAGGCTTCCGCCCCAACCCAAGGGGCGAAAAGCGCTATTGTCGCACGACTCGACGACATTCCATCGCTGCGATTTCGGCGCTTGCCTGTTTCCAACACGATCGACGCGATGACGCCATCACGCGATCCCGCGCCGAGCCTATCCCGCCAATGCGGCTTTCTGCGGCTTCTCGTTCATGATTTCACCCAGTTCGCCCTGGCGGCCGTTGACCTGGACGTCGCCGCTGATCTGGCCGCCCTCTTCGATCACCAGCTTGCCGTAACGGATTTTCCCGGTCACGCGGCCGGTGGTGTACACCACGAGTTTTTGACGCACGGTCAGGTCGCCGTCGAAGTCACCGCGGATTTCCGCCACGTCGATTCCGGCCGAACCCTTGAAGGCGCCTTTTTCGGCGATCTGCATCACGCGCGAATCCATCGTGGCTTCGACCGAGCCTTCCACCACCAGGGTGTCGCAATCGCAGATCTCGCCCTTGAATTTGATATTGGGGCCGACGATCAGCTTGCTGCCTTCGCTGGTATTGCCGCCGGACTGCGGCTGCGATGAGGATGACGACGACGCCGAAGAGACGCCGGCATGCGAGGACGTCGAGCTGGTCGGCTGGGGCTGGCCGGCACGGGTTGCCGCGGAAGCACTGGGCGGCGTCACGCTGGCGCCGAATGGTGTATTTGGACTTGCATTGTCACGTTTGCCGAAAAGGGTTTCTGAGCGAAGCATGAGATCTCCTGAAGATGAAGCGGCAGCGACACGCTGCACAAATTAATATGGCAACGACAGCCGCTTCAACGTCATGGGGAATTCGCTCATCACGCCGAAGCCGCGCCAGCGTTGCCTCGATTGAATACTCACGATGGACACCCCCATGCATCGCTTACTGCATATGCGCGCGACAACGTAATTTATTTAAAAGTTCATCTCTATTTTGTAACAATAGTTTGATGAAATTTCAAATAAATCAAGCGCAATGCATTGGATCACATTGCTAAAAATTTACGGAATGTTGTGACATCTGCTTACGATATCTGTCCGTCAGACAAAACTTACACGGTCCAGGAAACGCCGTCGCGAACGCGACAGGAAAAGTTCGAGCTGGGACATGGCCAGCGGCTTGGTGAAGATTTCGATAGTGTCGGGAATATCGCCCCGATCGCGAATTTCGGCCTGCGACAAGGCGCTCACCACGACGATTTCAAGCGCATCGAAATCCTCGTGCTTGTCCAGTTCGCGGATCAGCCGAAAGCCGTCCATGCCGGGCAGATTCAAGTCCAGGATGACGACATCGGGCTGTACCTTGCCGATCAGTATCAAGCCGTCGAAACCGTTGGCGGCAAGATGCACTTCGGTCGGAAACGGCATGGCGCCGATGGCGATGCGGTACAGCGATTGCAGCGTCTTGTCGTCTTCCACCGCCACCACCCGCAACGGCTGTTCGGACGGCTTGAGGCCGGCGGCCGGCAGGCGCACGGCGGGAACGGCATGCGCCTCCTGCGTGCCGGCGCGCAGCGCTTCCACCGAGGCGCGCTCGATGCGGCGATGCCCGCCCGCCGTCTTCCAGGCCCGCAAGCGGCCGCGCTCCACCCACAACTGCGCGGTGCGCAGGGAGACGCCCAGCATTTCCGCCGCTTCCCGCGTGGTCACGTCGTCACTCAATGCACCGCTTGTTGCGCTCGAATCGCTCACTGCCGACATCCTCAGAATTTCATTTTTATCATTTAATAGCAATATCAACCGCATGTCAAACTATGGGTTTCATTTTTTTCGTCAAGCAATAAGGCGGGATTATTTCGATCCCGCCATGAACTGCTCTAGAATTGCACATCGCGCCACCGCCGATGCGCAGCGTCATGCGCCACCGATAATTCCAGGCTGATTCCGATTGATTAGGCGCCCACCGTGAGCAGAAACGCATCGACATTGCCGGCCGGCCTGCGCGCAAGCACCGGCGCTGCATTGCATGCCGTATTGCACGTCGCTTCCCGCGCCATGCGCATGATCGGCGCGCATGCAACCGGACTGGCCCTGATCGCCGCGCTGTGGGGCGGACTGGCGGTCGGCATCTATTGGGACCATGAAACGCAGGTGCGGCAATTGCGCGCGGAAACCGCGAACCTGGCCAATGCCCTGTCGGAACAGGTCAATCGCGTGCTGCGCGAAGCCGATCAACTGGCGCGCATGGTCGAGCGGGAAGCCTTGAGCGAGGGCATGTCATTGCCGCTGCATGAATATGCCAGGCGCGGCGTGATCAAGCTGAATGTATTTTTCCAGGTATCGCTGATCGACCGCGACGGCAATCTGAGCGCCTCGACCGACGCCGGCCTGGCGCCGGTCAATGTGCGCGATCGCGAATACTTCCGGGTGCATGTCGACAATAAAAGCGACCAGCTTTACGTCAGCCAGCCTATGATCGGCCGCGTGACCGGCAAGCCGTCGATCCGCCTGAGCCGCCGCATCACGCGTCCCGACGGCAGCTTCGGCGGGATCGTCTCGATCGGACTCGACGCCGGTTATTTCACGCGCTTTTACCGCGAACTGTCGATCGGCAAGGCCGGCCAGATCTCGGTGGTCGGCACGGACGACCGGGTGTTTCGCGTGCGCCCCAGCAATGAAATGGACAATACCGCCAACCGCGCGGCCCTGGCCGCGGACAGCAACCTGTTCCGCGCGATGCAAGCCGCCAAAAGCGGCGTGGCCTTCGGCAGCGCCCTGCGTCCCGGCGATCGCCGCCTGTTCGGCTACGACAAGCTGGACGATTATCCGCTGACCGTGGTGGTCGGCTTCAGCGAAGCGGAAATCATGTCGCCCTTCACCGCGCGCCGCAATTTCATGGTCGCGCTGGGCCTGATCATTACCTTGCTGATCGCGGTCGCCGAGACCCATCGCGTGCGGCTGCTGCAGCGCCTGTACCGCACGGTGGCCGCCGAGCAGGATGCCAGGCAGGCGGAACAACAGAAGAACGATCGCCTCAACAGCATGTTCAAGGCGATCCCGGACGGCGTGCTGATCTTTACCGACCAGGGCGATATCGAACGCGGCAACCAGGTCACGGCGCAATTGCTGGGCCTCAACGCCGAGGCGCTGGATTCGATGCGCGCGATCGATTTCGCCGAACTGTTCTTTCGCGACGACCGCACGCCCGAGCGCACCCGCAAGATCGAGCGACTGCAGCATATCCTGGTCAACGCCGAACACGACGAGGCGCCGCAGCATGTCACGCTGATGGTCGAGCGGCCCGCCCTCTCGGTCTTCGAATTCCATATCCGCCATTCGCGCGGCGGCTTCAACGGCGGCGTGGCCGTGATCCGCGACGTCAGCGCGCAATCGCAGCTGGACCGGATGAAGAGCGATTTCATTTCGACAGCCGCGCATGAACTGCGTACGCCGATGGCCGGCATCCTGGGCTTCGCGGAATTGCTCAAGGCCGGCCGCATCACCAGCGCCCAGCATGAAGACGTGTTCGACCTGCTGCACGAACGCGCCAAAAAACTGAACGATATCCTCTCCGAACTATTGGACCTGGCGCGCCTGGAAGCGCGCGCCGACCAGGACTTCGACTATCAACGCATCAATGTCTGCGCCATGTGCCGCGATGTAGTCGCGGCCGATCCCGTATTCGCCACGCGGGTCAGCGCGACGCTGGTCTGCGAAGACGCCTGGCTCGACGGCGACCGCGCCAAACTGATGCTGGCGCTGCGCAATCTGCTGGAAAACGCGGTCAAGTATTCATCGCCGGCATCGGTGGTTCACCTGGCCGCGCATCATAGCGGCAACGGCCGCCGCGTCAGCATCAAGGTGCGCGACGAAGGCATCGGCATGACGCCGCAGGAATGCGAACGCGCCTTTGAAAAATTCTATCGCGCCGACAAGTCGGGCACCGTCCCGGGCACCGGACTGGGCCTGGCGCTGGTGCGGGAAATCGTCGCCCTGCACGGCGGCATCGTCAACCTGCAATCGCAGTCGCGGCGCGGCACCACGGCCATCATCGAACTCCCAATCGCCTGATTTCCGGCAAGCACACCCTCTCTGTTGCATTTTCCACACCTATTATCATTTTTATTTTCACATTTTCGAATGTGATACTATATTTTTCATTAAAATTGTCAGAAATTGATATATTCAAGGCTGCCGGAGGCCGCCAGTCTCCGCCCGCGCGTGCTGTCAAAGGTTTTTCATAGGGGGTTATGCGTCATGAACTGGTTCTACAATCTGAAAATTGCAAAAAAACTGATACTGTCTTTTGTAGCGGTATTGACGCTTACCGCCATCCTGGGCGCGCTGTCGATTGTCCAGATCATCAAGGTCAACAAGGCATCCAGCGATATCTCCACCAACTGGCTGCCGGCCTTGCGCGTGCTGAGCGACCTGAAGATGACCATGTCCCGCATGCGTAGCGCGGAATATTCGCACATCGTTTTTTCCGACGAAAAAGACCAGGCGAAACTTGCATCGGGCCAGGCCGACGATTTCAAGAAATTCATGGCTGCCTATGAAAAACTGATATCCGAACCGGGCGAGCGGGAAATCTTCCCGCAACTCCAGAAAAATGTGGATGCCTTCCTGATGTGGCATGACAAGGTATTTGCATTGGCCGCCGCCGGCAACGCGGAAGAGGCGCGCGTCGCGACCCGCGGCGAGATGGCCAAGCTGTATCGCGATATCGTCGATCAACTCGATGCGCTGAGCAAAATCAATAACGACGGCAGCGTCGCATCCGACGATGGCGCCGACCGGGAAATGGCGAAGGCGAAAACCTGGATTATCGGCCTGCTGGCGGCCAGCCTGCTGATCGGCCTGTCGCTGGCCATCTTTGTGGCGCGCGTCATTTCCGGCCCGCTGAACGAAGCCGTGGGCGTGGCGAAACAGGTTGCCGCCGGCGACCTGACCGCCAGGATCGAAGCGCATAGCGAAGACGAAACCGGCCAGTTGATGCAATCCTTGAAGGCCATGAACGACAATCTGCTGAAGATCGTCGGCGAAGTGCGTGTCGGCACCGATACCATCGCCACCGCCTCCAGCCAGATCGCCAGCGGCAACCTGGATCTGTCTTCCCGCACGGAAGAACAGGCCAGCTCGCTGGAAGAGACGGCATCGGCCATGGAACAGTTGACCGCTACCGTGAAGCAGAATTCGGATAACGCCAAGCAAGCCAATCAGTTGGCGGTATCGGCTTCCGAAGTCGCGGTCCAGGGCGGCGAAGCAGTCGGCCAGGTGGTCGACACCATGCAGGCGATCAACGACTCGGCGCGCAAGATCGTCGACATCATCGGCGTGATCGACGGCATTGCGTTCCAGACCAATATCCTGGCGCTGAATGCGGCGGTGGAAGCCGCGCGCGCCGGCGAACAGGGACGCGGCTTTGCCGTGGTGGCTTCCGAAGTGCGCAGCCTGGCGCAACGCTCGGCCGCCGCGGCCAAGGAAATCAAGACCTTGATCGACGACTCGGTGCAGAAGGCCGGATTGGGCAGCAAGCTGGTGGAAAGCGCGGGCGCGACGATGACGGAAGTGGTTTCCAGCGTCAGGCGCGTGACCGATATCGTGGGCGAGATTTCCTCGGCCAGCATGGAGCAAAGCACCGGGATCGAGGAAGTCAACCGCGCAATTACGCAGATGGATGAAGTCACGCAGCAAAATGCGGCCCTGGTGGAAGAAGCCGCCGCGGCGGCGCAATCGCTGCAGGACCAGGCGCAGACCCTGGCCAATGTGGTCGGCGTATTCCGCCTGAAGGACGGCTTGGGCGGCCATGCGCCGATGCTCAACGCCGCGCCGCCGACAGCGGCCATTGCGGTGCATAAGACAGCGACTGCGCCGAAGCTGGCGCCGGCAGCGTCCAGGACTGTTGCAGCGCAGCCGCCGGCGCGCGTGAAGCCTTCCGCGAAACAGTCCGCGCCGCATGCGCAGACGCCGCCCAAAGACGATAACAGCGGGGATTGGGAAACGTTTTGATTTGCCTTGAAAGCGTTTCGACATAAAAAAACCGGAGATCCATTCTCCGGTTTTTTTATTCTTCCGTTTCTACCAGCGCAACAGGCGCGGCCCGAGTAATGCCCCGGCGGCAGTCGGAATCAGCATGCCCGCCAAATACCAGATGCCGACAAACGGCGCTTCCAGTTCGGGGCAATGCAGGCAATATACCAGCACCGCCAGCGCACCGGACAACAAGCCGGTCACCGCGCCGGCCGCCCGCAGATGCGTCGGCGCCAGTCCGCGCATCGCCCACATCAAGGCCGCGAACGAGGGAATCGACAGCGTCGTGATCAGCAAGGTGCAAACCTTCCATGTCGAGCCAAGCATCAGCGGCACGCGCTGCTCCGGCGCCGCTTGCGCCAATACCAGCGCGGCGACCAGCCAGACGACCAGCACCGGCGCCGCCAACCCCAGCGGCCAGCGTTGGAGCGCCGCGCCCGGGCGCGCCAGCCTGCTGCCGACCACGACCGCCAGCACCGTCATGCTCAGCGCGAACAGTGTCTTGAACCAGAACCACGGCAACGTCGCCGCGTGCGCCAGGTCCGGCCGCACGCCCAGCACCAGGGCCATCAGCAGGATCGCGCCGGCCAGCCCCCAACCCAGCGCCACCGCATAGCGCCGGCGTATGGCATGCGGCGCCACGGCGACCGGTCCGCTGGCCAGCATTTCGATCAGATCATTGGTTTTCATCGGTTCTCATTGATTGCCACGCATTCTTGCTGCTAACGCTTTCAGGCCGCGATGCACGGCGACCTTGATCGCGGATTCCGACATCCCTGTCAATTCGGCGGTCTCCCGCACCGACAGGCCCTCCAGTTTGGTATGCACGATCGTCTTGCGCTGCTGCTCGGGCAACTGCGCCAGCAACTGCTCCAAGTCGCGCCGCGCGTCGGCGGCATCGGCATCGGCGCTGGAAAACAGCTCGGCCGCCTGCTCGGTGGCTTCGCTAAACGGATCGTTCAGCATTTCCCGACCTTCGCGCCGCCGCAGCCAGTCGATCATCTTATATTTGGCGATGGCATGCACCCAGGCCGTCAGGGGCGCATTCGCATCGTAAGTGTGGCGCTGGTTATGTATCGCCAGCAACGCCTCCTGCAACAGGTCCTCGACTTCGTCCGGCCAGCGTTGCAGGCGGCGGCGCAGGAAGGCGCGCAGATGCGTCGACAAGGCCTGCAGGAAATCGTGATATGCCCGCGCGTCGCCGGCCAACCCGCTCAGCAGCAAGGTGCGCAGTTTTTGTTCGGCGGCGTTCAGCAGCTCTGTGTTATCTATTCGTTGCATCCGCGTTTTTGGTTACATCGCATGCAAATACATGCCGACGCGTAGCAATTTATCAGGTACCGGCGCTTTATTACAAAACAATTTTTCGATGCGGCTGTAACCGATTGCGGCCTGCTTGCGTATTACCTCCCAGAAGCGCCTGCGGCACCGCACGGCGCCATCGACAAACAAAGAGGTATTTCCATGCCCGTATCCACGATTCATCATTCCGGCGAGTTGCCCCCGTCCGACGCCGGAGCCGGCAATACGGCAGGCAAAACCGTTCATCCTGCCTGGCTGCGCATCACGCATTGGCTCAATGCCCTGGCCGTGGTGTTGATGGCAATGAGCGGCTGGCGAATTTACGACGCGTCGCCGTTCTTCGACTTTTCGATTCCGGGCGGCATCACGCTCGGGGGCTGGCTCGGCGGCGCGCTGCAATGGCATTTTGCGGCCATGTGGCTGTTGGCCGCCAACGGCCTGGCTTACCTGGTTTGCAATATCGTCACGCGCCGCCTGTGGCAAAAATTCTTTCCCTTGACCCTGCGCGCCTTGCTGCGCGATGCCGTCGACGCCCTGAAAGGCCGGCTGACGCATGCCGATCCGCGCCGCTATAACACGGTGCAACGGGTTGCCTATTTGTTCGTCATGCTCGATATCGCGGTACTGGTGCTGTCCGGGCTGGTGTTGTGGAAATCCGTGCAATTCCCGTTGCTGCGCGATCTGCTGGGCGGTTATGAAGGCGCGCGCCGGGTGCATTTCTTCGCGATGGCAGCACTGGTTGCATTCGTCGCGGTCCATCTGCTGATGGTGGCGCTGGTGCCGCGTACCTTGCTGACCATGATCCGGGGGCGTTGATGAGCAAGATCCGCAAGCCGCAACGTCCCGACGGCATTATCTTGAGTGAGAGCGACGGCGTGCAACTGCTGCGCGATGCCGCGCGTCAGGTCGCCGAACCGTCGCGGCGTGCATTTCTGCAACGCTCGCTGACCTTGGGCGGCCTGGCATTACTGACCGGTTGCTCCTTGAGCGACAACGAAAGCGTCGACCAGGCGCTGATGAAAATGTCGCGCTTCAACGACAAGGTGCAAGGCTGGTTGTTCGATCCCAACAAGCTGGCGCCGACCTATCCCGATTCCATGATTACCCGGCCCTTTCCTTTCAACGCCTACTATGGTGAAGACGAAGTACGCCAAATCGATGGTGCAAGCTATCGGCTCGAATTGAGCGGGCTGTTTTCCGACAAGCGGCCATGGACGCTCTCGCGCCTGCACGCCCTGGCGCAAACCGACCAGGTCACGCGTCACATCTGTGTTGAAGGCTGGAGTGCGATCGGCAAATGGGGCGGCGTCCGATTCAGCGATTTCCTACGCATGAATGGCGCCGATCTTACTGCCAAATATGTCGGGTTTAAATGTGCGGACGACTACTACACTAGCATCGACATGGCGACTGCTCTGCATCCCCAAACCTTGCTGGCGCTCACCTACGATGGCCAGATTCTGCCGGCGCGCTACGGATTCCCGATGAAATTGCGCATGCCGACCAAGCTTGGCTACAAGAATCCGAAACACATTCAGGCTATTTACGTAACGAATACCTACCCCGGCGGCTATTGGGAAGACCAGGGGTACAACTGGTTCGGCGGCAGTTGAAGCGAAATCGGCTCAAGCCCTGAAGCATCAAGCAGCAGCACTTTGTAATTCAACCCATGTAGTTCAAATCTCTAGGAAAAATCATGAAAAAATTCACTGCAGCCATTCTCTCCACATGCATGTTGTTTGCCGCCGGCAGCGTCGCCGCCCAGGATGCGATGAAAAAAGACAATATGGGGCATGACTCGATGAGCAAGGATTCCATGAGCAAGGACGGCATGAAGAAAGACTCCATGTCCAAGGATGGCATGAAGAAGGACGAAATGAAAAAGGATTCGATGGGCAAGGACGGTATGAAGAAAGACGAGATGAAGAAGGATGAAATGAAAAAGTAATACTGGAAGATGCAAGACCGTCCTTGCAAATAAAAAAAACCGGTGAAGCCCTCTCAGGCTTCGCCGGTTTTGTTTTGGGGCTACCGCATGCGTGGATTGAATATGCAACGATGTCCCCTGGCAAGAAACATACTCCCCAATCTTCAAAATTTTGGCATTCGCGGGGGGATCCAGAATTATTTGACATGCAAGTAAAATCTTGCCTATACTTCATGCAACAAATTACTTGCATATACCCCTCCATGGCTACCCACCTCAATGACACGGATTTGCTGTTCAAGGCTCTGGGCGACCCCAGTCGGCGCAAACTGCTGGATTTGCTGCACGCACATGACGGCCGCACTTTGAATGACTTATGCGAACACCTGGAAATGACACGGCAAGGGGTGACGCAACATTTGGGCGTGCTCCAGGCGGCGAACCTGGTGGCCATTACCTGGCGCGGCCGCGAGAAGCTTCACTTTCTCAATCCGGTGCCTCTGCAGCAGATCCATGAACGCTGGATTGCCAAGTTCGAAAAGCAGCGCCTTGATGCGCTATCAGATTTAAAACAACGATTGGAGAACCCCAATGACTAGATCGACCTTTATTTACGTCACCTACATCCGCACCACGCCGGAGAAGCTTTGGTCGGCACTGACTGACGACGCTGAGTTCATGAAACGATACTGGTTCGGCGTGCATTGCGAAAGCCAGTGGACTGTCGGGTCCAATTGGAAAATGGTCCACGGTGATGGCCAAGTCACCGACGCCGGCGAAATTCTCGAGGCCGAGCCGCCGCGGCGCCTGGTGATCCGTTGGCGGCATGAGAGCAAGCCTGAACTCAAAGCCGAAGGCGATTCGCTCTGCACGATGGAGCTGGAACCTAGCGGAGCGGCGGTCAAACTCACCATCACCCATTCCATCGAGCGCGAACCCTCGAAACTTATCACAGCGGTATCCGCCGGCTGGCCGAAGATCATTTCCAATCTTAAGTCTTTGCTTGAGACCGGCGCCATTGCATTGCAGGAAGCTTATCCGCCAAGTAATCAGCAGTAAGGTGGGTTGTTGGAGGGGTAGATATCAGGCGATGGCATCTGCAGGGCCATCGCGCCGCAAGTTTATCGCGCATAAAAAAAAATCCCCGATCTCGGTAGAGAAGGGGGATTTTCGGAATAACAGCCTGACGATGACCTACTTTCACACTGGTTGCAGCACTATCATCGGCGCAAAGTCGTTTCACGGTCCTGTTCGGGATGGGAAGG
>DASYEK010000079.1:0-50694 GCA_036499085.1 Herbaspirillum sp. | reverse complement strand
GATGATGACGGCCTTGGCGGCCACCGCCAGGTTGACGTCGGACTCGCTGATGCCGCCGACGGCCGCATGCACCACCTGCACCCGCACTTCGTCGTTCGACAACTTCTGCAAGGTCTGCACCAGCGCTTCCTGGGAACCCTGAACGTCGGTCTTGATGATCATCGGCAGGTTCTTGACTTCGCCTTCGCCCATGTTCTCGAACATGTTTTCCAGCTTCGCCGCCTGTTGCTTGGCCAGCTTGACGTCGCGGAACTTGCCTTGACGGAACAGGCCGATTTCGCGCGCCTTGCGTTCGTCGGACATGACCAGCACTTCTTCGCCCGATACCGGCACTTCCGTGAGGCCCTGAATTTCGACCGGAATCGAAGGACCGGCTTCTGCAATGCTCTTGCCGTTTTCATCCAGCATGGCGCGTACGCGGCCATAACTGGAACCGGCCAGCACCACGTCGCCGCGCTTCAAGGTGCCGGATTGCACCAGGATCGTCGCCACCGGACCGCGGCCCTTGTCGAGACGGGATTCGATGACCAGGCCGCGCGCCGGCACGGAAGTCGGCGCTTTCAATTCCAGAATTTCTGCCTGCAGCAGCACGTTTTCCAGCAGCGTGTCGATGCCTTCGCCGGTCTTGGCCGATACCGGGATGAAAGGCGACTCGCCGCCGTATTCTTCCGGCACCACCTGTTCGGCGATCAGCTCCTGCTTGACGCGGTCCAGATTGCTGCCCGGCTTGTCGATCTTGTTGATCGCCACCACCAGCGGCACGCCGCTGGCCTTGGCGTGGGCGATCGCTTCGCGCGTTTGCGGCATCACGCCGTCATCGGCGGCGACCACCAGAATCACGATATCGGTTGCCTTGGCGCCGCGTGCCCGCATCGCGGTAAACGCTTCATGGCCCGGCGTATCGAGGAAGGTGATCATGCCGCGCGGCGTTTCGACGTGATAGGCGCCGATATGCTGCGTAATGCCGCCGGCTTCGCCGGAGGCCACCTTGGTGCGGCGGATGTAATCCAGCAGCGAGGTCTTGCCGTGATCGACGTGGCCCATGACGGTTACCACCGGGGCGCGCGGGAATGCTTCGGCGTCCGCATGTTCTTCGCCCTCTTCCAGCAAGGCTTCAGGATCGTCCAGCTTCGCCGCATGCGCGGTGTGTCCCATTTCCTCGACCAGAATCATCGCTGTTTCCTGGTCCAGCACCTGGTTGATAGTGACCATCTGGCCCAGTTTCATCAAGTGCTTGATGACCTCGGAGGCCTTGACCGACATCTTGTGCGCCAGTTCGGCGACGGTGATGGTTTCCGGTACATGGATGTCCTTGACCACCGCTTCCGTCGGTGCCTGGAAATTGGTTTCGCGATCTTCGTGATGACCGCCGCGGCGGCCCTTCGGACCTGCGCGCCAGCCATCGCGGCCGCCGCCAGTGTTGCCGCGGGTCTTGATGCCCAGGCCGCGCTTCTTGGCTGCGTCGTCCTGCCATGTCGAAGAAACGTTCGCCGACTTGATCGATTTCTTGTCGACCACGACCGGCTTCTTGTCGTCTTTCTTTTCGCCCGGCTTTTTGTCGGCCGGCTTGTGCAGCGTGCCTTCGGACGTCTTGGCCACGACCGGCGCCACAGGCTCCGGCGCCTTGATGGCCTTGCGCGGCGCATTCATCATCGCCTTGATCTGGGCGACTTCGTCGGCAACCGCCTTGCGGGCGCGTTCGGTGACTTCGGCCTTTTCGGCGGCGTCCTTGGCGGCTGCCTCGTTTTTCTTCTTGGCTGCTTCAGCGGCGGCGCGCTTTTCCTCGTCGGCCGCGGCGCTGGCCGCATCGTCGATGACAGCAGCGGCCGTCGTCACGGTGACCGGCTGTGCGGCGCTGGCCTTGCGGGCTTCCTGCTCGGCTTTTTCGGCAGCCTTGGCTTGCGCCAGCTTCTCGGCTTCCAGTTGCGCCAGGCGCTCCTGCTTTTCGCGCAGATCGGCTTCCTGGCGTGCGATCAGTTCGGCCTGTCGGCGTGCTTCCTCGGCGCGACGCGCCACTTCCGCTTCGTCGATGACGGGAACGGCAGGCGCTGCCACAACCGGCGCCGGCGCGGGCGCTTCCTCAACTGCCGCGGCCGGTTCGTCGCGCTTGACGAAGGTGCGCTTCTTGCGCACTTCGACCTGGATGGTGCGCGACTTGCCGGTGGCGTCGGCCTGCTTGATCTCGGTTGTTTCCTTGCGCGTCAGCGTAATCTTCTTCTTGTCGGCGTCCGGTGCGGCGCCGCGCGCGCGACGCAGATGCTCGAGCAAGCGATCCTTGTCGTCTTTCGACAAGGCGTCGCTGGCTGCACTCTTCTCTACACCGGCGGAACGTAACTGCGTCAGCAGTAAATCCGCCGGCATGTTCAGCTCGGTGGCAAATTGGGCTACATTGTTACTTGCCATTCAATCCTCTTTTCTATGTGACTCGGCTGATGATGATGCAACGATACGGCGCATCAGCTTACTGCTTGCCTTCCGCATATTTCCATGCAGCGGCCTGCAATGCTTTCGCATGCTCATCGTATTTCGCATCGATAAGTTTCATCTCATCGTCTGTCACATCTGCAAATTCGTTTTCAATCAATGCGCGCGCTCGGTCCGCCGGCAACGCCAGGACGGCGCCGAATTCGTCGTAGGCCATGGCCGCGAAGGCATCCAGCGTCTTGATGCCCGCCAGGCCCAGCTTGCCGGCCACCACACGCTCCATGCCTTCGAAGCCGACCAGCGCTTCGTCCATGCCGTCCAGGCCTTCTTCGGAAGCGATCGCTTCGCTGACCAGGGCGTCACGGGCGCGGGTGCGCAGTTCGTTGACGGTATCTTCGTCGAAGGATTCGATTTCCAGCATTTCGTTGATCGGCACGTAGGCGATCTCTTCCAGGCTGGCGAAACCTTCATCGACCAGGATATTGGCGACTTCCTGATCGACGTCCAGTTTTTCCATGAACAAGGTGCGGATATAAGCCGTTTCCTGGGCCGACTTGTCGGCCGATTCTTCGGCCGTCATGATGTTGATCTGCCAGCCGGTCAGTTCCGCCGCCAGGCGCACGTTCTGACCGCCGCGGCCGATGGCGATCGCCAGGTTTTCTTCGTCGACCACCACATCCATCGCATGCTTTTCCTCATCGACCACGATCGACGACACATTCGCCGGCGCCAACGCGCCGATCACGAATTGCGCCGGATCTTCCGACCACAGCACGATGTCGACGCGTTCCCCGCCCAATTCGCCGGTGACGGCCTGGACGCGCGAGCCGCGCATGCCGACGCAGGTGCCGATCGGATCGATGCGCTTGTCGGCCGTATAGACGGCGATCTTTGCGCGCACGCCGGGGTCGCGCGCGGCCGATTTGATTTCCAGCGAACCCTGTTCGATTTCCGGCACTTCCAGTTCGAACAGTTTCATGATGAATTCCGGCGCGGTGCGCGACAGGATCACCTGCGGTCCGCGCGCATTGCGTTCGATGCGCTGGATATAGGCGCGCACACGGTCGCCGATGCGCAGATTTTCTTTCGGAATCGTTTGATCGCGCGGCAAGCGGGCTTCCACCTTGCCGGATTCGACGATCGCGTCGCCGCGTTCCATGCGCTTGATGGTGCCGGTGACCAGCGAATCGCCGCGCTCGAGGAAATCGGCCAGGATCTGTTCGCGTTCGGCGTCGCGGATGCGCTGCAGCACGACCTGCTTGGTGTCCTGCGCGAAGCGGCGGCCGACGTCGATCGATTCGATCGGCTCTTCGATATAGTCGTCGACTTCGATGTCGGGAATCTGCTCGAGCGCCTCGAAGTGCAGCACTTCCTGGTCGGGCAATTGCAGGCCGGCGTCGTCAGGCACCACGTGCCAGCGGCGGAAGGATTCGGAAACGCCCGTCTCGCGGTTAATCGACACGCGAATATCGACTTCGCCTTCGTAGCGCTTCTTGGTCGCCTGCGCAAGCGCATGCTCCAGCGAACTGAAGACCACTTCTTCATCGACGTTTTTCTCACGCGCCAGCGCGCCAACCAATGCTAAAACTTCGCGACTCATGCTTTGCGACTCCTAAAATCCACTTGCGGCACCAAATGTGCCTTATCCACATCGGCGAGCGTAAAATCAAGCACCGCCGGCCCTTCATTTGTTTCAAATTCCAACTTCAGATTGCCGTTCTCCGGGGTACGCAACAAACCCTGGAATGTCTTGCGGTTGCCCGCGCCGGGCAGCGTCGCCCGCAATTTCACAATCGCCTCGCGATCCGCGAACCTGGTGTAATCCGCCAGTTTCTTCAGCGGACGGTCCAGCCCCGGCGACGAAACTTCCAGACGCTCGTAGACAACGTTTTCGACGGTAAATACATGCAGCAGCTGATGTGTCACTTTTTCGCAATCTTCTACCGTGATCGTGCCCTGCTCCGCATTCTCCGGTGCGAAATCGATGAACACCCGCAGCAAGCCGCGCGCAGCTCTTTCGAAGTCGACCAGTTCATATCCCATGCCGGCGACAGTTTTTTCAATCAAATCAGGCAATTGCAAGACATCAACTCCGCCGAGAGGCTATAAGGGAAACGATCGGTACAAACTTTTCAGCAAAAAAAAAATGGGCCAGTGCCCATCTTCGTTTGTTGCCCCAACGAAACATCCCAGGGCTTATTGCAAAATTAAATCCTGCTGTTAACTTGCGCATTATAAACGAGTACGGTATGCATCGCAATATTCAATTGATAGCCCGGCGTATCGCCCGTCCCGGCGCCTGGCGACGCCCAATCCGGGCGTGCCGCACAGCAGCGCCCGGGCCGTCGTCCTGCTGCTTATTTACGACGTTTTACCTAGGCCGGCGGCGTTGCATGCCAGGCAAGCCCGGCGTAGCCGTCCCGTAAGACGACTGGCCGCGCGGTCCGCGCGGGCCGTTGTTGCGGCGCTGGCCCGCGTCCGGGAAACCCAAGGCGGTCTGCAAGGGATCCGGCTGGCGCGGCTTGCCGTTGCCGCCCTGCTTGCCCTGGCCGGGACCACCCTGGCCCTGGCCCTGACCTTTACCCTGGCCTTGCCACTGGTTGCGGCGCGGCGCCTGGCCGCCGAAACCGGCATTGCCCGGATTGGCGTTGACATTACCGCCGATGCGGTTGCCGTTGGGCATGCCCTGGCCGCCCTTGCGGTCGCCGCGCGGCTTGCCGCCGGCATGCGCGCCGACCGCGGCAGCCTTGTCCATGCCGCAGGCGACCAGCAATTCGCGCACTGCGTTTTCTTCCAATTCTTCCCAGCGGCCGCGCTTCAGGCTGTTCGGCAGGGTCATCATGCCGTAGCGGGTGCGGATCAGGCGCGACACGGTCAGGCCGATCGCCTCGAACATGCGGCGCACTTCGCGATTGCGGCCTTCGCCGATCGTCACGCGATACCATTTATTGACGCCTTCGCCGCCGCCGTCGGCGATCTTGGAAAACGACGCCATGCCGTCTTCCAGCTCAACCCCGCTCAACAGCTTCTGGCGCATGCCTTCTTCCAGTTCGCCCAGCGTGCGCACCGCATATTCACGGTCGATGCCGTAACGCGGATGCATCAGCCGGTTGGCCAGGTCGCCCGAACTGGTGAACAGCAGCAGGCCTTCGGTATTGAAATCGAGCCGGCCGACGGCCAGCCATTTGGCCGCCTTCATGTTCGGCAGCCGGTCGAATACCGACGGCCGCCCTTCGGGATCGTTATGGCTGACGATTTCGCCCGCCGGCTTGTGATACACCAGCACCCGCGGCGGCTTCTTGCTGACCTTGCGCTGCAGCAGCTTGCCGTTGATGCGCACCTGGTCGGTCGGCAGGATGCGCTGGCCGATATGGGCCGGCTCGCCGTTGACCGAGACGCGGCCGGCAATGATCAGCTCTTCCATGTCGCGGCGCGAACCCAGTCCGACGTCGGCCAGCACCTTGTGCAGCTTCGGCGCATCGTCCTCGGCGGTCAGGTCGCGGCGCGCCGGCTTGTTGCGGCCGATCTGGTTGCCGATGTTGTCATCGTCAGCGCTGTCGTAGGCATCGGATGTGACAAACGAAAAGACGTCGTCGGCAGGATTGCCGCGCTGGCCTTGGCCGTTGCCATTATTGCCGTTACCCGGGCCCTTGCCGAACTGCTTCTTGCCGCGCGGCTGCCCTTGCTGCTGGCGGTCGTTGCGCTGCGGACGAGGCTGGCCCTGGTTGCGGCCGCCATTCTGGTCGGCCTGGACGGCCGGCGCAACATTGCCGTCGACCAGCTGGTCCGACACGCCCATCGGCGAGGTTCCCGGCACGGCTTCGGCGGCGCGTTGCGCCGCGCGATTGTTGCGCAATGCACGCGGTCCGCGTACGCCGCGGCGGGCCGGTTTCGGCCGGCTATTGTCTTCTGTCTTGACATCGAATTGCACAGGCGGCGCATTGACCGGTTCGCCCACCGTGATCGACACCAGCACCGGCATGTCGGACGCCGCCGACTCGACCGGCTTCGGTTTTGCTTTCGGCTGCGGCCTGGCCGGTTTTTCGACCGGCGGCGCGGCCTGCGGCTGCGCTTCGGCTTGCAGCGTCGGCGCCGCCGTTTCGATTGCGGCGGCGGTCGGCGCCGCGGCTTTCGGCTTGCGCGGCTTCTTCGGCGCGGCTGGCGCGGCGGTTTCCTGATCGGCTACGGCGGCTTCCGCCTTCTTGGCGCGTGGCGCACGTTTTTTCGGTGCGTCGGCCGCTGCCGGCGCATCCGATGCCGCGGGCGCGGCCGATGCTTCGGCTACCGTCTTCGGCTTCGCAACGCGTTTCCTGACTGGTTTTTTGCCTTCCGTCGCGGTGGCGTCGGATGCGGCGCCGTCGGCGGCCGCTGGCAGATCGTTCGAACTAATTGGGTTCATTATTAACGTCGTGGTTATGTCGACCTGGCGCGGTGTCGTCGTCTTCCGCCGTATGGTCATTGGAGAAATCGGTGGTTGCCGGCGCCGGTGTTTCGGCATCGGCAGCGGCTTCGTTTTCGGTTTCAGTTTCGGTCTCGGTTTGGATATCGGCGTCCGCTTCGGGACCGGCTTCGGCCTCGATATTGGCTTCGGCCTCGGCAACGATCGCATCGATCGCCATATCCGTTTCGATTTCCGCTTCGGCGTCGGCGCCGTCTTCATCCGCGCCGGCCGCTGTTTCCGTCTTTACATTTGCGTCGTGGCCGGCGCCGGCTTCGATGTCGTCTTCGTCCTGAAGGGCGGAGGCATCGTCGAGTGGCATTTCATCGGCCAGGTCATCTGTTGGCAAGCCCATTTCGAATTGGTTCAGGTCGGCCAGCAAATTCTCTTCGGCCAGCCCCAATCCCAGGTCGAGGCCCGCGGCTTCGGCCTGCTGCTCGCTGCCGGCGCCCACCGCCTGCAGCGGCGGCAACTGGTCCAGCGATGCCAGGCCCAGGTCGTCCAGAAAGCGCCTGGTGGTGGCGAACAACGCCGGCCGGCCCGGCACGTCGCGATGGCCGATGGCTTCGATCCAGCCGCGATCTTCCAGCATCCGGATGGTTTGCGTATTGACCGTCACGCCGCGAATTTCCTCGATATCGCCACGCGTCACAGGCTGGCGGTAAGCGATGATCGCCAGCGTTTCCAGCGTCGCGCGCGAATATTTCGGCGGTTTTTCCGGATTCAGGCGATCCAGGTAGATCTTCATTTCGGGCCGGCTCTGGAAACGCCAGCCGGTCGACAGGGTGACGACTTCAATGCCTTTGTCGTCCCAGTCGCCGCGCAGTTCCTCAAGCATCAGCTTGATGTCGTCGGTGCTGACTTCGCTGTCTTCGCCCTCGCGGGCAACATACAGCTTTTTGATATCGTTAAGGGATAACGGTTCGTGCGTGCATAACAAAGCCGTCTCGAGGACTCGCTTGGCCTCAGTTGTATTCATGTACGATCTTGAGCAACGTAGTAGTAGAAAGGCGTTTCAAAGGTATGTGTCAGTCAGTGTGTTTACTGCGCCGAGGTCCGGTCAAATCGGACAAGTCGGACGGAGATCATGTCGACATCCGGGCCGGCCGGCAGACCCGTTTTTACAGCTTGCGATTCGCCTGCACGGCGGTCGCATGTGTCGCCGCCAACGGCAGCAATCGTATTGATCTTGATTAATCTAGATTAGCGAACTTCAGGCGAAAGCTGAGGTTCAAGGCCAGCGCAATTTACTTTTCTATTTACCGCAAGTCTCCATGGGGATAGTTGCATGGCAAACTCGACCTTGCAACCGCCTCTTTGCATCCATGTCCGGCAGATGCAATGGCAGACCGCTCCAAATCTGGAATATGAAGGCGAGTTTAGCACAAAGATTTCGCGCATTGTCATTTGTTGTGCGGCCGAGACATCAAGGATCTATGTGGCCCGCTGACTGTCCAGCAGCAAAACCTTGCCGAAATCCTGCGCCGACATCGGCCATCCGAAATAGTAGCCCTGCACTTCGTCGCAGCCGTTTTCTCGCAGGAAGTCGCATTGCGCCCGGGTTTCGACGCCCTCGGCGATTACCCGCAGATTCAGGATGTGCGCCAGGGAAATAACGGCCTTTACAATTGCCGCGCTGTCAGCGTCATGCACCACGTCGCGCACAAAGGACTGGTCGATCTTCAGCGCATCGACCGGGAAGCGCTTCAGATAACTGAGGCTGGAATATCCCGTGCCGAAATCATCGACCGAAATTCGCAGTCCCAGCGTCTTCAGGACATTGAGCATCGCCACGATCTTTTCGGCATCCTTCATTACGACGTTCTCGGTGATTTCCAGTTCCAGGCAGCAAGCCTGCAGATTGGTGTCTGCCAGTACCTGTTGCACCATTGCCACCAGATCCTGGTTGATCTGATGCGGCGACAGGTTGATCGCCACCGGAATCGCCGGCAGGCCCGCGCTTTGCCATGCCCGGTTCTGGGCGCAAGCGGTACGCAGCACCCATTCGCCGATCGGCACGATCAGGCCGGACTGTTCCGCAAACGGTATGAAATGCGCCGGCGGTACCATGCCGATATCGGCCAGGTCCCAGCGTATCAGGGCCTCGGCGCCGATGATGCGGCCGCTTTCCATGCTGATCTTGGGCTGGTAATACAACTGGAATTCATGATATTCGATCGCGTGGCGCAGATTGACCAGCATATCCAGGTGATTCGGCACCTGCGCATGCAGGTTGCTGGCGAAGAACTGGAAGTTGTTGCGTCCCGCTTCCTTCGCCTTGTACATGGCCGAGTCTGCGTTCTTGAGCAGTGTCTCGACATCCTCGCCGTCTTCCGGGTAGCGGCTTATCCCCAGGCTGCAGGTGATGTTCAATTCCCGCCCATCCCTCAGCCACGGCTGCGAGACGGAATTCAGGATGCGTTGCAGCACTTCGGTAATACGCTCTTCGTCGCGCTGGTTGCCCAGCACGACGACGAACTCGTCGCCGCCCTGGCGCGCCACCATGTCGGTATCGCGCACGCAGGCAACCAGGCGCCGGGCAACCGTCTCGAGCAGCTTGTCGCCGGCCTGATGGCCGAGACTGTCGTTGATGTATTTGAACTGGTCCAGATCGACGAACACCACCGCGGGCACGCTGCTGCCGGCGGTGGCGGCCTGGATCGCGCGCTGCAGGTAATTGTGCAGCATGCCGCGGTTGGGCAAACCGGTCAGCGAGTCGTGCGTGGCCTGATGCTGGATTTGTTCTTCATACAGCTTGCGTTCGGTGATGGTTTCAACCGTGCCTTCATAGAACAAAAGATTGCCGGCGTCGTCGCGCACAGCGCGCGCATTTTCCGAAATCCAGATGATGTGGCCGTCGCGCCGGAAAATGCGCGATTCGAAATTCTTGACCGAACCGTTCTCGACCATCAGGCGCATGAATTCATTCCGTCGCGCCGGCTCCACGTATAACTGATGCTCGATATCGCGCAGGCCGACGATGAGTTCCTCCGGCGAGGAATAGCCGTAGATGCGCGCCAGGGTCGGGTTGACCGCCAGGTAGCCGCCTTCCGGCGTCGACTGGAAAATGCCTTCGATCGCGTTTTCGAAGATGCTGCGATAACGCCGCTCCGCCTCTTGCAGGGCCTGCACCGCCTGCTTGCGGTCGTCGATGTCCTGGACGTAGCCTTCCATCGCTTCCAGCTTGCCATCCGCATCGAAAATACCGACGCCGCGCTCCCACACCCAACGCACCTGGCCGTCGGCCCGTACCACGCGATATTCCATTTCATAGCGCCCGCGCTTTGCCAGGCCGAGGCGGATCGTGTCGCGCACGCGGTCGCGGTCGGCCGGAAAGGTAATTTCCCGATAGGAAATACCATGGCCCGACATCAGATCTTGCGGATGATAGCCGAGCAAGGCGTGGCAACCTGCGCTGACAAAGTCCATGGTCGGGCTGTCTTCGCCATGGCAGCGATATATCATGTCGTCCAGATTGGCCAGCAGGGTTTCCAACAGGTGCGGCGACCGCGGCGGCAACGGCTGCGGATGGCTTGCGCCAGGGGGTCTGCTCAATACACTCTTCATAAAATTTTCCGGCGCATGCATACAAAGTGCTTCTATAAATTTATTTGTAAGCAATATCGATGCCACGAATCATTCATCCAGGGTGACGACACATCGGAATCCCATTTTTTGTAGGATAACCAGGCATCCAGTCGTGTAGAATCTGCGCACTATCCGCCACCGCGCAAGCAAGTCGCAACTCGCAAGTCGTTCAATTGCCGTATTTTTAGCCATATCCGAGAAAGATCGCTATGTTCGCAATTCGTTACTGGCTGTTATGGGCACTCTCCGCCTGCACGCTTTTGTTGATCGTGCTGACCGCGCAAGGGGCGGTTGCCTGGGAATGGATCGTCTTGCCGCTTTTCCTGACCGTATTCGGCCTGCACGATTTGCTGCAGCGACCCCACGCCATTTTGCGCAATTACCCGTTGCTGGGACGGCTCCGGTTCCTGTTTGAAGCGATCCGGCCGGAAATTCGCCAATATTTCATCGAAAGCGAAAACGACGGCGCGCCCTTTACCCGCAAAAAGCGCAGCCTGGTCTACCAGCGCGCCAAGGGGCAGGTCGACAGCCGTCCGTTCGGCACCGAGCTCGACGTCAAATCCAAGGGTTACGAATGGATCGGGCATTCGTTGTCGCCGAGCATGATCGCCAGCTGCGATTTCCGCGTCAAGGTCGGCGCGGACCGGCCCAAGCCTTATGAAATATCGGTTTTCAATGTATCCGCGATGAGTTTCGGCGCCTTGTCGGCCAATGCCATCCGCGCCCTGAACCACGGCGCCAAGAAAGGCGGCTTCGCGCACGACACCGGCGAAGGCTCGATTTCGATGCATCACCGCGAATTCGGCGGCGACCTGATCTGGCAAGTGGCGTCCGGCTATTTCGGCTGCCGCAATGCCGACGGCAGCTTCAACGACGAAAAATTCGCCGAACAGGCCTGCGACGACCAGGTCAAGATGATCACCATCAAGCTGTCGCAAGGCGCCAAGCCGGGCCATGGCGGAATTCTGCCGGCCGCCAAGATCACGCCGGAAATTTCGCTTACGCGCGGCGTGCCGATGGGCATCGACTGCGTTTCGCCGGCGGTGCATCCCTCGTTCTCGACGCCGCTGGGCCTGATCGATTTCATCGAGAAGCTGCGCAATCTATCGGGCGGCAAGCCGGTCGGCATCAAGTTGTGCATCGGCCATCCGTGGGAATTTTTCGGCATCATCAAGGCGATGCTGCAAACCAATATCGTGCCCGATTTCATTGTGGTCGACGGCGCGGAAGGCGGCACCGGCGCGGCGCCCCTGGAATTCACCGATCACGTCGGCATGCCGCTGCAGGAAGGCCTGCTGATGGTGCACAACACGCTGGTGGGCGCGGGACTGCGCGATCGCGTGAAAATCGGCGCCGCCGGCAAGATCATCACGGCGTTCGATATCGCGCGCACATTGGCGCTGGGGGCCGACTGGTGCAATGCGGGCCGCGGCTTCATGTTCGCGCTGGGCTGCATCCAGTCGCAAAGCTGCCACACCGACCGCTGCCCGACCGGCGTGGCGACGCAGAATGTGGTGCGCGCCCGCGCGCTGGTGGTGCCGGACAAGGCCGAACGGGTCTACCGTTTCCACCAGTCCACGCTGCATGCGCTGCAGGAACTGGTGCAGGCGGCCGGACTGCCGCATACCTCGGCGCTGCGCGCGCACCATATCGTGCGCCGGATCAACGATCACGAAGTGCGGCTGCTGTCCGAGCTGCTGAAATTCCTGGAGCCCGGCGATTTGCTGACCGGTAATTATCGTTATCAGGTCTATGAAAAATACTGGCCGATCAGCCGCGCCGAAAGCTTCCATCCGGAGCTATAAACACGGCTTGCCGCAAAGTTTCCAGCAAGACTTTCCGGCGGCTTCCAACAGCCCTCCGGAAAACGGACAAAAAAAACCCGCAATATTGCATTGCGGGTTTTTTTATCCAGGAACGATACAGCGATATTATTTACGCTTCATGAAGAAAATGAATTCCCGATTTTCTTCCGTCTGCGCCAGCAGGGCATTGCCGGTCTGCTTGGCAAAGGCCTGGAAATCGCGTACCGAACCCGTATCCGTTGCCATCACACGCAGTATTTCTCCGCTCAGCATGTCTGCCAGGGCCTTCTTGGTTTTCAGGATAGGAAGAGGACAATGCAAGCCGCGTGCGTCAAGCTCTCTATGAAATTCCATATGATTCGATTGGATTTTGGTAGTGAAAGTAATGGAATTCTACTCCCAAACAACCGGTATATATCGCAGCGCACCAAAAGGTGTTGTTTTAAATGCACCGGGTTGCACCACAGCAATTCATACGCCGGAAAATGCACCGCTATTGAACAATAGGTGCTTGTGAAGATGGTGCTTGCGGCGACGGCGGATCGCCCAGCTTGTCGACAAAGTGGACCGTCAAGCCGCGGCTGCGCATCCAGTCCGCCAGCGCGTAGCCGGTACCGGCCCGCCACGGCAGCAGGTCGGCCGGCTCGACCAGGCGGTATTCGAGCAATTCGGGCGAGAGCCGCACCGCGCCGCTGGCCTTGACGTGATAGGCGATGATCAGCTCGTTCTTGCGCATGAATTCGTAGACGCCGATCAATGTGGTTTCGCCCGCGTCCAGGTCGGTCTCTTCCTTCAATTCGCGCGCGATGCCTTCTTCCGGCGTTTCGCCGCGCTCCATGAAACCGGTGATCAGCGCGAACTTGCCTTCGCTCCAGGCCGCGTTGCGCGCCAGCAGGATGCGGCCGTCCAGCTCCACGATCGCCGCCAGCACCGGCAGCGGATTGTCCCAATGGGTCCAATGGCCGTGCGGACAAGACAGGCGAATCTTGCCGGCATCGTCGTCCGCGCGCCGCACCAGCGGCGCCGCGCAAACAGGGCAGAACCTGAATGAATTATCGTCAGGCTCCTGCACCACGACGGAAGATTCGCCGGACACTACATTTTCCCCGCAACCCAGTCGGCAACGCCCTTCAATGCCGCCGGCAAGCCGCTGGCGTCGGTGCCGC
Organism: Herbaspirillum sp.; assembly: GCA_036499085.1. Classification (GTDB taxonomy): domain Bacteria; phylum Pseudomonadota; class Gammaproteobacteria; order Burkholderiales; family Burkholderiaceae_D; genus Herbaspirillum. Next base: position 37,273 of record DASYEK010000079.1, on the reverse strand, counting down.
CGGCCTGCGCCATGTCTGGCCGGCCGCCGCCCTTGCCGCCAACCTGTTGCGCCACGAAATTGACCAGCTCGCCGGCCTTGACCTTGCCGACTGCATCCGGCGTCACGCCGGCGATCAGGCTGACCTTGCCGTCCTTGACCGCGGCCAGCACGATGGCGGCGCTCTTCAGCTTGTCTTTCAGCTTGTCCATGGTCTCGCGCAAGGCGGTGCTGTCGGCGCCGTCCAGCGTCGCCGCCAGCACCTTGATGCCCTTGACGTCGACTGCATGCGATACCAGGTCGTCGCCCTGGCTGGAAGCCAGTTTCGACTTCAATGTGCCCAGTTCCTTTTCCAGCAGCTTGACGTGTTCCTGCACCTGCGCGATGCGCTGCGCGACTTCATCCGGCTGCGCCTTGAGCGCCGCGGCGACTTCGTTGATGCGATTGCTCAGCGCCTGCACCACGGCCAGCGCGCCTTCGCCGGTGACCGCTTCGATGCGCCGCACGCCAGCAGCCACGCCGCTTTCGGCCACGATCTTGAACAGGCCGATATCGCCGGTGCGCCCGACGTGCGTGCCGCCGCACAATTCACGCGAAGTGCCGATCGACAGCACGCGCACTTCGTCGCCGTATTTTTCGCCGAACAAGGCCATCGCACCGGCGCCGACGGCATCGTCGAACGACATCAACCTGGCTTCGGTGGCCGCATTGGCCAGGATTTCGCGATTGACGATCTGCTCGACCTGGCGGATCTGCTCCGGCGTGACCGGCGCGTTGTGGCTGAAATCGAAACGGGTCTTGTCGGCATCGACCAGCGAGCCCTTTTGCGACACATGCGAGCCCAACACTTCGCGCAGCGCCTTGTGCATCAGGTGCGTGGCCGAATGGTTGCGGACGATGCGCGCATGCAATGCGCCGTCCACCTTCGCATCGACCAGGTCGCCGACCGCCAGCGCGCCGGAGCGCAGGACGCCATGGTGGCCGAACACGTCCGGCTGGATCTTCTGCGTATCGCCGACTTCGAACAAGGCGCCGCTGCTTTCGAGCACGCCGGCATCGCCCGACTGGCCGCCCGATTCGGCGTAAAACGGCGTGATGTCCAGCACCGCCATCGCTTCCTGGCCGGCATCGATTTTCTGCACCGCGTTGCCGTCGACGTACAGGGCAATGACCTTGGCGGCATGGGTTTGCGATTCGTAACCGACGAATTTTGTCTTCGGACCGTCGTAGCTCACGCCGGCCGCGGCGCTCTTGAACTTGCCGGCCGCGCGCGCGGTGGAACGCTGGCGCTCCATCGCCGCCTCGAAGCCTGCTTCGTCCAGTTCCACGTTGCGTTCGCGGCAGATGTCGGCGGTCAGGTCCAGCGGAAAGCCATAGGTGTCGTACAGCGTGAAGGCGGTCTCGCCGTCCAGCTTGCCCGGCTTGGCCTGCAGCGCGCTTTCCAGGATCTTCATGCCGTGTTCCAGCGTTTCGCCGAAGCGCTCTTCTTCCTGTTGCAGCACTTGCTCGACTCGCGCGGCCACCGGCGGCAGCTCGGGATAGGCGGCGCCCATCTCGGCCACCAGGTCCTTGACCAGCTTGTAGAAAAACGGCTTGGCCTGGCCCAGCTTGTGGCCGTGGCGCAAGGCGCGGCGGATGATCCGGCGCAGCACATAGCCGCGGCCTTCGTTGCCGGGGATCACGCCGTCGACGATCAGGAAGGAGCAGGCGCGGATGTGGTCGGCAATGACCTTGAGCGAATTGTTTTCCAGGTCGCTGGTGCGGGTCTCGCGCGCGGCGGCCTTGATCAGCACCTGGAACAGATCGATTTCATAATTGCTGTGCACATGCTGCAGCACCGCCGCCAGGCGCTCCAGCCCCATGCCGGTGTCGACGCACTGCTTCGGCAGCGGCGTCAGCGTCGCCGCGCCGGTCGCCGGGTCGATCTGGCGGTCGAATTGCATGAACACATTGTTCCAGATTTCGATATAGCGATCGCCGTCCTGTTCCGGGCTGCCCGGCGGGCCGCCCCAGATGTCGGGGCCGTGGTCGTAGAAAATTTCGGAGCAAGGGCCGCAAGGCCCGGTATCGGCCATCTGCCAGAAATTGTCGGATGCATAGGGCGCGCCCTTGTTGTCGCCGATGCGCACCACGCGCTCTTTCGGCAGGCCGATTTCGTTGACCCAGATGTCGTAGGCTTCGTCGTCGGTCTCGTACACCGTGGCCCACAGCTTGTCGGCCGGCAGGCCGTAGACCTGGGTCAGCAGTTCCCAGGCCCATTTCAGCGAATCGCGCTTGAAATAGTCGCCGAACGACCAGTTGCCGAGCATTTCGAAAAAGGTATGGTGGCGCGCGGTGTAGCCGACGTTTTCCAGGTCGTTATGCTTGCCGCCGGCGCGCAGGCAGCGCTGCACGGAGGTGGCGCGCACGTAGTTGCGTTCGTCGGTGCCGAGAAACACGTCCTTGAACTGCACCATCCCGGAGTTCGTGAACAGCAGCGTCGGGTCGTTCCCCGGCACCAGGCTGGACGAGCGGACGATGGTATGGCCCTTGGATTCGAAGAATTTCAGAAACTTGTCGCGAATTTCGGCTGATTTCATAGTGTGGACGCTGCGGTATCTATGGCAAAAGAGCGATTATACGTGCGTCTGCGGAAACAAATCGAGTCTATCCGTGCAGAAGCCGTCCACGCCCCACTGTCGTATCTCCCGGGCGCGCGCCGGTTGGTTGACGGTATAGCAGAACAAGCCGTAGCCGGCCCGCTTGACGGCGGCGGCCTGGGCCGCGTCCAGATGGCGCTGGTTGGTGTGCAGCGCCACCGCGCCGAGCGCCTGCAATTGCGCCTGCCAGCCGTCCTCGATGCGATCGACCAGCCAGCCGCGCGCAATGCCCGGCGCTTCCAGCTGCGCCGCCTGCAGGGCGTCGAAGGAAAAGGAAGAGAACAGCGGCAGCGAAGCCGCGGATGCGGATGGGCATTGCGCCGCAAAAAAATCGCGCGTCACCGCTGCCACCACGCGTCCGGTTTCCGCCGCCACGGCCGGATCGGCCGGCTTGATTTCGATATTCATCCAGATCCCCTGCCCGACGCAGAACTGCATCGCCTGCAGCAGCGTGCAGACCGGCTCGCCGCGAAACTGCTCGCCCAGCCAGCTGCCGGCGTCCAGCGCCGCCAGGGCCTCGGCGGTGTAATCGCGCACCCCGCCCGCGGCCTGGACGGTGCGGCCGAACATGGGATCGTGCATCAGCACCGGCACGCCGTCCCGCGCCAGCATGGCGTCGAATTCGACGCCGCGAAAGCCGTGCGCCAGGCCGCAGCGCAGGCCGGCCAGGGTATTTTCCGGGGCCAGCGTGCCGCCGCCGCGATGCGCGACTTCGCGCGGATAGGGCCAGGCCGAGGAAAACGCCGCCGCTTCGCCGGATGTACTCATTGCTTGCTCCCCTGCATCATGTTCTGGATTCGATCGCCTATCTTCCCACGCCGCCGGGGGATTGCGCAAAAAGCCGGACGACGCCAGAATCCTGCTGACATGATCAAACCCGCTTTCAAGCCGGCATGAGCGCCGGCGCACGCTCCTACGTCGGCCGCTTCGCGCCCTCGCCGTCCGGCCCGCTGCACGCCGGTTCGCTGGTGGCGGCCATGGCCAGTTACCTGGACGCCCGGCTGCATGGCGGGACATGGCTGCTGCGCATCGAGGACATCGACGAAACCCGCACCGTTGCCGATGCCGTCGCGGCAATCCGCCAGGCCTTGCTGGGCCTGGGCATGCAATGGGACGGCGACGTGCTGGTGCAAAGCGCGCACAAGGACGCCTACCGGGCCGCTTGCAAGCGATTGGCCGCGCATGTTTTTCCATGTGCCTGCACGCGCAAGGAAATCCTCGATTCGGTGACGCGCATCGGCCTGCCGCTGGCCGCCGACGGCGCCGCGATCTATCCGGGCACGTGCCGCGACGGCGTGGCAGAAGGACGCATCGGCCGCACCCTGCGCATCAGGGTGCCGGATGCCGCCGATCCCGCGCGGCTGATCCATTTCGACGACCGCTGGCGCGGACCGGTGACGCAGGACCTGGCGCGCGAAGCCGGCGATTTCGTCCTGCAACGCGCCGACGGCTTCTGGGCATACCAACTGGCCGTGGTGGTGGACGACGCCGCCCAGGGCGTCACCGACATCGTGCGCGGCGCCGACCTGATCGATTCGACCGCGCGCCAGATCTATCTGCAGCGCCTGCTTGGCGCACCGACGCCGCGCTATATGCATGTGCCGCTGCTGGCCGGCGGCGACGGCGAAAAGCTGTCGAAGCAAAACGGCGCGGCGCCGCTCGATCTCGGCAATCCCTTGCGCGAATTGCGCGACGGCGCGCGCTTCCTGGGACTGGCCGAGGCCATTTCGGCATCGACCGCAAGCGTGCAAACGTTCTGGCCGCAGGCCATCGCGGCATGGGAGCAACGCCTGCGCAGCTTGCCGCAGGCAAAAAAATAGCGGGCGGCAAAATCATTGCCGCCCGCTATTCATCCCGATGCCGCTGACTGGTCCGCTCAGCCTTCGCGCTTGGGCATGCCGCCCAACAAGGCCGCCATTTTCTGCTTGCCCGGCTTGATCGACGGATTGACCGGCGCAGGCGCCTCGACATGGCTCGACACGGTCGGCTCGTAAGGCTTGCTGAACCACGGATCCACTTTTTCGCGGCGTGGCGATGCATAGCTGCTGCGCCCTGCCGCTGACGCAGGCGGCGCAGTACCGCGTGGCGGACGCGCATCGCCTTCGCCGCGGCGCGGCGGACGTTCGCGCTCGCCACGATCGCCACGCTCGCCACCGCCAGAACTGCGCGGCTTGGCGACGAATCCGCTCAGTTCGCTGCGCACGAACTTGTGCTTGATCATCTTCTCGATATCGACCAGCAGGCGTTCGTCCTTGTCGGAGAACAGCGAAATCGCATCGCCCGACGCACCAGCGCGGCCGGTACGGCCGATCCGGTGCACATAGTCTTCGGCGTTGTACGGCAGATCGAAATTGATCACGCAAGGCAGTTCGGCGATATCCAGTCCGCGCGCGGCGACGTCGGTCGCCACCAGCACTTCGATCTCGCCGCGCTTGAAGGCTTCCAGCGCCGCCATGCGCTCGTTCTGCGATTTGTCGCCGTGAATCGCGGAGGCATTGACGCCTTCGTTTTCCAGATGGCGCGACAGCTTGGAAGCGCCGATCTTGGTATTCGAAAACACGATCACCTGTTTCAATGCGCGCTGGCGAATGATGTAGGACACCGCGTCGGCCTTGCTGCCGTCGTCGATTTTATAAATGGTCTGGGTGACGTTGTCCGCGGTCGCATTGCTGCGCGCCACTTCGATCGTGACCGGATTGTTCTGGAAACTGCCGGCGAGGCGCTTGATTTCGGTCGAGAATGTTGCCGAAAACATCAGATTCTGACGCTTCTTCGGCAATAAATTGATAATGCGCTGCAAATCCGGCAGGAAGCCCATGTCCAGCATGCGGTCGGCTTCGTCCATGACCAGGATTTCGGTTTGCGACAGGTTCAGCGTCTTCTGCTGCACGTGATCCAGCAGGCGGCCCGGCGTTGCAATCACGATTTCCACGCCGGCGCGCAAGGCGGCGGTTTGCGGCGCCATGTCGATGCCGCCGAACACCACGGTGCTGCGCAACGGCGTATGGCGCGAATAGGCTTTCACATTCTCGGCGACCTGGTCGGCCAGTTCGCGGGTCGGCGTGAGGATCAGGGCGCGCACCGGGTGACGTGCCGGCGAGGCGCTGTTGCTGGCCTTGGCCAGCAACAACTGGATGATCGGCAATGAAAAGCCGGCGGTCTTGCCGGTGCCGGTTTGCGCCGCGCCCATTACGTCCCGTCCCTGCAGCACGATCGGGATCGCCTGCTCCTGGATCGGCGTCGGATGGACGTAGCCCTGGTCGGTCAATGCGCGCAGGATTTCCGGCGCCAGGCCGAAGTCGGCAAAACGGACGGCTGGATCGGTGGTGACGGCTGCGTCGGACTGCTGTTCGGTATCGATGTCGCTACCGCTGATTTGGGACTCGCTGTTTTCGGACTGTATGTCAGGCATGGCTTAATGGATTGTCTTAGTGACTAATAGGTGAACCGCTAGCGTGGAGATGGTCGCAAATAGACGGACTGCGCATATGGGACTGCACAGAGAGCGGACAGGGAAAGACTGACTGCCGCGGACGCATCTCGCACTTGTAGAGGCGCATTATACGCTCTGTGCGTATTTAGTCTGTGACAGTTTGATGAAGCTGCACAAAGGCAACAATCCGAGGCCATTTACCGTAATTTACCGTTCGCTTGGCGGATAAAGCGTTTTCGCAAGCCCGACGGCGTCGTCCACGCTCAGGTCGCGCAGGCTATCGAGCGGCAAACCGGGGATCGCGGCCCTGGCCAGGACCCGCTGCGCCGGCGACTTCAGCCGCGCCAGCAACAGATGCCGGCCGCGCTCTTCGCTCCGGATCGACGCGCAGAAATCGGCCAGCGCTTCCACGCTGGTGCCGTCCAGGTCGGGCGACTCCTCCAGGCTCAGGATCACCACGCGCACCGCATCGCCGGCGCCGAGGATATCGTTGCGCACCTGCGTCAATATGCGTTCGGCATTGCCGAAGAAAAGGCCGGTATCGGGCCGCAGGATCAGCATGCCCGGAATTTCCTGCGCGAGCGGATGCATTTTGCGGCTGACGAACAGATGGCCGCCGTCGAGCCGGCCCAGGGTCGTCACCGAAGACGCCGCCATGCGCCGCAGCAGCATCGCCAGGCTGAGCGCGATCGCCGCCAGCAAGCCGTCCAGCACGCCGAAGGCAAATACCGCCAGCACGGCCGCGATCGCAATCAGGCGATCGCGGCGCCAGGCAAAATAAGGCCGGAACACGGCCGGCCGCAGCGTATGGCCGACGGCATGTATCACCACTGCCGCCAGCACCGGCGCCGGCGTCAACGCAATCGCCGGCAGCAGGCACGCCACGATCGCCAGCAGCGCCAGGGCCGCGACCCAGCCGGCCATGCGCGATACGGCGCCCGCCGCTTCATTGGCCGAGGTCGCCGAATAGCCGGCCCCGACCGGCATGCCGTGCAGCAATCCGGACGCCAGGTTGGCCGCGCCCAGCGCCAGCAGATCCCGGTTCGGCGACACGCGGTCGCCATGCTTCATCGCAAAACCGCGGATCGCGCTATACGATTCCGCATACAGGATCATCGCCATCGCCACGCTCAATTCCGCCACGCGCAGCCATTGCGGATAAGCCAGCGACGGCAGCGCCGGCGCCGCCAGTTGCAAGTCGATGGCGCCGACCATGGCGATGCCGTACCGCGCCGGATCCAGCCATTGGCCGGCCGCGATGCCGAGCGCGATGACCAGCAGCCCGCCCGGAACGCGCGGCATGCGGGCCAATAGCGCCAGCAGCAATAATGCGATCAGCGCCACTGCCGCGGCGGCCAGGTTCCAGCGCGCGAAACCGCCGAACAGCTCCCACACGAAACGGACCAGGTCGGCATGGCGCGGATGCACGCCGACGATATTGGCGAGCTGCGTCAGAATGATCACGATGGCAAGGCCGAAGGTGAAGCCGCGCAGCACCGGCTTGGCGATGAAGTCGGACACGCTGCCGATGCGCAGCAATCCCGCCGTCATGAACAGCAGCCCGCTGGCCACCACCACGCCGGCGCCCAGCGCAAGCCTGAGCATATTGTCGCCGCCGGCCGCCGACAGCGAGGCCGCGGCCAGCACCGCGGCCGAGGACGATGTCGCCGACACCATCGCAAAGCGGCTGGCGCCGAACAGGCCGTAGCAGACCAAGCCGGCAAACAGCGCGATCACGCCGGCCTGCGGCGGCAGGTTGGCGATGCCGGAATACGCCACCGCTTCCGGCAGCAGCAAACCGGCCAGCGACAGCCCGGCCGCCACATCGGGCCATGACAGGCGCGGCATCAAGCCGCGCATCCGGCCGCGCATTTAAATCGCTTCGGCAATCGCCTGGCCCATTTCGGTGGTCGACGCGTGGCCGCCGAGATCCGGCGTGCGCGGGCCGGCGGCCAGTATCTTTTCGATCGCGCCGACGATCGCATCGTGCGCCTGGCGATAACGCGGCTCGCCGTTGCCGACGAAGTCCAGCATCAAGGCGCCGGACCAGATCATTGCCGCCGGATTGGCGATATTCTGCCCGTAGATATCCGGGGCGGAGCCGTGCACCGGCTCGAACAGCGACGGAAAATCGCGCTCCGGATTCAGGTTCGCCGAAGGCGCCAGCCCGATGGTGCCGGTGCATGCGGGCCCCAGGTCGGACAGAATGTCGCCGAACAGATTCGACGCCACCACCACATCGAAACGGTTCGGCTGCAATACGAAACGCGCCGACAGAATATCGATATGCTGCTTGTCCATCGCGATGTCGGGATAGTCCGCCGCCACGGCATCGGCGCGCGAATCCCACCATGGCATGCTGATCGCGATGCCGTTGGATTTGGTCGCGACGGTCACGTGCTTGCGGCGCCGCTTCCGGGCCAGCTCGAATGCATATTTCAGGACGCGGTCGGTGCCTTTGCGCGAAAACACCGCCTGCTGCAGCACCACTTCGCGCTCGGTGCCTTCGTACATGGTGCCGCCGATCGAGGTGTATTCGCCTTCGGTGTTTTCGCGCACCACGAAGAAGTCGATATCGCCCGGCTTGCGATTGGCCAGCGGACAAGGCACGCCTTCGAACAGGCGCACCGGCCGCAGATTGATGTACTGGTCGAACTCGCGCCTGAATTTCAGCAGCGAACCCCAGAGCGACACATGATCCGGCACCGTGGCCGGCCAGCCGACCGCGCCGAAGTAAATCGCATCGAAATCGCCGATCTGCTGTTTCCAGTCGTCCGGCATCATCTGGCCGTGCTTTTCGTAATAAACGCAATCGGCCCACTCGAACGTGGTGAATTCGATCGCCAGCGCGAACTTCCTGGCTGCTGCGCGCAATACGCGCAGGCCCTCGGGCATGACTTCCTTGCCGATGCCGTCGCCGGCGATGACGGCGACCCGGAACGGCTTATTGTTATCGAGACTGTCGCTCATGCTTCAAATCCTCCCGCTGTACGCAATACCTGTGATTGTGCACCAGTTAGCAATGCAACCAGGCGTTTGGCCAATTCCGGTTGCGCGGCCTTGCTGGAAACGGCCACCGAATAGACCGTCGACAACGCGAATTCCGGCGGCAACGGACCGACCAGTGTAACCCCGTCCGTATGAATAATTTCAGTGATCTGGGTGCAGCCGATCGCGGGGGCGGCGCTGCCGCCCTGCTTCGCCAGCTCACCCATTGCCATGGCGCCATTCGGAAAGCAGCGCAAATGCGGCTCGACCCGATCGTGGATGCCGAGCCGGCGCAGCACGTTGGCAAAATGAATGCCGGCCGTCGAACGCTGCACATCGGACACGTAAATCTGGCGCGCGGCCAGCAACGCGGCGCTCAACGCGTCGCGGTCGGCGATGCCGGGCAGCACGTCGCCGCTGCGTACCGCAATGCCTGTGCTCACTGTGCCCAGCGGCACGCCCGATCCGGCGAGCACTTGCCCGCTCTCGATCAGATCGTCGATCAGGGTTTGCGTCAAGACGATCACATCGCAGGGATCGCCGGCCAGGAACTTTTCATGAACAGCGCCGACAGCGCCGAAATTTCCATCGACGCCAACCCCGGCATCGCTGCAAAACGAGGACCGCAATGCGTCCACCAAACTCTTCGCGGCTCCGGCGCTGAGGATATTCAGGTTCATGATTTCTTCTTATGGTTAAAATTTATCGAAGCCAACATACCTTATCGGTATTCCTTGGCGGGTGACAAAAATAATTTGCAAAGGTAAATCCAATCTGCAACACCCGCGCACCGCCGACGGGCCTCAAAACGGACAGCCGCCCCGCTTTTGTATATCATTTCGTCCTTTATCAAATGGGAAGCTCGCATGGCGGACGCTTGCGGAATCGATTTCGGCACCTCCAATTCCACCGTCGGCTGGAGCCGTCCCGGCCAGCCGGCGCTGCTGGCGCTGGAAGAGGGCAAGCCGACGCTGCCGTCTGTTGTCTTCTTCAATGCGGACGAAAATAATTTCAGCTACGGGCGGGCCGCGCTCGCGAATTACCTGGCCGGCTACGACGGCCGCCTGATGCGCTCGCTGAAGAGCCTGCTGGGTTCCGGCCTGATCGACGAGCAGACCGCGGTGGGCGGCCATGCCCTGCCGTTTCGCGAACTGCTGTCGCAATTTATCGGCGAACTGAAAACCCGCGGCGAACGCGCGGCGGGCCGTCAATTCAATCGCGCCGTGTTCGGCCGGCCGGTGTTTTTTGTCGACGACAATCCGGCCGCCGACAAGCTGGCCGAAGATACGCTGGCCGACATCGCGCAATCGGTCGGCTTCAGCGAAATCACATTTCAATACGAGCCGATCGCCGCCGCGTTCGACTACGAATCCACCATCGCAGGCGAACAACTGGTGCTGGTGGCCGACATCGGCGGCGGCACGTCCGACTTCACGCTGGTGCGGCTCTCGCCGGAACGCGCGCGCAAGACGGACCGGCGCGACGATATCCTGGCCACCGGCGGTGTCCACATCGGCGGCACCGATTTCGACAAATACCTGAGCCTGGCCAGCGTGATGCCGCTGCTGGGCCTCGGCAGCCGGCTCCGCAACGGTAGCGAAGTGCCGTCCAGCTATTACTTCAACCTGGCCACCTGGCACACTATCAATCTGCTCTATACCCCGCGCACCCGCACCCAGTTGCGCGACGTCGCGCGCGAAGTGGTCGAGCGCGACAAATTCGCCACCCTGCTGCGCCTGGTGGAACATCGCTCCGGCCACTGGCTCGCAATGCGGGTCGAAGCCGGCAAGATCGCGCTGTCCGATGCCGACCGCGCCATACTGAATCTGGACCGCCTGTCCCCGCCGCAGACCCTTGAAATCCGCCGCGACCAGTTCGATCACAGCATTGCCCATCTGCTGGCCTCGGTTGACAAGACCGTCAACGGCCTGCTGCGCGACGCCGGCGTGGCGGCCAGCCAGATCGATTCCATCTTCTTCACCGGCGGCTCCAGCGGCATTCATTCCCTGCGCCATCGCATCGCCGCCCTGGCGCCCGGGGCGCGACAGGTCGAAGGCGACCTGTTCGGCAGCATCGGCGCAGGCCTGGCGCTGGACGCCATTCGCAAGTTCGGCTGATTTCATTTATTCCCGATAGGAAACGCTAAGCATCCTCAAAGAGGATCGCCGACAGTGAAACTTTTGTCATTGTAAATTGTAAACAAAAAACTGTTGACAATAAATATAAACAGTTTGAATATGCAATCCCATGAACAGCGACTTTCCTTCCTCGGTCACGGTGACCGAATTGCGCGCCCACACCTTGACCGGCGTGGTGCAGCGCGAAATCGAACAGATGATTCTGAACGGCGATCTGGCCCCGGGCGAACGGCTGAACGAACAAGTCCTGGCCGACAAACTGCTGGTCAGCCGCGGTCCGGTGCGCGAAGCCTGCCGGGCTCTGGCCGAAACGGGACTGGTGCAGCAAATCCCGAATCGCGGCATGTTTGTGGCCCGACTCACCCACGCCGACGCGATCGAAGTCTACGATCTGCGCGCTGGACTCATTGCCCTGGCCTCCTCGCTCCTGTGTCCGAAGCTGAGCGACACCGCCGTCGTCACGCTGGAAGGCCTGGTCGCCGAAATGGAAGACGCCGCCGAAAAGGCCGATTTCACCAAGTTTTATCCGCTCAATGTCGAATTCCACGACTTCATCGTGCGCTCCACCGAAAATGGCCGCCTGATCAAAATGTACCGGGCGCTGGTCAAGGAGTTCCATTTGTTTCGCACTCATGGTCTGGTGCAGCGCAGCGCCCTGCTGGAATCGAATCGCGAACATCGGGAAATTCTGGACGCGCTCAAGGCGCGCGATGCCGCGGCCTCTTATGACACCAGCTTTCGCCACGTCGGCCTGGGCAAGGAGCGCATGCTGTTTGCGCTAAGCCAGCGCCAGTCGGTCACGCAGGAGGAATTCAGGTCGGTCTGAAGAGTCTGTACGCAACGCATCCGGATACATGAGTCACGTTTGACCGTTTCACCTTAATAACAAAACCAAAACTCAGGAGACAGAAATGCGTATCAAGCTTAGTCATCTCGGCGGCGTGCTGGCCTTCGGCGCGCTGCTTGGCGCCAATCCGGCATCGGCTGCCGACGCCTGGAAACCTACCCGGCCGATCCAGATCATCGTGCCGAGCGCACCGGGCGGCGGACTGGATCTGGTCGCGCGCACGCTGCAGAACGTGATCACGCAAGAAAAGCTCTCGGATCAGCCGATCACCGTGCTGAACCGTCCGGGCGGTGGCGGCACGGTCGGCATTTCCTATATCAACTCGCATCATGCCGACGGCCATTACGTCACGGTGCAGGCGCTGCCGCTGGTAACCAACCAGATCACCGGCCTGAGCCAGATCGGCCTGGCCGACGTCACGCCGCTGGCGGTTCTGTTCCGCGAACCGATTGTGTTTTCGGTGTCCGGCGATTCGGCATTGAAGAGCGGCCAGGACGTGATCGCGCAGTTGCGCAAGGATCCGGGCAGCGTCGGCGTGGCGGTATCGAGCTCGCCGGGTGGACAAAGCCATATCGCGGCGGCCATGGTGGTGAAGGCCGCCGGACAGGATCCGCACAAGCTGAAGATCGTCTTCTTCGATTCGGGCGGTGAAGCCATGACCGCGCTCATGGGCGGCCACGTCACCGTCGCCGCGTCCCCGGTCGGCGTTGCCGTCGGGCCGGCGCAGGCCGGCAAGGTGCGCATGATCGGCATTCCGCAAGCCGTGCGCGCGCCAGATGAGCTGGCCAATGTGCCGACATGGAAGGAGCAGGGACTGGACGTCGACTTCTCGACATGGCGCGTGCTGGTGGGACCGAAAGGCATGCCGCCGGCGCAGGTCGCATGGTGGGACGACGTGCTCAAGAAGGCCATGGACACGCCTGAATGGGCCACCGCTCTCAAACGCAATCTGTGGAGCGCAGACTACCGCAGCAGCGCCCAGGCCAATGTTTTCCTGAAGAACGAAAACACACGCCTGACGCCGCTGCTCGGTGAACTGGGCCTGACCAAACAGTAAATTCAGCAGCCGGCAATCATTCCATCATTACTCATTGCAGTTTCATTCAAGATCGGAGATCACTATGTCACGCATCGTTCACCTCGCCATCAAAGTCATGGATCTGGAAGCCGCCACCAGGTTTTACACGGAAGTATTCGGTTTCAAGGAAATCGACACCAAGAAGACCCGCGAACACATTTCGCGCCATATGACCGACGGCCACATCGACTTCACATTGATGAAATACGACAGCGAAGAAGCCGATGAAGCGCAACTGTCCGGTCCCGGCGCGCAGATCCATCATTGGGGCGTTACCGTCGAAGACCAGGGAGCGACTGCCGAGAAGATTCGCGCCTACGGCGGCGAGATCCTCTCGCCTCCAGGCACAGGCGCACTGAAGTTCCGCGCGCCGGACGGCACCATCGCCGAAGTTGTCAAGGAAGGCCGCTACAAGACCGACAAGTAATACAGGCAGCGCCCTTGCGGCGGAAGACGGCTACAAGAACATAAACACCGCTTCCGCACGCCGCAACATCACGCGGCAGACCATGGCATCCCGCGATATCGCATCGCATCCGGAGGAGACATGAAAACACTGAAACCGGAATTCTGGCTGGCGATCTGCGTCATCGTCGGCGCACTCGTCTATTTATATGCGGATTACCAAATGCCGCTCACCCGCATGGGCGACGCGCTGGGGCCTCGCGCCTTTCCCGCGCTGGTCGGCTGCGGACTGCTGTTGGCCGGCGCGCTGCTGCTGATCGAAGCTTTCAGCAAAACAGAAATCAAAAAAACGTCGGCGCATACCGAAACCGAAACCGGCGAACCGCCGACGCCGAAGGAGCGCCTGCGCCAATCCGGCATTCTGGTCGCGATGGTGGCCTGGACCGCGCTCTACTACACCGTGTTCGAAGAAGTCGGCTACCTGGTCTCGACCATGGTTTTCCTCGGCGCGCTGCTCAGCTATTTTCATCGCGGCCATCATCGCGCAAACTTCCTGACCGCGGTCGGATTCGCGCTTCTGGTCAATTTGATATTTACCCACCTGTTGAACGTGCCGCTGCCAGCGGGCATTTTCGCGATCTGACGGAGCCGCAACGTGGACAGTCTCAATGGTATCTTGCACGGACTCTCGGTGGCGATCGAACCGACCCACGTTTTATATACGCTGATCGGCGTTTTTATCGGCACTGTCATCAGCCATCTGCCCGGCATCGGTCCTTCAGCCGGTATTGCGTTGCTGATCCCGGTCACTTTCGGCATGGATCCGATGACCGCATTGATGATGCTGACCGGCATCTACTACGGCTGCATGTACGGCGGCGCGGTCACCGCGATCCTGCTTAATACGCCAGGCGATTCCGCGGCGGTCATGACGGTGCTGGACGGCTATCCGCTGGCGCGCAAGGGCCGCGCCGCCGCCACGCTGGCGATCGCCGCGACCAGTTCCTTCATCGCCGGCATGATCGGCGTCACGCTGCTGTCGTTCGTGGCCGCGCCGTTGGCGACGGTGGCCTTGCATTTCGGGCCGACCGAATACTTTGCACTGATCCTGTTCGCACTGAGCACCGTCAGCGCCTTGACCGGCGATTCGCTCGGCAAGGGCATGACCGCCACGCTGATCGGGCTGGCGCTGGCCACGATCGGCATCGATCTGCAAACCGGCGTGCCGCGCTTCACGATGGGCATCAGCGAATTGCAGGATCGGATCAGTTTCCTGGTGATCGTGGTCGGCCTGTTCGCCATTTCGGAAGTCAGCCGCATGGTGGAAGGCACCATGGGCGGCACTCTGCATGTCGTCAAGGTGACCGGCAAATTATGGTTCACCAGGGCCGAATGGAAACGCGCGCGGCCGGCCGCCTTGCGCGGCACGGCGGTCGGTTTCCTGTGCGGCGCCGCGCCGGGCCTCGGCGGCACCATCGCGGCCATGTTGTCGTACATCCTGGAAAAGAAAATCTCCAAGCGTCCCGAGGAATTCGGCCATGGCGCCATCGAAGGCGTCGCCGCGCCGGAAGCGGCGGTCAATGCCGATACCTGCGGCGCATTCGTCCACCTGCTCGCTCTCGGCGTGCCGGGCTCGGGATCGACCGCGGTGATCATGGGCGCCTTCATCATGTACGGCATCCAGCCGGGTCCGATGCTGTTCCATACGCAGCCGGACCTGGTATGGGGCCTGATCGCCAGCATGTACATCGGCAATATCATGCTGCTGGTACTGAACCTGCCGCTGGTCGGCCTGCTGGCGCGCATCCTGTATGTGCCGCCCGGTGTGCTGCTGTGCATCGTGCTCGGCATTGCCACGGCCGGCGTGTACTCGTTCAACAACAACGTCTTCGATCTGTACCTGGCGCTGGGCTTCGGCGTGCTCGGCTATATCTTCCGCAAGCTCGACATCCCGAAAGCGCCACTGCTGTTCGGCCTGATCCTGGGCCACACGCTGGAGCAATCGTTCAGGCAGTCGATGACCTTGTCGAATAGCGACCCGACCGTGTTCCTGAAAAGCCCGATCGCGGCCACACTGATCGCCTGCTCGGTGATTTCAGTGGCGGCCGCCGTATGGAGCCATCGCAAGCCGTCGAAGATGCTGATGGAAGCCGAAGCGCGGATCGAGGAACGGCGGCTGAGCGAACAACGGCTGGCGGAGGAGCGCGCCTAGAAAGCATTTCCCGGTTCGACATTTGAGCCGTTCTTCAAAAGCCATCCTCTGAATTCTCTGCGAAAGAACAGCGCATCGATCCAATGTTCGATGCGTTTTTTTATTGCCGGCCGATATCGACGACCAGTGTTTCGAGAAGGTATGATGCAGCCATGAGCGATCTCATCAAAATACTGAAGTCTTCCTGCGCCGGCATCATCCTCTGCGCGGGCGCCATGCTGGCGGCGCCGGCGGCAATGGCCGCGCCCGCTGCCGCAGCAAGCCCGGCCTCGCCATGGTGCGCGGCCGGCAAGCCGGTCAAGTTCGCGGGACTGAACTGGGAAAGCGGTTCCCTGCTGACCGAATTGATGCGCACCGTGATGGAACTGGGCTACGGCTGCAAGACCGACAGCATGCCGGGCAATACCGTCGCCATGGAAGCCGCGCTGGCCGCCAATGACATCCAGGTGCTGGCCGAGGAATGGATAGGCCGCAGCGACGCCTGGAACGATGCCTTCAAGGCCGGCAAGGTGATCCCGCTGGGCAAGGTGATCGTCGGCGCCAGCGAAGGCTGGTACGTGCCGGAATACGTGGTCAAGGGCGATGCCGTGCGCAATATCAAGCCGCTGGCACCGGACCTGAAATCGGTCGCCGATCTGCCGAAATACAAGGCGGTATTCAAGGACCCCGAGGAACCGTCCAAAGGCCGCTTCCTGAATTGCCCGAGCGGCTGGACCTGCGAAGGCATCAACAGCCAGAAGCTGAAAGCGTACGGCCTGACCGCCGATTACATCAATTTCCGGCCCGGCACCGGTCCGGCCCTGGATGCGGCCATCACTTCCGAATATCGGCGCGGCAAGCCGCTGCTGTTCTATTACTGGGCGCCGACGCCGTTGATGGGCCGCTTCAAGTTCATCAAGCTGCAGGAACCGGCTTATAACGAAGCCTGCTTCAAGACGCTGGCGGACAAGAATCAGTCCAAACCCTGCGGATCGGCCGCGCCGGAAGCGGTGATCCGGGCCGGGGTGTCCAAAGCCTTCGGCGACGGCGATCCGGTATTGCGCGGCTTCCTGGAAAAATTCAGCGTGCCGCTCGACTTGCTCAATGCGACGCTGGCGGAGATGAGCGAGCAAAAGACCGGCGCCAGGCAAGTTGCGCAGGCCTTCCTGAAACAGCATCCGGAAATCCTGAAACAATGGGTGGCCGCCGACGTCGCCGCCAAAGTCACGGCCGGCCTGCGCTGAGCGCCGCCGCTTCCAGGACATGAACGACATCTTCTTCCAGCTTTCGCTCAAGGACGCCATCAACCGCGGCGTGGAAGCGCTGGTGGCCGCTTATGGCGACAATTTCCACGCCGTCAGCGATGCGCTGCTGGGCGGGGTGCTGGTGCCGCTGGAAACCGCCCTGCGCGCCGCGCCGCCATGGCTGGTGCTGCTGGCTGTCGGCCTGCTGGCATGGCATGCGACGCGCCGGATATCGCTGAGCCTGCTGCTGGTCGGCATGCTCTACCTGATCGGCACCTTCGGCCTGTGGAGCAAGCTGATGCAAACCCTGGCGCTGGTGATCGTCGCCACCGTCCTGACCTTGATCATCGGCATTCCGTTCGGCATCTGGATGGCGCGCAGCCGTTTGTTGCGGCGATTGCTGCTGCCGGTGCTGGACGTGATGCAGACGCTGCCGACCTTCGTCTACCTGATCCCGATCCTGATGCTGTTCGGCCTGGGCAAGGTGCCGGCGATTTTCGCGACGGTGGTATATGCCTTGCCGCCGCTGATCCGGCTGACCTATCTCGGCATCCGGCAAGTCGACCGCGATGTCGCCGAAGCCGCCTGGTCGTTCGGCGCGACGCGCTGGCAGTTGCTGATCGGCGTGCAATTGCCGCTGGCGCGTCCGAGCATCATGGCCGGCATCAACCAGGCCACGATGATGGCGCTGAGCATGGTGGTGATCGCGTCGATGATCGGCGCGCGCGGCCTGGGCGAAGATGTATTGCAGGGCATCCAGACGCTGGACACCGGCACCGGATTGCAGGCCGGCCTGGCCATCGTCATCCTGGCGATCGTGATCGACCGCATCAGCCAGGCCTACGGCCTCACGCCGCGCCAGCGCGCCGCGCTCAAGCGCACCGGCTCGCGAACCGAAGCGCGGACCGAGGATTGAGATGGAAGCCACGCGCGCAACCGCAGCCGCCGAACCGGCCAAGATCGAAATCCGCAATGTCGTCAAGATTTTCGGACGGCGCGAGCAGGAAGCGCTACGGCAATTGCGCGCAGGCAGCGACAAGGCGCGGATCCTGGAAACGCTGGACTGCAATGTCGGCCTCAACGACGTCAGCCTGCGCATTCCGGCCGGCGGCATTTTTGTGATCATGGGCTTGTCCGGTTCGGGAAAGTCGACGCTGGTGCGGCATATCAACCGACTGATCGACCCGACGGCCGGCGAAGTGTTCATCGACGGCCGGAATGTGCTGGCGCTGAACGCCGCCGGCCTGCGCGACCTGCGGCGCAACCAGGTCAGCATGGTGTTCCAGAACTTCGGCCTGCTGCCGCACAAGAACGTGATCGACAACGTGGCTTATGGCTTGCTGGTGCGCGGGGACAAGCGCGCCGTCGCCATGCAGGCGGCGCGCGACTGGATTGCGCGCGTGGGACTGGCCGGCTACGAAAAAAATTATCCCGACGAACTGTCCGGCGGCATGCGGCAGCGGGTCGGACTGGCGCGCGCCCTGGCGCTGGACACCGACATTATCCTGATGGACGAAGCCTTCAGCGCGCTCGATCCCCTGATCCGCGGCGAGATGCAGGAGCAGCTATTGCAACTGCAAGCCAAGCTGAATAAAACCATCGTGTTCATCACGCACGATCTGGATGAGGCGATGCGGATCGGAAATCGGATTGCGATTTTGCGGGATGGGGTATTGCTGCAGGAAGGAACGGCTGCGGAAATTGTCGAGACCCCGGCCGACGAGCATGTACGGCGGTTTGTGGAAAAACGGGATGGCGTCGTTTTGTAAACAACAATGCTTTTGACGACGCTCGAATTGCCATGCTGCCCTGTTCCAAGGCAGCCGCGAAAGCGGCCGTCCGCGCCAAATGCTTGCTGGCGGAAAAGCACCTCAGTTTGGCATAAATCGCCGCCACGCTTCGATATCCAAGTCGGCACGCCATTGTCATAATCATCACGAAGGCGAACAACCCGGTTCGCTCAACCAAGGTGGAGATGAAAATGAGCACATGCACACTCGAAACGGCCGCAAAAAAATCCGGCGTATTCTCCAAACTGCTATTTGTATCGATTTCCATTGCCGCCGGCGCCCTGCTGGCCTCTGCCGCGACGTTTGCAGCTCCCGTCAGCCAGGCCTCGCCAGCCGAGGCAGCCGCTCCGGACGACTATTTCCATACCGGCGCCGGGTCTCGATATCTACGCCGTGCCGATATGGATATCGTCGCCCAACCGCTGCGGGGAAATATTACCGTGCTGATGGGTTCCGGCGGCAACATCACCGTTCTGTCGGGCAAGGAAGGAAAATTCCTGGTTGATGCGGGCATCAGCAAATCCCAGGAAAAATTGCAGGCCTCGCTCGCCAAGATCGGTCCGGCGCCACTGAAGTATGTGGTCAATACGCATTGGCACTGGGATCATACCGACGGCAATGCGTGGATGCATGCAGCCGGCGCCACCATCGTTGCGCACAAGAATACCTTTAAGCATTTGACCGAGACCACGCATGTGGATGCATGGAATTGGACCTTCGATCCGGTGCCGGAAGGCGCGCGCCCGACGCTCCTGGTCGACGATAAAAAGACATTTACTTTCGACAATACCAGGATCGAAGTGGAAAACTTCGGCGGCGGCCATACCGATGGCGACTTGTGGATCTATTTCAGGAAGGCGGATGTATTGGCGCTGGGAGACACATTCTGGAACGGCATCTATCCGTATATCGATAACGAAGACGGCGGCAGCATCGATGGCGCAATCAAATGGGCCAACAAGGCTGTTGCCCGTACAACGGCCCACACTATCGTCGTCCCCGGCCATGGCGCAGTCGGCACACGCACCCAACTGATCGAATTCCGCGACATGCTGGTAACGGTGCGCAACAACGTCGCGACTTTGAAACAACAGGGAAAATCGCTCGATGAAATCGTGGCCGCCAAGCCGACCGCCGCCTTCGACGCCAAATGGGGGAATTTCGTTTTCAACGGCGAACAATTTACGAAGATGGTTTATGCCGGTTTGTAACCCTGGCTGACAATAAGCACAGGATTTTTCGCTGTGGACGCCGTGCCGACGCGGCATTTTCTCGATCGATGCCTGCTTGCAGGAAACTATCGGCGCTTGCTGCGCCGATAATGTTGCGAGTCGGTTCGGATAATAAAAAGGGTTACGTTTTCACGTAACCCTTTTTTATTGGTATCTGTCATGATTCCCTGCAAGAGTTTGCGACCATGAACACATGGCCCCGTTCCCGTGCGTGTTCACCGACAGGATGGGAATGACGCCGGGGCTATGGCATCGCCTCGCTCGCGAAGGCTGGTAATGCGGTGCTTGGAAGAATGAATAGCTCCGCTGTTTGATCCTTTTTGTTCGTTTATTGAGAAAATCCAGTCTCGAAATCGGGAGCGCCTCGGATTAATGTAGAGGCTCCTAACTAATCATCACATCACAACATCAAACGCGCGCAAGTAAATTCCATACAGGGATAACAGCAGATGAACCGGGGCCTGCAACTCAACGTGATCGCAGAGGGCCTCGAAACCGCCGAGCAACTGGAACTGCTTCGCGAGAACGGTTGTGATCAGATACAGGGGTTTTATATCAGCCGGCCGCTGCCCGCAGATGATTTCGGACGAATGCTCCGGGCACGAGAAAGCCTTTACGAAATTTAAGGGTTTGAATTTGATACGAAGAATTCAGGCAACGGACGTAATATCTCGAAATTCACCCAGGAATGTCTGGCTTCTTTTTTAACAGGCAACGCTAGGGTTACAGCGATCAATTCGTACCAACCCCGGCCGACAACTGATAAAAAGGAGAGCCTCATGAACTCGATTGCGTACCTTGATGACACCCCGATTCAATTGGATGCCTTGCGAGCGTTGAACATTTTCAACGCAAATCCGGACGAGCGCTTCGACCGGCTCACGCGTCTGGCAAAGCGTGTCTTCAATGTACCGACCGCCAAGGTGACACTGGTCGCACCAGAAATGGTGTACACCATTTCTTGCACTGGAGAAGAACAGAGTCCGGTACCGCGCGAGCTTTCATTCTGCTCGTATGCGATACACACTGACAAAATCATGATCGTCCCGGATACCCTCGACGATGTCCGGTTTGCGGACAACCCTTTCGTCATAGGGGCGCCGCACATCAGGTTCTATGCCGGCTGCCCGCTTATCGCTAACGGCCGGCGGCTGGGGACTCTCTGCATCGTTGACCAGGTACCCAGAGAGATGACGCAAGACGACGTCGTGCTGATGAAAGATCTGGCGACGATGGTTGAACATGAACTCACGGCAATGCACATGGCCATTGTCGATGCGCTTACGGGTCTGGTAAACCGCCGGGGGTTTGAAGCACTCGCTCAGAGCGGCCTGAATGTTTGCAGGGACACGCACCGTCCCGCTTCCTTGCTTTTTATCGATCTGAACGGCTTTAAGGTCATTAATGACACGTTCGGGCATGCTGAGGGAGATCTTGCTTTACGTAACTTCGCCGGCGCGCTGAAACAGACTTTTCGTAGTACAGACATTATTGCGCGACTTGGCGGGGATGAGTTTGCCGTTTTGCTGCTGGATTCAAGCCCAGCGGACACTTGGGCGACGTTAAACCGGCTGCGAACGAATGTCTCGTCCATAAACGAAAAGCAGAGTCAAGAATACGAGCTTCGGTTCAGTGTCGGTCATGTTGAATATAACGGTCGAGAAGCCGTAGATTTCAATCAGATGCTCCTCGAAGGCGATGCCAAAATGTATAGTGAAAAACGAAGACTATCGGACGAAATTACGGGATGTCCGACATCCATGCTGCCTGGAATGAAAGCTAAGCCTGCCGGGTGATCGGCTGACGCACGCCAAGAATTTACCAGGATCCGAGCATCAAACGTTGGCAAGAATATCCTGGGTTTTCTCATGGTGCCTCGGTTAATTTTTTATCGAGAAAATCGCGAATATATACCGTAATTCCCGGGTCGGATTCTCGATGCCATATTCGTATTCTTGGTACACACGAAAATGGAAAGTCTTGGCCCTTCTATTCGTACCATCAATGATGCAGAATTTAGAAACCAATATAAAAAGCACCATGAACATTCATCCGACCTCACTCACATTTCCAGAGGTGGTTACAGTCGCCACCAATGCTGGCGCCGTCGCGCATGGGCGGCCAGCATCGTGAGCCGACTCGATGAAAACTCATCCCACCTAAAGCCCGGAAGTGTACGAACTTTTGAGGCTCCCATTACGGTCAACAAGAAAGCAAACATGGAACATTTACCTCAGATCGGCGACAGGATCACCGACAAATCGGCACCGCCCGATGAAAATACTGTTCGAGACTGGATCGGGCCGAAAGCGTTCAAGCATTGGGGGCAGCTGCAGAGTTGGATAGACATATCCTACCCCGGTGTTTTCGAGCCCGAGTGGCTGTATGGCGGCAAGAGACGCGGTTGGACTCTGCGCTATAAGAAGACTAAGGCGTTCTGCACCTTTCTACCGGAATACAGACAATTTTCAGTCCAGGTGGTCCTGGGGCGGGCAGAGCGAGAGAAGTTTGAGGAGCGGCGTTATTCCTGGCGCCCACAGTTGGTGAAACTCTACGATGAAGCTCATCCATACCCTGACGGGAAATGGCTGACAGTTGCGATCTCCTCCGCAGAGGATCGGCAAGAACTGATGGAGCTTGTGCGTATGAAACGCCCTCCGCAATCACTCGGTTGAATTTACGATGAACAAGGTCGGGATTTCAATTTTAACCAAAGCAGACGACTCGGTAACGAAACGCTGGCTGAATCAACGGCTGAGTGCGCCATCCGCCACAAGATTCATGTCGTCCGTTTCAACCGAGGCAGCACGTGCCAACCAGTTAGTATTGCACCCTGCATATCGTCAGTTGCTTTCTTTGCGGTCGAGCTGAACTAAACACTTGCCCGTGGTCTGACGATTTCAGCCGGTGGCAAACCTTGTTTATCTGCATGCAGCGTGAAATTGAAGTCGATCGATGAAAAAGGTTGTTCGACTTTATTTTCTTCTAGTGCAGCCGGATCAGTGATACGTGCAATGGCTGGAATCAAACCGTCACGTGTAGCAAATGCGAAATCGTCCCACAGGTATGGATCGCCATCGATATTGATCTGCGTTGTCAGTTTTCGATGGCCTGCGGCGGTAACAAAGAAGTGGATGTGTGCCGGCCGGGTACCATGGCGGCCCAGTTTCTTCAACAATGTCTCAGTCAGGCCACCCGATGGAACGCTGTAGCCCAGCGGCACCACGCTACGAAAACGATAACGACCCTGCGCATCGGTACGGATACTACGGCGCAGATTGAAGTCTGGTTGGCTCTTATCGAAATATGAATAATTACCGAGATGATTTGCATGCCAGACTTCGACCAGCGCGCCCGCCAGCGGTTTCCCTTGTTCGTCCAAAACCCGACCCTGCATGAATAATACTTCGCCCGGCTCTTCGCCATTATCCAAACGTGCTTCGCCAACGCTCTCAGGCGCACCGGCCACGTAAAGTGGACCCTCGATAGTGCGCGGAGTACCCCCTTCGATGCCTTTACGGGCTTCAGCTTCATCCATTCGCAGATCCAGGAAATGTTCCAGACCCATACCGGCGGCAACCAGACCGAATTCCCCTGATTTTCCGGTCTGCGTCAAATAATTGACGGCGGTCCAAACTTCTTCAGGTCGTACATCCAGATCCTCGATCATGTAAAACAGATCTTTCAACATACGATTGACAATCAACTTGACGCGGGTGCTGCCTGCGTCAGTTTGTGTCGCTTCAATTTTTGCCAACAAGGCATCGATTACTTTTTTGTCCATTTCTATCTCCTGTCTGGTTTATTGGTATGCGTCGGTTTTTAACGTTCGTCAGCATGTATCGACGACGGATGACGGCACAGCGGTTCTACTTCGATTTTCATGTAGGGAAACAACGGCAGCGACATCAGCAAATCGTGCAATTCAGTATTGCTGTCGACATCGAAGATGCTGACGTTGGCGTAGCGGCCAGCAACTCGCCATAGGTGCCTCCACTTTCCGGCACGTTGCAATTCCTGCGCGATCTCTTTTTCTCTGCTTTTCAGTTTGCTTGCGGCGGATGGATGCATATCCGGGGGAAGCAGGACAGTCATTTCCACTTTGAATAACACAACGCCCTCCGTTCTCTAAACTAGTTCAGTGCAAATACTTTTGGGACTGTTCTGTCCCGGCGTAAAAACCCGATACGTTCATCATCAAGCGCAATACCCAGCCCCGGTCCGGACGGTACAGTCAGTTGAAAGTCTTTATATTCCAGCGGGACCGTGAGAATTTCCTGCGTCAATAGCAACGGCCCAAACAACTCAGTGCCCCAGGCAAGCGAAGGGAAACAGGAAAAAATTTGTGCGGAAGCGATGGTGCCGACGCCGCCTTCCAGCATGGTTCCGCCGTATAGCTCCACATGCGCTGACTCTGCGATGGCAGCGACCTGCATTGCACCAGTCAGGCCGCCGGACTGCGCGATCTTCACTGCAAATACGTCCATCACGTGCTGCTTTGCGAGTGAGAATGCATCCGACGGCCCATGCAGAGCTTCATCGGCCATCAGCGGTATATCGCATTTGTTTCGCAGACGGAACATGCCGGCGTGGTTGTTGCCAGCAATCGGCTGTTCGACCAGATCGACACCTGCGTCCATCAGCATCGCCATTCCGCGCACCGCATCGGTTTCGCTCCAGGCCTGATTGACATCGACCCGTACGCTGCCGCGGTCGCCCAGCGCACGCTTGATGGCGGCCACATGCGCGACG
Source organism: Herbaspirillum sp. (assembly GCA_036499085.1). Classification (GTDB taxonomy): domain Bacteria; phylum Pseudomonadota; class Gammaproteobacteria; order Burkholderiales; family Burkholderiaceae_D; genus Herbaspirillum. The sequence continues at coordinate 12,558 of DASYEK010000079.1, read as the reverse complement.
TCCTGCGTCAATTCATTGACGCCGATTTTTAGCTTGAATATTCGATGCCGACGCAGATCCAGCATCTGTTCCGCTTCGGCAATATCGCGCGCGGTATCGCCGCTTGCCAGGGTCCACGCAACGGGCAGCCGATTACGCAGCCGACCGCCAAACATGTCGCTCAAAGGAATCTCGAGTCGCTTCGCCCTGGCATCGAACAGTGCGGTTTCAACCGCACATTTTGCAAAGCGATTGCCTTGCACTGCGGACTTGACTGCCTGCATATTGCCGGCCACATCATTAGCGTCACGGCCGATAAGCAATGGCGCAATATAAGCATCGATATTGGTCTTGATACTTTCCGGGCTTTCCTCGCCGTATCGCAGCCCTCCGATCGTGGTTGCTTCACCCAATCCGACAACTCCGTCATCGGCTTTCAGCAACAGTAATACCAGCGTCTGTTGATTCATTGTCGCGACCGATAAACGATGCAGTCTTATGGTTGGGACATCTACCAGGATCACTTCGAGGCTTTCAATTTTTACATCTGGTTTCGACATACCTACCTCGGACAAATTTAATGATCATAAAAACGAAAGAAGTCATCTTCTAAGGCCGCTGACGTTACCCGGCGTGGAGGTCTCTGGCGATTTGATCGCCCGGTCTGGTTTTAATGCTTATGAAAAGCGCCTGCTTCGAATCCCGTTCCGATATCCGATTCCGGATTTTTTAACAAACGCGTCCGGCGAGTTTCGGGGGTGAAAAATAACGGTGGAAGGGAAACTACAAATAACATTACGGTGAGAAGAATAAGAGTCTCCGTCTGACCAAACTCATGTGCTATCAGAGGGAACACGGAAATCCATACTACGCCCCCAAGGAAGCGTCCAAAAAACCCCTCCACAAGAGTTTGGCCTGTAGTGCGAACCGATGTTGGGAATATCTCCGCATACCAGAGCTTGTACGAGGGTGCGCATCCCGCGATAAAAAACAGAAATAGCGTGGAAAAGCAGATCGTAGATATTGGATCTTTGAAGAGAATGAACAGACTTAAGCAACTGATCGCGCACACCATGCTTACTGCAAACGTCGGCTTTCTGCCAATCTTATCGCTCAGAAAACTAAGCGTGATCTTGCCGGGAATTTGAAACGCGGTAGCGATTAAAGTGTAAAGAAGAGAGTTGGAGAATGTAATTCCGCGATCAATGAAAAGCGACGGTAGGTATCCGAGAGATACGAAAAAAACAGCAAACACACCGAAGGTACCGCATCCTAAAGAAATCCATCGCAAAGCGAGTTTAGCTGCAAATAGCACTCGAAAGGTTTCGCGCAACGAGAGCCGTTCGGTCCGAAGCTCGGACTCTGCGTTGAAAATGGTCGGGGCGACCAGCTTGATCGAAGTGCGCGCGTTCAATCGTTCGAATTTCGTTATGATTACTTCGGCTTCGTCCAGCCTTCCCGATGAAACCAGCCACCGCGGCGATTCCGGCACATTTCGGGAAACAAACAGAAAGAAGATGACGGGCGCACCGGAGAGGACAAGGTCTAATCGCCAAGCGGCCTCCGGAGCCAAATAGTGAAAACAGAGTAAGCCGAGGCCGGGCGCCAACAGATACCCTAGTCCCAAAAAACATTCGGCAATGGTTATAACCTTTCCACGCTTGTGGCCCGGTACAAATTCCGATACGAGCGCATACGGCGTAACAAAAACTGCCGCCATCCCTATACCGGAAAGAAATCGAAAAACGACGAGTACAGAAAAATTCGGTGCTAGTCCAGATAACAGCGTAAAAACGGAGCAGATCAGAAAGCCAGTCATCAACATCCGTTTTCGACCTACTCGGTCGGCCAACAGGCCCACTGGCAATGAGCTCAGTGTTATTCCGAAGGTAGACGCAGCGGCAAGCATCCCGATCTGATACGGAGCGAGTTGCATGAGGGATTTCAGACGAGGCAAGATGACAGACATCGCGCCAATGTCGAGTCCTTCCGCCATGGTTGCGATGCCGATCGCGACGAACATCAGATACGTCGGCCGGCCAATCGGGAGTGCGCCGAGGCGCCCCAAAAGCGCAGAGGCCCGTTCTATATCAATACTGTTTTTCATCTTCTGTCTCCGTTCTATTTTATTATGTCGATTCCCGAACTTGGCGGGTTTAACTTCGAGTTCCTATCGATGAGTACGATCAAAAATACAGCGCAAGCGGGCTGAACGTACTATCGCAATTTATAAGTGTGGCCTTCTTACTTTTGACTATGAATGTGTCCTGGACGCGACGCAGGTCGTACTCGTAAACACCGGCAAAGACTCGCTGTACTCCTTCCGGGACGGAAGGTCGAAACTCGACCATTATGAAATTTGCGCGTGCACAGAAGCCGCTTTCAGAAGACTGTTCCGGGACAATCTTGATGTTCGAGACCAAATGAAGCGTACGCGAATGGGGCGCCTGCGAATGGATTCGTTCATGGCGAAGTCTGTTAATTCGCTGCGTCATCAAGGTCTTGTCGTCAAAAAAGATGGACACCTGGTTAAGTGGGCTATCTTGGCAAATGGTCGTGGGAGCCCAATAGCGGCCGTCGTCGTCGAACAACGCCATCCATTCTTCAAACTTCCGATCATCCAGAAGAGCTACCTCATAGATGATGAATCGTTCGATTTCGCCTCGCAGAAGATGATCTTCGAGAATTTTTTGCTTCTGTGCATCATTCATAATCGGTTTTCCCCATATATTCAGCCCAAGCACGGTACTGGTTTCGCATCGGTAACTCGCTCGTTCCGACCGAACTCATCCCGTCCTGCTCGGCGACGTCCTCGCCGAAGCCGCGACCGAGAACGACCCATTCCGCGCCCGTTGACCGCAAACCAACTTGAATCCGGCGAAACATTTCAAGATCATCGGTTTGAATCATTGAAGCGGGAGAGTGCGTGACATTGAGATACCGGATGACTGCCTCGTACATCTCGTCAGGAGCGCCCTTCAAGCGAACCGGGTAGACTCTCACTTCCGTCTTGTCTACAGAAATCGGCCGTATGACACGGATGTGATTCGAGAGGAGCTGGACATTTAGATTGGGATAGAAGATCGCGTTATGGAACCGTTCAACCAGGATCTCCGCAACACGGCTTTCGGAATGTCTTTGCAGTAGCGCCGCACGATAGCGCTGGCTGACGTCATCATCATTCGGCGCAGCGTTATCTAGATTCAACGGCCCGCAGTAGCTGTGACCACGATCGAATGCTCGAATCCTGATATTGTCCCAGAAGGACTTCTGGCCTTCGCTGTCCATGATGCGCGGCCCTTGCTGGTCCCCGCCGCGACGTGCGAATTGTCGTCCGTCCGCTTTATTGGTAGTCGACTCGTGTGAATATGGAGGATGATAAAGATCGTTCAGATTCTCGATCTGGGCCTTCCAATTACCGAGGAGATAATATTTTTGTACGCCCCCGGACAGCGATATTTCACCTTCAGGCGCCCGATCGCATAAGGCATCGATGCAGCCTTTCATGGGACCAAGGTGCGTTTGCAGATCGACACAATCTGCCGACTCGGCTCGTCCCGCATGGGCAAAAATAAACCCTCGATAGCTCTCGCTGGGAATAGGCATCAGTCCGAACGTTTCACTTTTAAGGTCGTAACAATCGGGATAGCCGCTGCGCAACGGCGCCGCAAGCAGTTCACCGTTAGTACGGAAAGTCCACCCGTGGTATCCGCATCTGAAGCTACGACCGGTGTTTCCCTTTTCCTCGTTGCATACGATCGCTCCCCTGTGCCCGCATCGATTATGCAGAACATGGACACTGCCGTCGCCGTGACGAGAGACAATGACAGGCTGGAGCCCGATACTTGCGGTGACATAATCGCCCGCGTTCGGAATCTCGCTTTCGTGTGCTACATAAAGCCAGGTGTTTCCGAAAATGCGATCCATTTCATCGTTGAAGATTGACTCGCTTGTATAGACACTTCGATGGACGCGATCGTCGCGGACGAGGTCGCGAGGATTTGTCGTTTCTGGACAACGGCCTGGAGTTTTGGTTAACATAATTGGTGCCTTGCTTAACAATTGGTTTTGCTTGATCGGAAATCCTAGTTGCTATAGGTCAAGTACGAGCGTCGATGTCTTGGCCCACGAAACGCAAGTGCACAGGCAGTCGCCACTCTCCCGTTCCTTTGACGTAAGACAAAAGTCCCGATGTAGCGGAGTTCCTTCAATAACCCTGGAGACGCAACTACCGCATTCGCCGATTCGGCAGTCGTAATCCATCGCAACACCCGCGTCCAAAAGAGCCTCCAGAATGGACTGTTCGGGCGACACGGAGACGGTTCGACCAGATCGTCGAAGTTCGACTGTCAGGGGTGTAGCGCCTGGGCTGTTCGTAGCGGAAAATGACTCGCAGTGGATATTTGACTCGGGCCAGCCACGCTCTCGGCAAATGTGCTGCACTCCGGAGATCAGGCCACTCGGACCGCACACATAGACGTGACGCCCCTCGCGCCATCTATCAATTACAGCGTGCAGATTAAGTCCGTTACCAACGATGCCGTTGTCAAACCATAGAGTTGCCGTCGACCCGCATACGCGCTGGACCTCTTCTTTCAGTGGCATCATTTCAGGGTTCCGCGCAGCATAGTGAAGCTGGAAGGGGGTTCCGCTTTCGATCATGGCGCGTGCCATGCAAATTATCGGCGTGATCCCAATTCCACCCGCTATGAGCAGATTGTCCGTGGCCCCTTCACTCAAAGGGAAGTAGTTACGTGGCCCCTCAAATTTGAGGGTGTCGCCTACATTCAGATGATCGTGAATGTAAGCGGAGCCTCCCTTACCGTTGACTTCCCGTTGTATTGCAAGCTCATAAAACCCCTGCTCTGAAGTAGCGTTGCAAATCGAATAGCATCGTGTGAGAGGCGGCATGCCGGGCACGGATATACTTACGCTTATGTGTGAACCTGGCGTATAAAGAGGTAACGCCATGCCTTCTTCAAAGGCCTTCAAGCCAATGATTTTCACATTCGGCGTGTCTTGTTTTATATAGTCAACTCTAGCAAGCATGATTGGGACCTTCGGGATTCAGCAGACCAGCAATGCGCTCAATTGACAGACCGCCGCGAAAGCCGGTCATGCCAACCGTGGTCTCTAGCGCGGCTTGTTTGAAGATTAATCAAATTTACGAAGCCGCACCAATGGTCGATGCCGATGGTGGCATCGGAAAAATCAATGATTGCTATGGCATGCGCGGGATAGGATGGGCTATGCCCCGTGGTGAGACCATGTAGCCCCGGTTCCGGCAATATTGACGAGCAACGGATATGGTGGGGGTAACGTCGATTAGCATCGCCCGTAATCCCGCCACGAAGTTCAAAGCGGTGTCAAATGTCCATCACAGCAGTCTGAATCTCGAGAGGTGTATTTTGGATAGGTCCAGTATTCTTCGGCGTATCAACCTAAACTTGCTCCCCATATTGCTGGAGCTTCTGAAGACTGCGAGCGTAACGGAAGCGGCTATCCGTTTGAACCTCACGCAATCGACGGTGAGCGGATCTCTCAGACAGTTGCGAGAAATTCTCAACGACGAGTTGTTAGTCTTGAAAGGCAGGAAAATGACACTGACCCGAGTGTCGCAGGAGCTACTTCCCGTTCTGGAGAGCTTACTTGCTCAATTGGCCGACCTTGTAGAGACAGACGACTTCACCCCTAAAGTATCGAATCGCATATTTCAGCTATTCATGGCGGATTATCTGGGATCGATCGTTCTGCCTCCGCTGCGCTCACTGACAAATGCGGAGGCTCCCGACATATCTCTGCGAATTACCAGTGCTCCACGTGCCACTGTGGATCAACTACGCGCAGGTGAACTTGACGTGATGATTTTTCCGGATCGGCAGGAAAACTGGGACGCCTGTGGGATCGAACCTGACCGTGCCGGCTTGCACGTCGACATCCTTTTCCGTGAGCGCATGGTCGGCCTTCAATGCGCATCGCGTCGAAGGGACAGTCATCAGATGACAATAAACGAGTATCTTAGCCGGCCGCATGTCGAATACGTCAGAGGAGACGTTAGGCAAACCATTGAACAAAAGGCCCTTACAGAAGCCGGGTACAGACAAAAAACACAATGTCACGTCCCCTATTTTTGGCTTATTCCTCAACTGATCGTCGGCAGCGATCTTATCGCGCTCGTACCGCAAACATTTTCAAACGCATGTGCCCGAGTATTCGCGGTCGACGTGTTTGAAGTGCCGCTCATAGTTGAGCCGTTCGATGTCGTGACGGTCACTTCACACTCAAGACGGCTGCACGCTGACATAGCATGGTTACTGGATGGCATACATCGAGCCTTGGGTGAAGAATTCGGCACCGTTCTACCAGAGAAAACGGACTCGTAAGCGTGTGCGTACCATCGATGATACCGATCAAGCGAAAACTAGAGGATGAGCTGATATCGCATCACGAATCCAACAGTCTTGGAGAGCGATTATTTCAAGCCGCTTATGAGGCATTTCGAGATGGAGTAAAAAACTCAAAATTAGCATTGCCTAAAGGATAGTTGACACATATTTTGCGGCATACGTTCGCAAGCCATTTCGTTATGAATGGGGGCGACATCCTATCGCTCCAGAAGATTCTTGGACATCACAGCCTAGTCATGATCATCCGTTATGCGCATCTTTCTCCCGACTACCTTCAAGAAACAAAACGCCTCAATCCCTTGGCGAAACTAAATCTCTGTTGAACTTCCGTTGAACCTTCCCAAAACAAAAGGGCTTACGTTTTATCGTAAGCCCTTGATATTGCTGGTGGCCCCCCCGTGAGTCGAACACGGCACCAACGGATTATGAGTCCGCTGCTCTAACCAAGCATGAGCTAGGGGGCCTTTAAACTTGAAGCGAATAGAAAATTGCCGGGCAGACCTGCTTGCCCGGCAATCGATCAATTGCCTTCGAGGAAGCTTTTCAGCTTATCGGAACGCGATGGATGACGCAACTTGCGCAGCGCTTTTGCTTCTATTTGGCGGATCCGTTCGCGCGTCACGTCGAATTGCTTGCCGACTTCTTCCAGCGTGTGGTCGGTCGACATTTCAATGCCGAAACGCATGCGCAGCACCTTCGCTTCGCGTGGCGTCAGGGAATCCAGGATGTCCTTGACCACGCCGCGCATCGACGCATGCAACGCCGCATCGGCCGGCGCCAATGTGTTGTTGTCTTCGATGAAGTCGCCCAGATGCGAATCGTCGTCGTCGCCGATCGGCGTTTCCATCGAGATCGGCTCTTTCGCGATCTTCATGATCTTGCGAATCTTGTCTTCCGGCATTTCCATCTTGATCGCCAGTGTCGCCGGATCCGGCTCGGCGCCGGTTTCCTGCAGAATCTGACGTGAAATGCGATTCATCTTATTGATGGTTTCGATCATGTGCACCGGAATACGGATCGTGCGCGCCTGGTCGGCGATCGAACGCGTGATTGCCTGGCGAATCCACCATGTCGCATATGTCGAGAATTTGTAGCCGCGGCGATATTCAAACTTGTCCACCGCCTTCATCAAACCGATATTGCCTTCCTGGATCAGGTCCAGGAATTGCAGGCCGCGATTGGTGTACTTCTTCGCGATCGAAATCACCAGCCGCAAGTTGGCTTCGGTCATTTCGCGCTTGGCGCGGCGCGCCTTCATTTCGCCGGCGGTCATCTTCTTGTTGATGCCACGCAAGTCAGGCAGCGGCAGCACCACGCGCGCTTGCAGGTCGATCAGCTTCTGCTGCAATTCCTTGATGGTCGGGACATTGCGGCCCAATACGATGCTGTAGTTGTGGTTGCCGCTGACTTCACCGTCGATCCATTTCAGATTGGTTTCGTTGCCCGGGAACACCTTGATGAAATGCGGACGCGGCATGCCGCACTTGTTGACCGCTACATCCAGGATCTGGCGTTCGATCTGGCGCACCTGGTTGACCTGGTCGCGCAGCGTGTCGCACAGCTTTTCCACGACTTTCGCGGTAAAGCGAATGCCCAGCAGTTCGCTGGAAATGGTTTCCTGCGCCTTGAGGTACGGTTTGGAGTTGTAGCCTTCTTTTTCGAAGGCCTTGCGCATGCGGTCGAACTGGGTCGAAATGGTCGTGAACTTGCCGAGCGCGTCGCGCTTGAGCTGTTCCAGCTGCTCGGCCGAGAAACCGGCGGCGCCCGATGCATTCGGGGTTTCTTCCTCTTCCTCGCTTTCGCCTTCTTCTTCCTCGTCCTCGCCGTCTTCGTCATCCGAAGCGGCAGCGGCGGCTGCAGGAGCGGCAGGCGCGTCGTCGCCGGCGTTCATGTCGACCAGGCCGTCGACGATTTCGTCGATCTTGATTTCGTCCTTGGAAATTTTATCGGCGGCAACCAGGATTTCCATGATGGTGGTCGGGCATGCCGAGATCGCCTGGATCATGTCTTTCAGGCCGTCTTCGATGCGTTTGGCGATTTCGATTTCGCCTTCGCGCGTCAGCAGTTCGACCGAACCCATTTCACGCATGTACATGCGGACCGGATCGGTGGTGCGGCCGAAGTCGGAATCGACGGTCGACAAGGCCGCTTCGGCGGCAGCTTCCGCGTCGTCGTCGCTGGCGACGTTGGCGACATTGTCGGACAGCAACAGCGTCTCGGCGTCCGGCGCATGCTCCGACACCGAAATGCCCATGTCGTGGAAAGTGCCGATGATGCCTTCGATCGCTTCCGGATCGACGATGTTTTCAGGCAGATGGTCGTTGATTTCCGAGAACGTCAGGAAGCCGCGCTCCTTGCCGAGCTTGATCAGGGTCTTCAGTTTCTGGCGGCGGTTTTCGAGTTCTTCTTCGCTGGCTTCGGTGTCGGACGAGAAAGCGTCCTTCAGCAACGCCTTTTCCTTGGCCTTGCGATCCTTCGCCTTGGCCTTGTCGACGGCCTTCAGCTCGGCGCGCTCGACCGCGTTCAATGCGGCGATTTCGTCGTTTTCCGGCTGGAATTCCTTTGGCTTGCGCCCGCGGCGGCCCGGCACCTTGATCGATGGCAGGATATAGCCCGAAGTGTCAATTGCGGCCAAGGTGGCCGCATCGGTAGTCTGGCTGACGCCGGAGCCGATCATCACGCTGGTGTCTTTCACCTCTGGAACGGCGGCTTTGGGAGTTGGCTTGACGATTTTCGATTCGAGTTTCTTAGTTGTCACGGAAGCTTTCAATTGCACTGGAGCCGGTGTTGCAGCGGCTCTGGATGAGTTACTCAATGGCGCCTTGGCTGCTTTGGCGGCCGCGGGGCTGATTGTCTTGACAGCGCCGGCGGCGCTGCGTTTGACCGGCGTTGCCGCCTTGGCGACTGCCGGCCGGGCCTTGGCCTTGCTGGCCGCGACGGCCGCAACAGCCGGCGATTTGCGGGCGGCGGCCTTCACGGGGACGGCTGCCGGTCTGGCGACGGCCTTGCCGGCTTTCGGCGCAGCCTTTGGTGCTGCCTTGGCGACTGCCGCTTTCGACGCCGCCTTCGCTACCGGCCTGGCCGATGCGCTCGATACTTTTTTCAGAGTATTTGCAGGTTTCTTCATTTCCACTCGCCATAGAATCAAAGCCAAAAGCTATTCGCACTCATTGCGCACAACCTGATTCCACAACCCCGGCACTGACTGAAACGGGTTGCCTGCGCAACATCTGATCGTCTTTACGAAGGACAATTCGATGGGACCGCTTCGAATTACCCTGCCTTGCCATCCTGACCTTCCGTCCCGGACCAGTTAAGTATTGTCCGTTTAAAAACAATGCCCCGATTCAGAATGAAAGCTTTCGAGTATAGCATATGGAGGCACTTCTCCCCATCTCAAGACGACCCAAAAACGTGCATTCTTCCGCCTGCAATACCGGGTTTCTCAGGCTGAATCGGGCATACCATTCCGGAAAATCCCCCTGAATCGGCGCTATCCGACCTTACCCTGTCCCGGCCAGCGCCTGCCGCCGCAGTGTTTCCTGCTGCAACGTCAGGTCGCGATAGCGCATCTTGGCGGCATCGTCCGCCAATCCCTCTCCAATCAGGCGGTTCAATTCCTCGGTCAGGGCCTGCATGCGCATTTTACGAATGGCGTCCGACAAGGCCAGCCTGGCGGTATCGGCCTCGGATTCCGATTCCGCCGCGATTTCGGCGATCATCGGCTCGAAATCGGGGCCCGCCTCGCGCAAATGTTCCGCCAGGGCCGCGAAATTGGCATGTTCGCCCATGGCGCGTCCGGCGGCGACCAGTTGGTCCAGCATTTCGGCATGGTCCGGCGCGCATTGCGCAAACGCATCCATGGCAGGCTGGTCCAGGTCCGCCGCCAGCGAGGGATGCGCCACCAGCAGGCGCATGATCTGCCGTCCCAGGCCGACCGGCGGGGTGCGCTTGCCCTTGGGCGGCGCGGGCCGGTGCCGCATCACCGGACTGGCCAGTTCGAACAGGCTTTCGACTTCGCCGACGGTGGACTGCGTCATGTTCGCCAGGCTGCGGACGATCTGCAGCCGCAGCGAAGACGGCGGCATCGCCTGCAGCAAGGGCTTGGCGTCGAATTGGGCCCGCGCCCGGCCTTCCGGGGTATTCAGGTCGTAATCGGCGGCGGCTTCCTTCAGCAGGAACTGCGACAGCGGCATGGCGTCGGCGATTTGCCGCTCGAATACCTCGGCCCCATATTCCCTGACATAACTATCCGGATCATGTTCCGTGGGCAGGAACAAGAATTTGATGGTCTTGTTATCCGTTGCATGGATCAGGCAGGCGTCCAGCGCCCGCCGCGCCGCGCGCCGGCCGGCCTTGTCGCCGTCGAAACTGAAAATCACACGATCGGTCTGGCGCAGCAGTTTTTGCACATGGATCGGCGTGCAGGCCGTACCCAGCGTCGCCACGGCTTGCGGGAAGCCCAGTTGCGCCAGGCCGATCACGTCCATATAGCCTTCCGTGACCAGCACATAGCCGGCATCCCGGATGGCCTGGCGCGCCTCGAACAGTCCGTACAGTTCGCTGCCCTTCTGGAACAGCGGCGTTTCGGGCGAATTCAGGTATTTTGGCTCGCCGCCATCCATCACACGACCACCGAAGCCGATCACCTGGCCCTTGGTATTTCTGATCGGAAACATGATGCGGTCGCGGAACCGGTCGTAGCGCTTGCGGTTGGCGCCTTCGTCGTCGGTCTTGTCGATCACCAGGCCGGATTCGACCAGCGCGCCGGCTTCGTAGTCGGGAAAGACCTGGCGCAGCGCATCCCATTCGTCGAGCGAATAGCCGAGGCCGAAACGCGCCGCGACTTCGCCGGTCAGTCCGCGCCCTTTCAAATAGGCGACGGCATGTTGGGCGCCGCGCAATTGATGGCGGTAGAAATCGCAGGCGCGCGTCATGGCTTCCGACAGCGCCAGGGTTTTCGCCTGGTTTTCCGCGCGTTGCGCCGGCGGCAGCCGGTCGTCCGCTTCCGGCACCACCATGCCGACGTTCTGGGCCAGGTCCTTGACCGCCTCGACAAACCCCAGTCCCGAATATTCGATCAGGAAACCGATCGCCGTGCCGTGCGCGCCGCAACCGAAGCAATGATAAAACTGCTTGGTCGGACTGACGGTGAAACTCGGCGATTTTTCGTTGTGGAACGGGCACAGGCCCATGAAGTTGGCGCCGCCCTTTTTCAACTGCACGTACTTGCCCACTACATCGACGATGTCGACGCGGTTAAGCAAATCCTGGATGAATGATTGTGGAATCACGGGCAGAAAACTGGCAAGGGGAAGCGGTCACGCCGGGCGCCGATCGATGATCCGATCGGCGCCCGGGCCAAAGGTCGAGCCGGTCCGCGATCAGGCCGGCGACAGCGCCGCTTTCACCAATGCGGATACGGCGGTCATATCGGCGCGCCCGGCCAGCTTCGGCTTGACGATGGCCATGACCTTGCCCATGTCCTGCGGGCCAGCGGCGCCGCTGGCGGCAACCGCGGCCGCGACTTCCGCCTTGATTTCGGCTTCCGACAGGCCGGCCGGCATATACACGCTCAAAATGCCCAATTCGGCCTTTTCGGCATCGGCCAGGTCTTGCCGGCCGCCCGCTTCGAACTGGCTGATGGAGTCCTTGCGCTGCTTGATCATCTTTTCGATGATCGCCAGAACCTGCGCGTCATTGACTTCGATGCGCTCGTCGACTTCCTTTTGCTTGATGGCCGCGGTCAGCAGGCGGATGGTGCCCAGCTTGGCGGCGTCCTTGGCGCGCATGGCGGCCTTCATGTCTTCGGTAATCTGTTCTTTCAAACCCATTGCCATCTCCGAAATATTGATGCGCCATGAAATTGACGCTAGAAACGTGGACGCTAAACGCGGACTTCGCGGACTTTAAAATGCGGACGCCGAAACGTCAAAACCCGCTGCGGACCTACACCGGAGCGGGTTAGATACCTGAAACGATACTACGTGATCAGTACAGCTTCTTCGGCAGTTGCTGGCTACGAATGCGTTTGTAGTGGCGCTTTACGGCAGCAGCCAGCTTACGCTTACGTTCCGCAGTCGGCTTTTCGTAAAACTCGCGCGCGCGCAAATCAGTCAACAGACCTGTTTTTTCAATGGTGCGCTTGAAGCGACGCATGGCGACTTCGAAC
>DASYEK010000078.1:0-1563 GCA_036499085.1 Herbaspirillum sp. | reverse complement strand
GTCCTTGTTGAACAGCATGTCGAAGATCGGCGCGTTCAGCGAGCCGTTGGCCTTGCGGATGCGCGAGGCCATTTCATCGCGCGCCAGCCGGAATTCATTGGCGGCGCGATGCGCGCGGTACAGCAGCGACTGGCCGAAGGCGGTCGGCAGCATGCCGCTCGATTTGCGCTCGAACAGATTCACGCCCAGCATGGCTTCCAATTCGTGGATGGAGCGCGAGATGGCCGAATGCGCGCGATACAGAGACTCGCCGGCCTTGCTGACGCTGCCGGATTCGGCCACCGCGATAAAAGCCCGCAGATGCCGCAAATTGATACTCATGCTTGTCTTCATATTGGCGTAGAAAAGAGAATTACGGGGCCGGCGGTTCTTGTCGATCGATGCCGGGTTGGACAATATGGCACAGCCGAACTGCCTCGATATTGTGCTGGATGCCTGAGTGATTTGAGTTTGTCACACTTTTGCGCAATAACAAAATTCGACAGATCGGAGGTCATTGGCATTTTCGGGATCGTCTACAATCGTCGAACAAATAAAAAACCAGATGGAGACGAAATGAAAAGATTTATCGGAAAATCCGCTCTTGCCGTGTTGCTGCTGGGCCTGAATTTTGTGACGGCGGCGCCGGTCTTAGCGCAGGCGAAATCCGGCGCGAGCGTCGCCGATATCGCGCAGATGCAAGGGCCGAACCGGCGGCAGGCGCTGATCGACGGCGCCAAAAAAGAAGGCGAGCTGACGATTTACGCCGTGAATCCGGGCATGGCGAAGATCACCGCCGAATTCACCAAGAAATATGGCATCAAGGTCAATCTCTGGCGCGCCAGTTCCGAGAATGTATTGCAGCGCGTGGTGACCGAAGGCCGTGCCGGCCGCGCCGGACTCGATATCGTGCAGAACAGTGCACCGGAAATCGAAGCCACCCGTCGCGAAAAGCTGTTGCAGGCGGTCAACTCGCCGTATCTGGCCGAAATGATTCCGCAGGCGGTGCCGACGCACAAGGAATGGGTCGGTTACGCGGTCAATGAATACGTGCAGGCCTACAACACCAACAAGATCAAGAAGCAAGACCTGCCCAAGACCTACCAGGATCTGCTGGACCCAAAGTGGAAGGGCAAACTGGGCATCGAACAGGAAGACTACAGCTGGTTTGCGGCCGTGCTGAAGCAGGTCGGCCAGGAAAAGGGCATCAAGCTGTTCAAGGACATTATCGCCACCAACGATATTTCGGTGCGCAAGGGCCATACGCTGCTGGGCCAGATGGTGGCCTCCGGCGAAGTGCCGCTGGCGTTGACCTTGTATAGCTACAATCCTGATCAGATGAAGGACAAGGGCGCGCCCGTCGAGGGCTTTGTGATCGGCCGGCCGATTGCGCTGTTTCAGTCCCTGGGGCTCATGAAGAAGGCGCCGCATCCGAACGCGGCCGTGCTGTTCTACGATTTCATGCTGACCGACGCGCAGCAGATGATATACGACGAGCACGGTGTCGCCACCGCCAGGAAGTTCGACGGCGTCCTGAAAACCTCATCGATGCTGTTCGTCGACCCGGCCGAGGCGCTGGACCAG
>DASYEK010000077.1:0-14027 GCA_036499085.1 Herbaspirillum sp. | reverse complement strand
CCACAAGACACCGTTCGAGCTACCGCATCGAAACCGTGTCGTGCCCCAGTCTTTACCTCAGGCTTCATGCCCCAGGGGGAACTCGGGGTCAACGACGCGGACTCCCTCCAGCGTAACGGGAGCAACTTAATAATATTAGGGTGAATGCGGCCGCAGGCCGCAGAAGGACATGAACGGAGTACAACGCCCCCAACTGCGCCGCGCTTGCCGCCGCTCCCGGCGCTGACGGCGCCAGGCAAGCGAACGGACGGACAACTCACCTTGAACGAATAGGAGAGCGGACCGCGCCAAGACACCGCGCCAACTGAAAACACCCCCGTTCTGCGCTATCATGCACGTCATGCAAATCCAACAACCCAACCAACCCAGCGTCTTCGAAATGATCGGCGGCTCGGAAAAACTGCGCGCCATGATCGACCGCTTCTACGACCTCATGGACCTGGAGCCCGAATTCGCCGGCCTGCGGGCGTTGCATCCGCCGACACTCGACAATTCCCGCGACAAAACCTACAAATTCCTCTCGGGGTGGAGCGGCGGCCCCAACCTTTACATCGAGCAATACGGCCACCCGATGCTGCGCGCGCGCCATCTGCCGTACGCCATCGGCATCTCGGAGCGCGACCAATGGCTGCACTGCATGGCGCGGGCGATGCACGATATCGGCCTGGACGAAAAACTGCAGGAACGCCTGCTGGCGTCGTTCTACCAGACCGCCGACTGGATGCGCAACAAGCCCGAATGACATCCACACCGACACCACAATGACAACCACCGAACTGATCCTGACGGCGCTGAGCATCCTGATCGTCGCCCTGCAGATCGTCTTGCTGCTGCGCGGCGGCAAAGGCGCCAATGCCGAGGCCGACGCCAATCTCAACGCCGCCAACGCCGCCATGGCCGCGCAGATCGCCCAGATGAAAACCGAATTGCAACGCCACCAGCAAGACCTGGCCGAGCGCACCGAACGCGAATTGCGCAACCAGATGCAAACCACCGCGCAAAGCACGCGCCAGGAACTCGGCAGCAACTTCACCCAGTTGCAGCAGGCCCTGGCCGCGCAGATCAGCGGCGTGGCGACTGTGCAGAACAACCAGATCGACGGCTTCGCCCAGCAACTGGTCAAACTCAACGAAACCAACGCCCAGCAGCTTGACAGCATGCGGCTGGCGATGAACCAGCAGGCCCAGGTCAGCCGCGAAGAACAGGGTTCCTCCCTCAAACGCTTCGGCGATACCCTCAACCAGAGCCTGTCCACCCTGACCGAATCCAACGCCCAGCGCATGGCCGAAGTGCGCGCCACCCTGGAAGCCCGCATCAAGGACCTGCAAACCGACAACGGCACCCGCCTCGAAGAAATGCGCAAGACCGTCGACGAAAAACTGCATGCCACGCTGGAAACGCGGCTGGGCGAATCGTTCAAGCTGGTGTCCGACCGCCTGGAAAAAGTGCACCAGGGCCTGGGCGAAATGCAGCAGTTGGCCATCGGCGTGGGCGACCTGAAACGCGTGCTGACCAATGTCAAGACCCGCGGCACCTGGGGCGAAGTGCAACTGGAAATGCTGCTCGAACAAGTGCTGACCCCCGAGCAATACGCCAAGAACGTCGAAACCGTGCCGGGCAGCGGCGCCCGCGTCGAATTCGCCATCAAGCTGCCGGGCGCGGAAGAGGGCGGCACGCCGGTATGGATGCCGATCGACGCCAAATTCCCGAAAGAACAATACGAACGCCTGGCCGAAGCCGCCGACAGCGCCGATGCCGAGGGCGTGATCACCGCCGGCCGCGAGCTGGAACGCGCGGTGCGGCTGGAAGCCAAGACCATCGCCGAAAAATACCTGTCGCCGCCGCTGACCACCGACTTTGCCATCCTGTTCCTGCCGACCGAAGGCCTGTACGCCGAAGTGATGCGGCGTCCCGGCCTGGCCGACGACCTGCAGCGCACCTTCCGCGTCAGCATCGCCGGACCGTCCACCCTGTCGGCCTTGCTGAACAGCCTGCAAATGGGCTTCCGCACCCTGGCGCTGGAAAAACGCTCCTCCGAAGTCTGGCAAGTGCTGGGCGCGGTCAAGACCGAATTCGGCAAGTTCGGCGACGTGCTCAAGGCCACCAAGGCCACGCTGGAACGCGCCGCCGACAATATCTCCAAGGCCGAAGTGCGCAGCCGCTCGATGGAGCGCAAGCTGAAATCGGTCGAAGCCCTGCCGAGCGAAACCGCGCAACAGTTGCTGGGAGTGGATCCGATCGGGGATCTGCTGGACGATGGCGCCTGATGGCCCCGGTGGCACAGATCGTCCGGATAGCCCCGGCGGCTTGAAGGCGCCGGCCCACGGCGGCAACCTGTCCGAGGCCGTGCGCCGTTTCGGCCGGCCGCGCGAACAATGGCTGGACCTGTCGACCGGCATCAATCCGCATCCGTATCCTGTTGCCGCCGCCGCGCTGGCCCCCGATGCCTGGCACCGCCTGCCCGACGCGGCGGCCGGCACCGCGCTGGCGGAAGCCGCGCGAACCTATTACAACGCACCGCAATTGCTGGCGGTCGCCGGCACCCAGGCCGCCATCCAGGCGCTGCCGCAGTGCCGCCTGCAAAGCGCCGGCCGCGCCCATGTCGTCATTGCCGGTCCGACCTATGCCGAACATGCCCATCGCTGGGCGAAGTCCGGACATCGCATCGCCGCCTGCGGCACCGCGCGGGAAGATATCGATCGCGCCGCCGCATCGCCGGCGGTCGACGTCATCGTGATCTGCAATCCGAACAATCCCAGCGGCGCGCTGTTCGAACCCGCGCAATTGCTGGAATGGCATGCGCTGCTGGCCGAACGCGGCGGCTGGCTGGTAGTCGACGAAGCCTTCGGCGATACCGTGCCGCAGGCCAGCGTCGCCGCCTTCGCCGAAAGAGCCGGCCTGATCGTGCTGAAATCGGTCGGCAAGTTTTTTGGATTGGCCGGCTTGCGGCTGGGATTTATCGCTGCCGACCGAGCATTGCTGGCATTGCTGGCCGATATGATCGGACCCTGGAGCGTCAGCGGTCCGGCCCAGCAGATCGGCCGCGCCGCCTTCGAGGACAGTCTCTGGCAGCAGGACACGCGCCGCGCGCTGGCGGCCGAAGGCGCGCGCCTGGGGCAATTGCTGCGAGATCGCGGCATCGAAAACCACGGCACCGCCTTGTTCCGATGGTCGCCGCTGCCGGCGCGCCAGGCCGAGGCCTTGTGGCTGCATCTGGCGCGCAACGGCATCTGGGCGCGCCTGTTCGACGGCGACGGCATAAGCTCGGCAACGGGCCTGCGCCTGGGCCTGCCCGGCGACGAAAGCGGCTGGCAACGGCTGGATGATGCGCTGGCCGCGTGGCGCGGCAGGGAGGTCGCGCCATGAGCCTGTCGACCCGCATGCGCGGCATTGCTTCACATGCGCGTCGCATCGCCGCAGGTTTGCGCAGGCGCTGCGGCCCGTCTTTGTGCTTGTGCCTATGCATATTGCCGGTCCTATCGGCGGCCGCCGCAAGCCGGCCCGGCAGCGTAATCGAAGTGCGCGACGATGCCGGCAATACCGTCACCCTGCCTGCACCGGCGCGGCGCATCGTGACATTGTCGCCGCATGCCGCCGAACTGGTATTCGCCGCCGGCGCCGGCGCGCGCATTGTCGGCACGGTCGACTACAGCGACTATCCGGCCGCCGCCAAGGCGATTGCGCGCGTCGGCAGCAACAGCATGATCGATATCGAACGCCTGGTGGCCCTGAAACCGGACTTGCTGGTGGTCTGGCTGCATGGCGGCGCCCAGCGCCAGCTGGAAAAACTGCGCGGCCTCGGCATTCCGCTGTTCTACAGCGAGCCGCGGCGCCTGCAAGATATCCCCGATGCGATCGAGCGCCTGGGCCGCCTGGCCGGCACCGACGCGCCGGCGCAAGACGCTGCCGCAGCGTTGCGCGCGCAACTGGCCGCGCTCGATGCGCAATATCGCGGGCGGCCACCGGTGCGGCTGTTTTACCAGGTCTGGCCGCATCCGCTGTATACGCTCAACGGCAAGCACATCATCGGCGATGCGATCCGTCTCTGCGGCGGCGTCAATATCTTCGGCGCGTTGCCGGCGCTGGCGCCGGTCGTGAGCGTGGAGTCGGTGCTGCTGGAAAATCCGGAAGTCGTGATCACGGGCGACCTGAATCGTCCCGACGCCGATAACCTCGGCTTGTGGCGCGCCTATCCGGCCATGCTGGCGGTACGGCGCGGCAATCTGTTTGCCCTGGATGGCGATTTGCTGAGTCGGCCCGGCCCGCGCATGATCGAAGGCGCCGCCGCGCTATGCAAAAGCCTTGATATCGCGCGCCAACACCGGCCCGCTGCCGGAGTGCATTGATGCCGCGCCCGTCATTCCCGTATTCGACCCTGATGGTGCAAGGCACCACCTCCGACGCCGGCAAGAGCACAGTGGTGGCCGCGCTGTGCCGCCTGCTGCTGCGCGAAGGCATCGCGGTGGCGCCGTTCAAGCCGCAGAACATGGCGCTCAACAGCGCGGTCACCGCCGACGGCGGCGAGATCGGCCGCGCCCAGGCGTTGCAGGCGCAGGCGGCCGGGCTGGCGCCGCATACCGACATGAATCCGATCCTGCTCAAGCCGTCCAGCGACACCGGCGCCCAGGTCATCGTGCACGGCAAGGTGCGCGCCGACATGCATGCGCGCGATTATCACCGCTACAAGACCGTCGCCATGCAGGCAGTGCTGGAATCGTACCGCCGCCTGAGCGAGCAATACCGATGCGTGCTGGTCGAAGGCGCGGGCAGCCCGGCCGAAATCAACCTGCGCGATCGCGATATTGCCAACATGGGCTTTGCCGAGGCGGTCGACTGCCCCGTGATCCTGGTGGCCGATATCGACCGCGGCGGCGTCTTCGCGCATATCGTCGGCACGCTGGATTGCCTGTCCGAGAGCGAACGCAAGCGCATCGCCGGCTTTGTCATCAACCGTTTCCGGGGCGACATCGGCCTGCTGCAGCCGGGCCTGGACTGGCTGCGGCAGCGCACCGGCAAGCCGGTGCTGGCGGTGCTGCCTTATCTGCACGGCCTGCACCTGGACGCCGAAGACGGCATCGACGCCGGCCAGGCGGTCAAGGGCGCCTTCAAGATCATCGTGCCGGTGGCGCCGCGCATCAGCAATCACACCGATTTCGACGCCTTGCGCGCGCATCCCGACATCGACCTGCAATTCGTCGGGCCGGGGCAGCCGATTCCGCCGGCCGACCTGGTCATCCTGCCGGGCAGCAAAAATACCTGCGGCGATCTGGAATGGCTCAAGGCCAACGGCTGGGACGATTACCTGCGCCGCCATCTGCGCTACGGCGGCAAGGCGATCGGCATTTGCGGCGGCTTCCAGATGCTGGGGCGGCGCGTGAACGATCCGCAAGGCGTCGAAGGCGCGCCGCGTTCGGTCGGCGGCTTCGGCCTGCTCGACATGGAAACCGAGATGACCGCGCACAAGCAGCTGGCGCAGATCGGCGGCCATTGCGCGTTCGATCCGGCCGCGGCCGTCAGCGCGTATGAAATCCACATGGGCGTTTCCAGCGGCGCCGCGCTGGAGCGGCCGGCCTTCGTTATCGGCGGCCGGCCGGAAGGCGCGCGTTCGGCCGACGGCCAGGTGCTGGGCACTTATCTGCACGGCATATTCGATACGCCGCAAGCGCTGGCCGCATTGCTGCGATGGGCCGGACTGGCCGATGCCGCGCCGCTGGACCTGGCGCAATTGCGCGAACAAAGCCTGGATCGCATCGCGGATGCCGCGCGGCCATTGTTCGATGCCTTGTGCCGATATCGATAAAGACTTCGCTTCTTTTTTCTTCTTCTTTTCGCTTTTTTTCGTTTTCCTTCCGCTTTTTCCTGCTTCGCCCGCATTGCTTGAAACGCTTATCCGGCGCTGATCTTGCGCTGTTTTGCCGCGATCCTCTCTCGTAAGTTTCTCAAAAAATTCTCTATCAGTCACAACTGCATAACCAACAGGTCTTTATGCATTTGTACGAAAGTCTCTTCGTAAAAAAATTCATTTTAGGACGTGTCCTATTGTTGATGCACCCCCTGAAATCTAACATTCGTACAAGTTTGAAAGACAGGGATCGCTTCAAAAGGCGCGCCGGCATTGGGTGCGAAGCATGGTCCTCCATTTTCACCAACATTGAAAAGGCCTGCGGCGTTCCTGAATGCGCGGTGCCGGAAAGCGGAAAGCATTATGCAATCCATTTGCAAACATTTTATTTCAGCAGTCCTGCTGATCGGCGCGGCCGGTGCGGCGCATGCCGATTGCTGGGAAGAAGCCGGGCGCGAATTTTCGATCGCGCCGGAATTGCTGTACGCCATCGCGGAGCAGGAATCGAATCTCGATCCGCGCGCCATCGGCCATAACAGCAACGGCAGCCGCGACATCGGCCTGATGCAGATCAACACGTATCACCTGCCGCGCCTGGCCAAGTACGGCATTACCGAACAATCGCTGCTCAACGACAGCTGCCGCGCGCTCAAGGTCGGCGCCGGCATCCTGGCCGATTTCATGCGGCGCTACGGTTATTCGTGGGAAGCGGTCGGCGCCTATAACGCCGGTACCGCCATCGATGGCGGCGCGCCGCAACGGCGCCAACAGTATGCCAACAAGATCGCGGTGCGCTACCAGCGCATCTTGAAAGAGCGCAATGTCGCCGCCGCCGTCAGGAAAATCGCACCGGTCGCGGCCGTGGCGGCGACGCCGGCAGTCAAGCTGTCGACGCCGACCGCGCAATCGGGTTTGCAACTGAATTCGCCGCTGAATGGGCCATTGCGTCAACAGCCGAAGCGTCTTTAAGACGATCAATTTAATTCGCGGCGCAACGGCTTGCGAGCCTTGCGCCTGATAAGGGGGAAATGCGGATGCCGCAGAACATCGATCCAACCGAAGCCTCGCCCACAGTCGTACTGCGGCTGTTGAACGGTGCGTTGCGTGGCGGCGAGTTTGTCCTGGAAACGGGAACGACCTTGATCGTGGCCAGTCCGCCGGACACCCTGGGCCACGGCGCGGGCCAGGCGGCATTTCCCGATAACGCCATATTTGTCCCGGTCGACGACGACGGCGGCAATTTCGAAGTGGCGGTATCGGTTGCCGAGGACGGCGCGTTGTCGATCGCATTGCGCGACCTGAATGGCGACGCCGGCGACGAAACGATTTATGCGCCGAATACCGTGCATCGCATCGCCGGCCTGGATATTGCGCTGCGTCCGCAGGAAGAGACATGGTCGGAGCAAGTGCGCAATTACGGCGCCCGGCCGGCCGCAGTGCCGGAAGGGCCGATTGAAATGACAGCGCCGTTGCCGGCGCCGAAACCGGCGGCGAAACCGCGCCCCGCGACGCTGCGCATCGCCGGCCTGGCGCTGCTGGGCGTGCTGCTGGCAGGCACGGCAGCCGGCTTGTTCCGGCTGCAATCGACGCCGGGGCAGGATGAAGACAAGGCGGCGCTGACGCAGCAACGGCTGTCGCAGGCGGCGCGGATTTCGATGTCCTTGCGCGGCGCCGGGCAATACCGCGTGCTGCCGGGCGGCGACGGGCTGATGTACGTCTTTGCCGCCGACGAGCGCGAAGCGAACTGGGCGCGCCAGGCCGTGGCGCGCGGCGGCGATGCCGACCGGACCCGGGTGCTGCTCAAGAGCGAGGAAGGCACGCGCATAGAACGCCTGCTGGACCGCATGGCGCCGGCGCCGGCTTATCACACCGTGCGGCTGGGCGATCCGGCCGCGCCGGAAATCTGGCTGAGCCGGGAACGCGCGCCCTTGACGGCCGACGCCAGCCTGGCGCTGGCGCAGCGCCTCCGCGCGGCCTTGCCGTATGCCGAGCGCGTCGAGATTCGATTCATCGACGACGCCGCCGTGGCCGGGCAGGCCGAAGCAGGACTGGAACGCCTGGGCGTGCCGCACAAGCGCATCGACAACGGCGGCAGCGTCACCATGTCAATCCGCGGCGCCTTGCCGGATGGCGAATTGCAAAAGATACGCAGCTTTGTCGAGGCTTTCTATCGGCAATGGGGCACGCGTTATGTCCACTATTCAGTGGAAATGGAGGACGACTTGCGTAAAGGGAAGTCGTTCGAGTACGGCGGCATGGGCAGCTATATCAAGACTGCACCGTCGCATTGGGATTTTTCTGTGCAGAGCTGATTTCTGCAAATTCAACCAAGGAGCAAGACATGGCAGACGACGTTAAAACTATCAACAGAGGCGATTTTGGGGTCGATTTGAACTCGAAGGCCGAGGACGCGGCCTCGAAAAAACTCGCCGAAAATTGGAGCGCTGAATTAAAGACAGCCTTCTCCGATGGACAAGGCTTCCTCTCCGGCTTTTCCAGCCTGTTCGACAACAACGTGAAGGTCAAGAAGGGCGCATTGGACGCGGCGCTGCAGAAAGTGACCGCCGACGCATCCGATCCGGAAGCGCTGGCGAAATACCAGGCTGCATTGGCCGAGTACACGCTGTACCGCAATGCGCAGTCGAACGCGGTCAAGGCCTACAAGGACGTGGACGCCAACACCATCCGTAACTTCAACTGATGAAGATGAAATGCCGATGAAGCTACTGCGCGGTCCAATTTCAGGCCCGCGAATGCTCACCGTACTGAAGTACGGCTCCGCTTCGCGAACCTGAACTTGAACCGCTCGCTACGCTTCCTCGGTACTTCATGGATTTTTTTGTTTCGACTTCATGAATTTTTGACTTCATCGGTGAAAACACCGATGCCTGAGTCTTGAGGAGCTTTTATGACTACTGCCATTAACGCAATCGAAGACGTCGTGATCGTGCCGATCGGCGGCGCGGCGTCCGGCGACGACGGCTTCATGTCGCTCGACGACCGCATGCTGAAGGCCTATTCCAAATCGGCTGTCGGACTGGGCACGGATCGTCACGATGCCGTGCAGAGCATCGAACTGGAATCGGGCAAGCTGTCCGATCCCGACCATCTGTTCGAATTGCAGCAACGCATCTCCAATTACAGCCTGGAGGTGTCCTTGACCAGCACCCTGACGCGCAAAGCCGTCAGCGCGGTCGAAACCCTGCTGCGCGCGTAACGGAGCCGACGATGAAACGCTGGATATTCGCCGCGCTCATGGTTCTGTTCCTGGCCGCCTGCCAACAGGAGGATTTGCTCAAGGGATTGAATCAGCAGCAGGCCAACGAAGTCATTGCCGCCATGCAGCGCCACAATATCGCGACCGACAAGCTCGATCGCGGCAAGGCGGGTTTCAGCGTGCGCGTCGACGGCGCCGATTTCGCGGCGGCGGTGGATATTCTGCGGGTCTACGACCTGCCGTCCCGGGCCCGCATGGAAATCGCGGAGATGTTCCCGGCCGATGCGCTGGTGTCGTCGCCGCGCGCCGAAAAGGCGCGCCTGTACTCGGCCATCGAACAACGCCTGGAACAGTCGCTGCAAATGATGGATGGCATTGTCGCCGCCCGCGTCCATGTCAGCTATGACATCGAAGCCGGCGAAGGCACGGGCATGCGCCCGATGCATATGGCGGCCCTGGCGGTCTATGAGCAGGACTTGGCGCCCGCGGTATTGATCGGGCAGGTCAAGCGCTTCCTGAAAAACAGTTTCCCGGATATCGACTACGACAATATTTCGGTCGTGTTATCCAAGCGCAGCGCCTTGCAGCACACCCAGCCGGTGGTTGCGGCGGCCGCGGGGGCGGGCCTATCCGGCCTGGCCCTGGTGGCATGGATCCTGGGACCGCTGCTGTTGCTGGGCGCCGCCGGACTGTTTTGCTGGTTCCGCGTGCCGGCGCTGCGCCGGCTGGTCGGCAAATCCGGCGCCGTTGTGAAGGATGAGACCGTCAAGCAGGAGGTTTCCGGTGCATGACGCAACGCGGGCCGTGCCGACCCTCTCGACCACGCTGGACGTACTGCTTGCGCTGTCGAAGCCGACGCGCTGGCAGACGGTGATGTTCGATCCGCTGGCGTATATCCACCCGGAGCGCCTGCATCTGCCGGCGATCTTCGATTCGCCGGCGCAGCGGGCGGCGATCAACCGCCTGCTGATCGCACGCTATCGCTTGGATTTGCCGCGGCTGCCGCAGCCGTTGCAATCGGCGCGGCCACGGAATGAAACCGAAGAACTGCTGCTCAAGCATTGGCTGCATTTACCGCAGATCGTGTTTCTGCTGGGCTGCCAGCGCTTGCGATTAGCCTTGGCGCGACGTGGCGGCTTGTTGCGTTTGCCGGCATCGGCGCGGGCGTTTATCACCCTGCCTTTATTGCCGCCGGCCTTGCAGGGCGAGCCTGCGAATGAAAGTGAAACAGGGCCGTCGGCCGGCCGGGCGCGCAGCGCCGTGGCGCCGGCGCCCGACCACGCGACCTTGCTGCGGCACGGCTTGCGGCAACTGGACCTCGGCCTGGGCGGTTTGCCCGCGCTGCTGGCACAACGATTGCCGCTGCTGTTCGCGCCAGAAATCGACGATGCGGTTCCGCGCAACGATGCGAAAGCGGCAGCGGCACCGACAACAGAAGACGCATGCGATCCGTCGCACGCATTAACCTTGAGGATGGCGATCCAGCATGTCAAGCGACACCCCATCAGCGCTGAGTAAGGCGCCTTATGCGCCGCGAGAAGGCGTATTCATTCCACGCAAGCAGGTGCAGAAAATGCGCCGCGCGCGCGATCTGCTCGACGATGCCCGGCGCCATGCGCGGGGCATGCTCAAGCAGGCGCGGCAGCAGGCCGCGGCGATCCGCCGCGAGGCCTTCGCCGCCGGCTACGAAGACGGCGTGCTGGCTTCGGCATCGCAGGTGCTGGCGCATTTCGATGCGGCCCAGGCCCAGGCGCTGCGCCTGCGCGGCGAGCTAAAACAATACGCCGGCGACTTGCTGGGCGCGACGCTGGTCCATCCCGACACCGTGCTGGCCGTGCTCGATGAATGCCTGCAAGGCCTGGCCGGTCCGCTCGATCGTCGGATCAGGATCGTCCTGCCGGAAAGCATGCGCGGTGCGCGGGCGCGCTTGAACGCCATGCTGGCGCAGGCCGGGCGCAACGCGGTCGAGGTCGGCTACGGCGAGGATGCGCGGCTGGTGGTGCTGGCCGGCGAACAGGTGTTCGAGTTCGATCCGCCCGAGTCGATTGCGCAAGGACAGGAGCGTTTGATGACGCGCTTTTCCGACCTGGCCGATGCCTGTCGCGGATTGGGCGACG
This sequence comes from Herbaspirillum sp., assembly GCA_036499085.1. Lineage (GTDB taxonomy): Bacteria > Pseudomonadota > Gammaproteobacteria > Burkholderiales > Burkholderiaceae_D > Herbaspirillum. Next base: position 2,851 of record DASYEK010000077.1, on the reverse strand, counting down.
ATGCCATGCAGCAATTGCGCCTGGCATTCGAACAGCGCTTCGACGGCAAGGGCCCGGCCGGCAAGGCGGGCCGCGCCGCGAACGAAGCCGGAGCAAGCGACGACATCGACGATCTCGATGGCCTCGATGACGATCTGGACGATCCCGGCACCGACGACGATATGGATGGCCTGGACAAACCGGATGCATTGGACGAGCTGGACGAACTGGGTGAGCTAGGTGAACTGGACGACGCATTTTTCGACGATGCGGACGAGGAAGAAACGGCTCGAATTTAGGAACTGACAGGGAACGCTTATGGAACTGAATCACATGATGCGTGCGGCGGTGAATCCGTTGGCGGAAAACGCCGCGGCCGCGGGCAAGGGAGGCGACGGAACGCCCATGGTCGGCCTGGACGATCGCGTGCACCAATACGTCAAGCGGTTTTTTCCGGACTATCGGAAAAAGACCTTGGCCGACCCGCCGCATATCGATGCCTTTTACGAGGGGTTGAAGAAACTTCCGCTGCGGCCGGCGAAGCCGGGCGACAAACAATCGATGGTCGAGAATCGCCGGATCGTCAATGACTATATGAAGGCCTTTTCCGCCGAAGGCGGCAAGCCGACGTATCCGCAAATGATCGATCGGGGCATGGCCCTGATCAGGTCGCGCGAGATGCTCGAAGGCGATATCGGTTTCGGACCGGAGCAGAAGATTGTGCTGGACGATGCCTTGAAGAGCACGTTCGCCGCAGTATCCGGACTGCATTCGATGTCGCGAAACAGTTTTTTTCAAAGCATGATGCTGGGCGCTGAAGAATACGAATTCGAAAAGGATTGGTAGGCCCCGCCAGACTTTTATTAATCTCACAACCAAGGAAATTTTATGATCGATATTAAACAATTCCACGGCATGGCCAATGAGTTTCTGCAAATGGTCGGCCTTTCGGCGGAAGCCTTCGACGACGACCAGGACACCATCAGCATCAAGGTCGAAGAACGCTTTTCGATTCACTTCTGCGTCGACCAGTCCGGTTCCTGCTTCTTCCTGGGCGATCGCCTGAAGGAAAACGGCGCCAGCACCGCCGGTTTCCACCGCGAATGGCTGATGGCGAACCAGATCAGCAGCGGCGCCCTGCATCCGATCACCGCGCTCAACGAAGCCGGCGAACTGACGTGCTGGGTGCGCCTGCCGCGCGGCATCTGCGAAGCCGGCGAGCTGGTGGAAGCCTTCGACGTGCTGGTGGAAAAAATGGACCAGCTGACGCGTCCGCTGGATGCCTGAGACACCGGCGATCCCGGTAATCGCCAGTATCGGCAGTAATCGCCGGCAAGCGCCGGCAAGCGCCGCCGGCCATGCGCGAACGGCCTATAAAACAAGTAAAGGAAAATCATGAACGATCTGCAACAGTTTCATTCGACGGCAAACGCATTCCTGGCGCTGGTCGGCCTGCCGGAAGAAGTATTCGAACACGATCAGGAGCAATTCAATATTCGCATCGAAGACCGGTTTACGGTGCGCCTCAGCGTCGAGGCGTCGGGCGTCTATCTGTTCGAAGGCGACTGGCTGGAAGGCGTCAATCCGGAAGGCCTGCATGGCGACTGGCTGATGGCCAACCAGATCTGCCCGGGCGCGCTGCAACCGGTGATGGCGCTGAACGAAAACGGCAAGTTGACCTGCTGGCTGCGCATGTCGCGCGATGTCGGCGACGCCAACGAGCTGGTGGAAGGCTTCGACATGCTGCTGGGCTGCATGGACCAGGTGACTCCCGGAGCGGATGCCTGATCCTTCTCATCGAGGACAGTTGTGCACGGAAGGGCGCCGGAATCACCGGCGCCTTTTTTGTTTGCTGTGAATTTCGGACGAATCCGATGGTTGAACTGTTTCTCAAAATCTAGACTGAATGCATTATTCAAACAGACCATGAGAAAACGATGACGACCTTTACATCCGTGAAAGACCGCGTGGCGGCCATTAATGCTTCATTGACATCGGAAGCCGCGCCGCTGCCGCGCCTGAACAAGGGCAATTACGGCGGCAGGCAATTGAGCGCCACGGCCGGCGTCCGGGCGGAATCGCTTCTGTCGGCGGCCGGCGTCAAGACGCGCTCGCCTGTTGCGAAGCCGCTTGCCCAGGCGCAATCTCCGATTTCGCGGCCTGCCGTTGAAGCGCAAGCGGCACTGCCGAATACGGCCGATCGACAGGACGAGCGGAACGTATCGTCCGACCAAGGCAATGTCATGCGCATGGCCGGCTTGTTCGGGGCCGCCAGGCGCGTCTCGGCCAGACCCGCGGCGCGCGGCGCGGCGTCGCCGCAAACCGGCGAAACGCCCAAGCCGGCGCCACGCCTGTCGCTGCAGAAGCGGCCCGTGCCTGCGCCGAGAACGATTTCCCTTGCGGATTTCGAGCAGATTCAAGCCATTCGCGCCGATGTCGCAGCGGGACGGTCGCCGCAGCGCCAGAAAATCCTGAAAGGGGACGTCGATCCGAGCATCTACCGAGACCCGAAAACGCATAAGCTGCCTCACATGAGCACGGATTCGGCGGTGCTGGCCATGGCGGCTGCATTTGCCAATCCCGGAAATGACAAGCTGACAGAGAAGGCGGTAAGTGCCGTGGCTGAATACCGGAGGATCGGCCGGCTATAAAGGCCGCGCACCTGCCGAAAGCAAAAATCGGAGGGCAGTACAAAGGACACCATGCGGTGTCCTTTGTCGTTTACGGCTGATTTTTTAGGACATGTCTGATGGTTGTGCCGCTTCTTAAACAATAACATTCATCCCAAGTTAAGAATGTCTTCAGCCAAACGGCACAGCCAGCAAACAGCGATCGGATTTTTGGATGCGCTCCCTGCATGTGCAGTGCGATT
>DASYEK010000076.1:0-16901 GCA_036499085.1 Herbaspirillum sp. | reverse complement strand
AACGTCGTCATGAAGGGCACCGCCCGCAAAGTCAGGAAATTGTATCAAGGCAAGGTCCTGGTCGGTTTTGCCGGCGGCACCGCCGATGCATTCACCTTGCTCGACCTGTTTGAATCCAAACTGGAAAAACACCAGGGCAACTTGATGCGCGCTTCGGTCGAATTGGCCAAGGAATGGCGTACCGACCGCATGCTACGCCGGCTGGAAGCGATGTTGCTGGCCGCCGATCGCGAAACGACCCTGGTGATCACCGGCAACGGCGATGTGCTGGAGCCGACCGACGGCATCGGCGCCATCGGTTCGGGTGGCAATTTCGCCCAATCCGCAGCCAAGGCCCTGCAGGAAAACACCGAATTGACGCCGGCCGAAGTGGTCAAGAAATCGCTCGTGATCGCCGGCGATTTGTGTATTTACACCAACCAGTCGCACATCATCGAAACGCTCGATCAAGAATAAAGATAGCCCATGAATATGACGCCCAAAGAGATTGTCTCCGAATTAGACAAACACGTGGTCGGCCAGGGACGCGCCAAGCGCGCCGTGGCGATCGCCTTGCGCAACCGCTGGCGCCGCCAGCAGATCGCGGAGCCGCTGCGGCACGAGATTACGCCGAAGAACATCCTGATGATCGGGCCTACCGGCGTCGGCAAGACCGAAATCGCGCGCCGCCTGGCCAAATTGGCCGACGCGCCGTTCATCAAGATCGAAGCCACCAAGTTCACCGAAGTCGGGTATGTCGGCCGCGACGTCGACACCATCATTCGCGACCTGATCGATATCGGCATCAAGCAGACGCGCGAAGCAGAGGTGCGCAAGGTACGCGCCCGCGCCGAGGATGCGGCGGAAGACCGCGTCATCGATATCCTGGTGCCGCCGTCGCGCGATTTCGGTTTTCATCCGGAGACGGGCGCCAAAAACGATGACGGCAATACCACGCGCCAGACTTTCCGCAAGCGTCTGCGCGAAGGCGCGCTGGACGACAAGGAAATCGAAATCGAGTTGAACGATGCAGGCCCGCAGATGGAGATCATGGCTCCGCCCGGTATGGAGGAAATGACCGAGCAGATCAAGACCATGTTTTCCGGGATCGGCAGCAATCGCAAGAAGACGCGCAAAATCAAGGTGCGCGAGGCAATGAAGTTCCTGATCGAGGAGGAAGCCGGCAAGCTGGTCAACGAGGAAGAGTTGAAGCAGACGGCGATTCACAATGTCGAGCAGAACGGTATTGTGTTCCTGGACGAAATCGACAAGATCGCAACCCGTTCGCAAAACGGCGGCGCCGAGGTTTCGCGCGCCGGCGTGCAGCGCGATCTGCTGCCGCTGGTCGAAGGCACGACCGTCAATACCAAGTACGGCATGATCAAGACCGACCACATTCTGTTTATCGCATCCGGCGCCTTCCATCTGGCCAAGCCGTCGGACCTGATTCCGGAATTGCAAGGACGCTTCCCGATCCGGGTCGAGCTGGATTCCCTGTCGATTGCCGATTTCGAACGCATCCTGACGTCTACCGACGCTTGCCTGACCAAGCAGTATGAAGCGTTGTTGGAGACCGAGGGCGTGAAGATCGAATTCGTGCCGGCCGGTATCAAGCGGCTTGCCGAGATCGCCTTTTCGGTCAACGAGAAGACCGAAAATATCGGTGCGCGTCGCCTGTACACGGTGATGGAAAAATTGCTGGAGGAAATTTCATTCACCGCCAGCGACAGCGGCGATACGACCTTGCTGATCGATGGCGCTTATGTGGATGAGCGGCTGGGTGAATTGGCAGTCAATGAGGATTTGTCGCGTTACGTATTGTAGCGGTGTGTTTTCACACCGTGTCCCCCTTATGATCTTGCTGATCGATGGCATTATGTAGCGCTACGTCTTAGGTTGTCGCGGCTGGCGGCGCACGCGGCAGGGCGGGCGCTGTGTTCCGTTCGTGTCCTCCTGCGGCCTGCGGCCGCATTCCCCATTTACCTCACTGCACACAGCACCCGCCCTGCCGCGCGCGCCGCCAGCCACGACAGCTTCGCGTTGTGTTCATCAATCGGGGTACGTAGCTTATAAGGGAAGAGCTTAGCGCGCAAAGATCAGGCTGTCGCTGTCGTCGCCTGCATCGGGACCTGCGGGGCCATACGAGAAGACCTGGTAATCCTGCCCCGCATCATCAATGCGATATTGATAAGGATGGCCCCAGGGATCGTGCGGCAGGCGATCGACGTAGCCGCCCATCCGCCAGTTATTCGCCGCCGGACCACGAGCCGGTTTCAGTGCCAACGCCAGTAATCCCTGCTCGGCGCTAGGGTAGTTTCCATTGTCGTGTTTGTAGTTGGTCAGCCCTTGAACAATGGTTGCCATGTCGTGCTGGGCAACGGAGGCCTGGCTGTTGTGTTGTTTATAGATCGAGGTAACGATCTTGGGCAACGCGAACCCAATTGCTGCAATCGTCAGGACGATCAGGAAAATGCGGCCATAGCGCGGGCGGCCGGTGCGTGGGTCGCGCAAAAAGGGCGGATTTCTAAAAAAAAACACGTTGGGCATGGCGCGCAATGGTGGATGAAACGACTCACGAAAGGCGTGAGTATAAGTTAAATGCAGGATAAATGCGGCCATAACGGGATGAAAGCTTCTATATTCTCCAAGCAGGGCGCTGCTGGAGCTTTGCCTGGGAAGTCTTCTCTTTTTCGCGCAGGCGCTTAAGCAGCAAGGTCGCGCGAATGCCGGTGCGTATGTCATCCCTCGTGCATACGTGTTTGCCGTCGGGATCGCTGCTCCGCAACTTGGTGATAATGCTCGTAATTGCATCCATATATTTATGGATATCCGCATTCACCACCATGGAGCTTTTGCCGGAATAGGCGCCCAGTGCTTTCCGCAGCGGTTCAAATTGGGCCAGCGACGTGGCGTTGGACATGTTCAATGGCTCGCCGTTAAAAGCTTGCGGCGCATAGGCTGGCTGGAGAGGCGAAGAGCGGCATGCGCATTCATTTTTTTCAGATCGCGGACGATTGCCTGTTCCTCTGCCCGCTTCTTTGCCTGTCCTTGCGTGGGATTCCCTGGCGATGGCGGCCCAATCGAGCAACGCCAATCCTTCCTTGATTTGCTGTTCAGGCGGCGTCATGTCCCTCTGTAATACGTGCCTGGATATTTCCTCGTTCTGTCGGATTTCCGATGCAGCAGCCCGGGTTGGCGCGGGCTGTGACAAGGAAGAGCGGGATGTCCGACGCGCCGGAAAAGGTCTTGGCTCGGCACGCGGCTGCGCCGGCATTTTCAGCGGCGTCAGCGTTGGACGCTGTTTGAAGCGTTGCGGCGAAGGTAACGATACGGGGTCCGCCGTGGGTGGCGAAGCGGGCGGCACAGGAAGCTGAATACTGGCGGCAATAGAAGAAAGCATGGGATTCCGATGAGTGACGGGAAAACAATCAATAGAGCATGGCCGTTGATATCTGGGCATGCCAGAGGCGGCTTGAATATTCCGTTTTTTGCACGCGGGACCAGTTTTCCGGAATCGACACAAGCGTGGGCTTTGCCTGGACTTGGCGCCCGGTTGGCGCAGGCTTGATGCGCTTCGGTATTGTGAAGCGCATCCGCCGCGGGTTTTCAACGACGGTCGAAGCCGGTGAGGAAGCGCTTTCCAATGCCAGTATCGATTTCGGCTCCGGCGACATCGGCGAAGATCCGATGGAGCTCTCGCTGCCATAACCGGTATCGTTGCAAATCGGACTGCTTTTGACGGTTTTGGGTGGAGTCATCCTGGGCTGCGCGCGTTTGGGCGTTTCCGCATTGATCTGATTCTGTACCAGGGATTTCAGCGTATTGGCTTCGCGCTGGAATTTGTCTGTTTCCGTCGAGCTGGGATCGGTATGCATGACCCGCTTGGCCAGTGTTTCAATTCTTGTGCGGATGCTGCCTATTTCCGCCAGGCGATCCATCGCGGCGATCCGGGTCAACGAATTCCTGTTCAGGTTCCGGTATTTGTCCAGTTCGTTCTTGGCATGGGTCAATGTCGCCAAATCGCGCATGCGGTTTTGCTCGCTGTAGAGTACGCGGCCGCCCGACGGATTGGCATACATGGATGCGTTGTTGCGACCCAACGGCCGCCCGGAAAATGGCGCAACGTTCGGATAATCGATCGCCACGTAGCGCGTTCTTCCCAAGCCGCGCTTGGAAAGGGTTGCGGATGGTTGTTTTAACGCCGCGCTCTGATAAGAGATTGCGGGGAGAGGGGATGTGGTGCAACCGCCGATGGTCATGGTACTTTTTTTCCTTGCAATAATGGCTTGGGCCGTAGAATGGATTTCAAATCGGCCAATTTATTCAACAACTGCTTGATGCTTTCGAAATTGCATTCGATAGGGTGCGTTTTCTCCCCGTTTTTCAATTTGCCTATCGTTCTGTCGAGGTCGCGGCTGGCGTCGCGGATGACGCCGGGGAGCGCAAGCAGATCGGCGGCGGAGAGCGCCAGGGCGACGTGATTTGGCGGCAGGCGCGATAGCGAACCATATTGGGCAAGATCGGCCGGGCCATGGGCGATATCGGCATTGGCACCGGCACCGGCGGTAATACCGGCAGTGACGCAGTTATATGGTTCGAGGCTCTGCCGGAGATTTTCCAGTTCCAGCAACGATCGGGCGGCCTGGCGCGACGCTTTGGCGGAGGGGCCTCTGCTGGTGTACCGGCTTTGAATGGCTGCCTGCGATGACCATCGATGTGCATGCACGCCGTTGTCGGTCCGGGTGGCCAATGGCCGATAGCGCACGCGCGCGGAACGCTCCGTTGCCGAATGCGCGGAAGCGCGTCGCGCATTTGCCGGCATGGGTGTGGCGGGACTGATGGGAACCGGGATTCGGCTGCTGCCGATGGGCATTCCGGATAAGGACATGGTTTCTCCTCTTGCGAGGCGTTAGCCGAAAGGCTGAACGGCCTCAAAAGAAGAAATGGTAATGCGTTGCCGTCGATCGAGAAATCTCAGATTATCTGAAAAATCTTCTGATTCGGCCTAAATCCGGGGAGTTGAAAATAGTAGAAAGCGTCAGTTGCGCATTTACAAGGTGCTGCTGATAATCACGGTCGTCCCTGCCTGCTCGCCTACCGCCGCCGACAGGGTCGCGAACAATTCCGCTCCGTCGCGTGTATTGCGCCAGATGCTGCCGTCGTATTTATAGTGAAATCCGCCCGATTTCGCCGCCACCCAGATTTCCTGCATCGAGGCTTGGGTGTTGACGATGATTTTGGAGCTGGAACCGCCGTGGATGCACTCGATTTCCAGGACATTGCCGCTGCGGCTGCATTCGATGTCGAGATCGGTGGTTTCGGCGGCGATTTCCAGCGAATTCTCGATGCTGCTGAAGGCTTGCTCGGCCAAGGCCAGGAATTCGGATTCCGTCATGCTACACTCCAATGCGTTGATGTAAACCCTGATTCTATCGTGAAGCCACTCTTTTATTTGCAGCGTCCCATTCTTATTTGCAGCGCCCTGGCCGCGACGGTCATGCTGAGCGCCTGCGGCCAGACCGGTCCGCTGTATATGCCGCGCGTGCCGGCCGATCCCGATGTGCAGCCGGGCGCGATCGCCGTGCCCTCCGATGCGTCGGTGCGGCAACAGCAGCGCATGCCGCTGCCGGGGACCAGCAACACCATCGCGCCGTCCCCGTCCGTTTATGAGCCGAATTCGGTATTCCCGCGCTAAGGCGGGGCAAGACCCGAGTTTCGCCTCCCACTAACCTTTTCGATTCCGCTTCCGATGTCGCATTTTTCCTATCGCAATGGCGTGCTGCACGCCGAACAGGTACCCTTGTCCGCGCTGGCCGGCCAATACGCCACGCCGCTGTATGTCTATTCGAAACAGGCCCTGGCGGATAATTTTGCCGCCTATGCGGACGCCTGCCGCGCAAACGGCCGCGGCGCCGATGCGGCCCTGGTCTGCTATTCGGTCAAGTCCAATTCGAACCTGGCCGTGCTCAATACCCTGGCCGCGCTCGGTTCCGGTTTCGACATCGTCTCCGGCGGCGAATTGCAGCGTGTCATCGCGGCCGGCGGCGATCCGCGCAAGGTCATCTTCTCGGGCGTCGGCAAGGGGCGCGACGAAATGCGGCTGGCGCTGTCGCACGATATTCTCTGTTTCAACGTCGAGTCGATTCCCGAATTGCATCGGCTCAACCAGGTCGCCGGCGAAGCGGGCAAGCGCGCGCGCGTGTCGCTGCGCGTCAATCCGAACGTCGACGCCAAGACCCATCCCTATATTTCCACCGGCCTGAAGGAAAACAAGTTCGGCGTGGCCTATGAAGACGCGATGGATTGCTACCGCACCGCGGCGGCGCTGCCGCATATCGAGGTGGTCGGGATCGACTGCCATATCGGCTCGCAACTGCTGGACGACGCGCCCCTGCTGGAAGCGCTGGACAAGATCATCGAACTGGTCGACCTGCTGGCGCAGGAGGACATCGTGCTGCATCACCTGGATATCGGCGGCGGCATCGGCATTATCTACGACGACGAAATGCCGGTGGCCGTGGGCGATTACCTGAATCGCCTGTTCAGCCGCATCAATGCCTGGCGCGATGAAAAATACCAGGGCCGGCCGATCAAGGTGATGTTCGAGCCGGGCCGCTCGATCGTCGGCAATGCCGGCGTGCTGCTGACCGAAGTGCAGTTCCTCAAGCATGGCGCCGAAAAGAACTTCGCCGTGGTGGATGCCGCCATGAACGACCTGATGCGTCCCGCCCTGTACGAGGCCTATCACGGCGTGCAGCAGGTGGCGCAGCACCGCGACGGCGCGGCCCGGACCTACGATGTGGTCGGCCCGGTGTGCGAATCCGGCGACTGGCTGGCGCGCAGCCGCACGCTGGCCTTGCAGGAAGGCGATCTGCTGGCGGTGATGTCGGCCGGCGCCTACGGCATGACCATGGCGTCCAATTACAACACCCGCCCGCGCGCGGCCGAAGTCATGGTCGACGGCGACAAGGCCCATCTGGTGCGCGAACGCGAATCGACGGCGCAATTATTTGCACTGGAATCGATCATTTCCTGATTGCCCGGCAGGAACGGCCGAGGCCTGCCTTGCTTCAACCGCGTTTGCTGCCGCAGCGAACGCGGTTTTTTATCGCCCGGGCCTTGATGAAGGCATGGATGACGGCGTATAAAATCGGCGGGCGGGCGCGATTTTTGCAAGGTTTCGAGGTTTATGCGGCTTTACGCGCAGGATTGCGTCGGAATCCCCTGTAAACGCGGCTTCTGCCGCTATAATTCTCGCGTTTTTATTCGTGTACTATTTTTAAGCCACCCGCAAGAGGTCAGCATGAATGCTCTGATTTGGTTCGTCGTACTGTATTGGGTAATTTCAGTCGCGATCGGACTCTATACCACCAAATACGTCAGCAGTTCCCGCGATTACGCGGTGGCCGGGCGCGCGCTGCCGATGTCGGTGGTCACGGCGACGGTGTTCGCCACCTGGTTCGGCTCCGAAGCCGTGCTCGGGATTTCGTCGACCTTCCTGAAAGAAGGCCTCTCCGGCATCGTCGCCGATCCGTTCGGCTCGTCGCTCTGCCTGGTGCTGGTCGGCCTGTTCTTCGCGCGGCCGCTGTACCGCATGAACCTGCTGACCATCGGCGACTATTACAAGAAACGCTTCGGCCGCGCCGTGGAAATGATCGTCACGCTGTGCATCGTGGTTTCCTACCTGGGCTGGGTGGCGGCGCAGATCAAGGCGCTGGGGTTGGTGTTCAATGTGGTGTCGGGCGGCTATCTGTCGGTCGAGACCGGCATGATCATCGGCGCCTCCAGCGTGCTGCTGTACACCATCCTGGGCGGCATGTGGGCAGTGGCGGTGACCGACTTCCTGCAGATGATCATCATCGTCATCGGCATGCTGTACATCGGCTGGGAAGTCTCCGGCATGGTCGGCGGCGTCGGCAAGGTGGTCGAGCATGCGTCCAATGCCGGCAAGTTCGCGTTCTGGCCGGCGCCCACGCCGAAGGAGATGCTGTGGTTCTTCGCGGCCTGGATCACCATGATGCTGGGCTCGATTCCGCAGCAAGACATTTTCCAGCGCGTGATGTCGTCCAAGAACGAAAATATCGCCGCGCGCGCCTCGATGCTGGGCGGCGGCATTTACTTCTGCTTCGTCTTCATCCCGATTTTCCTGGCCTATTCGGCCACGCTGATCGATCCCGACATGGTGGCCCGGCTGATGGACAAGGACACCCAGTTGATCCTGCCGACGCTGATCATGGAAAAGATGCCGCTGTTCGCCCAGGTGATGTTCTTCGGCGCGCTGCTGTCGGCGATCAAGAGCTGCGCCAGCGCCACCTTGCTGGCCCCCTCGGTGACCTTTACCGAAAATATCGTCAAGGAAATCCTGCCCTGGCGCAGCGACAAGCAATTCCTCCTGACCATGCGCATCGTGGTGTTCATCTTCACCGTGCTGGTGACCATACTGGCGCTCAACAGCAAGTCCAGCATCTACCAGATGGTTGAAAACGCCTACAAGGTGACGCTGGTGGCGGCCTTCGCGCCGCTGGCGCTGGGCCTGTACTGGAAACGCGCCACCCGCCAAGGCGCGCTGGCGTCGGTGCTGCTGGGCCTGAGCAGCTGGATCCTGTTCGAATACTTCGCCCCGGACGGCCTGTGGCCGCCGCAGCTGGTGGGCGTGCTGATGAGCCTGGGCGGCATGGTAGTCGGCTCGCTGCTGCCCCAGGCGCTGCCGCCGGTTGCGCAGATCGGCGAACCCAGCCCGACTCTGTAGACAGGCCGGCAAAAAGCCCGCGGACGGGCGATTGTCGGCGGTGCGGCGCACATTCGGTAAAAACGCCATAAAAACCTTTATAATTCAGGGTTTTGGACGATTTTTGCGGAGTGTTTCATGCCGATTTATGCATATCGCTGCGAAGCGTGTGGTTTTGCCAAGGATGTACTGCAGAAAATATCTGACGATACGCTGACCGTTTGCCCATCCTGCGGGCAGGATGCGTTTCGCAAACAGGTGACCGCGGCCGGCTTTCAATTGAAGGGTTCCGGCTGGTATGTGACCGACTTCCGCAACGGCAGCGGCGGCACCGCCAAACCGGCCGTCGGCGGCGGCGATGGCGGCAAGGATAACGGCCAGTCCGGCGACGGCGCCGCGGTGACCCCGGCATCGACCGCAACAGGCGCCACGACAACGGCAGCGCCCGCGCCGGCAGCATCGACGCCGGCCGCGCCTGCGCCCGCATCAAAACCGGCCGCCTGAGCGCGGAAAATCCCCGATGCCGAACTCCGATCCTCGTTCCCCCACAAAGAACACCATGCGTAAATACTTCATCACAGGTCTTCTGGTTCTGGTGCCCCTGGCAATCACGTTGTGGGTGCTGAACCTGATCATCGGCACCATGGATCAATCGCTGCTGCTGCTGCCGGAACGCTGGCGTCCGGAGACCCTGATCGGGTTTTCGATTCCCGGCCTCGGCACCATCCTGACGCTGCTGATCATTTTCCTGACCGGCGTGGCCACGCGCAATTTCGTCGGGCGCCAGGTGGTCATGCTGTGGGAAGCGATATTGAAGCGCATCCCGGTGGTCAGCTCCATCTACTCCAGCGTCAAGCAGGTGTCCGATACGCTGTTTTCGTCGTCGGGCAATGCCTTCCGCAAGGCGGTGCTGGTGCAGTATCCGCGCCAGGGCAGCTGGACCATCGCCTTCGTCACCGGCACGCCGGGCGGCGATGTGCGCAATCACCTGCAAGGCGATTTCGTCAGCATCTATGTGCCGACCACGCCGAATCCGACCTCCGGATTTTTCCTGATGGTGCCGCGCGCGGAAACCATCGAACTGAACATGAATGTCGACGAAGCGCTCAAGTACATCGTCTCGATGGGGGTGGTCGCGCCGGAACATTTCGAGGACAAGATGCTGATCGATCCGCATAAAGTCGACCATATCCCCTGAACGCATTTAAAAAAATCTGAAATAACACTGTAAATAAACGGAAATAGAATATGTCCATGCGAACTCATTACTGCGGCCTCACCACCGAGGCGCTTCTTGGTCAAACCGTCAGCCTGTGCGGCTGGGTGCATCGCCGGCGCGATCACGGCGGCGTGATTTTCATCGACCTGCGCGACCGCGAAGGCCTGGTGCAAGTGGTCTGCGATCCGGACCGCGCAGATGTGTTCAAGGCCGCCGAAGCCGTGCGCAATGAATTCTGCCTGCGCATCACCGGCGTGGTGCGCAACCGTCCGGAAGGCACCGGCAACGCCAACCTCGCATCGGGCAAGATCGAAGTGCTGTGCCATGCGCTGGAAGTGCTGAACCCGTCGGTGACGCCACCGTTCCAGCTGGACGACGACAATCTGTCCGAAACCACCCGCCTGACGCACCGCGTGCTGGACCTGCGCCGTCCGCAGATGCAGAACAATCTGCGCCTGCGCTACAAGGTCGCCATGGAAGTGCGCAAGTTCCTCGACTCGAACGGCTTCATCGATATCGAAACGCCGATGCTGACCAAATCCACGCCCGAAGGCGCGCGCGATTACCTGGTGCCGTCGCGCGTGAACGCCGGCGAATTCTTCGCGCTGCCGCAATCGCCGCAGTTGTTCAAGCAATTGCTGATGGTGGCCAACTTCGACCGCTATTACCAGATCACCAAGTGCTTCCGCGACGAAGACCTGCGCGCCGATCGCCAGCCTGAATTCACCCAGATCGATTGCGAAACTTCCTTCATGAACGAACAGGAAATCCGCGATCTGTTCGAAGGCATGATCCGCCTGACCTTCAAGAACACGCTCAACATCGACCTGCCGGATCCGTTCCCGGTCATGGACTGGGCCACCGCGATGCATCTGTACGGTTCCGACAAGCCGGACATGCGCGTCAAGCTGGCCTTCACCGACCTGACCGAAGTCATGAAGGACGTCGAGTTCAAGGTGTTCTCGGGCGCTGCCAACATGGAAGGCGGCCGCGTGGTCGGCCTGCGCATTCCGGGCGGCGCCGCCATGCCGCGTTCGGAAATCGACGCCTATACCCAATTCGTGGCCATCTACGGCGCCAAGGGCCTGGCATACATCAAGGTCAACGAAACCGCCAAGGGCCGCGACGGCCTGCAATCGCCGATCGTCAAGAACCTGCATGACGATGCGCTGGCAAAAATCGTCGCGCAGACCGGCGCCCAGGACGGCGATCTGATCTTCTTCGGCGCCGACAAGGAAAAGGTCGTCAACGATGCGATCGGCGCCTTGCGCGTGAAGATCGGCCACAGCGATTTCGGCCGGAAGAACGATCTGTTCGACGATGTCTGGCGTCCGTTGTGGGTGGTGGATTTCCCGATGTTCGAATACGACGAAGACAACGGCCGCTGGGTCGCGCTGCATCATCCGTTCACGTCGCCCAAGGACGGCCATGAAGATTTCATCGCCACCGATCCGGGCAAGGCCATCGCCAAGGCGTACGACCTGGTGCTGAACGGCTGGGAAATGGGCGGCGGATCGGTCCGTATCCATCGCGCCGATGTGCAGAGCAAGGTGTTCCGCGCGCTCAATATCGATGACGAGGAAGCGCAACTCAAGTTCGGCTTCCTGCTGGACGCGCTGCAATACGGCGCGCCGCCGCACGGCGGCATCGCGTTCGGCCTGGATCGCCTGGTGACCATGATGGCCGGCGCCGAATCGATCCGCGACGTGATCGCATTCCCGAAAACGCAGCGCGCGCAGGATCTGCTCACGCATGCGCCGTCGGCGGTCGACGAGAAGCAGTTGCGCGAATTGCATATCCGCCTGCGCAATACGGAGCCGGCCAAGGTTTGATCCGGCATCGGTCCCGGCAGGGCATAATGAAGGCGCGGCATTCCGCGCCTTTTTTTACGTCTTTTTGTTTTGCGCCTTTTGCTTTACGCTTTTTGCTATTGCATTTGCATCTGCATCTTTTTTTTCAGGACCATGGACAAGCCATACAAAATCCCCGAATCGGTGCTGGTGGTCATTCATACCGCCGCGCTCGACGTCTTGCTCATCGAACGCACCGGCGCGCCCGGCTTCTGGCAATCGGTGACCGGTTCCAAGGACGCCCTCGACGAACCGCTGCGCGAAACCGCGCGGCGCGAAGTGTTCGAGGAAACCGGCATCGCGGTGGCGCCGGACAGCCTCGATCTGGTCGACTGGCAACTTTCCAACGTTTATGAAATCTATCCCATCTGGCGCCATCGCTACGCCCCCGGGATCCTGCGCAACACCGAACATGTATTCGGCCTGCAAGTGCCCGCCGGGGTCGCGGTCACGCTGGCGCCTGACGAACATACCGCTTTGCGCTGGCTGCCGTACCGGGCCGCGGCCGATCTCTGCTTTTCACCGTCCAACGCCGAAGCGATCCTGCAGTTACCGCATCACCTACGTTGAAAATGAGCCCATGAAGCTGCGCATTGCAACCTACAACATCCACAAGGGCGTGACCTCGTTCGGCACGCGGCCGCGCATCCATGCGCTGAAGACGGCGCTCGGCAAGCTCGACGCCGATATCCTGTTCCTGCAGGAAGTCCAGGGCCGCGACGACCAGATCGCCATCAAGCACGCCGCGCACTGGCCGGCCCAGCCGCAGCACGATTACCTGGCCGGCGATTCGCACCAGGCCGCCTATGGCATGAATGCGGTCTACGACCACGGCCATCACGGCAACGCCCTGCTGTCGCGTTTCCCGATTGCTTCCTCGGCCAACCACGACGTCTCCGACCATGCCTACGAATCGCGCGGCATCCTGCATTGCGTGGTGGGATTGGAAGGCGTGGAAGTGCATTGCTATGTGGTGCATCTGGGCCTGTTCGCCGGCAGCCGGATGCGGCAGGCGGCGGCGCTGATCGAGGCGGTGCGCAGCTCGGCGCCGCCGGAAGCGCCGGTCATCATCGCCGGCGATTTCAACGACTGGGGCAATCGGCTCGGGGGCCTGTTGCGCGCGCGCCTGGATGTGACGGAGGTGTTCGACCAGCGCAAGTCGCTGTCGCGCACGGTATTTTCGACGCTGCGCAAACTGGCCGGCCGCGCGCCGAAAGTGGCGGCCGCGCGCACCTTCCCGGCGGCGCTGCCGGTATTGTCGCTGGATCGCATCTACCTGCGCGGCCTGAAGGTCGAATCGGCCCAAGTGCTGCATGGCGCGCTATGGGCTAAACTGTCGGATCACGCCCCGATCATCGCCACATTGCACCTGGATTGACCATGCCTGGAAGTTTGCCGGAATCGAAACTGGGTTCAACGCTGGGTTCAAAGCCGAATTCAAAGCCGAATTCAAAGCCGAATCCGCAACTGGATCCACAACCGAAATTGCCGCTCCGATGCGCCATCTGAAATACAGCATCGACAACGAGATCGCGCTGCTGCATTGCGGCGCCGAATTCTTTCCGGCGCTGATCGCCGCCATCGACGCGGCGCAAGCCGAAATCTATCTTGAGACTTATATTTTTGCGCTGGACGATACCGGCGTGCACGTGCGCGATGCCTTGCAGCGCGCAGCGCGGCGCGGCGTGCAGGTGTGCGTGATCACCGACTGGCTCGGCAGCGGCCGCAAGGTCAGCAATGTGCTCAAGCGCGAACTCCAGGAAGCCGGCGTGCATCACCGCGGTTTCAATCCCTGGTTCAAGCGCGGCGTGGCGCGTTCGCATCGCAAATTGTGCGTGGTCGACCGCCAGATCGCATTTGTCGGCGGCCTCAACATCAATGACGATTTCTATTCCGACGACCGCTTTCACATGCGCCTGCCCGAACGGCGCTGGGATTTCGCGATCAGCATCGTCGGCCCGCTGGTGCAGGACATCTTCGAGGAAATGCAGGCCCAGTGGCAACGGCTGGGGCCGCTCAAACTGCGCACGCGCTGGAAGAATTTCAAGAAGGGACGCCTGAAGCACACGGGCGTGCCGACCCACGGCAGCGCCATGGCGGCGCTGGTGGTGCGCGACAACCTGCGCAACCGCCGCACCATCCAGCGCGCCTATCTGCAGGCGCTGGGCCATGCGCGCCACAGCGCCTATTTGGCCAATCCGTATTTCGCGCCGGGCCGCAAACTGCGCCGCGCGCTGGAGCAGGCCGCGCTGCGCGGCGTGCAGGTGACGCTGCTGCTGGGCGTCGGCCAGTTCGCCATGCAGGATGCGGTGGCCAACTGGTTTTATCCGAAGCTGCTGAAATGCGGCGTCAAGATCGTCGAGTACAACAAGACGCAATTGCACGGCAAGGTGGCGGTGGTCGACGACGAGTGGGCCACGGTCGGTTCCAGCAATTACGACGGCCTCAGCCTGTTCGTCAATCAGGAGGCCAACGTGGTGATCAACGACGATGCATTCGCGCGCAGCCTGCGCCGCCAGATCGAGCGCGGCGCGGCCGACGGCACGCAGGTGCTGGCCGACGAATTCGCGCATACGCCATGGCATCGGCGGGTGCGCCACGCGCTGGCGTTTTTCCTGTATCGCAGCGTGATCCATGTCATCACATTAGGCAAAGACGCTTGAGCGGATATGCATTAAGATAGTTCACCCCCTTTCAATCAAGGAATCATCATGGACGATGTCGTTATTGTTGCAGCAGGTCGCACCGCGGTCGGTAAATTCGGCGGCGCGTTATCCAAAGTTCCTGCCTCGGAATTGGGCGCCCATGTCATCAAGGGCTTGCTGGCCAGGACGGGCATCAAGCCCGAGCAGATCAGCGAAGTGATCCTGGGCCAGGTGCTGACCGCCGGCGTAGGACAGAATCCGGCGCGCCAGGCCGTCATCAAGGCCGGCCTGCCGGAAATGGTGCCGGGCTATACCATCAACAAGGTGTGCGGCAGCGGCCTGAAGGCGGTGCATCTGGCGGCCCAGGCCATCAAGTGCGGCGACGCGGAGATCGTGATCGCCGGCGGCCAGGAAAACATGAGCGCCGCGCCGCACGTGCTCAACGGCTCGCGCGACGGTTTCCGCATGGGCGACGCCAAGCTGACCGACACCATGATCAACGACGGCCTGTGGGATGCCTTCAACCAGTACCACATGGGCATCACCGCCGAGAACGTCGCCAAGAAATTCGATATTACGCGCGAGCAACAGGACCAGTTCTCGGTCGCATCGCAGAACAAGGCCGAAGCGGCGCAAAAGGCCGGCAAGTTCAAGGATGAAATCCTGCCGTTCGAAATCGTCGGCAAAAAGGGCACCACCGTTGTCGATACCGATGAATTCGTCAAGCACGGCACCACGCTGGAAGGCCTGAGCGCGCTGCGCCCGGCCTTCGACAAGGCCGGCACCGTCACCGCCGGCAATGCCTCCGGCATCAACGACGGCGCCGCCGCAGTGATCCTGATGTCGGCCAAGTTGGCGGCCGAACTCGGCCTGAAGCCGCTGGCCAGGATCAAGGCCTATTCCTCGGCCGGCGTCGATCCGAGCATGATGGGCATGGGCCCGGTGCCGGCATCGCAACTGTGCCTGAAGAAGGCCGGCTGGACCGTGGACGACCTGGACCTGATGGAAATCAACGAAGCCTTCGCCGCCCAGGCGCTGGCGGTCAACAAGCAAATGGGCTGGGACGCCTCCAAGATCAACGTCAACGGCGGCGCCATTGCGATCGGCCATCCGATCGGCGCTTCCGGCTGCCGCGTACTGGTGACGCTGCTGCATGAAATGATCCGGCGCGACGCCAAGCGTGGCCTGGCCAGCCTGTGCATCGGCGGCGGCATGGGGGTGGCGCTGGCGGTGGAACGTCCGTAAGGCTTTCCGTTTCCCGTCATGAGCGAATCGGTCCGCATCGATAAATGGCTGTGGGCGGCGCGTTTTTTCAAGACGCGTTCGCTGGCTGCCGATGCGGTCGAGTCGGGCAAGGTGCGCTGGAACGACGAGCGCACCAAGCCGGCCCGCATCCTGAAGCTCGGCGATCTCTTGCATATCGACAACGGCGCCACCGTCTGGCAGGTGGAGGTGCTGGGCCTGTCCGACAAGCGCGGCGCGGCCGCCATCGCCCAGGCGCTTTACCTGGAAACGCCGGCCAGCAGCGCCCGGCGCCAGGCCGAAGCCGAACAGCGCAAGCTTTTCCACGAACCGACCTCCCATCTGAAGGGGCGCCCGACCAAGCGCGACCGGCGCCTGCTGGACCAGTCGCGTTCCTGATTTCCCCAATCTTTTCAATGCCATGCATGCGGCTGGCGCGGTACAAACTTTCGTTTGACATTTACCTCGACTTACATAATAGTACGATCGTTCGATTAAAATATTCCCGATCCGCCACTCTTTGCAAACCGCCATGGCAATGTCTTCTGAAACTGTCGTCAGCCCGCCGAAATCCATGCGCAAGGGCGAACTCACGCGCGCCGCGATCCTGGACGTGGCATTGGCGCTGGCCAGCCGGCAGGGGCTGGAAGGCCTGACCATCGGCTTGCTGGCGGATCAGATGAAGATGAGCAAGTCCGGCGTGTTCGCCCATTTCGGCTCGCGCGAGGATTTGCAGATCGAAGTGGTCAAGCTGTATCACCAGCGTTTCGAACAGGAAGTATTCCTGCCCAGCATGCAGGACCCGCGCGGACTGCCGCGCCTGCAGGCCATGTTCGCGAGATGGATCAAGCGCGTTACGGTGGAAATCGATTCCGGCTGTATCTACATCAGCGGCGCGGTCGAATACGACGACCGTCCCGGTTCGATTCGCGACCAACTGGTTGACATGGTGCGCACCTGGCAGAACGCCTTGCACCGCGCGGTCCGGCAATCGATAGAAGCAGGCCAGTTGCGCGCCGACGTCGACGCCTGGCAGATGGTGTATGAAATGTACGGCCTGATCCTGGCCCTGCATCACGATGCGCGTTTCCTCAAGATCGAAGGGAGCGTACAGCGCGCCGAGGCCGGTTTCGAACGCCTGATCGCCGGCGCCCGCAATATCGACGGCGCCGCATCGGCCAGGAATGCGCCGCAGCGCAAGGCGGCGCGGCAATGATCCCAATAGCGGCTCGGTAGCC
>DASYEK010000075.1:0-28976 GCA_036499085.1 Herbaspirillum sp. | reverse complement strand
TTCTACACAGGGGCGCTACCACCGCCTCGCCAATTTGCAAATTTGATGGAAAAATGTGTACGCACCATCCCTGCGCGATCAAGGTTGCACCGTTGTTGTAATCGGATAACGCAGCGGGGATGTGAACCGAATTGTATGGGATTGTTAGGATTAGTTCGGCCAGCTTGTCGCTTGAAGCTGGCAGATGATGTGATTGAACCATGTTTCGCCGATTGATTGGCCGCCCTTGATGCATCGTATGGCTCACCAATATTGCATACCAGCCGCTTTCGCACCCGCCCCCGGCGGCATGTGCGTCGCGGCCGTGGTGCTGCTCGGCAATCGGTCGATCGCATCCGCGCCCCGTTGTGTTCCAGCGCAGAGCGTTTGCGCTGACGCAGACTAAGGCAATTCCCTCCCCCAGGCATTTCGTTTCCGCGTACATCCCTGTACTGTTGCCGCTTGCCGTATACCAGGTATATGCAGCGGCATTGAGGACCCTTGCGGTCCACGGAGTGAAACATGAAACGTATGCTGTTCAATGCAACGCAGCAAGAAGAACTGCGCGTCGCCATCGTCGACGGTCAGAAACTGATCGACATCGACATCGAGGCCACCGGCCGCGAGCAACGCAAATCCAATATCTATAAAGGGGTCATCACCCGCATCGAGCCTTCGCTCGAAGCCTGCTTCGTCAACTACGGCGAGGAACGCCACGGCTTCCTCCCGTTCAAGGAAGTCGCCCGCACCTATTTCAAGGACGGCGTCGACGTGCGCAACGCCTCGATCAAGGAAGCCCTGCGCGAAGGCCAGGAAATCATCGTCCAGGTGGAAAAGGAAGAGCGCGGCAACAAGGGCGCGGCGCTGACCTCGTTCATCTCGCTGGCCGGCCGCTACCTGGTGCTGATGCCAAACAATCCGCGCGGCGGCGGCGTCTCGCGCCGGGTCGAAGGCGAAGATCGCCAGGAACTGCGCGAAACCATGGACCGGCTGGACCTGCCGACCGGCATGTCGGTCATCGCCCGCACCGCCGGCATCGGCCGCAATGTCGATGAACTGCAGTGGGACCTGAACTACCTGATGCAATTGTGGCGCGCCATCGAAGGCGCGGGCCAATCCGGCTCCGGCGCCTTCCTGATCTACCAGGAATCGTCCCTGGTCATCCGCGCCATCCGCGACTACTTCCAGCCCGACATCGGCGAAATCCTGATCGACACCGACGACATCTACGAACAGGCGCAGCAGTTCATGAGCCACGTGATGCCGGACATGGTGCACCGGGTCAAGCGCTACCGCGACGATGTGCCGCTGTTCTCGCGCTTCCAGATCGAACACCAGATCGAAACCGCTTATTCCCGCACCGTGCCGCTGCCTTCCGGCGGCGCCATCGTGATCGACCATACCGAAGCGCTGGTCTCGGTCGACGTCAACTCGGCCCGCGCCACTCGCGGCAGCGACATCGAAACCACCGCCTTCAACACCAACCTGGAAGCCGCCGAAGAAGTGGCGCGCCAATTGCGCCTGCGCGACCTGGGCGGCCTGATCGTGATCGATTTCATCGACATGGAAAACGCCAAGAACCAGCGTGAAGTCGAATCGCGCCTGAAAGACGCGCTGCATTTCGACCGCGCCCGCGTCCAGATGGGCAAGATTTCGCGCTTCGGCCTGATGGAACTGTCGCGCCAGCGCCTGCGTCCGTCGCTGTCCGAAGGCAGCCACGTGACCTGCCCGCGCTGCAACGGCACCGGCCATATCCGCGATACCGAATCGTCCGCATTGCAGGTCCTGCGTATCATCCAGGAAGAGGCAATGAAGGAAAACTCGGCCGCCATCTACGTGCAGGGACCGGTCGACGTGGCCGCTTTCCTGCTCAACGAAAAGCGCGGCGAAATCCTGAAGATCGAAACGCGTCACCGCGTGACCATCATCATGATCCCGAACAAGCACCTGGAAACGCCGCACTACAAGCTCGAACGCATCAAGCACGACGATCCGCGCCTGGACGACGTGCAAGCCAGCTATTCGATGGCGGAACAGGCCGAAACCGACATCGGCTACAGCAAGCATCAGAAAGAAGAAGCCAAGCCGCGCCAGGAAGCCGTGGTCAAGGGCATCACGCCGGACCAGCCTGCGCCTATCGTCGAGCGCAAGATTGTCGAAGCGGAAGCCGCGCCGGTATTCGCACCGGCCCCGCAAGGCGGCTTTTTCGCCTGGCTGTCCGGCCTGTTCGGCGGCAAGCCGGCAGCGCCCGTGGCTGCCGCCCCGGCACCGGTCCCCGCCAAGCCATCGCAAAACCGCGATCGCAACGAACGCAACGGCCGCGGCCCGCGCAATAGCCGCAACCGCAATGCACGCGGCGGCCGCGAGCGCGAAGAAGGCGCCGAAGCGGGCAATGCCCGCAATGAAGCCAAGGCAGCCAACGGTATCGACGGTGAAGTCAAGCCGGCGCGTCCGCCACGGCCTCCGCGCGAGCCACGCGAACCGAGGGAGCAACGCGAACCGCGCGAAGCCGGCGAAGCCCGCGGCGAAAACGCGCCCCGCGAAGGCGGCCGCCGCGAGCGTCCGCCACGTCCGCCGCGTGAAGATCGCAAGGAAGCCGTTGCCAAGGTCGACGATGTCCTGAGCGCCGACGCAACGCTGGCCGCCAGCGGCATTCCCGCAGCCGCGGTCGCCAAGACCATTGCAACGGCAGGTGACGACGAGCTGAAGCAAGGCTTGCCTGTGGATGGCGCAACGACCGAAGGGGGCGATGAACCGCGTCGCCGTCGCCGTCGCGGCGGCCGCAACCGCAATCGCCGCGATCGCGAACCAGGCGCCGAAAACGACGTGGCAGGCGAGGCAGACGAGGCAATGGCATCGGACTCGGCTGAAGCCGCCGACGCTGCCGAGATCAGCGAAATCGCGCAATCGGCGCAATCGGACGACAACTTCGCGCCGCAGCAACGCGTGCAGGCCACCGCCTGGTATGAAACCAGCGCGCCGGCCAGCGCACCGGTGCAGGATGCCGATGCAACCCCGGCGACCATGCCCGCGGCCAAGGCCGACAACGACGTGCCGGCAGCGCCGAGCGCCCTGAGCAACGCCATCAGCGCACCGCTGGCACCGCAGCAAATCAGCCTGCTGCAGGACGATGTGGCCGAATCGGCCGCTGAAACAGCCGAACCGGTCGCCGCCGTGGCGCCGGCCCATACGGCGCCGGCAGCGCCTGAACCGGCTCCAGCGCCGGTGCAGGCCGCGCAGGAAGAACCGGTTCCCGTGTCGGAATATGTCGCACAGCCCGTGGCGGCGCCTGAAGTTGCTGCCCCGATTCCGGTTGCCGCAGCGGTGGAAGAAGCATCTGATGAGCAGGTTGAAGAGCCCGTAGCCGCGGCGCTTGCCGTCCCTGTCGCGGCGCCGGTAACAGCATCGGCATCGGCATTGGCTCCGTCAGCAGCATCCGGCGATTTGCAGCAAGTCCTGAGCGCCGCCGGCCTGACGCTGGCGACGACGGATCCTGAAAAGCTGCGGGTGGCGCAACAGGCCGCCGCGCAAAGCGTGCCGGCGCCGCGCGTACCGCGTGAACGCAAGGCGCCGGTGGCATTGACGAATGAACCGCTGGTGCAAATCGAAACGCGCCAGCCTTAAGTTCTCAGGTAGGTGTCTCAAATAAAAATGCCGTTCGGTGCTAAACCGAACGGCATTTTTTTCTTTCCCGGGTGCGCCGATGCGCGCATTTTGGGTTGCATGGGTACTTTGTTGCTACGCTCTTACTCTTGCTTTCTTCACAGCCTCGCTCGCGATCTTCGACATCTCTTCCGGCGTCAAGGCATATTGGCGAATGCGAGCAGCCAGGCGAAGTGGCTTTTCCGGAGGCGTGCCGGATGCCATACGAGGAGGTTTAGCCGGAGGCGTGTTCTCTACCGGCGCCGTCGCGCCCTGCACCGGCATGCCGCCAGTCGGCAAATCAGGCGTCTGCGAAGGAAATTCCATGTTTTTATGGTGAACAAATCCTGTCGGTGCCGAAATCGAGATAATCGGCTTGGAAACGGCCGGCTTCGAAGACGAAAAGACTTTTCTAATCTTCGCACCGACGCCGGCAAGGAATGTCTTGGTGGTTTTGCCAAGGCCGGACAAGGAAAGCTTCAGGCCCTTATACGAGCAATTCTTTTCAGTATTCTCGATTTCGCTGGCAAAAGGTTGGTGTGCGTGTGCTGCTTTGCATCCATCTGTGCAAGTTGTCATGTGTATCTCCCAAAAATGATGTCCGAGACTCATACTATTTTTTTGCGCCCAGTACGAACATCAGACCTGTCCGAATTTTCAAGGCCAAACGATATAAAAAATTCTGATTTTGGAGGCTGTTGCAAATTTGGATATCCGCCCTATTTTCGTTCAGGCAATATTGACGTTCGTCAAAGCGGATGGGGCCGCACCGTGATATCTTGTCTACCTTGATATAGATTTACAGATAACTGAAAAGTATGACTGTTATTCCTATCCATGACCTGCGACAAAAAAGCCCGGCTGCTGCAAGCCTGCCTGCTTTCGCCATGGATCATTACCCGACCGACGGCCATTTGCTCGATCAAATGGGGCGGCCCCTGCGCGACCTGCGCATTTCAGTCACGGATCGCTGCAATTTCCGCTGCGTGTATTGCATGCCGAAGGAAATTTTCGACAAGGACTACCGCTTCCTGCCGCATAGCGCCCTGCTGTCGTTCGAGGAAATCGAACGGGTGGCCAAGGTGTTCGTCGCGCACGGCGTCCAGAAAATCCGCCTGACCGGCGGCGAACCGCTGCTGCGCAAGAACCTGGAACGCCTGGTGGCGATGCTGCGCCAGTTGCCCACGCCGGACGGCAAGCCGCTGGACCTGACCTTGACCACCAACGGCGCGCTGCTGGCCAAAAAGGCGCAGGCGCTCAAGGATGCCGGCCTGGATCGCGTCACCGTCTCGCTCGACTCGCTCGACGACGCCAATTTCAAGCGCATGAACGACGCCGACTTCCCTGTCTCGCAGGTGCTGGAAGGCATCGATGCGGCGCACCGCGCCGGACTGGGGCCGATCAAGATCAATATGGTGGTCAAGAAAGGCGTCAACGACCATGAAATCCCGGCCATGGCGCGCCATTTCCGGAACACGCCTTACATCCTGCGTTTCATCGAATACATGGATGTCGGCAGTTCCAACGGCTGGCGCATGGATGAAGTGCTGCCGTCGGACCAGGTGGTGGCCCGCATCGCCGGCCAATTTCCATTGAGCCCCGCCGGCGCCAACTATCCGGGCGAAACCGCCCGCCGTTGGCGCTATGACGACGGCGCGGGTGAAATCGGCGTCATTTCCAGCGTCACGCATGCGTTCTGCGGCGATTGCAATCGCGCCCGGCTGTCGACCGAAGGCAAGCTCTACACCTGCCTGTTCGGCACCGCCGGCCACGATCTGCGCGCGCTGCTGCGCGGCGACAATAGCCAGGACAGCGACATTGCCAACGCCATCGGCCATATCTGGCATCAACGCAGCGATCGCTATTCGGAATCGCGCGCGGCGCATACCGGCGAGCCGGTCGAGCGCATCGCCCGCAAGGTCGAAATGTCCTACATCGGCGGCTAGCATGATACCGGCCGTCGCCATCACCGGCCTGATCCTGGCGGGCGGTCGCGGTTCCCGCATGGGGCATGTCGACAAGGGCTTGCAACCGTTCAAGGGCCTGCCGCTGGCGGCGCATGCCATCGCCAGGCTGGCGCCGCAAGTCGGCACGCTGGCATTGAACGTCAATCGCAACCAGGCCGCCTACGCATCGTTCGGCCTGCCGTTGTGGCCCGACCTCACGCCCGACTTCGCCGGCCCGCTCGCCGGCCTGCAAGCCGGCCTCAGCCATTGCGCGACACCTTATCTGCTCAGCGTTCCCTGCGACAGCCCGCTCTTGCCGGCGGACCTGGCGGCGCGTCTGTCGACTGCCTTGCAGGAGGCCGATGTCGACCTGGCGCTGGCCAGCACCAACGGCGACGACGCCGAAGCCGTCGGCGGCAAGCCCGGCCTGGCGCAACGGCATCCGGTGTTCTGCCTCCTGAAAACCGCGCTGCTGCCGCAACTCGACGACTATCTGCGCAACGGCGGCCGCAAAATGGAAACCTGGATGAACACGCTGACATCCGTCGACGTGCATTTCGAAGATCGCGCCGCTTTCGACAACATCAATACCCTGCAGCAGTTGCAGCAACTCGAACAAGCTTCCCCATGACTTCAAGCCCGAAAATCGCCGATACGCCCCTGGCTTCCCTCAGAGACATCGTGAGCTGCCTGTCGGACTACGATCCGAACGCGCTGACCGTCGCCAAGGGCCAGCAGGTCATCATGCAATTCGTGCAGCCGGTAACCGCCACCGAACAGGTCGCCATTCGCAGCGCGCTGGATCGCATCCTGGCGGTCGATATCCATTCCGCCATCAATGTGCCGGCGCACGACAATTCGGCCATGGACGGCTACGCCTTCCACGGCGACGAATTGCGCGCCGATGCCGACCTGGCCTTGCGCGTGGTGGGCAATGTGGAGGCCGGCGATCGCTATGAGGGCGCGGTCGGCCCGGGCGAATGCGTGCGCATCATGACCGGCGCCGTGATGCCGTCCGACTGCGACACCGTGGTGCCGCAGGAAATGACCCAGATCGTCAGTGACAATCCGGCGTTGCCGCGCATCGCCATGCCGGCAGCCTGCGTACGCAAGGGCGACAATCGCCGCCTGGCCGGCGAAGACCTGCATATCGGCCAGGCCGCCTTGAAGCGCGGCAAGATCCTGCGGCCGGCCGATCTCGGCCTGCTGGCATCGCTCGGCATCGCAGAAGTCACCGTGCAGCGCCGGTTGCGGGTCGCGTTTTTTTCGACCGGCAATGAATTGCGTTCGGTAGGACAAGTGCTGGAGCCGGGCTGCGTGTACGATTCCAACCGCTATACCCTCTACGGCATGCTGACCCGGCTCGGCTGCGACGTGATCGACATGGGCGTGGTGCACGACGATCCTGCCGCGCTGGAAGCGGCGCTGCGCAGCGCCTGCGAAAATGCCGATGCTGTGATCACGTCGGGCGGCGTCTCGGTCGGCACCGCCGATTACACCAAGCAAAGCATGGCCGCGCTGGGCGAAGTACTGTTCTGGAAAATCGGCATGCGGCCCGGCCGACCGATGGCCTTCGGCAGCCTGGCCTCGCACGGCAAGCGCGCACTACTGTTCGGCCTGCCCGGCAATCCGGTGGCGGTGATGGTCAGTTTTTATTTCTTCGTGCGCAATGCCTTGCTGCAGATGGCCGGCGCCGAACAGGCGCCGCTGCCGCGCCTGCGCGTGCCTTCGCTGTCGCCCATCCGCAAGCGGCCGGGCCGCACCGAATACCAGCGCGGCATCGTGGCGCCGGACGCGCATGGCAATTGCTGCGTCAAACTGACCGGCGCCCAAGGTTCCGGCATCCTGCGCTCGATGTCGGACGCCAACTGCATCATCGTGCTGGACGACAGCAGCGGCGACATCAAGGCCGGCGATATGGTCGATATTATTTTGTTCGAAGGCTTGATCTAAATCCGCCGGGCGCGATCTCACTGCGACTTCACGCGCTACCGCCGACTTCAGGAGAACGCCAAATGACGAATCCGCAAATCGAGACTGCGCTGTATTCGGTTGCTGAAATACGCGCCATCGAACAGGCCGCCTTGGCCGGGCTGCCGCCCTATACTTTGATGCAACGCGCCGGCGCGGCAGCAGCGGCCGCGGCACGAAGGCTGATACCGGATAGCCGCGCAGCGCGCATCCTGGTCCTGGCCGGTCCCGGCAACAACGGCGGCGATGCCTTGGAAGCCGCCTGCGATCTCAGCAGCGGCGGCCTGGAGGTGACGGTGCTGTTGATGCCGCACGATAAACAGGCTGATCAACAGGCGCATAAGCAGACAAATAAGCAGGCCGACGATGCGCGCCATGCACTGCAGCGTGCGCAGGCCTGCGCGATCGACTGGATCGATGCCGCGCAACTGGTCGCCGCATCGCATGCCGCGCCCGGCTGGACGCTGGTGCTCGACGGCCTGTTCGGGATCGGCCTGCAACGCGCGCTGGCGCCGGAATACCGGACGGTGGCAGCGGCCGTCAATGCACTGGATTGTCCGGTCCTCGCGTTGGATATCGCCAGCGGCCTGAACGCAGATACCGGCGGCATCGTGTCAGCCCCAGGCAAAGGCCAGGCGGGCGATCCTGCGGTGCACGCCACCCATACCATCAGCTTCATCGGCGCCAAGCCCGGATTGCATACCTGCGACGGCCGCGATTACAGCGGCGAGGTGCAGACTGCCGACCTCGGCATCGATCCTCGGTTTTTCCCCGCGCCGCAAACCATATTGAATACGCCGGCCGGCTTCGCCATCTGCCTGCATCCGCGCGCGCAAAACTCGCACAAGGGCAATTTCGGCGATGTCAGCATCGTCGGTGGCGCCGAAGGCATGGCCGGCGCAGTGATCCTGGCCGCGCGCGCCGCCGCGCATGCCGGGGCCGGCCGTGTTTATGCAGGCTTCCTGGCACAAGCTCCGGCTTATGACGCACTGCATCCCGAATTGATGTGCCGTGCCGCCGCATCGCTGGCGTTGGAGCGCGGCGCGATCGCGGTCGGCCCCGGCCTTGGCGAAAGCCGCGATGCGCACGACCTGCTGTCGCGCGCCCTGCATGCGCAAGCCAACCTGGTGATCGATGCCGATGCGCTGAACCTGCTGGCTGCGGAACCCGGCCTGCAGCAGAAGTTATCGACCCGGCAACGGCTCGGCGGCAGCCTGTTGACGCCGCACCCGCTGGAAGCCGCGCGCCTGCTCGGCATCGATACCGTCGCGGTGCAGGCCGATCGCCTGCATGCGGCGCGCGCGCTGGCGCAACGGTTTCAGTCCATCGTGATCCTGAAGGGATCCGGTACCGTCATCGCCCGGCCCGACGGTTTTGCCGCCATCAACCCGACCGGCAATCCGGCGTTGGCCACTGCCGGCAGCGGCGATGTACTGACCGGGGTCTGCGCGGCCTTGCTGGCCCAGCACTGGCAACCCTGGGAAGCCGCGCTCGGCGCCGTCTGGCTGCACGGCGCCGCAGCAGATCACCTGGTTGAGCAAGGCATCGGCCCGATCGGTTTGTGTGCCAGCGAACTGGGCGCGGCAGTGCGGCGGGTGTTCAACCTCCTGGTTGAAGATCGAGGCGTCGGTCACGCGTTTGGGCGATAGGCAACCTTGCCCGTGCGCGGCGGAATCGGGGGCGGCGTGTTCCGTACATAGACCAATCTGAACGCAGACAAGAATTTGGCGTAATTCCGATGATCAATGCTTCCCGACGCCTCCAGCCGTTCCACCGCAACCCTTGCCGCAATGCCATGCGCACTGCGCAAGGCGAATTCCAGGCTTCTTCCGGTATCCACATGGTCGAGAAACGAATCGAACTCCCTTGTATAGATTTCCTGGTATACCGCATCGCAGGAACTTTTCGCGGCGCTTAACCCGGTGCCGGATTTCCCCATGAATCGGCTGAATTTATTCGCGAATGCAGTCGACAGATCCCTTCGCTTCCCGGCCATTTCCTCGAAAAATTCCTGACGCCGCTGCCGGCTCTTTTCCAAGAGGGCCAGGTCCGGGGCCTGGCGTGAAGAGACAGCCTGGTTGCTGTTTTCCGGTTTGGGCGAAGCAGCCGATGCCGCGGCGCTATTGTCCGGCTTGGACCGCGCAGTCGGCGCCTCTGTGTTATTCAAGAGGTTTTCCGAGGCCATAAGCTTGTGGCCGAGCTTGGCGATCATCCGATGCAAAGGCACTGTGGGCGCGTGAAGATATTGATAGTCGGAACCATAGTCGGTGAAGAAATTAACAGACGTCATGGATGTTTTTCCCTCCCGCTTCACAGGAAGCCCTGCCAGCGGTGCGGCCTCCGGCACCGCGTTGATTTGCGGCTTGTCCGTTCTCTCATTCTTCTCGCGCCTGGCAATTCTTTTGGCGTCGTTGCGATTGAAGACATTTGCTTTTTTGGACCCGGTGCGCTGGTACCGCAATACCGTCCCGTCCCATTTGCCCCGGACCGTGCGCGCGGCTTCCCTGCAGATATTGTTTTTTGTAAGCCCGTGGAAAATATACGGCAGGAGACGTGCGCCAAGCAGGGAGATCATGAATATCTTTCCAATCGAGAATGACAGGATTGAGATTCTAGGTTTGACGGCATGGACAAATCAATCGGCGATATCCTAAATACATATCACTTCTTTGGCGATTCGCGGATGGCGATGCAGCGGCTTGGATACCGATTCAGCCAATCATGAGCGAAGGGTTCCGCCCAGCCGTTCAGGCGATAAGCAGGTCCAGCAAGCCGGCCGCGATCAGCGCCAAAAGCCAGCAGCCGGCGGTCAGCGCAACAAGGCGCCAGGCGCGCCGTATATCCGGGCCTGCCGCCGCGGATCCCATGCCCAGCGCCGGCCGCATTTCCAGCTTGCCGTGATAAGTCGCGTTGCCGCCCAGCAGCACGCCCAGCGCGCCGGCGCCGGACGCCATCACCGGCCCGGCATTGGGACTTTCCCACAGCGGCGCCTGCGCATGCCAGCAGCGCAAGGCGGCGCGCGTGTTGCCGAGCAAGGCATAGCAAAGCGCGGTCAGCCGGGCCGGAACCAGGTTCAGCAGGTCGTCGATGCGCGCCGCGACGCAACCGTAGGCATGGAAGCGCTCGGTGCGATAGCCCCACATGGCGTCGAGCGTATTGGCCAGGCGGAACATCAACGCGCCCGGCCCGCCCGCAATCACGAACCAGAACAAGGCGCCGAACATCGCGTCGTTGCCGTTCTCGAGCAGCGATTCCACGCCCGCCTTGGCCAGGTCGGCGGCCCCGGCCCGCCCGGTATCGCGGCTGACGATGCGGCCGGTCAGCGCGCGCGCCGCCGCCAGGTCGCCGGCAGCCAGCGCGTCGGCGATCGGCAATGCATGATCGCGCAGGCTGCGCAGCCCGATCGCGAAATACAGCAACAGCACATGGCCGGCCAAGGCCGCCGCCGGCCAGCGCGCGAATAACCACGCCAACAGCCAACCGGAAAACAGCGTCAACGGCACTACCGCCAGCATCCATCCCAATGCGCCGCCGCAGTAGCGGCCCGGGGAAGCGCCGCGATTGAGCATGCGTTCCAGCCGGTTCGCCAGCGCGCCGAAGCCCGCCAGCGGATGCCATTTGCGCGGTTCGCCCAGCAGCCAGTCGAGCAGCACGCCCAGCACCGCCAATGCCGCCAGCATCGGCCAGGAAAGACCCGCGATCACATCAGCCCTTCAAGACCAGCGGCAGGCCGGCCGCCACCAGCACCGCGCGCTCGCAGACGGCAGCCGCCGCCTGGTTCAGCCGCCCGGCTTCATCCACGAACCAGCGCGACACCGCCCCCTGCGGCACGATGCCCATGCCGACCTCATTCGATACCAGGACCACATCGCCGCCGGCCTGCGTCAGCGCCAGCAGGAACGCTGCGCGCTGCACGGCAAAACACGGCGGCGGATCGATGCGGCCGATTTCCGGATAATCGCGCGCTTCGGCAAACAGCAAGTTCGACAGCCAGACAGTCAGGCAATCCACCAGCACCAGGCGCTGCGGCGCGCACCATTGCGTCAGCGCATCGCCCAGCGCCAGCGGCTGCTCGACGGTGATCCAGCGCGCCGCATCCATTTCCCCGCGCCGTTGCCGATGCCGGTCGATGCGCGCGGCCATCTCGGCGTCATGCGCCTGCGCGGTGGCGATATAGACCAGTTCCTTGCCCGACGCCAACGCCAGTTGCTCGGCATGCACGCTCTTGCCGGAGCGCGCGCCGCCCAGGATCAGTGTGCGCGTCCATGCATGGCTCATGATGCGGCTTCCTGCGCGACGTAGACCGGGCGGCCGGCATGCATCGCAATCTCGATCGGATGCCCGAGGCAGGCGCTGAGCAGCGGCGCCGTCATGGTTTGCGCCGCCGGCCCCGCATTCCAGCCGCCGTCGCCCATCAGCAGCAGCGCGTGGCTGGCCGCGCCGTATGCGAGATTCAAATCGTGGCTGACCAGGATCGCGCTCTTGCCTTCCTCGCGGCATAGCGCGCCCAGCAGTTTCATGACGCCGACGCGGCCCGCCAGGTCCATCGCGCTGGTCGGTTCATCCATGATCAGCAGCGGCGTCTGCTGCGCCAGCAAGGCCGCCAGGGCCACCCGCTGGCGCTGGCCGCCGGACAAGGTGCGCACATCGCGCTGCGCCAGGTGCGCGGCGCCGAGCCGTTCCAGCGCCGCCATGGCTTCGGCCTGGTCGTTGACGCTTTCCCAGCGCCGGCCGGCGTGATGCGGATGGCGCGCGGCCAGCACGGTGGCCAGTGCCGTATAGGCGAAGGCGTCGTCGCGGCCCGCCGGCAGGAAGGCGCGCCGCAGCGCCTGCTCTTCCAGCGTCCAGTCCGACAGGGCGCGGCCGTCCAGCTGCACGCTGCCGTCGTCGGCCGGCCGCAATCCGGCCAGCGTGCGCAGCAGCGTGGTCTTGCCGGCGCCGTTGGCGCCGATCACGCACCAGCACTGGCCGGCTTCGATATGCCAGTCGAGGCCCGCCAGCAAGGTCTTGCCGCCGGCCTTCAGTCCGAGTTCGATGCTGCGCATCATGTCAGTTTTCTCCGTAAATAATGCAGTTGCAGCAGGAACAGCGGCGCGCCGATCAGCGCCGTGATGACGCCTGCCGGCAGTTGCTGCGGGGCCATCAGGCTGCGCGCGGCGGTATCGGCCAGCAACAGGAAGATGCCGCCGCCAATGGTTGCCGCCGGCAGCAGCAACCGATGATCCGGTCCCAGCGCAAAGCGGCAGGCATGCGGCACGATCAGCCCGACAAAGCCGATACTGCCGGCGCTGGCCACCGCCCCCGCCGTCAATAACGCCGCCAAGGCAAACAGGCCGCGCCGCAATGCGCCCACGCGCACGCCCAATGCCAATGCGCCTTCGGCATGCATGGCCAGCAGATTCATCGCGCGCGCGGCGCGCAAGGCCGCCAGCAGCACCGCCGCCAGGACCAGCCAGGGCAGCCAGCGCGACTGCACCGCCGACAAATCGCCGATCAGCCAGAACACCATGCCGCGCAGCCGGGCGTCCGGCGCCAGCGACAACATCAGCGTCACCAGCGCGCCGCAGCCGGAGGCCACGATGACGCCGGTCAGCAGCAGCAGCGAGGGATCGCGCGCGGACTGCACGGATTGCCCGCCTTGCAGATCGCGGCGCGACAGCAGAAACAGCAGCACGGACACCAGCAGCGCGCCGCCGAAGGCCGCGGCGTCGACGATCCAGGCGGCGCCGGCCAGCAGGATCGCCAGCAGCGCCCCGACCGAGGCGCCGCCGGAAACGCCCAGCACATAGGGATCGGCCAGCGGATTGCGCAGCAGCGCCTGCATCAGCACCCCGGCCAGCGACAGCATTGCGCCAACCACGAAAGCAGAGGCCGCGCGCTCCAGCCGCAATTGCAGCAAGGTGCCGAGCATGCCGGGCTTGCCGTGCCATAGCTGGCCGGCGCCATAACCGAGTTCCCTGAACGACAGCGTGACCGAACCGCTGACGCCGGCGATCAGGAACGCGACCAGCGCCAGCAGCAGCAATAGCCCGAGGATCACGGCGCTGCGCCGCTGCGGCGGCATGACGCCGTCGGCGCGCAGGCGATTAAGCATCGGCAGCCTTCAGCGCATGCGGCGATGCGCCCGGCGCAAACAATGCGGCGGCCGCAACGGGATTGGACGGGAAATAGGCATGCAGATAACTGGCGACCAGGCTGCCTTCGCGATACACGGCTTCGCCGGCGGAGGTATTGTGCAGCCGTTCGCCGCGGGCGATCGGCTGCATGGCGCTGCGCATGATCGAATGATGGAAGGTATGGGCGCGCAGCATGCCGCCGGGAAATGCCGCCGATTGATAGCCTAGCCCCTGCAGGCGCGGCTGCATCGCCGCATCGCCGCGCAGCAGGCCGGCCATGCTTGCGCGCCGCCCATCGACATCGGCCAGCGATTCCAGCAGGTACAGCATGCCGCCGCATTCGGCGTAGATCGGCTTGCCCTGTCGGTGATGGCGCCGCAAGGCGTCGTGCATGGCGCGGTTGTCCTGCAGCGCCTGCAAATGCAATTCGGGATAGCCGCCGGGCAGGTAGATGCCGTCGACATCCGGCAGGCCGGCATCGGCCAGCGGCGAGAAAAACAGCAGTTGCGCGCCCATCGCCCGCAACAGGTCCAGATTGGCCTGATAGAGGAAGGCGAAAGCCGCGTCGGAAGCGATGCCGATACGCACGCCGCGCAGCGCTGATGCATGTCCGGCGCGCAATGCAGGCAAAGGCGCGGCCTCGAAGCCTACCGCCGCCGGCAATGCCGCCAGGCCGGTGCGGCCGATGGCGTCGGCGGCGCTGTCCAGGCGCGCATCCAGGTCGGCGATCTCGGACGCCGGCAGCAAACCCAGGTGCCGCGCCGGCAGCCTGAAGCCGGCATCGCGCGGCATGCCGCCCAGGTAAGGCAATCCCGGCCGCATGCCTTTCTCGATCATCTCGGCATGACGCGGACTGGCAACGGCATTGGCAAGCAGTCCGGCGAATTTCAAGCCGTCGCGATAATGCGCCAATCCGTGGCCGACCGCCCCCACCGTTTGCGCCGCGCCGCTTGCATCGATCACCGCCAGCACCGGCACGTCCAGCAGTTGCGCCAGGTCGGCGCTGCTGGGTTCGCCGTCGAACAGGCCCATCACGCCTTCGATCAGGATCAGGTCGGCCTCGGCCGCGGCGGCATGCACCAGCGCCCGGCATTCGTCCGCGCCGGCCAGCCACAAATCCAGTTGATAGGCGCCCGCGGCCGACTGCGCGGCGCGCTGCAGGATCATGGTATCCAGGAAATCCGGCCCGCTCTTGAACACCCGCACCCGCCGTCCCTGCCGCGCATGGAAATGCGCCAGCGCGGCGGTAACCGTGGTCTTGCCGTGGTTGGAGGCTGGCGCGCTGATGAACAGCGCCGGGCAATGATGGGTCATCTAGAACTCGACGCCCTTTTGCGCCTTGATGCCCTGCGTCTGGTAAGGATGCTTGAGCGGCCTGATCTCGCTGACCAGGTCGGCCAGTTCGATCAAGGCCTCCGGCGCGTGGCGGCCGGTGACCACGATATGCAGCATCTCGCGGCGTTTGGCGAACACGTCCAGCACCTCGGCGATATCCAGGTACTGGTATTTCAGCACGATATTCATTTCGTCCAGGATCACCATGGCGTAGCTCGGATCCTCGATCATCCGGCGCGCTTCGGCCCAGCCGGCGGCGGCGGTGCGCATGTCGGCCTCGCGGTCCTGCGTATCCCAGGTATAGCCGGCGCCGACCACGTGGAAGTCGCAGTTCGGATCGCGGCTCAGTACTTGCCGCTCGGCGCTATGCAAGGCGCCCTTGATGAATTGCACCACGCCCAGCTTCATGTCGTGGCCGAGAATGCGCAGCCCCATGCCGAACGCGGCAGTGGATTTTCCCTTGCCGGTGCCGGTATGGACGATCAGCAGGCCCTTTTCCTTTTGCGCGGCGGCCTTCTTTTTCTCGAAGCCTTCTTTATGCCGCTGCGTCATGCGCTTGTGCGAATCGGGATCGGTCTTCATGCTTAATTTAACTCCAGTGTGTGGCGGTGAGGGTGGACAACAGGCCGGCAACCCGCGCGCGGCTGGCATGGTAGCCGATAAAGACCAGTTCGGATCGCTGCGGCACAGTCAGGCCGCCGTCGAGGATGGCGGCGGGCGCCTTATCGGAGGCGTCGTTGGCTGCATCCTCGATGGCATCGCCGGCGATATTCTTGCCGGCGTCGTCCTGGCCGGCCAGGACGACGCGTTCGCGCACGCCCTGCACCAGCACCGGCTGCGACCGTCCGGCGGCACATACGAAGCCCTTGCTGCGCAGGATCGGCTCCAGCCGCGCCGCTTGCGCCAGCGCCTGTCGCAACTGCGGCAGCGGCTGCATGGCGTCGCTGCGCAATGTAAACGACAGCCAGCCCGCATCCTGCCGATGGAAATGCCGGTGCGTGGCCAGGCCATGGCTGTGCGCGCCGATGCCCGAATGCGCATGGCCGTTCAGGGCGTCGCCGGCATCGGCGAGCGGCGTGTAGGCGATGCCATGCGCATGCGGCGCGGCCGGCGCGTTGCGTCCGACCTGGTGCAGGCGCAGGCCCAGCGCCACGCGCATATCGAGTTGCGCGCGATAAGCCAGTTCCAGGAAGCGCACGCTCGGCGCGCGCGTGCGCACCAGTTCTTCCGCGCGCAGCAAGGCGGCATCGTCCAGCGCATCGATCTTGTTCAGCACCACCACGTCGGCCAATGCCAGTTGCTGTTCGAACAGCGCGGCGGCGGCCGCCGCGGTCGTCGCGGCCGCTGATGCGGCTGCATCGCCGGCATCGAAGCGGCCCGCCAGCAGCAAGGGCGTATCGACCACCGCCAGTGTCGCATCCAGCACGAAGGTATCGGCCAGCGGCCCCTGCAGCAAGGCCATTGCCGCGCTCGGCAAGGCCAGGCCGGAAGTTTCGATCAGCACATGATCGATATTGGCGCGCCGCGCGGCGATCGCCCGCATGGCCGGCAGAAAGAGGTCGTCGTCGCCATACGCGATCAGGCCGTGCGACAGTTCGTCGATGCGGACCTGCGGCAAATCGCCTGCGCCCGGATCATTTCCGGCGCCCGCCTCGGCGCTGGCGCGGATCAGGGCGCCGTCAACCGAGACTTCGCCGAACTCGTTGATCAGCAAGGCCAGCCGGCGCGTCTTGCGGCCCTTGACCAGGCCGGCCAGCAAGGTGGTCTTGCCCGAACCGAGAAACCCGGTGACGATGGTGACGGGAATCGGCTGGATCATTACGCCGCTGCCGCCCCGGATACAGCCGCCGATTCGTCCGCGGCCGGCGTTTCGCTCCATAAGGCCAATTGGCGCAATGCGGCATCGATGTCGCTCACCGCCGCCGGATAGGCCAGCACCGGCCGTTTCACCACGATCAGCGGAATGCCCAGCGCGCGCGCGGCAGCCAGTTTGGCGCCGTAGCCGCCGGCGTCGCCGGCATCCTTGGTCACCACGCAATCGATTTGCCAATCGCGCCACAAGGCTTCGTTGAATGCCTGCGAAAACGGCCCTTGCATGGCGCACAGCCGGCTGCGCGGAATGCCCAGGTCGAGCGCGCGCTGCACGAATTCCGGCTCGGCCGTCACGCGCGCGAACCAGGCGCATTGCCGGGCATGCGCGCCGGGCGCCTGCACAAATCGCGCCAGGTCCTTGGAGCCCGTGGCCAGGAAGATCCGCCGGCCGCGCGCCATCGCACTGATGGCGGCCTGTTCCATCGAATCGCAGAGTTCGACGCCGTCCTGTCGATCGGCGCCGGCCGATTCGCTCGATGCACGCAATCCGCTCGGCCGCTCATAACGCAGATAGGGAATGCCGAGTTCCGCCGACAAGGCGATCAATTGCGCCGACATTGCCGCCGCGAACGGATGCGTGGCGTCCAGCAGCACGCGCGCCCGGCTGCGCCGCAAGGCCTGCCGCCGCGCTTCGACGCCGCGCCGGCCGGTCCAGACCGAGACACCCGGACAATCCTGCAAGGCCAGGCTGGCGCCGTATTCGGTTGCCGTCGATACCACCACGGACGTCCCCTGCGCCGCAACCGCCCTGGCCAGCGCATTGCCGTCGCTGGTGCCGGAAAACACCCAAACCGCATCGGCAGCGATCGCCTCGTCTGCAACGCTTGCCGCCCCGGCATCCGAGGCCGATGCGCCGTTATCGGCAAGCCGCGGCAAGGCCGCCGAAGACCAGTCGTTGTAGCCGCGCGGCGTAAATATCCAGTCGCGCTTGCGCTGCGTAAAGCGATTGCCGATCACGATCGTGGTCAGCATATCGAACTGCAGCGCGGGCAATTCGTCGAGCCTGTGGATCGCCACTTGCTGCCCGGGCCGATAGGCGTTCCTGATGACGCCGCACAAGGTATGCGGCGCCTTTGCTTCCAGCATCAGGTTGAGCACCCGGTACACGCCTTCCTGGCGGCCGGCGCTCTGCACGTTGTACAGCACGCAGGCCAGGTCGGCCTGCGCGATGTGGCGCGCGCGATGCGCTATCCATTCCCACGGACACAGCAGGTCGGACAGGCTCAGCGTGGCGAAATCGTGCGACAGCGGCGACCCCAGCAGCGACGCGCAGGCGTTGGCCGAGGTAATGCCGGGGATCACATTCACCTGGTAGGCATCGTCCTCGCGCATTTCCTCGAAGGCCAGCGCGGCCATGGCATAGATCCCGATATCGCCGCTGGAAATCAGCGCTACCCTGGCGCCGCCGCGCGCCTTTTCGATCGCCAGCAGCGCGCGTTCGCGTTCCTGCGTCAGCGGCGGCGTATGGATTTCCTTGCCCTCCAGCCACGGCGCGATCCAGCGCAAATACAGTTCATAGGCCACGATCACGTCGCTGTCGCGCAGCGCCGCCTCGGCCCGCGGCACGATCATGTCGGCAAAACCGGGGCCGGCCGAGACCAGGTTCAATACACCGCTCATGCCGCGCTTCCCTGGCCATCCAGCCAGGCGCCGCTCAAGTCGTGCGCCACCGCCACGGCAACGCCGTCGAGGGTGGTTTTCGGGATGATCAATTCGCCGCGCGCGCACGCCACCAGCGCGCACGGTTCGCAGACCCCGTCCAGATCGACGTTCTGGCGCACCCAATCCGACGGCTTGCCGCACCAGGCGCGCGCCGCCAATGTCGCATGCGAGAACACCCGCAACGGAATATCGTGCGCGGCGCAGAATGCCTGCAATCCCGGTTCTTCCGCCTTCAGGTCGACGGTAGCGATTTCGCGTATCTGCTGCAGCGAACGGCCGTTCAGGGCCAGCAGCACCGCGGCCTCGATGCGCTCCACCGGCACGCCCTTGCGGCAGCCGATGCCGAGCACGAACGGCTTCAGCGCTTCGGTGGCCGTGGTCACCACCGGCACCGCGCCGACTGTATTGGCGACCTTGTAGGCCAGTTGATTGGCGCCGCCTTCATGGCCGGCCAGCAGCGACACCGCGAAACGGCCCGCCTCGTCCATCAGCACCACGGCCGGGTCGGTATATTTATCCTTGATCAGCCCGGTCAGGAAGCGCAGCGCAATGCCGCTGGCGCCCAGCAGCACCCATTTGGAATGGCGGCCGACGCCATAAGCCGACGCAAACTGGCTTTTTTGCGGCAGTTCGGCCTGCAGCCATGGGCGGTACAGCGTGCCGCCCAGGCTTGCCTGCAAGTGCAGCGCCAGGGCTTCGCCTTCAATCCGCACCGGCCAGATGCCCAAGGTTTGGTCTTCGCTCATCAGAGTGTCTCCTTTTCGCTTTGCTGCATGGTATCGGCCCCGATGCCGGCGTCCTGCGTATCTTGTTCTTCTGGCAATTCCTGCCGTGCCGGTTTGACTTTGCGCTTTTTCTTCACGACGCGAAACAGATGCGTGAAATCCTTGGAATACAGGCTGGATTCGGCCTGCTGCCCGCGATCCAGCGCGGCGCCGACCAGCATCATCGTGGTCAGATTCCAGGCGCCGCGTTTGGTTTCGGCCAGCACCGTTGCCAAGGTGCCCTGGTAGGTCTTCTGTTCCGGCCAGGTGGCGCGATAGACCAGCGTCACCGGCGTTTCCGGCGGGTAATGCAAGCGCAGGTCGCCGACGATCTTCTTCAGGTGCGGACCGGACAGGAAAATACACATGGTGGCGCGATGCTCGGCCAGCCTGGCGATCGATTCCAGTTCCGGCACCGCCGAGGCGCGCCCCGAGACTCGTGTCAGGATAACGCTTTGCGAGACTTCCGGCTTGGTCAATTCGGCCTGCACCGCCGCCGCCGCCGCGGTAAACGAGGAAACGCCCGGCACCACTTCATAGGCAATGCCGAGCGCGTCGAGCCGGCGCATCTGTTCCGCGGTTGCGCCGTAGATCGCCGGATCGCCCGAATGCAGCCGCACCACATCGCAATCGGCGGCCTGCGCGCGCTGGTAGCAGGCCTGCTGCTGTTCCAGGTCCAGCTTGGCGGTATCGATCAATTCGGCGGCCGGATCGCAATGCCGCAGCATCTCCACCGGCACCAATGAGCCGGCGTACAACACCATTTTCACCTGCCCCAGCAACTTGGCGCCGCGCAGGGTGATCAGATCGGGTGCGCCGGGGCCGGCGCCGACAAAATAGACTTTCATGTTCGATTTTCTTTTATTGATGATTTCTTTGGATTTTATGGCCGGAGGCGACCCTTCGATACGGCCTGCGGCCTACTCAGTGCGAACGGATTATTTTTATGGTTTTCGTAAAACATAAATACCCGTTCATCCTGAGTAGCGCAGCGTATCGAAGAATAGAGAATCCGAGCATCCTGAGTAAGGCCGCAGGCCGCATCGAAGGACCTGAGTAGGCCGCAGGCCGTATCGAAGGGTCACCTCCGTCCGTCGAATTCCGCCCTCTGCTCCACCCCGCTCTTGCGTATCAGCAGCGTCGCCAGATAGCCGCTGGCCTGGTCTGCATCCAGATGTTCCACATCGGTTGCCAGCAACTCCCCCGGCAAGCCGATCTTGCGCGCAAACGCGCAATGCCGCGCAATGCCCATCTCGCGCAGCAGCGCCAGCACCCATTCCAGGCGCGCGCCGATTTTCATCAGCACCACCACGTCGTGCGATTCGATATCGGCGCGCAAGGCCGCCGCATCGTCCGGGCACGGCAGGATCAGCATGCGCTGCTTGCCTTCGCCCAGCGGCCAGTCCATCGCCGCGGCGGCGGCGGCGTAACTGGTGATGCCGGGGAAGGTGCGGTGGGCGAATCCGGGCAGCCTTTCGTTCAATGCGGCCAGTACATAGCCGTAGGTGGAATAGGTCAGCGTGTCGCCGATGGTCAGGTAGGCCACGCTGCGCCCGGCCTGCAATTCGGCCGCGATGCTGTCGGCCAGTTCGCCGTAATGGCCGCGCAGCACGCCGCGGTCGGGATCCATATTGAATTCGATCTCGCGCAGGCGCGCCGGGTCCAGCGCGACGCCGGCCAGGCATTGCAGCGCCACCGATGTTTGCGCGCTGCGCGCGCGCGGCGTGAAAATCAGGTCCGCGCCTTGCAGCGCTTCCAGCGCCGCCAACGGTAAATATCCCTGCGGCCCGGGGCCGACGCCGATGCCCCAGAATTGGCCCATGGCCGTGCCGGCCGCGCTCATCCCGCCCATCCCGCCGCCCTCGCCTTGCCGGCGCCGAGCAGATTGCCCGTCAGGTCGAACAGCCTCACCTCGACCCGATCCACCATCGGCACGCGCGCCTGCGCCAGCCGCGCGATGCGTTGCTCGACCTCGCTCCAGAACGCTTGCGCGCCGGCCGCATCCGTATCGGATTTCAAAATATCGATTGTCGCTTCCACTGTATTTGCCTGCTCCATGCTTGCCACCGTTTGCGCGCCATGGCCGCGCTGCCGCGCCACTTCGGCCACGCTCGCCATGGCCATGTCGCTCTTGCTCGAATGCGTATCCCATACCCCGGCCAGTACCTTGGCCAGCTTGCCCGGATGCCCGGCCAGCCACAGCACGGGCAAGCGGCGCCCGTCCTGCTCCAGCGCGGCCTGCGTAAAATCCAGCGCATCGCCCAGGAAATTGGCGATCTGCACGGTGCGCTGCTCGCTCAGGCCCAATACGTCGCGCGCGAATCCGCGCCCGATCTTGCCCGGCAGATACGCTACCGCCGGCGCCGCGCCGGCCAGCGCCACCCGGACATACACTTCTATCGACGCCACCCACGACGCCATCGACATCGGCTCGACAATGCCCGAGGTGCCCAGTATCGAAATGCCGCCGATAATCCCCAGCCGCGGATTGAAGGTCTTGCGGGCGATGGCCAGGCCGTTCTCGCAGCCGATCGCCAGGTCGAAACCTTGCGACGCATCGGCGCCGAATTCGGCCAGCAGTTCCGCCACCGCCTGCCGCATCATCGCGCGCGGCACCGGATTGATGGCCGGCTCGCCCACCGCCACGCGCAATCCCGGCTGCGTGGCGGTGCCGACGCCCTCCGCCGCGAAAAAACGCAATTCGCCGCGATCGTTGCGCCGCACCTCGGCGAAGATGGTCGCGCCGTGCGTATTGTCGGGATCGTCGCCGCCGTCTTTCAATACCTCGGCGCGCACCGTCCGCGCATCCAGTTGCCGCACCGCCGCGATCGGCACCATCAGGAAGTGCAAGCCGTCCGGCAGAGCAACCTCGGCCTTGTCGCGCCGCTCGCCGCGCAACAGCAGCGCCAGCGCCGCGATTACCGCGGCCGTCGCGCAACTGCCGGTGGTGCGGCCGCGCCGCAGGCCATTTTCGGCCGGCACGCACAGGTCGAATTCGGCGCGCTGCAACTCCGGCGCCGAATGCGGGGAAGACGAGCCGGCGCCGTCCATCCGCTTCAGTCCTGCGTCGTCGACAGCGCAGTCCGCGCGCCCGATGCCGCG
Source organism: Herbaspirillum sp. (assembly GCA_036499085.1). Taxonomy (GTDB): domain Bacteria; phylum Pseudomonadota; class Gammaproteobacteria; order Burkholderiales; family Burkholderiaceae_D; genus Herbaspirillum. Next base: position 6,587 of record DASYEK010000075.1, on the reverse strand, counting down.
GATCCTGCCACCGATTCCGCATGCAATTGCGCAATCGCATCGATCATCAGGCCGTTGACCACGCTGGCCGCCCATGGCGATCCGCCGCGCGTGCCGGCATTCGTAATGCGCGGCACCTGCAGGCAGCGGCGCAGCTCGTCCTTGCTCTCGCGCGTGCCGACAAAGCCGACCGGCAGGCCGATCACTAATTGCGGCCGCCAGCCGTGTTCGCGGATCAGCCGCGCCGCTTCCATGATGGCGGTCGGCGCATCGCCGATGGCCAGCACAATGTCGTTGCCGAACTTCTCCCAGGCGCGGCGAATGCCCGCCGCCGAACGCGTGATGCCCTGCGCCTGCGAAATCAGGTGCGTTTCGCGGTCGTGCACGCCGCACCAGGTCTCGATGCCGAGCTGCTCCAGCACGGCGCGCTTGAGGCCGGTCTGCACCATCGTGACATCGGTCACCACGCGCTTGCAACGCAGCAGCGCGCGAATGCCGGTCTCGATGGCGCCCGGCGAAATGAACAGGTCGTCGACGGCATGGAAATCGCCGCTGGTGTGCACCAGCCGTTGCAGCACGGTCAGATGCGCGGCCGGAAACGCCGACCAGTCGCGTCCGGCGGCGATGATGCGGAAGCTTTCGAGTTCGATCGGATGCGCCTCGTAAGGCGGGAATATGCCGGCCGGCTGGTCGGCGGAAAGCGCGCCGGCCCGTTCCCTGTCGAGCAGTCCCTGCACCGGCAGATGATGCGCGCGCTGCGGCTCGCCGACCTGGTGTTCGAAGCCGACGATCTGCACCCGGTATTTACAGAGCGAGCAGTTCATCGCCGCGCGGCCTTCGATGGCCTCGTGTGCGCGTTCGATCATCGCCTCGGCCACCAGCGGATGCGCGCCGAAATAAGCTGCCTTCAATATTTCCAATTGCGGTTCGCGCTGGCGCAGATCGTCCGCGGCGGCATAGATGCGCTTGACCAGGACGCCGTCGAACAGGAAGAACGGCAGCACGATCAGGCGCCGGTAGCCCTGCCGCGCCGCCATGCGCAAGCCGTCGGCCACCAGCGGCGCGGCCACGCCCGAATAGCAGACCGCCGCCGCGCCGAAGCCCATGCCTTCTTCCAGCATGCGCGCCAGCTTGGCGATATCGCCGTTGGCGTCGGGATCGGTGGTGCCGCGCCCGACCAGCACCAGGCAGGTGTCGGCGCGCGCCACAGTATCGGACGCGCCCGCCTCGGCTTCCACGATGCGCTGCTGCGCCAATTGCAGCAATTTCGGATGCAGGCCCAGCGGCGCGCCGAAATGCAGCTCGGCCTCCGGATGGCGCCGCGCGGCTTCCAGCATTTCGCTCGGCATGTCGTTCTTGGCGTGGCGCGCGGCCAGCAATACGCCAGGCACCACTGCAATGCGGCGGCTGCCGGCTTCGATATTCCGTTCGATGGCGGCGCCGATGGTCGGGCCGGCGAATTCCAGATAGCCGTGCGTGACCACCGCCTTGCCGGCGCGCGCGCGCAGCAGTTCGACCAGCGCCTCGAATTCGCGCACGCCGGCCGGATCGCGGCTGCCATGGCCGGCGACAACGACGCCGAAATCGTGTTCGAAGCGGACTTCGGCCGCGCGCATGGCTTCCATCATGCGGCTCCCGGCGGCGCTTCGATCTGGCTCGCCATCGGCGCGCGGGTGCGGATCAGCATGATGCTCATGTCGCTGAATTCGACGCCGGCGCAATCGGCCAGCGTGCCGTGCCATTCGGCCTCGGCGCGCGTCAGGTTTTCCCAGACTTCGGTTGGATGATCGGCCGCCACGCCCTGCTCCAGCAGATAGGCGGCAATGTGGCGCGGCATGAATGAACGCGCCGCATCCCACGGGCAAGGGATCACGATCGCATTGCGATCGTCCTGCAGCACATGCACCAGATGGCGCTTGAACGGCGCCAGGTCGCCGCGCCGATGAAAGGTGATGAAGGTGGTTTCATCGAAGCAGACCTTGGCGCGCGAAGCCAGGATCTGCGCCGACGAAATGCCGGGCAGGGTCTCGACCGGGTGGCCGCAGGCGCGCTCGACCCGTTCCAGGTACTGGAAGCCGCTGAAATGGATATCGCCCATGAATACCACCACGCATTTCCTGCCGGCGTGATGCGCCTGCGCCACCAAATCGAGTTGCGCGACCTGGTCGCGGTAATTCATCTTGACCACTTCAGCCGTGGCCGGGATGACGCTTTGCACCACCGCCAGCACGGCATCGAAGCCGGCCACCACGTCGGCTTGCGCGATCAATTGCGCGCCGCGCTGCGTCAGGTAGCCGACGTCGCCCGGACCCGCGCCTATGCAGATAATCATTGCATGCGTCCTTTTACCGCCAGCGCCAGCGACTCGGCGCCCAGCTCGTCCAGTCCCACGCATTGCGCGCCCAGCACCTGCGCCAGTTGCGCGGCGCGTCCCAGGCGCAGAAAGCCGGCTTCGGTATCCAGCACCAGCGACGCCACGCCGCTGGCCGCGAGCCGTTCGGCCAGCGCCAGGCTTTCGCGCCAGGCGTCGCCGCCTTCTCCCAGCGCCACATTGGCCTTGCCGTCGCTGAGCAGGATCAGTATCGGCGCGCAGTCGCTGTTGCCGTTCCTGGCGTGGGCCACCGTCGTCAGCGCCAATTGCAGTGCATGCGGCAGCGGCGTGCGACCGCCGGTCGGCAATTCGCGCAAATCCTCTTCGGCGCGATCGACGCTGCGGGTCGGCGCCAGCAGCAGCGTCGCCTGCGCGCCGCCGAATGCGATCACGGCAACCCGGTCGCGCCGCCGATAGGCGTCGGTCAACAGGCTTAGCACCGCGCCCTTGACCGTCTCCATGCGGCGCTGCGCGGCCATCGAGCCGGAAGCGTCGACCACGAACAGGATCAGGCTGGCGCGCTTGCCTTCCTTGACCTGGCGCCGCAGGTCGGACGGCATGATCGAGATCGGTTCGGTCGACTTGCGGCCGTACATCGCCTTGTGGCGCAGGTTCGCGGCGCGCAAGGTGGCGCCCACGGCGATCTGGCCCGGACTGACGTCGGGATCGACCACCACCCGCACCGTGCGTCCGCGTTCGGCATTGGCCGTCGTGTTGCGGCGGCCGGCGATGCTGCTGGCGCGCGGCCGTTCGATGCGGATATACGGCGCGGCCGCATTTTCCGCACTGGCCGAAGCGGCGAATACCCGGGCATTCCGCTCGCCGCCCGCAGCGGCGTCCCGGCCGGCTGCGCGTTCGGCGTCGTTTGCGATATCATTCATGGCATCGTTTGCGGCGTCGTTTTCGGCGTCGTTTTTGGCGTCGTTTCCGGGGTCATTTGCGACCTCAAATCCGGCCGCGTCCGGATCCGCTTCGCCGCCGTTTTCCTGATTCCGGCCCTGGCTGCCGCTGCTATTGCCCTGCGCGGTATCGCTGCCTATATCGGACTCCGAATCGTCGCCGGATGCGGCGGTCGCTTGCGCTTTTTCCGCATGCTGGCGGCCGCCGCGCGGCGCCTGCGCGGCTTCCGATGGCGGCGCCTCCTGCATCAGGCGGTCCAGTTTTTCATGATCCAGGCCCGGATGTTCGAACGGCTTGCGACGACGCCGATGCGGCAGCACCAGTTCGGCCGCCGCCCGCACGTCCGCCGGCGTGGCGGCATCGCGGCCGTCCAACGCGGCCAGCGCCCGCACCGCCTTGTACATGACGATATCCGCGCGCATGCTGGCGACTTCGAATTCGCAGCACAGGTGGCTGATCAGCGTCAGCAAGGCATCTTCCACTTCGACTTCCGGCGCCAGGCACTGGGCGTTGTAGATTTGCCGCCGCAAGTCCAGCTGTTCGCGCTCCCAGGCCTTGGAATACCCTTCCGGATCGCTCTCGAATGCGATGCGCCGCCGCACGACCTCGGTACGCAGCGCCGTTTCGCGCGGCGCCAGCACGTCCACCATCAGGCCGAAGCGGTCCAGCAATTGCGGACGCAGCTCGCCCTCTTCCGGATTCATGGTGCCGATCAGCGTGAAGCGCGCCGGATGGCTCAGCGACATGCCTTCGCGCTGGACCGTATTGACGCCCATCGCCGCCACATCCAGCAGCACGTCGACCAGATGGTCCGACAACAGGTTGACTTCGTCGATATACAGCACGCCGCGGTGCGCGGTGGCCAGCATGCCCGGCTTGAACGCCTGCAATGTGGTGGCGCCGCGAATGGCGCGCTCCAGATCGAGCGCGCCGATCACGCGGTCCTCGGTCGCGCCCAGCGGCAGGGTGACGAACGGCACTGTGCCCGATATGCCCGGCTCCGGATGTTCCACATTGCAGACCGTGCACACCGCGCAAGGCGCGTCCGGCACGCAATTGTAGAGGCAGCCGGGGCGCCGCTTGATGGCCGGCAGCACTGCCGTCAATGCACGCGAGGCGGTGCTCTTGGCGCTGCCCTTGTCGCCGCACACCAGCACGCCTCCGAGGCTGGTATCGATGGCGCACAGCAACAGCGCCAGTTTCATTTTCGGCTGGCCGACAATCGCGCTGAATGGGAAATAACTCATGAATCGACTTTCATTGTTCTGGTTTGAAAAAGGCGCCGGCATGCGTACCCTGGGCGCCCCGCCCGGTCTCTCCTCGCGCTTCCAGCAGGCTTTCGCTCTGCAGATACAGGTCGCGCAAGCCCTCCAGCGTACCAGTTTCCGGCGCCTGCCACATGCCGCGCGCGGCCGCTTCCAGCAGCCGTTCCGCAATCGCGTTCAAGGCCCAGGGATTGGCTTCCTGCAAAAATGCCTGCATTTCGGGATCGAAGGCATAGGTTTGCGCGACTTGCTGGTACATCCAGTCGTCCATGACCTGCGCGGTGGCGTCGTAGCCGAACAGGTAATCGACGGTCGCGGTCAGCTCCAGGCCGCCCTTGTAGCCATGGCGCCGGATGCTGTCCAGCCACTTCGGATTGACCACCCGCGAGCGGAATACCCGCAGCGTTTCTTCCTTCAGGTCGCGCACCTGCGCGCGCGCCGGATTGTGGCTGTCGCCGAAGTAATGGCGCGGCTGCTGGCCGGTCAGGGCGCGAATGGTGGCGATCATGCCGCCGTGGAATTGCAGGTAGTCGTCGCTATCGAAAATATCGTGTTCGCGATTATCCTGGTTGTGCAGGGCCACCTGCACGCCGGACAGCCGCACGCGGAACGCCTCGCGCTGGTCGCCGCCCTGCAGCTTGCGGGCATAGGCATAGCCGCCCCAGTTGACGTAGGCCTGCGCGAAATCGGCGTCGTTGCGCCAGTTCTTTTCCTGGATCAGCGGCAGGATGCCGGCGCCGTAGCTGCCGGGCTTGGCGCCGAAGATGCGATAGCCGGCGCGCGCGGCGGCCTCTTCCCGCGGCAAGCCCTGCCCCAGCCAGTCATTCAGTTCGGCCAGGTAATGCTTGCGCACGAAGTTCCGTTCGGCCGGCTCGTCCAGCAGCAGCACGGCATTGACGGCGTCGTCGATCAGTTCGATCAATTGCGGAAAGGCGTCGCGGAAGAAGCCGCTGATGCGCACGGTGACGTCGATGCGCGGACGCTGCAATTGCGCCAGCGGGATTGCCTCGACGCCGATCAGTTGCCGGTTTTCGGGACGCCATACCGGCCGCACGCCGAGCAGTGCCAGGATCTGCGCGACATCGTCGCCGTGGGTGCGCATGGCACTGGTGCCCCAGACGCTGATGGCGACGCTTTCCGGATAGGCGCCGGTTTCCCGCAGATGGCGTTGCAGCACCTCGTTGCATAACTGCTGGCCTACGCGCCAGGCCGACTGCGACGGCACGCTGCGCGGATCGACCGAATAGAAATTGCGGCCGGTCGGCAGGATGTGCGCCATGCCGCGCGTGGGCGATCCGCTCGGGCCGGCCGGCACATAGCCGCCGGACAGGCCGGCCAGCAGGTTGCCGATTTCATCGGCGGCGCGGCCCAGGTTCGGCACCAGCTGCGCGCAGGCGAACTGGAGGATGCGGCGCAAGGCGCCGAAGTCGGCGCATGGGGCCGGCGCCATGGCGCTTGCAACCGCTGCGGCGGGAACGGGAACGGGAACGGGAACGGCCGCCGCCGCACCGGCTTTCGGCGCGATCCGTGCGCGCTGCCGCGCCTGCGCCAGCACGCTCGTGCCGGCCTTGCGTACCGGCGCGGCCGGCTGCAAGCGGCTTTGCGCGGCGCCGGCGCCATCGGCATCCAGGCCGTGCAATACCGTCGTCAACACATCGTCGATCCGTTGCACGGAAAACCCGTGCTCCTGCAAGGCGGCGAACAATCGCACCGCAAGCGTCTCGATGGCTTCGAGCGCATCGGCCCGCGTCGCCACCGGCCGCTGCGCGAGGCGCGCCAGCGCGGCGGCAACGTTCACGCGGCGGCCCTTTTCCTCCAGCAGCATGTCGATCTTCAGCCCGAACAGGCGCGCGATTTCCTCCTGCAGGCCCGGCACGTCCTGGTTCGGCAAACGCGTCAGCGACACCAGCATGTCGACCATCTGCGCGCCCTCCGGCGCCTGGCCCAGGATGTGCAGGCCGTCGCGGATCTGCGCGGCGCCGAGCTCGCACAGATAGCCGTCCAGGTCCTCGATCAGATGGGCCACGTCGGCGCCGCCCATGGCGCGCAGTTCGGGCGGCAGCGCTTCGTCG
>DASYEK010000074.1:0-25982 GCA_036499085.1 Herbaspirillum sp. | reverse complement strand
TTCTTCCAATGGCGTGGCAGGTCCCGGTTCATTGCCGCCTGCATGCACCAACACCGCATCGCCGGACGGCGGCGGCAGGAGCTGATCCGAATCTTCCGCACCGTACAGCGGCCAGACGATTCCATACACCACATCGGGGTTTTGCCCCAAGGAAAAGCCGATTCGGTATTCATCGATCTGGGCCGCGGCGCTGTCCTCGCCGAAGCCGCCGATACTGGCGTGCAGATCGACCGATTTCAGATTCAATGTTTGCGTCAGGTAATAGTCGGCTGCGCGCACCGACGCCGGACGGATTTGCTTGTCGGCTTCGCGGCAGGCCATGTAGTAGGCTTCAGGCAGCATCAATTCGATATTGCAGCCGGGCAGCAGGCGTGTGATGTGCGGTGCGGCCTGCGTTTGCCAGGCGTGCAGCACGGCTTGTCTTTCGGTGGTGATGGAAGCGCTGCCGGCCGGGGCCTGCCAGCGGAAGAGCGGCTTGCCCAAGGGCGCCGTCACCACGGCCAGCAGATAGCGCGAGTCGGCCAGGAACGGTGCCGTTTCCGGCGGTTTGGCCGGCGCCGTCAGCGGTTTGGATTCCAGCGCAGCCTGCGCCACGTTGTGCAGCATCGCGTGAATGTCGACATGCGAACGCGGCAGTTGATCGATCGAATACAGCATCGGGATCATGGCCAGTTTTACGTTGTCTGCCAGCACATGCGCCTGCAGTTGCACGCACAGGCTTGCCAATGTGTCGGGCGGGACAGGGCTGGAGGCGATGGCAAAACGGGTCCAGGCCAGTATCGGCAACGCGATCAGCAGCGCCTGATGGCCGCCGCCTTTGCCATCATCGTCCAGTACGGCGGATTCGCTGCCGGCTTCGATCGCTTCCATCAATGCATCGTAGGCGTCCAGATCGACCTTGAACAAGTGGTTCATGGTTGCTTCCAGCGACGGCTGATTGGCACTCTTGAGGAGGCGTGCCAATTGCGTATCGAGCTGTTGTTCCCAGAAACGCTGTTCAAGCCGGCTCGACGCCAGCGTCATTGCCTGTGCAAGATCGGCAAGACGTTTGCTGTCGGGAGCGAGTTTTTGGGAGATTCGTTTGGCAGGACGGCGCATAGGTAATCTAAAAGGTCTTAATGCTAGTCATTGTAGTGGATTCGGCCTGGTTTCCGGGAAATCGATCTGCGGGACGATTGCACAACGGAAACGGCAGCGGATTTGACAATGGGAGGACGAAAAAAAACGCCGGTTTGCACCGGCGTTTTTACTTGCAGAATTACTGAAGGCGCTTACTTTGCCGAGGCGATCAGGCTGCCAGCAATTGACGCAACACGAACGGCAGGATACCGCCGTGCTTGTAGTAGTCGACTTCGATAGGTGTATCGATGCGCAACAGCAATTTGACTTCTTGCGATTCGCCGTTGGCGCGATGAATCACCAGCGTGGCTCCCTGCTGCGGTTTGATTTCGCCCGAGATACCCTTCAGATCGAACGTTTCATTGCCGGTAATGCCCAGGGTCTGCGCACTGTCGTTGCCGAGGAATTGCAATGGCAACACGCCCATGCCGACCAGATTGGCGCGGTGGATACGTTCGAACGAACGTGCAACCACGATTTTCACGCCCAGCAATTGCGTGCCTTTTGCAGCCCAGTCGCGCGATGAACCGGTGCCGTATTCTTCGCCGCCGAACACAATGCTTGGAACGCCGTCCTTGATGTAGCGCATGCCGGCATCGTAGATCGACATTTCTTCGCCGCTAGGCTGGTGGTAAGTGATGCCGCCTTCGATACGCATGCCGTCGGCTGTCAGCGGGATCATCAGATTCTTGATGCGCACGTTGGCAAATGTACCGCGCATCATGACTTCATGATTGCCGCGGCGCGAACCGTAGGAATTGAAATCGGATTTCAACACGCCATTTGCAGCCAGCCATTTACCGGCAGGGCTGGATTCCTTGATCGAGCCTGCCGGGGAAATATGGTCGGTGGTGACGGAGTCGCCGAAGATGCCCAGTGCCTTGGCGCCGGAAATGCTGGTTGCGGCGGCTTTCGGCTCCATGGTGAAGTCGTCGAAGAATGGTGGTTCTGCGATGTAGGTCGATGTAGGCCAGTTGTAGATATCGCCGGTGGCAACGCCGGAAATGTGTTCCCACAGCTTGCCTGGATTGCTCTTGACGTCGGCATAGTTGGCCTTGAACACCTTGGAGTTCATCGCGAACTTCATCAGCTTGCCGACTTCCTGCGAGGTCGGCCAGATGTCGCCCAGGTAGATGTCCTTGCCGCCCTTGCCCTTGCCCACGGGCTCGGTCATCAGGTCGACATTCATGTTGCCGGCGATGGCGTAGGCCACAACCAGCGGCGGCGAGGCCAGGAAGTTCGAACGGATGTTCGGGTGGATCCGCGCTTCGAAGTTGCGGTTGCCCGACAGCACGGCCGAGGCCACGATGTCGTTGGCCGCGATGGCTTCGTTCATGGCAGGCGTGATATCGCCGGCATTGCCGATACAAGTGGTGCAACCGTAGGCAGTCACGCCGAAGCCCAGTTTTTCCAGGTACGGCAGCAGGCCGGCAGCGGTCAGGTATTCGGTCACGACGCGCGATCCCGGCGCCAGCGAGGTCTTGATGGTGGTAGGAACCTTGAGGCCGGCTTCAACCGCTTTCTTGGCCAGCAAGCCCGCTGCCAGCATGACGCTAGGGTTTGAGGTGTTGGTGCAGGAAGTGATCGCGGCGATCAGCACATCGCCGTTCTTGACCTTGACGCCGTCGGCGTTGGTGTAGACCGCGGTGAGGTCTTCGATCTTCTTGTTGAAGCCGTTTTCCGCGACCGGCTTGACGAACAGTTCGGCGAAGTTATTCTTGACGTTGCCGAGCTCGATGCGATCCTGCGGACGCTTGGGGCCGGACAGCGACGGCGACACGGTGCCCAGGTCCAGCGACACGACGGCGCTGTAGTCGATGTCGCCGGCTTTCGGCACGCCGAACAGTTTCTGCGCGCGGTAATAGTTTTCGAACGCGTCGATCTCGGCCTTGGTGCGGCCGGTGCCGCGGAAGTAGTCGAGCGTGGCTTCGTCGACCGGGAAGAAGCCGACAGTCGCGCCGTATTCAGGCGCCATGTTGCCGATGGTGGCGCGGTCGGTGGTCGACAGCGACTCGGTGCCTTCGCCGAAGAATTCGACGAACTTGCCGACCACTTTGGTCTGGCGCAGCAGTTCGGTGATGGTCAGCACCAGGTCGGTTGCCGTCACGCCTTCGCGCAACTGGCCGGTCAGGTTGACGCCGACCACATCCGGCGTCAGCAGGTAGACCGGCTGGCCCAGCATGCCGGCTTCCGCCTCGATGCCGCCCACGCCCCAGCCGACCACGCCGATGCCGTTGATCATGGTGGTGTGGGAGTCGGTGCCGACCAGGGTGTCGGGATAATACACGTCGTCTTTCTTGAATACGCCGCGCGCCAGGTATTCCAGGTTGACCTGGTGGACGATGCCGAAGCCCGGAGGAACGACGCCGAATGTGTCGAATGCCTGCATGCCCCATTTCATGAACTGATAGCGCTCGTTATTGCGCTGGAATTCCAGTTTCATGTTCAGGTCGAGCGCTTTTTTCTCGCGGAAGTGATCGATCTGCACCGAGTGGTCGACGACCAGGTCGACCGGCACCAGCGGTTCGACGTTCTTCGGGCTCTTGTTCATGCGCTTGGCGACGCCGCGCATCGCGGCCAGGTCGGCCAGCAGCGGGATGCCGGTGAAATCCTGCAGCACGATACGGGCCACTACGAATGGAATTTCCTCGGTGCGCGCGCCGTTCGGCTTCCAGTTTGCCAGTTCGCGGATATGGTCTTCGGTGACCTTCTTGCCGTCGCAATTGCGCAGCACCGATTCAAGCACGATCCGAATCGATACCGGCAGGCGGGAAATATTGATGCCAAGCTTTTTTTCCAGTGCAGGCAATGAGTAAAACTTGCCTTTTTTGCTGTCGGAAATCTTGAATTCCTTCAGCGTGTTGAGTGTATTGCGGGACATGGCATCTTCTCCTTAGATTACAAATTATTGGTACTGGCAGTGAATATCGGGTAGAGCAAAAAACGGGACCTGCTTAACTTTTTGGTGCTGTCGCATCCGTCGCCACGGCCGGTTCGACCAGTTTGCATTCGTTGGCCAACTGCTGGCCTTTCTTCGAATCAAGCAGCATGCTCTTGGCCGGAATGCCGATCCAGACCAGGCCGGCCAGGTGGTTTTCGAAACGCTTGGCGCCGGTGGTGGTGCGCACGCGGGTCAGGCGGCGAATGTGCTTGTCCCAGCGGATCGCGATGTATTTTTCGTCGCCGTCGTTACTGAAAATGGTGACCTTGTTGCCGAGCTCGCAATTGAAGTTGTAGGTCTTGGTGCCGGCGATTTCCGGCTCGCTGCTTTCATCTTCGCTGTCTTCCTCCAGCGGGATTTTCTTGCCGCTGCTGACTTCCTCTGCTTTCGGATGCGCTTCTTTTTTCGACGCTTTCTTCACGATTTTTTTTGCAGGCGCTTTTTTGGCGGCCGGCTTGGCTGCAGGTTTGGCGGCCGGCGTTACGGCCTGGGCCAGGGCTTGGGAAACGGGAGCGGCAGCCAGTGTGGCGGCGACGGCAAGTGCGATAAAGAGTTTTTTCATGGTGGGATCAGGTTCCTGGCAGAGGTCTTTGGATTAGATGAACTGAGCGGCGCGCGCCGGAAGCGGAGCGCCGCTGCTTTTGGCACGCTGCAGCAGCGTCCAGTAATAACGATAGCTGGCGCGATCATGCAGGCGCCCCTTGTGCTGGATCGGCCCCCATGCGGCGGACTGGGCCTTTTCCAGAATTTGCGAAGCGTCGTCGACGGCGTCCTCGGCCGGCGTCATCGCCTGCACGATCGGCGCGATCTGCGACGGATGGATGCTCCACATCCGGGTATAGCCGAATTCGGCGGCGGCATGCCGCGCATCGGCGCCGGCCGCGGCCGGGTCGCGGATATCGGTGGTGACATTGTGCGACGGCACTTTGCCGTGGGCATGGCAGGCGGCGGCAATGGCGAGCTTGGCGCGCGCCACCAGCGGGTGCGCGAACTGCCCGGGCGAATGCATGGCCGCGTCGCCGATCGCGCCGTAATGCGCGGAGACGAAATCCATGATGCCGAAGGACAGCGATTCGACCTGCGGCAAGGCCGCGATTTGATAGGCATCCTGCAGCGCGCCGTGCGTTTCGATCAGCACATGCAGCGGGATGGGCGGGGTATTCGGTACGGCATTGCCTGCGCCGGCATCGGCTTGCGCCGCGCGATTGATCAGGGACAGCGCCGCGACGACGTCGGCCAGGCCTTCGGCCTTCGGCAGCATCAGATAGGCCGGGCGCGATTTGGCGCAGATGATGGCGACGTCCTGCGCGAAAAACGGACTGTCGAATGGATGAACGCGCGCGCCTATGCGCTGATGACGATTGTCGGGACTTGCGATCAGGGCTGCGACCAGTTCGGCGTGCGCGGCTTCGTTGCCGGCGCTGGCGCCGTCTTCGCAATCCAGTGTGATATCGAATAGCGGCCCCGGCTGCTGTTGCAGGGCGATCGACTTGCGCATCAGTTTTTCGGAACCGGCGTAGTGATCGCAGACCGGTAGCGATACCGGTTGCTGTTTGCCTGGGAACAAAACCTGGGAAGGATGCATGCCGCTAGTCTTCGGTGCGAACTCGATTTCGGTGGCGTGCGGCCGCGCGGGCATGGTGAATGCTTGCCGGCGGCCGCACAATCGGCGGTGGTTGGTCGATTTGGACGGCTATTAACCTACCAGGTCCTTGACGCCGTCGCGTTCTTCCTGCAATTCCTTGAGCGTGATGTTGATGCGCTCCTGCGAGAAGGCGTCGATTTCCAGACCCTGGACGATTTTGTATTCGCCGTTTTCGGTGGTCACCGGGAAGCCGAACATAGTGCCTTCAGGAATGCCGTACGAACCGTCCGACGGAATGCCCATGGTGGTCCACTTGCCGTTGGTGCCCAGCACCCAGTCGCGCACGTGGTCGATGGCGGCGTTGGCGGCCGACGCTGCCGAGGACAGGCCGCGCGCAGCGATGATCGCCGCGCCGCGCTTGCCGACTGTCGGCAGGAAGGTGTCCTTGTTCCAGTCGTGGTCGTTGATGGCGTCCTTGACCGACTTGCCGTCGACTGTCGCGTAGCGGTAGTCGGCATACATGGTCGGCGAGTGGTTGCCCCAGACGAACATCTTGTCGATGGACGAAACCGGCTTGCCCAGCTTGCCCGCGACTTGCGCGACGGCGCGGTTGTGATCCAGGCGCAGCATCGCGGTGAAGTTCTTGGCCGGCAGGTTCGGCGCCGACTTCATGGCGATATAGGCATTGGTGTTGGCCGGATTGCCGACCACCAGCACCTTGACATTGCGCGAAGCGACTGCATCCAGCGCCTTGCCTTGGACGGTGAAGATGGCGCCGTTGACGGCCAGCAGTTCGGCGCGTTCCATGCCGGGGCCGCGCGGACGCGAGCCGATCAGGATGGCGATGTCGGCATCCTTGAATGCGGTCATCGGATCGCTGTGCGGGGTGATGCCGGCCAGCAGCGGAAATGCGCAGTCGTCGATTTCCATGATCACGCCCTTGAGCGCGTTCTGTGCCTTTTCGTCCGGAATTTCAAGCAGTTGCAGGATGACAGGCTGGTCCTTGCCGAGCAGGTCGCCGTTGGCGATGCGGAATAGGATGGCGTAACCGATTTGACCTGCAGCGCCTGTGATGGCAACACGCATTGGTGCTTTAGACATGCTCAATCTCCAAAGTGATGAAAAACATTGCTTGATTCGATGCTTGGTGTTCGTGCTTGATTCTTGCCAGACGCTTGCCGGATTCGTCGTTCCCGATGCCGGGTTGCCGGACGGATATTCATCGCCCGCTGTGTCCAACCGTTGAAACGGCAATCATAACGCCGAATTTGCTGCTCCGCACCACTGAATATGCGGATTTACAGGGTCTTCAGGGATGCCCGCGAGTGTAGGCCCGCCGAAGAGCGCTGTCAATCACTAACATATATCTTATATAAGACAGCTTATATATCGGTTTTAGCTGGACGAGCATGGGTGTTTTGTGGTGAAATCCTCCGCTATGAGTACGTCATCGACCGATTCCGATAACAATGCGCCCGCCGGCATGGCGGTTGCAGCCGGTGCGTCGCCCACGTTCAGTCCGCTGTATCAGCAGATCAAGGCGCTGATCACGCGCCGCCTGGAACTGGGCGAATGGAAGCCGGGGGAACTCATCCCGAGCGAGGTCGAACTCGGCAATCTGTTCAAGGTCAGCCAGGGCACCGTGCGCAAGGCCATCGACGAACTGGCCGCCGAAAACCTGGTGGTGCGGCGGCAAGGCAAGGGCACGTTCGTCGCCACGCATCATGAAACGCTGTCCCAGTTCCGCTTCCTGCGGCTGGTGCCGGACAGCGACACACTCCAGATCGCTTCCAACAAACTGATCGACATCAAGCGCGTGCGCGCGCCCGCCGAAGTGGCGCGCCAGCTCGACCTGAAGGCAGGCGATTCGGTCATTTTCATCAAGCGTGTAAAATCCTTCAACGATGTGCCGACCATACTGGAGGACATCTGGCTGCCGGGCGCGATTTTCAAATCGTTGACTGCCGAGCGCCTGGTTGAATACAAAGGGCCGTTGTACGGCCTGTTCGAAACGGAATTCGGCACCCGCATGATTCGCGCCACCGAGCGCATCCGCGCGGTACCGGCCAACGCTGAAATGGCGGAGCTATTGCAGGTTGCGCAAGACACGCCGCTATTGAGCGTCGAGCGTTTGTCTTTCACTTATGGCGACAAGCCGGTGGAAGTGCGGCGCGGGCAATACCTTACCGATTCTTATTACTATCAAAGCGAGTTGAATTGAAGCTGCATCCGCATCGGACAGGGCGGTCAGCGCACGGATATTTTTCGCCGACAGTCTGATAATGATTGTTGTACCGCATCAAAATCGGCGAAAATTATATAGTTGTACACAAATGTATCAATCTGAGGAGAGTCTTGTTATGTCTGAAGCCGCTAAGCCCCCACGGCCACAATATCGGAACATACATATTGCCCAAATCGCCGGTTACCGCTTGCCCCTGGCAGGTTTCGTGTCGATTCTGCATCGTATCAGCGGCTTGCTGATGTTCCTGCTGTTGCCGTTCATCCTGTATCTGCTTGACCAAAGCCTGTTGTCGGAAATCTCGTTCGAGAGCTTCCGCGGTTTCGCATCCAACTGGTTCGTCAAGCTGGTCATCCTGGCCCTGTCCTGGGCTTATCTGCATCATTTCTGCGCTGGCCTGCGCCACCTGGTCATGGATCTCCATATCGGCCTGGACAAGGACAGCTCGCGCAAATCGGCTGCCGGCGTGCTGGCGGTCAGTCTGGTGCTGGCGGCAGCCATCGCATTGAAACTGTTCGGAGTAATTTAAATGGCAAACAATAATATCGGACCGAAGCGCCTGGTCGTCGGCGCGCATTACGGCATGCGCGACTGGCTCGCGCAACGCATGACCGCCATCGTGATGGCAACCTATACGGTGATCCTGCTGGTCGCTTTCCTGACCGCCACCGATTTCAGCTATGAAGGCTGGGCCGGCCTGTTCGCGCACCAGTGGTTCAAGCTGGTCACCTTCGCGGCGCTGGCGTCACTGTTCTATCACGCATGGGTCGGCGTGCGCGATATCTGGATGGATTACGTCAAGCCGGTCGCTGTGCGCCTGGTATTGCAGATTGCCACTATTTTGTGGCTGGTTGGTTGCGCCGGATGGGCGGCGCAGATTCTGTGGAGAAATTAAAAGTGGCTGCTATTAAATCCACAATTCCTACTCGCCGCTTCGATGCGGTGATTGTCGGCGCCGGCGGATCCGGCATGCGCGCTTCGTTGCAACTGGCCGAGGCCGGTTTGAACGTCGCGGTTCTCTCGAAGGTTTTCCCGACCCGTTCGCACACCGTTGCGGCGCAGGGCGGCATTGGCGCCTCGCTGGGCAATATGTCGGAAGACAACTGGTACTGGCACATGTTCGATACCGTCAAGGGTTCCGATTATCTCGGCGACCAGGACGCGATCGAATTCATGTGCCGCGAAGCGCCGAAGGTCGTCTATGAACTCGAACACTTCGGCATGCCGTTCGACCGCAATGCCGACGGCACCATTTACCAGCGTCCGTTCGGCGGCCACTCGGCCAACTTCGGCGAAAAACCGGTTGCGCGCGCCTGCGCCGCGGCCGACCGCACCGGCCATGCGCTGCTGCATACGCTGTATCAGCGCAACGTGCGCGCCAAGACCCATTTCTTCGTCGAATGGATGGCGATCGACCTGATCCGCGATGCCGAAGGCGACATCCTGGGCGTGGTCGCGCTGGAAATGGAAACCGGCGAAATCATGATGCTGGAAGCCAAGACCACCGTGCTGGCGACCGGCGGCGCGGGCCGTATCTGGGCCGCGTCCACCAATGCCTTCATCAATACCGGCGACGGCATGGGCATGGCGGCACGCGCCGGCCTGCCGCTGGAAGACATGGAGTTCTGGCAGTTCCACCCGACCGGCGTGGCCGGCGCGGGCGTGCTGATCACCGAAGGCGTGCGCGGCGAAGGCGGCATCCTGATCAACTCCCAGGGCGAACGTTTCATGGAACGCTATGCGCCGACCCTGAAGGATCTGGCGCCGCGCGATTTCGTGTCGCGTTCGATGGACCAGGAAATCAAGGAAGGCCGCGGCTGCGGTCCGAACAAGGACCACGTCATGCTGGACCTGCGCCACATCGGTGCCGAGACCATCATGAAGCGCCTGCCGTCGATTCTCGAAATCGGCCACAAGTTCGCCAACGTGGATGCCCTGAAGGAACCGATCCCGGTGGTGCCGACCATCCATTACCAGATGGGCGGCATTCCGACCAATGTCTACGGCCAGGTCGTGGCGCCGAAGAACGGCGATCACAATGCGGTCGTCAACGGCCTGTATGCGATCGGCGAATGCGCCTGCGTTTCGGTGCACGGCGCCAACCGCCTCGGCACCAACTCGCTGCTCGACCTGCTGGTGTTCGGCCGCGCTGCCGGCAATCACATTGTCGACCTCAAGCTGCAGGACCGCAGCAACAAGCCGCTGCCGGCCGGCGCCACCGATGCCGCCGTCGAACGCATGTCGCGCCTGGAGCACAGCACCGGTTCCGAACGCGTGCAGGACGTCGCCAACGACATTCGCCAAACCATGCAACACTACTGCGGCGTGTTCCGTACCGACGAACTGATGCAGGAAGGCTACAAGCAGATCATGGTGCTGGACGAGCGGCGCAAGCATGTGTCGTTCAAGGACAAATCCAAGGTATTCAATACCGCGCGGGTCGAAGCGCTGGAACTGGATAACCTGATCGAAACCGCCAAGGCCACCATCACCGCCGCGGCCGCGCGCAAGGAATCCCGCGGCGCGCATGCGCATCGCGATTTCGAAAAGCGCGACGACGTCAACTGGCTCAAGCATTCGATGTGGTATTCCGAGGGGAATCGTCTCGACTTCAAACCGGTCAATTTGAAACCGCTGACTGTCGATACATTTGTACCTAAAGCACGTACTTTCTAATAAGGTCAGAATCATGACACGCACAGTTAAATTTCAAATCTATCGCTACGATCCGGACAAGGACGCCAAGCCGTACATGCAGGATCTGACGGTCGAGCTGCTGCCGACCGACAAGATGCTGCTCGATGCGCTGCAACGCATCAAGGCCGACGTCGACGATTCGCTGGCGCTGCGCCGCTCCTGCCGCGAAGGCGTCTGCGGCTCGGACGCGATGAACATCAACGGCAAGAACGGCCTGGCCTGCACCACCAACCTGAACGAGCTGACCCAGCCGATCGTGTTGCGCCCGTTGCCCGGCCTGCCGGTGATCCGCGACCTGATCGTCGACATGACGCAGTTCTTCAAGCAATACGATTCGATCAAGCCGTTCCTGATGAACGACAGCATCCCGCCCGAAAAAGAGCGCCTGCAGTCGCCCGAACAGCGCGAAGAGCTCGATGGCCTGTACGAGTGCATCCTGTGCGCCTGCTGCTCGACATCGTGCCCGTCGTTCTGGTGGAATCCGGACAAGTTCGTCGGCCCGGCCGGCCTGTTGCAGGCGTATCGCTTCATTGCCGACAGCCGCGACGAAGCCACCGGCGACCGCCTCGACAACCTGGAAGATCCTTACCGCCTGTTCCGTTGCCGCTCGATCATGAATTGCGTGGACGTCTGTCCAAAGGGCCTGAACCCGAACCGCGCGATCAGCAAGATCAAGGAACTGATGGTTCGCCGCGCGGTTTGATGATGCCGGCCAGCCACCAATCCGATCCGAAAAACCGTGCGCGCCTGCGTTGGCGCGCACGCCGCGGATTGCTGGAAAACGATCTGATCCTCACGCGCTACCTGGACGCCCACGAAATGGACATGACCGACGAAGAGGTCGAGGCCTTTTCGCGGCTCATGGATATTCCGGACAACGATCTCATGGATCTGCTGCTGGTGCGCCAGGAGCCGAAGGGAGAGCTGGATTTGCCGCAAGTCCATGCCTTGCTGCGACAGTTGCGAACGATCTGATTGCGCGGATGCGCAATCGGATCGGGAAAAAAATAATAGGAGACAGTTTTTACTTTTCGCGGATGCTCGCGATTTTTGATTAACGCACCACTCAGTAGAAGGAAGAGCCATGCCCACTTCTGATAGCAAAGCCACCCTGTCGTTCTCGGATGGCAGCCCATCACTGGAATTTCCGATTTACAAAGGGACCATCGGTCCGGACGTGATCGACATCCGCAAGCTCTACAACGAATCGGGCAAGTTTACCTACGATCCGGGTTTCATGTCGACGGCCGCCTGCAACTCCGCGATCACTTACATCGATGGCGACATCGGCGAATTGCTGTATCGCGGCTATCCGATCGAACAGCTCGCGGTGAACTGCGATTTCATGGAAACCTGCTATTTGCTTCTGAACGGCGAACTGCCGAACAAAGAGCAGAAGGACAAGTTCGTCGGCACCGTGACGCAGCACACCATGGTGCATGAGCAGATGCATTTCTTCTTCCGCGGTTTCCGCCGCGACGCGCATCCGATGGCGGTGCTGACCGCGGCGGTCGGCGCGTTGTCCGCGTTCTACCACGACTCGCTGAACATCAACGATCCGCGCCACCGCGAAGTTTCCGCGATCCGCATGATCGCCAAGCTGCCGACACTGGTCGCGATGGCCTACAAGTTCAACATCGGCCAGCCGTTCGTCTACCCGCGCAACGACCTGTCGTACGCAGCCAATTTCATGTACATGATGTTCTCGAATCCATGCGAGGACTACAAGGTCAATGAAGTGCTGGTGCGCGCGCTCGACCGCATCCTGACCCTGCATGCCGATCACGAACAGAATGCCTCGACCTCGACCGTCCGCCTGGCCGGTTCCTCGGGCGCCAATCCGTTCGCCTGTATCGCGGCCGGCATCGCCTGCCTGTGGGGCCCGGCGCACGGCGGCGCCAACGAAGCGGCATTGAGCATGCTGGAAGAAATCGGCTCGGTCGATAACATTCCGGAATTCATCAAGCAGGTCAAGGACAAGTCGTCCGGCGTCAAGCTGATGGGCTTCGGCCACCGCGTCTACAAGAACTACGATCCGCGCGCCAAGCTGATGCGCGAAACCTGCTACGAAGTGCTCAACGAACTGGGCCTGCAGGAAGATCCGCTGTTCAAGCTGGCGATGGCATTGGAAAAGATCGCGCTGGAAGACGAATACTTCGTGTCCCGCAAGCTGTATCCGAACGTCGATTTCTACTCGGGCATCGTGCAGCGCGCGCTGGGCATCCCGACCTCGATGTTCACTTGCATCTTCGCGATGGCCCGTACCGTCGGCTGGATCGCGCAATGGAACGAAATGATTTCGGATCCGGAGCAAAAGATCGGCCGTCCGCGCCAGTTGTTCATCGGCTCGCCGAAGCGCGACGCGGCACCGTTGGCCAAGCGCAAATAAGCGTCTTCCCATCAAGCAATTCGGGTTCGCCCGCGAAAGCCGTCCGGCCACAAGCCGGGCGGTTTTTTTTATTTATGGCCGGTGAAATTCTGCCCCGGGCAAAGCGGGGCAGGGCGCTAGGCCAGGAATATCTCCACTTCCAGGCCAGCGCCCGCTCTGGAACGGGTAGTCAGGGTGCCGCTGTGCGCTTCCACGATGCGCTGCGTGAAGTGATAGCCCAGGCCGCTCCCCTTTTTGCCCGCCGATGAGGCCGCGCGGAAGTAAGGCGTGCCAAGCTTGTGCAGCTCTTCCTCGTCGAGGCCGGGGCCATGGTCGGCGACGCCGATACGCAATCCTTTGTCGTCCAGCGTGACGTTGACCTCTACCGGGCTTTCCGGCGGCGAATAGCGCAGCGCGTTAGCCAGCAGATTGCCGACCGCGACGCCAATCAGCGTGGGATCGAGGTTGAAGGCGGCATCGCCGGGAAAGACCCGGAACAGCACGCGTTGACTCGCCGCTTCGCCCTGCAGATGGATGGCGGTTTCCAGCAAGGGCCGGATCGCGCAAGGCTCGCGCGACAATGCGAGCGCGCCGTGATCCAGTGCTTCCGTCATCAGGAAGTTATCCACGAACCCGGACAGGGTCGCTACATTGTTCCGGATTTGCGCCAGGCGCAGCGTCTCCGGCGGCGGCAAATCCCGGGTCTTGATCTGAATCATCTCGGCGGAGCGATCGATTGCCGCCAGAGGATTGCGGAATTCATGGGAAAGCATGGCAACGAAGCGCCGCTGTTCCTCGGACCGTTGCGTGGAGACGGCGACCTCCTGCTCGGCCGCCTTTTTGTCGTACTGCAGTTGGCGAAGGCGCAGCGCCAGGCCGAAACTCATCACCAGCACATGGATCAGCGGCGCAAGCTGGTAAAGATTGGACGTTACGATATTCTGCGGCAAGGTACCCAGGTTTACTGCATTGTTGACCAGGGTGCCGACTGCTGGAATGATGAAGGCGACAAAGTAGAGCATCAATTCTACCCGGCGGCTGCGCCACCAGAAAACCAGCATCAGGATCATGTTGATGACGAAGTTCAGGTCGTTGAGAAAGTTCGCCAGCTTGACGACGCCCAGCAGCCACGACGTCACCAGGAACGGCATCAGCGCGAAGGGCAGCAGCGCGAGGTTCAGAAGAATGGTGAACTGGTACAGGCGATGAATGCGCGGATAATTCCGTTTCAGGTCCAGCAGGCTATCCCACATCAGCACGATCGCCATTGCCCCGCCCAGCCAGCCGATGCGCGGCAACGCATCGGTGAACCAGGGCCCATGGGACGCCAGCAGCACCGGCAGGTAGCCGTTGGTTCCCAGGTTGAACAATGCCTGCGAAGCCACGTAGCCGGCATAGGCGGCCATCGAGATATCGTGCAATCGCGCGCCGAGAATGGCATACAGCAATACGGCGATCAGCAAGATGCCGAAATACAGTCCGCGATAAAAGTTGACCTGCGTTTCGTTCGCCACAAACGCGCCGGGTTGCCAGATCTCGGCATGCACATTGATCGCGTTGCTTGTGCGCACGCGGAAATAAATTTGCGTATCGGCGAACGCATCGAAGGGCACGGCAAACAGGCGGGTTTGCAGCGGACGGTTTTCATATGGACGGTGATAGCCCATTGCATATTGGCGATAGCTGCCGTCGCGCTGCTCCACCCATACATCCACTTCCTCCAGCTCGGGCGAGCCGATGTCCAGGATCCAACTCGACGGCGCCGCCGACGCGCGGCTCACTTCGGCATGGAACCAATGGGCGTTCCTGCCGTAGCCCAGGCTGCGAAAGTCGGGCATGCGCGTGAAACGCTGCTGGCGCACTTCATCGAAAGTCAGCTTGTCGGTGTTGTCGGCAAAGTGTTCCAGCCGGCCTTCCAGCGAAACGCGGGGCGTTCCCGCCGTCAGTTGCAAGGCGTCGGCCGATGCCGGCATCGACAACAGCAACAGCATCGACGCCAGCATTGCCAGCAGCGTCCCGATGAAGGCAGTCCTGCGCGTCATGCAGTTACCTCGCACCGCCCGGTGAAGGTATAGCCCTTGCCGTAGCTCGGCCGCAACGGCAGATCTACGCCGCAAGCCGCCTGCACCTTGCGCTTGAGGCGGCCCGCGGTATTGTCCAGGTTGCGAAGACTGGACAGCGTCTCCTGCTTGCCCAGGCACACCAGCAATGCATCGCGCGCGATGGACTGCCCCGGGGTCGCGAACAGTGCGGACAGCAGCCCCAGCTCGGCATGCGTCAGTTCAAGCGAAGTGCCGTTGGGCGCATCCAGGCGCCAATGCTGTGCATGCAGGCGCCATGCGCCGCCGACGGCGTCATCGGCAGGGGTAGTGGCAGGAACAGCGGCGAGCCTGGCCCGCTGGCGCAACACGCTGCGGCAGGCAGCCTCGATCACCGTCAGCGAGCTGCGCTTGGTCAGAAACATATCCGCGCCGGCATCCAGTCCCGACACATGATCTTCATCCGTATCCAGCCCCGTCAGCATCACCACGCCGGCGTTGTCCTGCGCGCGAACCCGTTGCGCAATTTCAAATCCGCTGGCGCCCGGCAGCGCCACATCCAGCAGCAGCAGATCGAAACGCGTTGCAGGCCATGCCTGAAAAAAAGCTTCCGCGCTCTCGAAGCCGTGCGCGGCAAATCCTCGCAACTTCAGGAATTCCACCAGGTCGGCGAGCAACGCCGGATTGTCCTCAACAACAGCGACCGAATAGGGGGACGTCATACGTATGCCGAAAGAAAGGTGGAAAGCCCACAGATGGGCGAAAGTGTAATCGGATTGGTTCCGCGATGACAGTATTTGATGGAATTTGACAGAAAAGAATCAACGGCCGGAGCTGCGCCAGTTCTTATAATCGCGCGGCCATCGTCACTGGCGTCATCCGTCAAAAGGAACAATATGCCCCGCGCCTCCCTGAACCACACCTTCCGCCTGATCTGGAGCGAGACAACCCGCGCCTGGGTCGCCGTGTCCGAAATCACGCGTGCGGGAGGCAAGCGCAAAAGCAGCGTGCTGACTGCCATTACGTTGCTCTCCGCCTTCACGGCCAGTTCGGCATTCGCCCTCGATGCCGGCGCCTTGCCAAGCGGCGGCACTGTCGGCAGCGGCAGCGCCACGATCGGCCAGAGCGGTACCACGATGACGATCACCCAGCAATCGCAGAACGTCGCCATCAACTGGCCGGATTTCAATGTCGGCGGCAAGGCCACGCTCAACTTCGTTCAGCCCAACAGCAGCGCCATCGCCGTCAACCGTGTGTATGGCACCAACGGCACGCAGATCCTTGGCAATCTCAATGCCAACGGACAAGTCTGGATCATCAATCCCAACGGCGTGCTGTTCGGCAGCGGCGCCCAGGTCAACGTCGGCGGCCTGGTCGCCTCCACCCTCGGCCTCTCCGATGACGACTTCAAGGCCGGCAAACGCACCTTCAGCGGCAAGGGCGGCACCGTGGTCAATCAGGGCACGATCAACGCCAATTATGTCGCCCTGCTCGGCGAGCAGGCGCGCAATGAAGGCGTCATCGTCGCAAGGCTCGGCACTGTCGCCCTGGGCGCCGGCAACGAAGTCACCCTCGACTTTACCGGCGACCGATTGATCGGCATGCAGGTCGACAAGGGCGCGCTCAAGGCCGTTGCGGAGAACAAGGGCCTGATCGAAGCCGATGGCGGCGCCGTCCTGATGACGGCGAAGGCGAAAGACGCGCTGATCGAAACGGTGGTCAACAACACCGGCATCATCCGCGCCCGCACGCTGGAAAACCATGAAGGCCGCATCATGTTGATCGGCGACATGGGCAGGGGCACCACCATGGTCGGCGGCACGCTGGACGCCGGCGCGCCGGACGGCGGCAACGGCGGCTTCATCGAAACCAGCGCCGCGCACGTCAAGGTCGCCGACGATGCCCACGTCACCACCAAGGCCGCCAGCGGCAATAAAAACGGCACCTGGCTGATCGACCCGGTGGACTTTACCGTCGCCGCCAGTGGCGGCGACATGACCGGCGCGGCGGTCTCCAACGCGCTGGCCAACGGCAACTTCATCATCCAGAGCACCTCGGGCGGCAGCGGCACGGCCGGCGACATCAACATCAACGACGTGGTGAGCTGGAATGCCAACATCCTCACGCTCAAGGCGCAGAACGACATCAACATCCGCGCGCAGATGAACGGCAGCGGCAGCGCCGGCCTGGCGCTGGAATACGGGCAGGCAAACCTCGCCGCCGGCAACACTGCCGCCTACAACATCAACGCCCCGGTCAACCTCGCCTCCACCGGCAGCTTCAGCACCAAACTGGGCAGCGACGGCGGCGTTATCGACTACACCATCATCACCAGCCTGGGCGCTGCAGGCAGCACCACCGGCGCCGACTTGCAGGGCATGAATGGCAACTGGTCGCGCAACTACGTGCTGGGCGCGGACATCGACGCCAGCGCCACCGCCGGCTGGAATGGCGGCGCGGGCTTCATGCCCGTGGCGCAGGTACTGTCATCGCTCAACCCCAGTTATTTCAGCGGCCGCTTCGACGGGCTGGGCCATGTCATCGACGGACTCACCATCAATCGCCCGGACCCTGGCGCCACCGGTACCGGTACCGGTCTGTTCGGCACTTCCAAAAATGCCAGTTTCGCCAACGTTGGCCTGACCCATGTGTCGATCCTGGGGCATCAAAAGGTTGGCGCGCTGCTCGGATATGCCGAAGGAGCCACGGTCAGCAACAGTTACTCCACCGGCTCGGTGACGGGTATTAACGACGTCGGCGGATTAGTAGGAAAAGATGCCTTCCCCCATCCCGAAGTTGTGCTCCGTAACGTGTATTCCACGGCTGACGTGACGGCCACGGTCCCTGGAACGGGCCGCCCCGTCGACAGTGGTTCGGCCGGCGGGTTGATTGGCGCGGGGGGGATAATCGAGAATGGTTACGCCACCGGGACCGTCACGGGCGGCTTCTTTGTCGGCGGACTCGTGGGCAAGGCGACGTTTAGCCGCGTGAGCAACAGCTATTTCGCCGGAACCCTGGTGGCGAATGGGACCCCCTATGGGATCGGCGCCATTATCGGCGGCACAATCCTCTCCGGGCCGACGAATATCCTGACCAATGTGTACTGGAACACCGATACGGTGGGCACCGTCATCGGCGCCACCGGCAGCAACGTCGTCCAGACCGCGACCAACGTCGCGGGCCTGAGCACCGCGCAGATGCGCGACGCCGCCAACTGGGTGGGCTTCGATTTCACCAACACGGCTGGCGGCAGCGGCTGGGTGCTGACCGGCGGCGACGGCAGCCTGAACGGCAGCAACGGCACGGTGCTGCCCATGCTCGCCTCCGAGTGGTCCAGCGTGGTGCGCAACGCCCATCAGTTACAGTTGATGGCACTAGACAAGAGCGCCAGCTACACATTGGCCAACGACATCGACGCCGGCGCCACCGACGGCAGCAGCAGTGCAGGCGCGCATGACGTGTGGATGGGCAGCAGCTTTGCTTCCGTCGGCGGCACGGCAGCAGCGTTCACGGGCGACTTCGACGGCCTCGGCCACAAGATCGATGGACTGACCATCGATCGCCCCGGCACCGATGATGTCGGCCTCTTCGGCGCGATTGCGGATAGCAAGCTGGCCAATGTCGGACTGACCAATGTCGCCATCACCGGCAAGACGAATGTCGGTGGGTTGGTGGGCGTCGGGTCGAACAGCATCATCGACAACGCCTATGTCGAAGGCGGTACCGTATCCGGCGATACGCTCACCCAACTCACCTACGTGGGCGGTCTGGCCGGCGGCTTTTCCGGGACGATCGACAATTCCCATGCAACGGTCGACGTCAGCGGCTACGGCCTTGTCGGCGGCCTGGTGGGGCAGTTGGGCGGACTCACCACCCTCCACGACATATTTGCCTCCTATCTCACGAATTCCTACGCGACCGGCAAAGTGACGGCCACGGGAGGAGCGGGCGGCGGTCTGGCGGGACAGACCCAGGGCTATCTCTACAACGTGTATGCCACCGGGGATGTTACTGGGGGCGACGATTCTGGCGGCGCCTATCTCGGCGGCCTGATTGGCATGATGAACGCCCCGGAAGTGAACGACACCAGTTATAACTTCGGCCTCTTCGGCGCCTATGCGACCGGAAATGTAACGTCCACGGCATTAAACGCCGCCGATAACCGTGGTGCGTACGTTGGCGGACTGGTGGGACGGGCTTTGTGTGCCTGTGGAGTAAATAGCGTTTTTGCTACCGGCAATGTGACCGGAAGCTTTAATGTTGGCGGCCTGTTCGGCGAAGTCAGCGGCTTAAGCGACATCGCTCCGCTCATCATCACAAACGCTTACGCGAAGGATGGGACGGTGACAGGCGCCTATGCTGTCGGTGGCTTGATCGGGCAGGTCAAAGAGTCTGTGTGGCTGTTCAACGTGTGGACGGCTAACGGAACGCTCACGACAACGAACGCCGGCACAAGACCGGGAGGCTTGATCGGCAGAGCGGTCTTCGGCAGTGGTCTTAACGGCTTCGATTTTGAAATCGGAGGCGTCTGGAACAAGGAGACGTCAGGCGCTCAATACACCTGGGGTGAAGATAATTCTCGTATTGATGTTCCAAACAGTACCGGGGGCGCCGCAACGACGGCCCAGATGATGCAGAGGACGGCATACGACGACACCAATAATTTCTATATGGACGGTCCATTCTGGGGCGGCGTCGCCATCCTGACGGACGATCTGGCCACTACGGCTTACGACCCGGCCGGCAACCCTTCTATCAACGGCTTCCGCCTGTACGAAGGGGAAAGTTATCCCTTGCTGCGTTTCTTCCTGAAGTCGGCGGACGTGACCGTTAGCGGCACCAAGGCCTATGACGGCACGACGACGGTGGCGCCATCCGACGTCACCTATTCGGTGGCCGGCATCACGCCGCAGGGCTCCCTCCAACTGAGCGGCGCCAATGCCGGCAGCTACGACACCTTCACCGGCATCTACAGCACCGGCCAGTTCGGTTACGACTACCTCTACAATGGCAGCAGCAGCTACACCGTCACGCCCAAGGCGCTGACCATCAACGGCAGCACCGCCAGCGGCAAGACCTACGACGGCACGACCGTCGCCGGCATCAATGCCGGCACTTTGTCGGGCCTGGTCGGCAGCGAGACCCTGGGCGTGACGGCGACCGGCGCCTTCGACAGCGCCAATGCCGGCACCCGCAGCGCCGACGCCAGCTATACGCTGGCCGACGGCGGCAACGGCGGGCTCGCGTCCAACTACACACTGGCCGATACCATGGGCCTTGCGGCAACGATCGACAAGGCGACGCTCACCGTCACCGGCGGCTTCAACGCGGCCGACAAGGCATACGACGGCAACGCCGAGGCGAACATCGTGAGCAATTCCCTCGGCCTGAACGGCATATTGGGCAGCGATACCGTGACGGCGGACTGGCTGGCCGCATTCTCCGGTCCATTGCCTGGCACCGACAAAACGGTGACGCTGGGCAGGACTGTCCTGGGCGGCAGCGATGGCGGCAACTACGCCATCGATTTTGCCGGCGCGCCGACCGCATTTGCGAGCATCACCGGCGAAGTACCGGTAGCGCCGCAAGCGCCGCAAGCGCCGGTCGTGGATATTCCCAAGCCTCTCGACGATCCTTATTATGCCGGCGCCGTGGCCTCAGCCAATGCCGGCAACGGCAAGAGTGCGGGAGATTCTGCCGATCGGGTTTCTGTCGCGGCGACAACGATCGATCCTTCCACGCTTGCCAATTTCACGGTGCGCGATTGCGGCATGAATTTGCCCGCCGACCTGAAGGGCGGGTGCCGATAAATGCCATTGAATCGACAATCCTCTTTTCTGTTCGGCATTCTTGCGCTGGCGGCGCTTCCTTCGCTGGCGCAGCGTCCGCCCACGGCAGGGCAACTGTTGCAGCAAGTCGAACCGCCTCCCAGTTTGCCGTCCGCGGACGTGCCGCCAACCGTCGTCGAGGAACGCGCCGTTGCGCCCGCGGCCGATGGAACGCGCTTCCGGCTCGAAGGCGTGCGCTTGAGCGGAAACCGGGTTTACACCGAGGAAGAGCTGCTGCCTATGGTTCAGGACGACATCGGCAAGACATTAAGCCTGGATCAACTCGATGCGCTGGCCCGGCGCATCACCGACTACTACCGCGCGCGCGGCTATCTTGTCGCCCGCGCCTATCTGCCCCCGCAGGAGATCAAGGACGGCATCGTTACCATTGCCGTGCTCGAGGGCCGGCTGGGAGAAATCATACTGAACAATTCGTCCGGGCTGGCGGGCAATGCGATTGCGCCTGTTCATCGCATTCGCCCGGGCGACGCGGTCAATAACCTGGAATTCGAAGGCGCCCTGCTGCGCCTGGCCGATATCCCCGGCGTCGAAGTGAAGTCGACGTTGCGCCCGGGCGCGAGCGTCGGCACATCGGATTTCCTGGTCGATGTGGCGCCGGGGCCGGCGCTGACCGGCTCGTTCGATGCCGACAATTTCGGCAACCGCTACACCGCCGCGGCGCGTGTGGGCGCCAGCGTGTTCTGGAACAATCCCACCGGCCTGGGCGACCAGGTGAGCCTGCGCGCGCAGACCGGCGGCAGCAACTTTTCCTATGGCCGTATCGGTTATCAACTCCCGGTCGGCAGTTCCGCTACACGCGTCGGCGTCGCCTGGTCGCGGATGGACTACAAACTGGGCGAGGATTTTTCTTCGCTGGAGGCCGGCGGCGACGCGACCGTGGGCAGTATCTATCTGCAGCATCCCTTGCTGCGAAGTCGCGAGCGCAGCTGGTTCGCCACCCTGCAGTTTGACCAGAAACGCTTGCGCGACTACATCGGCGTGGTCGAGTCGCAGACCGAGAAGCGTGTGAACTTGTGGAGCATAGGCACCTCCGCCAATTTCATCGATGGCCTGGGGGGCGGCGGCAGCAATAGCGCCAGCCTTACCTATTCACGCGGACAGCTCGGCCTTGACGCGCTCAGCGACCTGATCGATTCGTTCACCGCGCGCAGCCAGGGCGCGTTCGGCAAATGGGCCTTGTCCTATCAGCGCCTGCAACGTCTGCCGGGCCAATTCTTGCTGTCCTTGAGCGCGAATGGGCAAAGGGCCAACAAGAACCTCGATTCGTCCGAGAAGATGCTGCTCGGCGGGGCGACCGGGGTGCGTGCGTATCCGCAGGGCGAGGCCAGCGGCGACAACGGCTATCTCGTCAATCTGGAGCTGCGATATCCGCTCGGGCAAAGTTGGGACGCTATCGGTTTTTACGATCGGGGCCGCGTGACGGTCAACCATTCGCCGTGGCTGAATGCGTCCGACAACGGGCGCGACCTGGCCGGTTACGGAGTCGGGGCAAGCTATAGCGCCGCGCGGTTTGCGCTGCGTGTCTTCGCCGCATGGAAGGCCGGCACCGGCGCGCCCGAATCGGATGTGGATCGCACGCCGCGCATCTGGATGCAGGGGTCTTCCCAGTTCTGATTTTTTCTAACGCTTCGATCAGGAAAGACGAATCATGATTCGCCTTTCCTGCAACAGCAGGTCTTCAGCATTGCGCATTACAAGAGAAAGCCCCATCGCATGAATCGTACACACAGGACCATCTTCAATCGCCGCCTCAATATCTGGCAAGTAGCTTCGGAAATCACGCGCGGCGCAAGCAAAGGTGGGGGCGGACGAAGCAGCACCGTGCTGGCGCTGATGCTCAGCCTGACTGCAGGGTCAGCGATGGCAACAAAGTTCATTGACAATGGCGATACGGTGACGGTGTCTGCTACACAGGCACCGCCATGGAACCGCCCAGAAGAGGGTCTTGTGATCGGCCAGAACGGCAACGGCACGCTCATCGTCAAAGATGGTGGCTCAATCAACAATATTTATTCGATTATTGGTTACTCCTCTACAGGTACTGGCACGGTGACTGTCACTGGTGCCGGCTCAAGCTTGACAAACTCAGGGGGCACAGGGGGGCTCGTTGTCGGCTATAGTGGGGGCACCGGTACACTCAATATTGAGGATGGCGGCTCAGTCAGCAGTATTTACACGCTGATTGCTAATAGTGCCCTCGGCGCCAGCAGCGGGACGCTGAACCTGAGCGGTAGCGTCGGCATGCGCGGTGTGCTTGCAACCGGCTATCTTGCCAGAGATGGCTCCGCCACCTTCAACTGGAACGGCGGCATCCTGCGCGCGACCAGCACCCAAACCGACTTCTTGCGCGATTTCACGTCCACCGATATCACGATCGCCGGCGAGGGCGCCTTCGTCGACAGCAACGGTTACAACATCGGTATCAGCACAGACCTGTCCGGTACCGGAGGCCTGACCAAGCTCGGCGCCGGCACGCTAACGCTCACCGGAACCAGCAACTATGGCGGCAACACCGCGGTCTCCGCCGGCACGCTGGCGATCGGCAGCGGCGGTTCGGTTCGCGACGCCAACGGCTATATCGGCGGCGATACAGGCGATATCGGCACGATGACCGTTACCGGCACCGGCTCGAAATGGATCAATTCGAATGAGGTCATTGTCGGTATCGATGGCGCCGGCACACTCAATATCGAAGCGGGCGGGTCAGTCAGCAATATTGTCGGATCCATCGGTGCCAACAGCGGCAGTACCGGTACGGCGACCGTCACCGGCACTAATTCAAGCTGGATAAACTCAGGCAGCCTCTATGTGGGCTTCGGCGGCAGCGGCACGCTGAATATCGCGGACGGCGGCTCGGTCGGCAATGTCGATGGCGCTATCGGCACGAACAACGGCAGTACCGGTACGGTGACTGTCACCGGCGCCGGCTCAGGCTGGACAAACTCGAACGTGCTCTCTGTCGGCATGAGCGGCACGGGCAGGCTTGATATCGAGAACGGCGGCTCGGTCAGCAATAACACCGGATATATCGGCGCTGTCGCCGATGGGGTCGGCACGGTGACTGTCACCGGCGCCGGTTCAAGCTGGACAAACCAGGACTTCCTCGTCGTCGGCGACAGCGGCAGCGGCACGCTCAATATCAAGGATCACGGATCGGTCAGCAATGCCAGCGGGAATATCGGCCATCAGGGCGGCAGCACCGGCATGGCGACTGTTACCGGCGCCGGCTCAAGTTGGACAAACACAGACCTCATTGTCGGCGATGGCGGCAGGGGCACGCTCAATATCAAGGAAGGCGGTTCGGTCAGCAATGCCGTGGGCGCGATCGGCGTCAGCAGCGGCGGTACGGGTGCGGTGACCGTCACCGGCGCCGGCTCAAGCTGGACAAACTCCAGCAGCCTGTATGTCGGCGACAGCGGCACCGCCACACTCGCTATCGAAAATGGCGGCTCGGTCAGCAATACCTACGCCACGATCGGAGCGAACAACGGCAGTAGCGGCACCGTGACCGTCACCGGCATCGGCTCAAGCTGGGTAAGCTCGCGAGACATCTATGTCGGCGACGGCGGCAGCGGCATACTCAATATCGAAGGCGGCGGGCTGGTCAGTACCATGTTCACGACACTCGGGGCCGGCGGCGGCAGCGGTACGCTGAACCTGAACGGCGCCGGCAGCCTGCGGGGCTTGCTCGAAACGGCCTATGTCCAGAAAGGCGCCGGTACCGGCATTTTCAACTGGAACGGCGGCATCCTGCGCGCGACGGCCGATGGCAGCAGCCTCCTGCAAGGCTTCGCGCCCGGCGGCATCACCCTCGGCGCGGGTGGCGCCTTTATCGATACACAGGCCTTCACTGTCGGCATCGACAATCAGGCGAATATCCTCGCCGGCGCCGGCGGCCTGACCAAGCAGGGCGCCGGCACGCTGTCGATTGCCGGCGGCAACAGCTATGCGGGCAATACCGCCGTTTTGGCCGGCACGCTGCGATTCGATACCTATAACCAGAGCGCCGGCCAGACCTTGGGCATCGGCGCATCCGATGCGTCCACTTTCGGCAAGCTGGCGGTGACAGGGACCGCAACATTTGCTGCCGGCAGCGGGATCGCCGTCGACGTCGCCAATGTCAATGCGCTGGCCAAGGGGCAAGTATTGGCTGGCGTGGTCACCGCAGGCGTCTTGAATGCGTCCACCTTCAATGTTACCGACAACTCCGCGCTCTTCAACTTCAACGCCAGGGTAAACGGCAATGCGGTGGACATGAATATCGTCGCCAACAGCAGCAGCGGTGTGGACGATGCAGTGATGAGCAGCGGCGCCAGTTCCGCGCTTGGCGCTGCCGGCGTACTCGATACCTTCGTGAATGGTTTCCCAACCGGCGACATGGCCACGGTTGTTACCGCCCTTGGGCAATTGCCGACGCAAGGCGCGGTCAGTCAAGCGGCGGCGCAGACCTTGCCGCTGCTTTCCGGTGGCGTGACGCAATCGACGCTGGGCATGCTGGGGGCGTTCAACCGCACGCTGCAAGAACGCTTTGCCAATCCGGGCGCAAGTGCAGGTGCAGGTGCAAGTGCAGGTGCAGGTGCAGGTGCAAATACTGGCACGACATCCGGGCTGTCCGGCGGCGATGGCTTCGCCAATCGTCTTGCCTGGGCCAAGGCCTTCGGTTCGCGTGCCGATCAGGACGATCGCAATGGGGCCTCGGGCTTCTCCGCGGATTCATGGGGCATGGCGTTCGGCGCCGATGGCGAGCTGGATCGCGATACGCGTATCGGCGTGGCATATGCGTATGCCAACAGCAGCGTGAACGGCAATACGGCTCTGTCGGGCACGCAGCAGCATGCGAATGTCGATTCGCATTTGCTGGCGATTTACGGCAGCCGTTCCCTGACCGATACGTTGCAGTTGGACTTCCAGGCGGATATCGGCCGCAGCGGCACCGACGGCACGCGCCATATCGATTTCGGCGGATTGAATCGCACGGCGTCGTCCAGCTATGCGAGTTATAGCGCGCATGTGGGCGCGGGACTGTCGAAGACGCTGGCGTTGGACGAGGCAACCAGCTTTGCGCCAGGCGTGCGCGTGGACTACACATGGCTGCGCGATCGGGGCTATCGCGAGTCGGGGGCAGGGGCCTTGGATCTGGGC
>DASYEK010000073.1:0-19384 GCA_036499085.1 Herbaspirillum sp. | reverse complement strand
TCGCCGCCAGTCGGGAGACTCAAGTCCATTTGCCAGAAAGTGTAGTGCGTCATCAAACATTCGCACGAAGGTTAACAGCCTATGCCACCGTTTACAACACCCACAATAAAAATGCCGATCAGCTTAACTGAACGGCATTACTCCTATGGGAGGCATTTTTTTTGCGCCTGATTCATACGCAACAAATGTAACAAACATCCTTTTAATGTCGTCTTCACGAGTTGTGCAAATAAAATTTTTAGAATCAAAAACACAGACTCAGATTCAATAACAATCATGCAATTACAAAAATCCGTGCGCGCAGCGCTTTTCGGCGCCGCCATGCTCTGCGCCTTTCCCGCTGTCGCCGATGACGCCGGCGATGGCAGTTGGGACGCCGTCAAATCCCGTTTGAGCAATATCGCCAATAACGGCAACGACGAGATCTATCTCTCCGGCTGGGCGCATCACGGACGCAATACCTACAGCCGCGAAAAACTCGATCAGTTGAATGAAAAATCCTGGGGCGGCGGCTACGGGCGCACATTGCGCAATGCTTCCGGCAACGACGAATCGCTGTACGCGATGGCCATCACCGATTCCCACAAGAAACCGCAATTGATGGCCGGTTATGCGTATGAATGGGTTTATCCAATTGCCAGCACCGGCCTCGAGGCCGGCATCGGCTACACCGCCATGCTGATGAGCCGCCAGGACTACTTCAACGGCATTCCGTTCCCGATAGCATTGCCGCTGGCGTCGATCGGCACTCAGAGCACCAAGCTGATGGCGTCCTACGTGCCGCGCGTTTCCAAGAACAAGGGCAACGGCGACGTGCTGTTCGTGTTTTTGCGAACGGAATTCCACTGAGTTTGTCTTACAGGCAGCCGCCGCCGGGAGGCGAGTTGTCCGCCGGCAATGCCTGCGATGAACGGTGTGCACAGGCCCTCTTCCGGCGTCCCTTGGCGGCCCCGCCGGCCGGCCGGAGGACGAGGTTACAGAAGCCCAAAACAAGCCTATAATCCGCAAAAGTTCATTTCCGTAGCATGCCCGGCCCCATGACAAACCTTGCAAAAATTCTCGCGCTGGAAAACGTTGTCGTCGACCTGGAAGTTTCCAGTAAAAAGCGCGCTTTCGAACAAGCCGGACTGATGTTCGAAAACAATTGCGGCATTGCCCGATCCACGGTTTCCGACAATCTGTTCGCGCGCGAACGCCTGGGCTCCACCGGCCTCGGACATGGCGTGGCCGTACCGCATGGCAGGATCAAGGGACTCAAGGCGCCGATCGCCGCCTTTGTGCGCCTGGCCGAACCGATTCCTTTCGAATCGCCCGACGGCGAGCCGGTCAAGCTGCTGATTTTCCTGCTGATTCCCGACAATGTGACGCAGCAGCACCTGGAAATACTGTCCGAAATCGCAGAACTGTTTTCCGATAGCGGCATGCGCGACACCTTGGCCACCGATCCCGACGCGCCGACAGTGCATGCCCGCATCGTCAATTGGCAGCCGACCATGGAAAAGACGGCCTGATGCCTTCTTATACCGCGCTCTCGATCCAGCAACTGTATGACGAAAACCGCGAGTCGCTGCAACTCGGCTGGTTTGCCGGCTTTGCCGGCGCCGAGCGCCTGATCTCCGGCGACGCCGTATCTGCCGCCGACCAGATCGGCCATCTGAACCTGATCCATCCGGGCCGCATTCAGGTCTACGGCCATCAGGAAACAGAATACTATCAACGCCTGTCGCCCGCTTCGCGCGCGCACCAGACCGCCGAGCTGGTGGCCGGCGAACCGCCCGCCTTCATCATCGCGCAAGGCCTGGCGACGCCGCCGGATATCCTGGCGATCTGCGACGAAAAGAATATCCCGCTGTTCTCCACGCCGCTGCCGGCGGCGCAGGTGATCGATTACCTGCGGGTCTATCTGTCCAAGAAACTTGCGCAGCAGATATCGATGCACGGCGTGTTCATGGACGTGCTCGGCGTCGGCGTGCTGATCACCGGCGAGTCCGGCCTCGGCAAAAGCGAGCTCGGACTGGAACTGATTTCACGCAGCCACGGCCTGGTGGCCGACGATTCGGTGGAGTTCGCGCGCATTGCGCCCAACATGATCGAAGGACGCTGCCCGCCCTTGCTGCAAAACCTGCTGGAAGTACGTGGCCTCGGCCTGCTCGACATCAAGGCGATCTTCGGCGAAACCGCGGTGCGCCGCAAAATGCGCCTGAAGCTGATCGTGCACCTGGTCCGCCGCAGCACGCTGGAAGAAAATTACGAACGGCTGCCGATCGACGCCCAGTTCGAAGACGTGCTCGGCCTGCCGATCCGCAAGGTCGTCATTCCGGTGGCGGCCGGCCGCAACATCGCGGTGCTGCTGGAAGCCGCCGTGCGCAATACCATCCTGCAATTGCGCGGTATCGATACGCTGCAGGAGTTCATCGCGCGCCAGCGCAAGGCGATGGACGATAACTGAGCCGCCGCCTCGCCGCATGGGTTATTATTTAAGCCATGCGGATTATTCTCATCACAGGTATTTCCGGCTCGGGTAAATCGGTCGCCCTTCGCGCACTTGAGGACGCCGGCTATTTTTGCGTCGACAATCTGCCCCCGGCCTTGCTGCGCGACCTGGTCGCCACCCGCTCTCAAGAGCGCGTCGAAGACAAGCTCGCGGTGGCGGTCGATGCGCGCAGCGCCGCCTCGCTCGAAGAATTGCCGCAGGATGTCCTGACGCTGAAAAGCGAAGGGCATGACGTCAAGGTATTCTTCCTTACCGCCACCACCGAATCGCTGGTCAACCGCTTCTCCGAAACCCGTCGCAGCCATCCGCTGTCGCATCGCCTGCTGCCCAACCGCAATCCCGCCGACCGGCTGACGCTGGTCGAATGCATTCGCACCGAACGCGAACTGATGAGCGAGATCGAAGGCATCGGGCAACTGATCGATACCTCCAGCCTGAGCGCCAACAAATTGCGCGCATGGATCAATGAACTGGTGGCCATCGAACGCGCGCCGCTGACGCTGCTGTTCGAATCGTTCGCCTTCAAATTCGGCGTGCCGCTCGACGCCGACCTGGTATTCGACGTGCGCATGCTGCCCAATCCGCATTACGACGTCGCGCTGCGGCCGCTCACAGGCCGCGACCGGCCGGTGATCGATTTCCTGGCAGCCCTGCCGGAAGCGGAAGAGTTGCTCACGGACATCCGGCAGTTCGTCGAAAAATGGTTGCCGTCGTTCAAGCGCGACAACCGCAGCTATCTGACGGTAGCCATCGGCTGTACCGGCGGCCAGCATCGCTCAGTCTATATCGCCGAACGCCTGACGGCCTATTTCGCGGCGAACGAACGCGTGGTGCTGCGGCATCGTGAATTGAGCATGTCGAAGGAAGCCGACGCGTAGGTCGCACGGGCGACGCCAACATGCAAATGCGCGGCCTCAAGCCGAAAACAGATCTTCCCGCAAGAACATTCCCAACAGCAGTTTCTTCACCGGCGCCGGCAGCGGCGCATCGGCCAGTTGCCGGATCGGGTACCAGATGAAATCGTCCTGCCCCACATATGGCACGCGTTTTTGCAACAGCACCTGATACGGCGCCACCTGTAATTTGAAATGCGTGAATCCGTGCGAGAACGCCTGCAACGGCGCGCAGCTTTGCAGCACGCCGAACGGCATCACCACTCGTGCGATTTCGGCGTCGCGCCGCCCCAGGTCGTCGTCGGAATCGTTGTCGGCTTCGGCCCCCAGCACGCACTCCGGCAAGGACAACAGGCCGCCCCAGATGCCGCTGTCGGGCCGCTGCTGCAGCAATACCTGTTCGCCATCGGCAATCACCAGCATGGCGGTGCTGCGTTCGGGAATGGCCTTCTTGGGCTTGCGCACCGGCAGTTCGGCCGTGCGCCCGGTTGCATGGGCCACGCAACGCGCCGTCAACGGGCAACGTTCGCAAGCCGGCCGGCCGCGCGTGCACAGCGTGGCGCCCAGGTCCATCAGACCTTGCGTATAGGATTCCATATCCCGGCGCGGCAGCAAATCGACCGCGCGGCGCCACAATTGATCCTCGACCGGCTTGGCGCCGGGGAAGCCCTCGACGCCGAAGACCCGCGCAAAGACGCGCTTGACATTGCCGTCCAGGATCGCGGCGCGCTTGCCGTAGGCAAAAGCGGCAATCGCGGCGGCGGTGGAACGGCCGATGCCGGGCAAGTCCGCCAGCAAGGCCGGATCATCCGGAAAGACACCGCCGTATTCCGCCGCGACCCGCTGCGCGCAGCGATGCAGATTGCGCGCGCGCGAGTAATAGCCCAGCCCGCTCCACAAGGCCATGACTTCCTCGGAAGCGGCGGCCGCCAGAAGGGACACGTCGGGGAACCGTTGCAGGAACCGTTCGTAGTAAGGAATCACCGCGCTGACCTGGGTCTGCTGCAGCATGATTTCCGACAGCCAGATGCGATAGGCGTCGCGCGTGTTCTGCCACGGCAGCGCATGGCGTCCATGTTTTTTCTGCCAGGCGATGACCGCATCGGAAAACGATGGATCGGCATAATCGCCCGCGGACGTCGCGGCGGTCCCGGATACCTTCGACACGGCCGGCTTCATCGCTGGCAACCCACGCAATAAAACGTCGAACGCTGGCCCTGCTTGATCTGGCGAATCGCGCTGCCGCACACCCGGCAAGGCTCGCCGGCGCGGTTGTAGACGAAGTAGCTCTGCTGAAAATAGCCGGACTGGCCGTTGACCGCGATGAAGTCGCGCAAGCTGCTGCCGCCCTGCTCGATGGCGGCGGCCAGCGTCTCGCGGATGGCCGCCACCAGTTTCTCGTAACGCACCAGGCTGATCCGGCTGGCGGCCGTCTTGGGATTGATGCCGGCCTTGAACAGGCTTTCGGATGCATAGATATTGCCGACCCCGACCACGATATCCCCGGCCAGCAACACCTGCTTGATCGCCGCGCTGCGATTGCGCGTGAGCCGGTGCAGCAGTGCCGCGTTGAAATTGCCTTCCAGCGGTTCCAGTCCGAGGCCGCGCAGCAGGATATGTTCTTCGACGTGGCCGTCGGCGTTGTCGTGCCAGAGCACCGCGCCGAAACGGCGCGGATCGGTCATGCGCATCGCGCAGCTTTCCACCACCAGGTCGAAATGGTCATGCAGCTTCGGCGCGGTTTCCGGCGGCAGGATGCGCAAATGGCCGGACATGCCCAGATGCATGATCAGGGTGCCGTGCTCGAATCCGATCAGCAGATATTTGCCGCGCCGGCCGGCCTTGACGATGCGGCGCCCGACCAGAAGTTCGGCCAGTCCGGGCGGAAATGGCCAGCGCAAGCCGCTGCGGCGCAGTACCACCGCGGTCACCAACTGGCCTTCCAGATGCGGCGCAACGCCGCGGCGGGTCACTTCTACTTCGGGCAATTCTGGCATTGGCTGATCAACTGAAAAAGAAAAGCAGGCGGGAATGGTGGAATCGTTCCAAAAAAGAACCGCATGAAAAGAAGCATATGATAAGCCAAGCCGCGATTTCAATCGCAGGCGGCTGCACCGCAGCGTCGCGGTTCAGCGTAAAATCGAGAATCGCCGACTTTCTGGATCTTCCCTTGAAAAAACTTTTAGCCCTTGTCACGCTCGCCACGCTCGTCTCGCTGCTGTCGGCCTGCTCCGGCCTGAAGCAGTCGACGGCGTCGCAATCGACCGCAAATACCGGCGCCGAAGCGACGGCAGATCGCCAGGACGATGCAAAAACGGACCAGGAGCAGGCCGCAGCCGCGCCGCCGGCCGCCAAAAAACCCGATCCCTCCTTGCCCGACGTCGCGCTCAACGAAGAGCTGATGTTCAAGATCCTCAGTTCCGAAATCGCCTTTCAGCGCGGCCAATGGCAAGCCGCCTATGTCACATTGATCAGCGCCGCGCAGGACACCCGCGATCCGCGCCTGGCCAAGCGCGCCGCCGAATTCGCCGTCACCGCCAGAAGCCCGATCGATGCGCTCAAGGCGGTTCGTCTTTGGATCGAACTGGCGCCGCAGTCCGACGAGGCTTTGCAGAATTACCTCGGCCTGGTGGTATTGACGGACAATCTGGCCGAAGTCGAACCGGTGCTGACGCAGCGTTTGCAGGCGGCCACGGCGCAAACGCGCGGTCCGCTGCTGCTGCAGATGCAGCGCCTGATCGGCCGTTCCAAGGACAAGGCGGCGGCATTCGCCCTGATCGAACGTCTGAGCGCACCGTACGGCGAACTCATGGAAGCCCACATCGCGATGGCGCTGGCCGCCGCGACCAATAACGATTCCGCCCGCGCCCGCAGCGAAGCCGACGACGCCCTCAGGATCAAACCCGACTCCGAGCTGGCGATTCTGACCCAGGCGCAAATGACCGCCGACCCGGTGCAGGCGACCGCGGCCATCGAAGCGTTCCTGCACAAATATCCGAAAGCGCGCGACGTGCGCATCGCCTATGCACGCAGCCTGGTCGAACGGAAGCAATACGACGCCGCGCGCATCCAGTTCGAGCGCCTGCTGAAAGACCAGCCGGACAATCTCAATACCGTGCTGGCGCTGGGCCTGCTGAACGCCCAGACCAATCATCCGAAGGAAGCCGAACAATACCTGAGCCGGTATGTGTCGCAGTTGTCCAAGACTGAAAACCGGGACCGCGATCCGACCCAGGCGCTGCTGGTCCTGTCGCAACTGGCAGAAGAGCGCAACGACCTTCCGGCCGCGATCCAGTGGCTGGACCAGATCGATTCCGGCGACGCCTACCTCGGTGCGCAGATCCGGCGCGCGCAATTGACCGCGAAAAGCGGCGATATTCCCGGCGCCCGCCAGATATTGAAGGAAACCGACGCCAACGGCGAAACTGCCGGAATCCGCCTGATCCTGGCCGAATCGCAAATCCTGCGCGACGCCAACCAGCCGCAAGCCTCATATGCCGTGCTGCAGGAGGGACTGAAGCGCTTTCCGGACAATATCGACCTGCTGTACGACCAGGCCATGGCCGCCGACAAACTCAACGACCTGGACGTGATGGAAAGCAGCCTGCGCCAGATCATGCGCCTGGCGCCGGACAATCAGCAGGCCTACAACGCACTCGGCTATTCGTTCGCGGACCGCAACATGCGCCTGCCGGAAGCGCTGGAACTGATCACCAAGGCGCTGGCGCTGGCGCCGGAAGATCCGTTCATCACCGACAGCCTGGGCTGGGTGCAATTCCGCCTTGGCCGGCTGGTTGAAGCCGAAGCCACGCTGAACCATGCCTACGCCTTGCGTCCCGATACCGAAATCGCCATGCATCTGGGCGAAGTGCTGTGGGTCGAAGGCAAGCAGGATGCAGCGCGCACCGTATGGCGCAACGCGCTGGCCAAGGATCCCGGCAATGAAGCCCTGAACAGCACGCTGAAGCGGCTGAACGTTCAGCCATGACTTTGCACGGTTCCAGGCGGCGCGCATGGCATGCCTTTGCGCTCGCCTTCGCCTTGCTGGGCGCGGGCTGCGCCAATCTGCCCCCTTCACCGGCGTCCACCGGCGCCGAAGCCGCCGCGCAAGGCAAGCGTGCATACCGCCAGGACATCGTGCTGGAAGGCCGGCTGTCGCTGCGTTACCGGCAAAACCAGGAAGATCGCTCGGTGCACGGCAGCTTCGTCTGGACCCAGAACGGAAGCCTGACCACATTGCGCCTGCTGTCGCCGCTGGGCCAGACGCTGGCCGTGATCGACATCAAACCCGGCCTTGCAACACTGACCCAATCCGGCCAGCCGCCGCGCAGCGCCGCCGATGCCGACGCATTGACGGCGCAAACGCTGGGCTGGCCGCTGCCGATCGCCGGCATGCGCAACTGGCTGCAGGGCTTCGCCATCGACGCCGGCGGCAAATCCTTTGTCGCGCAGGCGCCGGCCGGCGGCGACGAGGCGGTAACAGTGAATACCCGCGACGGCTGGCGCATCCAATACCTCAACTGGCAAACGGCAGACGCCGGCATCAACGACGCCGGCATGCCCAAGCGCATCGATCTGGAACGCTATACCGAACAAGCCGGTGAAGTCGCGATCCGGATCGTGATCGATAAAGTTTCCTGATCGCCCTCGCCCGCCAGCGCTATTCGCCTATTCATTACCTGCTCCCCATGCCCGCCAACCTGCTTCATTGCGCCGCCCCCGCCAAGCTGAACCTGTTCCTGCATGTCACCGGCCGCCGCGACGATGGCTACCATCTGCTGCAAACCGCGTTCCAATTGATCGACCGCGCCGACACGCTGCATTTCACCATGCGCGAGGATGGCGTCATCCGCCGCCTTACCGACGTGCCGGGCGTGCCTGAAGAATCCGACCTGATCGTGCGCGCCGCGCGGCTGTTGCAGGCCAGGGCCGGCGCCGGCGCGCAACCACGGCTCGGGGCCGACATCGCCATCGACAAGATATTGCCGATGGGCGGCGGCCTGGGCGGCGGTTCGTCCGATGCCGCCACCACGCTGATGGCGCTCAACCATCTATGGCAAACCGGCCTTTCGCGTGCCGAATTGATGGATCTGGGGACGCAACTGGGCGCGGATGTGCCGTTTTTCATCTTCGGACAAAACGCCTTCGCCGAAGGCATCGGCGAACGGCTTTTGGCCATGGAAACCCCGGATTGCTGGTTTTTGGTGATCGAACCGGGGGTTTCCGTGCCGACCCCGTTAATATTTTCATCTCCGCAATTGACACGGGATACGAAACCCTGCAAAATAACGGACTTTTCCAAAGCATACAAATGTGTCGGAAGAGATGATGAAATCGGCGGTGAGGCAGGCAGTGCAAATGCCGAAATGGCCGGTTTCAGAAATGATTTGGAAGCAGTTGCCGCCATGCATTTCCCAGCTGTCGCAGAAGCCGTAAAATGGCTCCGACAATTCGGCGATGCGAGGATGACAGGATCAGGCGCTTGCGTGTTTTGCCGTTTCGAACACGAATCACAAGCCAGCGAGGTATTGCAGCAAGTACCGACGCAGTGGAAAGCCTGGACCGCCAAGGCATTGCAGCAGCATCCTTTGAATGGATTGCTTGCCTGAAAAACAGATTTCGTTGCCGTGTACGACGGCAACACAAGGTTGCGTAGGGGAATCGCCAAGCTGGTTAAGGCACTGGATTTTGATTCCAGCATGCGAAGGTTCGAATCCTTCTTCCCCTGCCATTAGTTATGATCGAAGAGTCGCACCTCGATCGACAATAAAAAAACAAGCCGCCAACGCTAGACTCATCAGTCACGCATTGCCGGCTTTTCGACTTTCTAACGATTGCATTCAGGGAACTCCATGGCTCTCGAAAACCTGATGGTTTTTACCGGCAACGCTAACCCGAAACTGGCGAGCGAAGTTGCCAACAGACTTGGTATTCCCCTCGGCAAGGCAAACGTCTCGAAATTCTCCGACGGCGAAATCATGGTCGAGATCAACGAGAACGTGCGCGGCAAGGATGTATTCGTGCTGCAATCCACCTGTGTGCCGACCAACGACAACCTGATGGAAATCATGTTGATGGTTGATGCGCTGAAACGGGCTTCCGCCGGCCGCATCACCGCCGCGATCCCGTATTTCGGCTATGCACGCCAGGACCGCCGCCCGCGTTCGGCGCGGGTCGCGATTTCGGCCAAGGTGGTTGCCAACATGCTGCAGGAAGCCGGCGTCGAACGGGTCCTGATCATGGATCTGCATGCCGATCAGATCCAGGGGTTTTTCGATATTCCGGTCGACAATATCTATGCATCGCCGATTTTGCTGGGCGACCTGGTCGGCAAGGCCTACGACGATCTGCTGGTGGTTTCGCCGGACGTGGGCGGCGTGGTGCGGGCGCGGGCTCTGGCCAAGCGCCTGGGCTGCGACCTGGCGATCATCGACAAGCGGCGTCCGAAGGCCAATGTCTCGGAAGTCATGAACATCATCGGTGAAGTCGAAGGCCGCAACTGCGTGATCATGGACGACATGGTCGACACAGCCGGCACCCTGACCAAGGCGGCCGAAGTATTGAAGGAACGCGGCGCCAAGAAGGTGGTGGCGTATTGTACGCACCCGGTGCTGTCGGGACCGGCGATCCAGCGCATCAACGATTCGCCGCTGGACGAACTGGTGGTGACCGACACGATTCCGCTGTCCGAAGTCGCCAGCGCCTGCGCCAAGATCCGCGTGCTGTCCTGCGCGGAACTGCTGGCCGAGACCTTCAAGCGCATCAGCCGGGGCGACTCGGTGATGTCGCTGTTTGTCGAATAAGCATCGAAGCTTTTCAGAATTTGCATTAGGTTTGAATTTGTCCTGCCGTCGATTCCTGTCGAGGGCAGGATTTTTAAATCTCCTGGTCGCGGGAGATTTCTACCGCGGTCTCCCATGAGACCGCATTATTGGAGCAACAAATGAAAGTTATCGCATTCGCACGCAAAGAGCAGGGGACCGGAGCGAGCCGCCGCCTGCGTAATGCCGGGCAAACACCGGGCATCATCTACGGCGGCACCAGCGCGCCCGTCGCTATCTCGCTGGATCACAATGCGCTGTATCACGCATTGAAAAAGGAAACTTTCCATTCCTCGATCCTCGATCTCGAAATCGACGGCAAGGTTGAACAAGTTCTGCTGCGCGACTTCCAGGTCCACGCCTACAAGCAACTGGTCCTGCATGCCGACTTCCAACGCGTCGACGCATCGCAAAAGATCCACGTGAAAGTGCCGCTGCACTTCATCAACGCGGAAATCTCGCCTGCCGTCAAGCTGGGTTCGGGCATCGTCAGCCACGTGATGGCCGATCTGGACATCGCCTGCCTGCCGAAGGATCTGCCTGAATTCATCGAAGTCGATCTGGCCAACCTGGAAATCGGCAATTCGGTTCACCTGGCCGACGTCAAGCTGCCGAACGGCGTGACTGCCGTGATCCATGGCGGCGAAGACAATCCGACCATCGCGACAGCATCGATTCCGGCCGGCAAGGTCGAAGCCGAAGCAACAGCCGCCACTGATGCTGCTGCCGCGCCAGCAGCCCCAGCCGACAAGAAATAAGCATTTCTTGCCAATAAAAAAACCGTGCATCGCTG
The DNA here is from genome assembly GCA_036499085.1 of Herbaspirillum sp. GTDB lineage: Bacteria > Pseudomonadota > Gammaproteobacteria > Burkholderiales > Burkholderiaceae_D > Herbaspirillum. The sequence goes on along the minus strand of DASYEK010000073.1, from coordinate 8,383 downwards.
CACGGTTTTTTTTCGCCCGAAATTTCTTTTGCGCCTTGTTCTTCCGCTGATTGTCTTGCCGCTTGCGATTCGTCCGCTCAGCCCAGCCAACCGCCATACAAACGCCGGGCCGCCGCCGCAGGCCTGGCCGCTGCCTTTAATGCCCATTTCGGCGCCGCATCGACCTTCAACCTGACCGGGAACTGCATCAACTCATCGCGCCGGAACACGTGCAGCGTCACCGTGTCGCCGATCTTGTAACGGCCCAGCAAGCCTTCCGGGCCGGCAGCCGGCACGCGCAAGCCATCCAGCGCCACCAGCCTGTCGCCCGCCGACAAACCGCTCTTGTGCGCCGCCCCGCCTTCGTAGACCGCGGCAATCTTGCTGTCGCCTCCATCGGCGGCCAGCCGCGCGCCGAGATCCGGCTTGCCCGCCGGCGCCGGCTCGCCGGCCGCGACGCCGAACGGCTGCAGCAATTGCGCCACCGGCACGTCCTCCGCGCCATGCACATAACGCCTGAAATACGACCCCAGCTGCAAGCCGGAAACTTCTTCGAACAATTCCAGCACATCCGATTCTTCGATGCCGCGTCCGCCGCCGGCGCTGAAAAAATCGCGTCCATAACGCGTCCATAGCGCGCGCATCACATCGTCCAGCGATTTCCTGCCGTTGGTGCCGGCGCGTATCGTGAGGTCCAGGCCCAGCGCGACCAGCGAGCCCTTGGTGTAATAGCTGACGATGGCATTGCCGGCGTTCTCGTCCTGTCGGTAATATTTGACCCAGGCGTCGAAGCTCGATTCGGCCACGCTTTGCTTGTGGCGGCCGCTGCCGCGCAGCACGCTGTTGAGCGTCTTGGCCAGCAATTTGAAATAGGCCTCGGCATCGATCCTGCCGCTGCGCACCAGCATCAGGTCGTCGTAATAGCTGGTGAAGCCTTCGAACAGCCACAACAGCGACGTATAGTTTTCGACCTGCAGGTCGTAGGGCGCGAACACGGCGGGCTTGATGCGCTTGACGTTCCAGGTGTGGAAATATTCGTGGCTGCACAAGCCGAGATAGGTACGGTAACCGTCGGTCTGCTCCGGCTTGCCCTTGACCGGCAAATCGCCGCGCGCGCAGATCAGCGCGGTCGAGGCCCGATGCTCCAGCCCGCCGTAGCCGTCGCCGACGGCCAGCGTCATGAATACATAGCGTTGCATCGGCGCCCGCCTGGTCCTGGGTTCGAACAGGGCGATCTGCGCTTCGCATACGGGTTGCAAATCGTCCGCGAGGCGGCGCAAATCGAGGTTCGGCACCTGCCCCGTGATGACGATATCGTGCGGCACGCCGTGCGCTTCGAAGGTCTGCAACGCAAAGTTGCCCATCTCCACCGGATGATCGATCAGTTCGTCGTAATCGCCGGCGATATAGGTGCCGAAGCCATAGCGCCGCGCCTTCAGTTCCGGCATCGCGGTGGCGACGCGCCAGGATTTGAACGCCGCGCCTTCCGGCCGGCGGATATCGACGATATGCGGCGATTGCTCCTGCCCCAGCACGCGCAGGAATACGCTGGCGCCGTTGAAGAAGCCGTGCGTCTGGTCCAGATGCGCGGCGCGCACCGACAGATCCCATGCGTAGACCTGATACGTCAGTGTCAGCGGACCGTCGCAGGCGGCGGCCTGCCAGCTGTGCTTGTCGCGTTTTACGAGAGGAATCTTGCGGGGACGATGCTTGCCGGCAGCATCCGCGGCATGGGCTGCGATCTGCACGATATGGCGCGCGAATTCGCGCACCATGTAGCTGCCGGGAATCCAGGCCGGCAAGGCGAACACCTGGCCGTCCGGCGCCGGCTTCTCCACCGTCAGCGTGACCGTGAATAGATGCGCGGCGCAATCCTGCGCGACGATGCTGTAGCGGATCGGGACGTCGGCAACGGAAAGGGAACAAGAAGAGGATGACGCAGAGGAAACGACAGAGGAAGAGGAAAGCTTGGGCATCATGAAACCTGGCGGCGATGAAAGATGCCCTTATTCTACCGTGGCTGCCGTCACTGTCGTGCGACGGCAGCCATTCCATGCCTTGCTTGCCGGTACTTAACGCGGCAGGACCGATGCGCCCATCAGGAATTCATCCACCGCGCGTGCGCATTGCCGGCCTTCGCGGATCGCCCATACCACCAGTGATTGGCCGCGCCGCATATCGCCCGCGGCGAACACCTTGTCGACATTGGTTTTGTAGCAGCCTTCGCCGTCGGTGGTCGCCTTGGCGTTGCCGCGCGCATCCTTGTCGACGCCGAACGCTTCCAGCACCTGCGCCACCGGCGAGACGAAACCCATCGCCAGCAAGACCAGGTCGGCCTTCATTTCGAATTCCGAGTCCGGCACTTCCTGCATCTTGCCGTCCTTCCATTCGACCCGTGCCGCGATCAGCTTTTCGACCTTGCCGCCCTTGCCTTCCAGGCGCTTGGTGGCGACCGCCCAATCGCGATCGCAGCCTTCGTTATGCGACGACGAAGTGCGCAGCTTGGTCGGCCAGTACGGCCAAACCAGCGGCTTGTTTTCGGTTTCCGGCGGTTGCGGCATCAATTCGAACTGCGCCACCGAGGCGGCGCCATGGCGATTCGAGGTGCCGACGCAATCGGAACCGGTATCGCCGCCGCCGATCACGACCACGTGCTTGTCGGTCGCCAGCAACTGGCCCTTGACCTTGTCGCCGGCATTGACCTTGTTCTGCTGCGGCAGGAAATCCATCGCGAAATGCACACCCTTGAGCTCGCGGCCCGGCACCGGCAGATCGCGCGGCTGCTCGGCGCCGCCGGCGACGATCACGGCGTCGAAATCCTGTTGCAACTGTTCAGGCGCAACGGTTTCCTTGGCCCAGTTGTTCACGTCGGCCGGAAAATCCTTGCCGACCAGCACGCTGGTGCGGAATGTCACGCCTTCGGCTTCCATCTGCGCGACGCGGCGATCGATATGCGATTTTTCCATCTTGAAATCGGGAATGCCGTAACGCAGCAGGCCGCCGACACGGTCGGCCTTTTCAAACACGGTCACATCGTGGCCGACGCGCGCCAGTTGCTGCGCAGCCGCCATGCCTGCTGGGCCGGAGCCGACCACGGCCACCTTCTTGCCGGTCTTGATGGCGGCAGGCTGCGGCGTGACCCAGCCGTTTTCCCAGCCCTTGTCGATAATGAAATGCTCGATCGACTTGATGCCGACCGGATCGCTGTTGATGCCGAGCGTGCAGGCCGACTCGCAAGGCGCCGGGCAGATGCGGCCGGTAAACTCGGGGAAATTGTTGGTCGAATGCAGCGTGTCGAGCGCCTCGCGATAGGTGCCGCGGTAAACCATATCGTTCCAGTCCGGAATGATGTTGTTGACCGGACAGCCGTTGTTGCAGAACGGAATGCCGCAATCCATGCAGCGCGCGCCCTGGATCTTGGCGTCGCCGTCGCTCAGGTGCATCACGAATTCCTTGTAATGCTTGGTGCGCGTCTGCGGCGCTTCGCTGCCCTCTTTCAGCAGCGGATATTCCATAAAGCCTGTTACTTTACCCATTATTCACTCACATTCTTGGCTACAAGGTGCATCGCGGCGGCGCTGTTCATGTCGCGGCCGCCGCGACGATCGATGGCAAAATCAAAAGCAATCTTGTTATTGAAGACCTACGCCGGCACCTTCTCGGTCGAAACCAGCACCTTGGCGGCATGCAATTCGCCCAGCGCGCGTTTGTATTCGCTCGGGAATATCTTGACGAATTGACCGCGCGCCTGCGCCCAGTGGTCCAGCAGATAACGGGCGCGGGTGCTGCCGGTGTATTTGAAATGGCGCTCGATCAGGCCGCGCAGGATCGCTTCATCGGTCTGCGTTTCGCCGCCCCTCGTCAGGCTATGCCAGATCGACTTGTCGATCTGCGCATGCTGTTCGCTGTCGCTCAATACTTTTTCCAGCGCCACCATGCTCATGTTGCAACGGCTCTCGAAATCGCCGTCCGGATCGTATACATACGCCAGCCCGCCGGACATCCCCGCCGCGAAGTTGCGGCCGGTATTGCCCAGCACCACCACGGTGCCGCCGGTCATGTATTCGCAGCCGTGATCGCCTGTGCCTTCCACCACTGCCACCGCACCCGAATTGCGCACGGCGAAACGCTCGCCGGTCACGCCGTTGAGGAAGGCCTCGCCGGCGATCGCGCCGTACAGCACGGTGTTGCCGGCGATGATGTTGTCGAATGCGCGGCCGCGGAACTCGGTGTTCGGACGCACGATGATGCGGCCGCCCGACAGGCCCTTGCCGACGTAATCGTTGCCTTCGCCGACCAGGTCCAGCGTGATGCCGTGCGCCAGGAACGCGCCGGCCGATTGGCCCGCGGTGCCTTGCAGCTGGATATGGATGGTGTCGTCAGGCAGGCCTTCGTGGCCGTACTTCTTGGCCACTTCGCCGGACAGCATCGCGCCCACGGTGCGGTTCACGTTCTTGATGGTCGAAATGAAAGAAACCTTTTCGCCGCTGTCCAGCGCCGCGCGGGCCTGTGCGATCAGCTTGTGGTCCAGCGCCTTGTGCAGGCCGTGATCCTGCAGTTCGATCTGATAGCAAGGATCGCCGATGGAAGCCGTCGGACGATAGAATATCTTGCTGAAGTCCAGGCCCTGCGCCTTCCAGTGCGTGATGGCCTTTTGCTTGTCGAGCAGGTCGGAACGGCCGATCAGGTCGTTGAAATGCCGGATGCCCAACTGCGCCATGATCTGGCGCACTTCTTCGGCGATGAAGAAGAAGAAGTTGACCACGTGTTCCGGCTTGCCCGAGAACTTGGCGCGCAATACCGGGTCCTGCGTGGCGACGCCGACCGGGCAAGTGTTCAGATGGCACTTGCGCATCATGATGCAGCCTTCGACCACCAGCGGCGCGGTCGCGAAACCGAATTCGTCGGCGCCCAGCATGGCGCCGATCACAACGTCGCGGCCGGTCTTCATCTGGCCGTCGGCCTGCACCCGGATGCGGCTGCGCAGGCCGTTGAGCACCAGGGTCTGCTGGGTTTCGGCCAGGCCGAGTTCCCATGGCGTGCCCGCATGCTTGACCGACGACAGCGGCGAGGCGCCGGTGCCGCCGTCATGGCCGGCGATCACGACGTGGTCCGACTTGGCCTTGGCCACGCCGGCGGCAACCGTGCCGACGCCGACTTCCGAGACCAGCTTGACCGAAATCGACGCGCGCGGATTGACGTTCTTCAAGTCATGGATCAGTTGCGCCAGGTCTTCGATCGAATAGATATCGTGATGCGGCGGCGGCGAAATCAGGCCCACGCCAGGCACCGAGAAGCGCAGGCGCGCGATGTATTCGGACACCTTGTGGCCCGGCAGCTGGCCGCCTTCGCCCGGCTTGGCGCCCTGCGCCATCTTGATCTGGATCTGGTCGGCGGAGCTCAGGTATTCGGCGGTCACGCCGAACCGGCCGGAAGCGACCTGCTTGATGCGCGAACGCAGCGAATCGCCCGCCATCAGCGGCGTATCGACCATGACCTGGTCGTGGCCGATCACCGATGCCAGGGTCTCGCCCTGCTTGATCGGGATGCCCTTCAGTTCCTGGCGATAGCGATGCACGTCCTCGCCGCCTTCGCCGGTATTCGACTTGCCGCCGATACGGTTCATGGCGATGGCCAGGGTGGCGTGCGCTTCGGTCGAGATCGAGCCGAGCGACATCGCGCCGGTGGCGAAGCGCTTGACGATTTCCTTGGCGCTTTCGACTTCATCCAGCGGGATCGCCTTGGCCGGATCGAGCTTGAACTCGAACAGGCCGCGCAAGGTCATGTGGCGGCGGGACTGATCGTTGATCAGCTGCGCATATTCCTTGTAGGTATTGAAGTTGTTGGCGCGCGCCGCGTGCTGCAGCTTGGCGATCGAATCCGGCGTCCACATATGCTCTTCGCCGCGAATCCGGAACGCATATTCGCCGCCGGCGTCCAGCGCATTCAACAGCACGGGATCGTCGCCGAACGCGGCCGCGTGCAGGCGCAGCGCTTCCTCGGCGACTTCGAATACGCCGATGCCTTCCACGTTCGAGGCGGTGCCCTTGAAGTACTTGTCGACCAGCGCCTTGTTCAGGCCGATGGCCTCGAAAATCTGCGCGCCGCAATACGACATGTAAGTCGAAATGCCCATCTTCGACATGACCTTCATCAGGCCCTTGCCGATCGCTTTCTGGAAGTTGTAGATGGCCTTGTCGGCCGACAGCTCGCCCGGCAGGTCCCTGGCCATGTCGGCCAGCGTATCCATCGCCAGGTACGGATGGATTGCTTCCGCGCCGAAGCCTGCCAGCAGGGCGAAATGATGCGTTTCACGCGCCGAACCGGTTTCCACCACCAGGCCGGTCGAAGTGCGGAGGCCCTTGCTGACCAGATGCTGGTGGATGGCCGAGCTGGCCAGCAGTGCCGGAATGGCGACCTGGCCCTGGTCCATCTTGCGATCGGAAACGATCAGGATGTTATGGCCGGACTTGACCGCATCGACGGCTTTCGCGCACAGCGACGCCAGGCGCGCCTCGATGCCTTCCTTGCCCCATGCCACCGGATAGCAGATGTTCAGTTCATACGACTTGAACTTGCCGCCGGTATGCGCGCTGATATTGCGCAGCTTGGCGATGTCGGCATAGTCCAGGATCGGTTGGCTGACTTCGAGCCGCATCGGCGGATTGATGTTGTTGGTATCGAGCAGGTTCGGCCGGGGGCCGATGAACGAGACCAGCGACATCACCATCGCTTCGCGGATCGGATCGATCGGCGGGTTGGTGACTTGCGCGAACAACTGCTTGAAGTAGTTATACAGCGTCTTGTTCTTGTTCGACATCACCGCCAGCGGCGAGTCGTTGCCCATCGAACCGATCGCTTCCTCGGCGGCCGAGGCCATCGGCGACATCAGGAACTTGATATCTTCCTGGGTATAGCCGAACACCTGCTGGCGATCCAGCAGCGGCAGCACCGAGGCGGTTTCCACCGGCTCGGCCTTCAATGCATCCAGGCGCACCCGCACCGAGGCGATCCATTGCTTGTACGGCTTGGCGTTGGCGTAGGTGTCCTTCAATTCCTTGTCGTCGATGATGCGGCCGGCGTCCAGGTCGATCAGGAACATCTTGCCCGGCTGCAGGCGCCATTTCTGGATGATCTTCGATTCCGGAATCGGCAGCACGCCGGACTCCGACGCCATCACCACCAGGTCGTCGTCGGTCACGATATAGCGCGCCGGACGCAGGCCGTTGCGGTCGAGCGTGCCGCCGATATGGCGGCCGTCGGTGAATGCCATCGCGGCCGGGCCGTCCCACGGCTCCATCATCGCGGCGTGGTATTCGTAGAAGGCGCGGCGGTTGTCGTCCATCGTGGTGTGATTTTCCCAGGCTTCCGGGATCATCATCATCATGGCCTGCGCCAGCGGGTAACCCGCCATCAGCAGCAGTTCCAGCGCATTGTCGAAGCAGGCGGTATCGGACTGGCCTTCATAGATCAGCGGGAACAGTTTTTTCAAGTCGTCGCCCAGCACGGCCGATTGCATCACGCCTTCGCGCGCCCGCATCAAGTTGAAGTTGCCCTTGACGGTGTTGATTTCGCCGTTGTGCGCGATCAGGCGGTATGGGTGGGCCAGCGGCCATTCCGGGAAGGTATTGGTGGAGAAACGCTGGTGCACCAGCGCCAGCGCCGAAATGCAGCGCGGATCCTGCAGGTCGCGGTAGTACACGCCGACCTGGTCGGCCAGCAACAGGCCCTTGTAGACCACGGTGCGCGCCGACATCGACGGCACGAAGAATTCCTTGCCGTGGATCAGGTTCAGGGCCTGGATCGCGTGGCCGGAGGATTTGCGGATCACATACAGTTTGCGTTCCAGCGCGTCGGTGACCATGACGTCGGGACCGCGGCCGATGAAGATCTGGCGGATCACCGGCTCTTTTTCGCGCACGGTCGGCGACATCGGCATTTCGGTGTCGACCGGCACGTCGCGCCAGCCCAGCACGACCTGGCCTTCGTCGCGCGCGGAACGCTCGATTTCCTGTTCGCAGGCGATGCGCGAAGCGTTTTCCTTCGGCAGGAACACCATGCCCACGCCATATTCGCCAGGCGGCGGCAGGACCACGTCCTGCTTGGCCATTTCCTCGCGATAGTATTGATCCGGGATCTGGATCAGGATGCCGGCGCCGTCGCCCATCAGCTTGTCGGCGCCGACGGCGCCCCGATGGTCGAGGTTTTTCAGGATCAGCAGGCCCTGCTCGACGATGGAGTGACTCTTGGTGCCTTTGATATGTGCGACAAAGCCGACGCCGCAGGCGTCATGTTCGTTTGCCGGATCGTATAAGCCTTGCGCATGCATAACGGTACTCCACCACTCTGACAGTAAGGATATGAAGAATAGTGCAGTGCAACCAAATATTCAATAAGAAAAAAT
>DASYEK010000072.1:0-39004 GCA_036499085.1 Herbaspirillum sp. | reverse complement strand
CGGTTGCAGATGCATGCCCAGCTTGGCGCTGCGCGCCACCAGCGTCGCCACGCCTTCGTCGAACAAATAATAGACAACCCTTTCGCCGCGCTCCAGGGCGGTCAGGGCGCAGCGTATGGCGGCGGTGGTCTTGCCCACGCCGGAGGGGCCGGTCAGCAAGGTGCTGGTGCCGGGCACCAGGCCGCCGCCGAGCATTTGATCCAGTTCGGCAGAACCGGTGCCTTGCGGCACAGGATTGAAATTGCGGCCGGTACCGACCGCGACCAGGCGCGGAAACACGCGGATGCCGCCGGTTTCGATATTGAAGTCGTGATAGCCGCCGTCGAACTTGATGCCACGCATTTTATTGATGCGCAGGCGGCGCCGTTCGCGGCCGAATTCCTGGGCGGTCTGGTCGAGGCTGATGACGCCATGCGCCAGGCTGTGCAATTGCAAATCGCCGGACTCGGAGGTCTTGTCGTCGAGCAGCAACACCGTGCAATTGCGCATGGAAAAGAATTGTTTCAGGGCCAGGATCTGGCGCCGGTAGCGCAGCGGATTCTGCGCCAGCAGGCGCATTTCGGAGAGGCTGTCGAACACCACGCGCTTGGGGCGCATTTGCTCGACCTGCCGCATGACGTTTTTGGTGGTTTCGCCCAGTTCCAGTTCGGATGGATACAGCACCGACTGCCCGGCGTCCAGATCGAGACCGTCTTCATTGACCAGTTCGAACAGCGATACGCCGTCCAGGCTCCAACCGTGGGAGGCCGCGACCGCGCGCAATTCGTGCGTGGTTTCGGAAAGCGTGATGTACAGGCCGGTCTCCTGCCGGTGCACGCCTTCAAGCAGAAACTGAATGGCGAGCGTGGTTTTGCCCGAACCGGGATTGCCCTCGACCAAATAGACGCGTTCCGGCGTCAGGCCGCCCCGCAGGATATCGTCGAGCCCGGCGATCCCTGTACTCAAACGCTGCTTGTATGAGTCCTCTTCCATAAACATGGGTTTATCTGTTTTCATAGGCTGCCTTTTTTATTGTTCGCCTAAATTATCGTGGATTGCATTCTTATAATAAGTCGCTAAAAATCTGATTTTCTTGTAGGACAAGTTCTGTCTTACATTGGCCGCTTGTCGTCTGCCGTCTATATAATGGCGATCTTTTGGAAAGGATTCGCATGAGTCGCCGCGCATATCATTTCCTGCAAGCCCGCCTGGCCGATGACGGCATGTTCGGCCGCCATTTCAGCATCGGCGCCGGCGTCTTCAGCGCCGTTGCCCTGCTGTTCGCCGGCATCGCCGTGCACGTATCTTCAGCCAATGGCCTTACCGCCTTCGACGAGCGGGTTTCACACTGGTTCAACACCCATGGGACGCCGGTTTTGACGCCTTTCATGTTCGGCGTCAGCGCGGTGCACGGCGCGATCGGCATCCCCTTGATGTCGATTGCCTTCGTGTTGCTGCTGGCGCGCTTGAAAGACTGGTACTGGTGCGCCGCCGTGGCCGGCACGACTTTCGGCGGCATGATGCTCAATATCGGCCTGAAATATGTTTTTCGGCGTGGCCGGCCTTCCTTCACGAATCCATTGGTCAATATCGCCACATACAGTTTTCCCAGCGGCCATACGGCCGGCGCGACCTTGTTTTATAGTGTGATGGCTGCATATCTGATGAGCCGAACCGCATCGGTGGCAATGCGCTGCATCATCGCGGCGCTGGCGGCGGCAATGGCGCTGCTGGTCGGCTTGAGCCGGATCTATTTGGGCGCGCATTATCTGAGCGATGTGGCGGGAGCGATACTGGAAGGGCTGGCCTGGTTGGCCGTATGCCTGACCGCGATGGCGACTGCGCGCCGTTTTGGCCGCTAGCGTCTATTCACAAATACAAGGAATGCACATGAATATTTTTATCACAGGCGCTACCGGATTCATCGGCGGCTCGGTCGCCGCGCGCATGATGGCGGCGGGGCACAAGGTACGCGGACTGGTGCGCAACCAGGCCCAGGCCGACAGCGTTGCCGCGCTCGGCATGACGCCGGTGATCGGCGACCTGGAAGACGTCGCCGTGCTGACACGCGAAGCGCGCCAGGCCGACGCCGTCATCAATGCCGCCAGTTCCGACAATCGGGTCGTGGTGGAGGCGCTGCTGAATGCGCTCGAAGGTTCCGGCAAGCCCTTCATCCACACCAGCGGTTCCAGCGTGGTCGGCGACGATGCGCGCGGCGAATGGAAATCGGATACCGTTTTCGATGAGACCACGTCTTATGCCGTGGCGCCGGAAAAAGCCAAGCGCGCGGCGCTGGACCAGTTGATTCGCGACGCGGCGCAACGCGGAATCCGTTCCGTCATCCTGTGCAATACCATGATTTACGGCAGCGGCATGGGCGTGAACAAGGACAGCGTGCAGATCCCGCCGCTGGTGGCGCAGGCGCGCAAGAGCGGCATCGCGCGCCATGTCGGCAAGGGGTTGAATGTGTGGTCGAACGTGCATATCGAAGATGTCGCGGACCTGTATCTGCTGGCGCTGGAGAAGGCGCCGGCCGGCGCGTTTTATTTTGTCGAGAACGGCGAATCCTCGTATGCCGATATCGTGGCCGCCATCGCGCAGCGCCTGAACCTCGGCGCGCCGCAGGCATGGCCGGTGGACGATGCGATCGCCGAATGGGGCTTCGGCCATGCGGTGTATTCGTTCGGTTCGAACAGCCGGGTCAATGCGGCGCTGGCGCGCAAGGAACTCGGCTGGCAGCCGAGGCATGATTCGGTCGGCGACTGGATCAGGAACGAGATGAAGGTCTGAACCTGAAAACCTGAATCCGCGGCGGCCGAACGCCGATGCGCCGGCCGCCGATAGCATGCAGGCGCATCGCTGCGCTATCGATGCCGGATCAATACCGGATCAATACCGCACGCATACCGCATCAGTGCGTATGACGATGATGAATGTCGGGAAAGTGCCCGTGCCGGTGCCGCAACGCCGTATGGCGGTGGGTATGGGTATGCGTTTCGCCTTCCGCGCAGTCGGCATCGTGGGTATGGCGATGATGGATATCGTGTTCGTGCGGATGCGCGTGCAGCGCAGGTTCGTGGCTGTGGTCGTGCCCGTGCCGTTCGGTCAGGTGCAGCCAGATGCCGATGCCCATCAATCCCATCGCAACCCAGAAATTCAGTCCGGGCGATTCGCCTGGCAGCCACAGCGACAGGATCGCGCCGACAAACGGCGCTGCCGAGAAATAGGCGCCGGTGCGCGCCGTGCCCAGATGACGCAAGGCCAGCACGAACATCACCAGGCTCAGGCCGTAGCCGCAAAAACCGATGGCGCCGGCGATCGCCGCGGTCGGCAACGGCGGCAGCGGCAGCCCCATCAGCGCCGCGATCGAAAGATTGACGGCCCCCGCAACCAATCCCTTGATGCAGGCGATCTGAACGGCGTCGCTGGCGGCGATCTTGCGCGTCAGGTTATTGTCGATGCCCCAGCACAGGCAGGCGCCGACGATGGCCGCGACGCCCCATGACGTGCCGAGCAAGGCCTGCTGGTCCCACGACAGCAGCACGCCGGCCGCCACGATGAAGGCCATGCCGATGAAAATCCGGTAGTCGAAATGTTCCTTGAACGCATACCAGGCCAATAGCGCGGTCAGCACGCCTTCCATGTTCAACAATAATGATGCGGCCGATGCCGCGGTGTGGCTCAGGCCGATCATCAGCAGCACCGGCCCGGCCACGCCGCCGGCGGCAATCGCGCCCAGCAGCCAGGGCATGTCGCGCCGCGTGACGCCGCCGCTGTCGGCATTGTCCTGCGCGCGATGCCGCAGGCGGCGAATGCCATGCCAGGCCAGCAGCCCCAGCCCGCTGCCGAAATACAGCGTGCCGGCCAGCGTCACCGGCGCGAGTTGCGTCAGCAGCGTCTTGGCGAACGGGGTGCTGGCGCCGAACAGGACGGCGGCAGCCAAAGCATAGGCAATGCCGGAGCGCATCGATGGTTCCTCAGGATGGAAAGTTGTATGGGGCGATTCTATACCGTCCGCGCCAAATAAAACGACTCCGGCGCTGGCGCGGCGGAGTCGTCTGGCAAAAATGCCGGGGGCAGCTTAATGGCCGGCCCGGCGATTTTTACGGGAATTCAGGCGGGAGATTTAAGCAAAATTCTTCGCGGCGAAATCCCAGTTCACGATGCCCCAGAAATTTTCGACATATTTGGCGCGGGCATTGCGGTAGTCGATGTAGTACGCATGTTCCCACACGTCCATGGTCAGCAGCGGCACATCCGCTGTCGTCAGCGGCGTCGCGGCGTTCGATGTGTTGACGATATCGACCGAACCGTCGGCCTTTTTCACCAGCCAGGTCCAGCCGGAACCGAAGTTGCCCAGGCCCGATTTGGTGAATTCTTCCTTGAACTTGTCGAAAGAACCCCATTTTTTGTCGATTGCAGCGGCCAGCGCGCCGCTAGGCTTGCCTGCGCCTTTTGGCGTCATGCCGTTCCAGTAGAACGTGTGGTTCCAAATCTGGGCTGCATTGTTGAACATGCCGCCGGAAGATTTCTTGACGGTGTCCTCAAGCGTGGCGTTTTCGAATTCAGTGCCCTTGATCAGGTTGTTCAGATTGGTCACATAGGTCTGGTGATGCTTGCCGTAGTGGAATTCGAGTGTCTCTTTGGAAATGGTCGGAGCGAGTGCGTCGAGCTCATAAGGCAGTGCCGGAAGGGTATGCGCCATGATGGTTCCTTTCTGTCTGTGAATGAATAGTATTTTTATGCAGCGGGTGATTCTAAAGCGGATAGCGATTCTTTGCACTGCCCCGGATCAAGTCTTTTGGCCCCGAATAGCCGCTCGCGATGGTTTTTATCATTTTAGTCTTCCAAAACCGACTGTACGGAAGCAATGCCGACTTGGGCGCTGCCGGCCGCAAGCCTGAGTGTGACGTCGGTGCGTGGTTTCAGTTCAGCCGGGTCGCGCAGTATTTTCCCCTTGTGATCGGTGACGATGGCGTAGCCGCGCTCCAGCGTGCGCTGCGGATTGAGCATTTCGAGTTGCGCCGCCAGGGCATTGAGAGCCTGGCGGCTATGCATGGTCCGGCGCGCCAGTTGCACGCCGATCCGGTGCGCATGGCTGTCCAGCCGGCTGCGCGCGTGACGCGTATCCGGCAGCCGGGCGTTCAGGCGGCTTTGCAACTGTTGCAGCGCAAAGCGCATGCGGGTCAGCGGAATACCGGTCGCGTGGCCCAGGCGGGCCTGCACGCCGCGCAATTTCAGGCGTTCATGGGCGATCGTCGCGGCCGGACTGGGCAGCCGCCGCGCCAGCCAGTCCAGCGTTTGCGCGGCGTCCGTCAATTTGCGATGGAATGCATGGCGCAGGGCGCCGGCGCTGTCTTCCAGCACTGCCAGCCAGTCGGCGCGGGCGACCGCCGCCAGCTCGGCGGCGGCGGTCGGCGTCGGCGCGCGCAGGTCGGCGGCGAAATCGGCGATGGTGAAATCGGTTTCATGGCCGACGCCGCTGATCACCGGCATCGGGCAGGCGGCGATGGTGCGGGCCACGGTCTCGTCGTTGAACGACCACAGGTCTTCAATGCTGCCGCCGCCGCGGCATACCAGCAGCACGTCGCATTCGGCGCGGGCGGCCGCGGTGGCGATCGCCTGCGCGATCCTGAGCGCCGCGCCTTCGCCTTGCACCGGGGTAGGATAAATCACGATGGGGATATGCGGGGCGCGGCGTCGCAGCGTGCTCAGAATGTCGCGCAAGGCCGCCGCCTGCAGGCTGGTGACGATGCCGATGCAACGGGCGAATACCGGCATCGGGCGCTTGCGGGCGGGGTCGAACAGGCCTTCGGCTTCCAGTTTCGCCTTCAACTGCAGGAACGCTTCATACAGATTGCCGACGCCGGCGCGCCGGATGGCTTCGATATTCAGTTGGTAATCGCCGCGCGGCGCATACAGCGTGACCAGCGTGCGCACTTCGACCTTGTCGCCTTCGCGCGGCATGAAGCCGGCATATTGCGCGCGGCCCTTGAACATCACGGCGCGCACCTGGGCCGCGCTGTCCTTCAGCGTGAAATACCAGTGGCCGGATGCGGCGCGCGTGAAATTGGATATTTCGCCGGAGACCCAGATCAGCGGAAAACTGCGTTCCAGCAGGCGCGCGACGGCCTGGTTCAAGGCCGAAACCGCCAGCACCGGCGCCGGCGCCGAACCGGCGCTTGCATTGCCCGGCCGCGGATCGATGTCATCGATCATGATCGGCCTGCCTTGCATGTTTTCTGGTCAATGTCATAAACATATTTGTAATCAAAGACTTAATTCAGGTTGTCAGGAATTGTTCACAAAGTTATGCACAGATAGTGTGTGTAACTTCATGGATAATTGCCGGCCGCCGCCGAGTTCATCTTGCCCGCTGCGGCGCAACACGTTACATTCGCTGCTTATTTTGCTTCGTTGCCATTATTTTGTCCGGGGAGTTTCTTTTGTTCGCCATTATTCAAGCGGCCGGTTGGCCAATCTGGCCTTTGCTGATCGCCTCCATCGTCGGCCTGGCGCTGATCATCGAGCGTTCATTGTACCTGCGCCGCACGCGTATTTTGCCGCCGCAGTTGCTGCAGGAGGTGATCAAGGTCTACCAGGGCGGCAAGGTGAAGCCGGATGTGATCGACAAACTGGAACAGAATTCGCCGCTGGGCTATGTGCTGGCGGCGGGGCTGCGCAATGTGCATGCGCCGCGCGAAGTGATGAAGGAAGCGATCGAGGAGGCCGGCAGCGCCACCGCGCATCGCCTGGAACGTTTCCTGACCAGCCTCGGCACCATTGCATCGCTGGCGCCGCTGATGGGGCTGTTCGGCACCGTGGTCGGCATGATCGAGATCTTCGCTTCGCAGAACGCGGTCGGCTCCAATCCGGCGCAACTGGCCAACGGTATTTCGATCGCGCTGTACAACACCGGTTTCGGTCTTGCCATCGCGATGCCGTCGCTGGTGTTCTACCGCCATTTCCGGGCACTGGTCGACAGTTTCGTGGTCGACATGGAGCAGCAGGCAGTCAAGTTCGTGGACATCGTGCACGGCGCGCGCAAGTAATCGGATAACAGGAAGGAGCCGCGATGAATTTCCGCAAGGGCAGAACGCCAGCCGAACCTGAGATCAATCTGATTCCGTTCATCGATGTATTATTGGTCATCGTCATCTTTCTGATGGTCACCACCACCTACAGCAAATTTACCGCGCTGCAGATCACGCTGCCGACGGCCGACGCCGCCAAGGCGCTGCAGCAGCCGCAGGAAATCAATGTCGCGGTCGATGCGCAAGGACGTTACGCGATCGACAATGTCCGCATTGCCGCGCGCGACGCCAACGCCCTGGCGGCGGCGCTGACCCGCGCGGTCAAGGCCGGCGGCGCGGCCGATCCGGTGGTCATCATCAATGCCGACGCCATGGCGGCGCACCAGACCGTGATCAATGTGCTGGAAGCGGCGCGCCAGGCCGGCATGGCCAAGGTCACGTTCGCGGCGCAGACGGCCGCCAGGTAATCGGCGGCAAACATCAGACAGCCAACGGAGTCCGACTCTACGTGCCAGAAAATTCTTTCGCCCCTTCCTCGGCGTCTTCCGTCGGGTCCACCTTCTCCTTGCGCCTGACCCGGGCCTGGCTGGAGCGCGGCCTGCTGGCCAGGCTGCTGTGGCCGCTGTCCTTGCTGTTCGGCTTGCTGGCGGCGACGCGGCGCGCGATGTACGCCCTGCATCTGCGGCGCGCCGGCCGGCTGCCGGTGCCGGTGGTGGTGGTCGGCAATATCTTCGTCGGCGGCACCGGCAAGACGCCGCTGACCATCTGGCTGGTGCAGGCATTGCGGCAGGCCGGCTATACGCCGGGCGTGATTTCGCGCGGCTACGGCAGCCGCGGCAGCGTACAGACGCCGCGCGCCGTGATCATCGGCGGCGATCCGGCGCTCTACGGCGACGAGCCGCTGCTGATCGCCGAACAGGCCTGCTGCCCGGTCATGGTGGGACGGCGCCGGCTGGCGGCGGGACGCGCCTTGCTGCAAGTGCATCCGGATGTCGACGTAATCATTTCCGACGACGGCCTGCAACACTACGCATTGGCGCGAGATATCGAAATCGTGCTGTCCGACAGCCGCGGCGTCGGCAATGGCTGGCTGCTGCCGGCCGGCCCCTTGCGCGAACCCGTGAGCCGGCGCCGCGATTTCACGGTGGTCAATTTGAGCGGCGGCAGCGGCGTCGCCGGTGCGGCCGCGCACGAAATCGGCATGACCATCGCCGGCGACGATGCCTGGCAGTTGCGCGATCGGACCTGCCGCCGCGCCTTGCGCGATTTCGCGGAATATACGGATGCCGACGGCCGGCCGTGGCCCGCCAGAATCGTGGCCGCGGCCGGCATCGGCAATCCGGCGCGCTTTTTCAATACCTTGCGCCAGGCCGGCTTGCAGTTCGCCGAACTGCCGTTGCCGGATCATTATCATTTTTCCGAAAATCCGTTTGCGGGACTGGATGCCGACGCGATCCTGATCACGGCCAAGGATGCAGTAAAATGCAGGGCGATCGAATCGATCAGAAACGACCAGCGCATCTGGGTCGTGCCGGTGACGGCGCATCTGGATGGCCCGCTGGCCGAACATATTGTGGAGAAACTGCGTGAACGTCCGACTGCTTGATATTCTTGTTTGCCCGATCTGCAAGGGCCCCCTCGAACACGATAAAAAGGCGCAGGAACTGATTTGCCAGGCCGACAGGCTGGCCTATCCGATTCGCGACGGCATTCCCATCATGTGGGCCGATGAAGCACGCGACCTGGCGCCGCCGATGGCCGCCGCCGACGGCGGTCCGGCCGCCACGTCCGCGCCTTAAGCCGGCGTGTCCTTTACCGTTCTCATTCCGGCGCGCCTGGCGTCGACCCGGCTGCCGAACAAGCCGCTGGCCGATCTGGGCGGCAAGCCGATGATCGTGCGCGTGGCCGAGCGCGCCGCGCTGTCCCGCGCCGGGCAGGTCATTGTCGCCACCGATCATGCCGATATTTACGCTGCCTGCACCGCGCACGGCATCGCGGTGCGCATGACGCGCGCCGATCATCCGTCCGGCAGCGACCGCATCGCGGAAGTCGCCGCGGCGCTGGGATTGCGCGACGACGAGGTCGTGGTCAATGTACAGGGCGACGAACCGCTGATCGATCCCGAACTGGTGAACGCGACCGCGGCGCTGATCGACGTCGACACGCCCATGGCGACCGCCGCGCATCCTATCGATCGCATGGACGACATGCGTAATCCGAACGTGGTCAAGGTGGTGCTCGATTGCGCCGGGCGCGCAATGTATTTTTCCCGCGCGGCAATTCCGTGGCATCGCGACAGCTTCAATGGCGCGGCCGGCGGCGATGCGCCGCAAGGCCTGCCTTTGCGGCACATCGGTTTATATGCATACACAAATCGATTTCTGCAGCATTATCCGACCTTGCCGCCGTCGCCGCTGGAAAGCATCGAAGCGCTGGAGCAACTGCGCGTGCTGTGGCACCGGATACCGATTGCCGTGCACATTACGCACGGCGCACCGGCGCCCGGCATCGATACGCCTGAGGATCTGGCGCGCGCGCGCAAACATTTCCAGGATCACTAGCAGTGATTGCCCGGCGTGTAAAGCGCTGCGAAAAATGCCACCCTTCGTTCCGTTATGGGCGATTTTCGAAATTTTTGTGGTAAGTTTCGTTTAAATAAAACGCAATAGATCGGGTGAAAACGGTCGTTGTGCAGATGAATGCGAAAAATGGCGAAGGTGGAGAGCCGTCGCGTTTATCAAAAGAATTCAAACTTAAATCAGGAAACAATATGCGCCTCATCCTTTTAGGAGCGCCTGGTGCCGGTAAAGGCACGCAAGCGACATTCATCAAGCAAAAATTCAATATCCCGCAAATCTCGACCGGCGACATGCTGCGCGCAGCGGTTGCAGCCGGCACCCCGCTGGGCATTGAAGCGAAAAAGGTGATGGACAGCGGCGGCCTGGTATCCGATGAAATCATTATCGGCCTGGTCAAGGACCGGCTGAAGCAGCCCGATTGCGCCAACGGTTATCTGTTCGACGGCTTTCCGCGCACCGTGCCGCAAGCCGATGCCATGCAGGAAGCAGGCGTGGCGCTCGACTATGTGCTGGAGATCGATGTGCCTGACGCGGAAATCGTCGAGCGCATGAGCGGACGCCGCATGCATGCCGCTTCGGGCCGTACCTATCACGTCAAGTTCAATCCGCCCAAGGTCGAAGGCGTCGACGATGTCACCGGCGAACCCTTGATCCAGCGCGACGACGACAAGGAAGAAACCGTCAAGAAGCGCCTTTCGGTGTATCACGAGCAGACCGAAGTGTTGCTGGACTACTACGGCAAACTGGCCAAGTCGGGTGCGCCGGGCGCGCCGAAATATCGCAAGATCGCCGGCGTCGGCCCGGTGGAGCAGATTCGCGACAACGCATTTTCGGCGCTGTCAAACTGAAGACGGTGGATAAAAAAACAAAAAGCGGATCGTGCGATCCGCTTTTTTCATTTATGGGGCGAGGGGTGTGATGGACAGGTAAAGGAGCAGTGCATGCAAATCGATGGAAACGTGTTTATTGTCAGCGGCGGCGCCTCCGGCCTCGGCGCGGCAACTGCGCGCATGCTGGCCGAAAACGGCGCGGCCGTGTTGATCGCCGATGTGCAGGATGCCGCCGGCGCGGCGCTGGCGAAGGAACTTGGCGGTCAATTCATGCATTGCGATGTGTGCGCGGAAGGCGACGGCGAAGCCGTGATGGCGGCGGCCGGAGAGCTGGGCGCCTTGCGCGGACTGATCAACTGCGCCGGCATCGCGCCGGCAGCGAAAACGGTCGGCAAGGACGGCGCGCATCCGCTGGCGCTGTTCCGAAAAACTGTCGACATCAATCTGGTGGGCACTTTCAACATGGCGCGGCTGGCGGCGCAAGCCATGGCGCAGGAGGCCGCCGCCGCACAGGGCGAGCGCGGCGTCATCGTCAATACCGCTTCGGTCGCGGCCTACGACGGCCAGGTCGGACAGGCGGCGTATGCGGCGTCGAAGGCGGCGATCGTCGGCCTGACCTTGCCGATGGCGCGCGATCTGGCGCGCAGCGGCATTCGCGTGATGACGATCGCGCCCGGCATTTTCGAAACGCCGATGCTGCTCGGCATGCCGGCCGAAGTGCAGCAGGCGCTGGGCGGGATGGTGCCGTTTCCGCCACGCCTGGGCCGGCCGGCGGAATATGCGCAACTGGTACGCGCCATTATTGAAAATATTATGTTGAACGGCGAAACAATCCGGCTTGACGGCGCGATCCGAATGCAGGCAAAGTAGCTACAGCTAAAAAAGCTATAGAGCATCAATGTAGGCGGGGTAATGGAGACATCGGATAAAACCGGCTTGATCTTGACAGGCGGGGGAGCACGGGCGGCATATCAGATCGGCGTGCTGGATGCGTTGGCCTCGATACTGCGCGACGCGGGCTGGGCGGCGGATCGAAACCCCTTCAATGTGGTTTGCGGCACCTCCGCAGGCGCCATCAATGCGACGGCGCTGGCCTGCCGCATCGATCATTTCGGCAGCAGCGTGCAGTCGCTGGTGGATGTCTGGTCCAATTTCACGGTCGATCAGGTCTATCGCGCCGATTCGCTCGGCGTGATCCGCACCGGCGCGCGCTGGCTCTCGCTGTTTTCGTTCGGCTGGCTGCTGCGCCAATGGCATGCGCATCCACCCCAGTCGCTGCTCGACAATACGCCCCTGGTCACGCTGCTGCATCGCCTGCTGGATCTGCCGCGGCTGGATGCGGTCCTGTCTTCCGGCGTGCTCGACGCGCTGGCCGTGACGGCATCTTCGTACACCGGCGGCCAACACGTCACCTTTTATCAGAGCGCGAGCGAATTCGCCGCGTGGCAGCGCATCCAGCGCACCGCGATCCGCGACCAGATCGGCGTCGAGCATCTGCTGGCCTCGTCCGCGATCCCGTTCATTTTCCCCGCCGTGCCGATTTACTGCGACGGTCACGCCGAATATTTCGGCGACGGATCGATGCGGCAGACCGCGCCGCTGTCGCCCGCTATCCACCTGGGCGCCAACAAGGTGCTGGTGGTCGGCGCCGGGCGCATGGGCGAAGAGGCGCGGCCGGCCAATCCGGGGCCGGCACGCTATCCGACCCTGGCCCAGGTCGCCGGCCATGCCCTGTCCAGCATTTTCCTGGATGGCCTGGCAGTGGACATCGAACGCATTCGCCGCATCAACCAGACGCTGTCCTTCCTGACACCGGAACAACGCGGCCGGACGTCCCTGAAACCGATCGAAACCCTGGTCATCGCGCCGTCCCAGCGCATCGACGAGATCGCCAGCCGCCACGTGCGCAGCCTGCCGCGGCCGATTCGAGCCATGCTGGGCGGCATCGGCGCCACCGAGGTGCGCGGCGGGGTATTGGCCTCCTATCTGCTGTTCGAGAAGGGGTTTACCAACGAATTGATTGAATTGGGCCGCAAGGACACCTATGAGCGGCGCGCTGCCGTGCTGTTGTTTTTTGAACCGAAGCCCGAATTGCCAGTCGATAGCTGATTGCCGCCCCTTGGAGGGGATCGACGATACAGGTTGATTCGTTTTGTGCAACGCGTTACCCTACGTAGTTGATCAAAATAATGCAATCTGTATGCCGTTTGTTTGATAAATGTGGTGGAATCGCGCCTTGAATGATAAATTTTTAAAAATCTGGTCCGCATTTTTCATTGCATTGCTGCTGTCATTTCCGGTGTTCGCGCGGGGACCCGCGCCGCTGGAACCGATCGCGGTTGCGGAATTGCCGTCCCAGGCGCAGCAGACGCTGGCGGCGATCGAGCGAGGCGGACCGTTTCCTTATGCCAAGGACGGCGCCG
Organism: Herbaspirillum sp.; assembly: GCA_036499085.1. Lineage (GTDB taxonomy): Bacteria > Pseudomonadota > Gammaproteobacteria > Burkholderiales > Burkholderiaceae_D > Herbaspirillum. Next base: position 26,159 of record DASYEK010000072.1, on the reverse strand, counting down.
TTTTCGGCAATTACGAGAAGCTCTTGCCCTTGCAAAAACGGGGTTATTACAGGGAATATACGGTCAAGACGCCGTTTGCCCGTAATCGCGGGGCGCGCCGGATTATCGCGGGCGGCCGACCGCCGCATGAGTATTTTTACACCGGTGACCATTACGCTTCGTTCAGACGGATCGCAAAATAGCCGCATGGCTGGACTTGATTGCAAAACGAATTGTTTTAGCCAGAGGGAGAAATGAGTTTATTTAAAACGGTGTCGCCAAATGTGGTTCAGTCGATCCGGGCCTTCCGCGTGGACGACCTGCAAGTCGAGGCCGCGCACTTGGGCCATCATTTTTTGTACGCTTATTGCGCCGATGCGGCAACCAAGCAGCAAGTGCTGGCGGCCATTGCCGAGGCATTCCTGCTGCCGCGTCATTTCGGCAAGAATTTCGATGCGCTGGCCGATTGCCTGACCGATCTGAGCTACAAGGCCGGTCAGCAGACCGGCTTTATCGTGGTGCTGGAGCAATTGCCGAACACGCCGAAGTTCGACAAGGAAGCGCGCGAAACGCTGCTCGACGTGTTCCGCGACGCCGCCGATTTCTGGGCCGAGAAAAAGGTCCCGTTCCGCGTGTTTTATTCGTTTCAATAGTTTCCGTTCGTTTTTCTTCATATTTTCCCCATTGGCATTGCCGCCGGCGGCGTCCGCGGCAGTCTTCTTGACGGCATTCAACATTTTTAAAAGCGGTCCTCTGCGGTTACAATGCGTGCCATGAGAAGCATTGTGATTTTGATTTCCGGGCGCGGCAGCAATATGGAAGCCATCGTCCGCGCCGCCCGGGCCGAACAATGGCCGGCTGTCGTCAGCGCCGTCATCAGCAGCCGCCCGGACGCAGAGGGCCTGGCATATGCCGAGGCAAACGGCATTGCCACCCGGGTAATCGCCAGTAAACAATTTCCCGACCGCGAACAGTTCGACGCCGCCCTGCAGGCCGCCATCGACGGTTTTGCGCCGGACCTGGTGGTGCTGGCGGGCTTCATGCGCATCCTGACCGCCGATTTTGTCGAACATTACGCGGGACGCATGCTGAACATTCATCCGTCCTTGCTGCCGTCGTTTCCGGGACTGGCGCCGCATCGGCAGGCGCTGGCAGCCGGCGTGAAGCTGCATGGCGCCACGGTGCATTTCGTGACGGCCGATCTGGATCACGGGCCGATCGTTGCGCAGGCGGCGGTCGAGGTGCTGCCGGGCGACAGCGAACAGGCGCTGGCGCAGCGCGTATTGCAGCAGGAACACATTATTTATCCGCGTGCCGTGGGCTGGTTTGTCGAAGGCAAATTGCGCCTCGACGGCAATCGCGTGCATCTGCGGGCGGACGCGCCGGCCTGCTGAGCCGCGGGTCTTTTGCGCAATGCCGGCAGGCAATGCAGGCAATGCAGGCAATGCGCAAGAGGCCCGGATCCGCATCAATTATTTTATCGAGGAAACATTATGAGATTGCCACCAGCAATCATTGGCCATACCGAAGAGGTATTGCGCGAAATTCTCCGCTTCACCGGTCCCGCCGACGGTACCTTGTCCCGTTATTTCCGTGAACACACGCGGCTGGGGGCGCGCGAGCGCGGCGTCATCGCCGAGGCTGTCTATGGCCTGTTGCGCAACAAGGCGATTTATACCAATTTTGCCGAATCCGGCAATGGCGCCTCGATGCGCCGCCTGACGCTGCTCGGCCTGGCCGATGCGGTTGGCGTCGATGCGCTGGGCGGACTGTCTGAAGACGAGACGGCCTGGCTGCAGCGCACCGCCGAGATCGACCGCACGCTGATGCCGGCCCTGATGCGCAGCAACCTGCCGGCCTGGCTGTTCGACAAGCTGGTCGCGCGCGATGGCGAAGCCGAGGCGCTGGCGTTGGCCGAAGGCATGAACCAGCCGGCGCCCCTGGATTTGCGCGTCAATTCGCTCAAGGCCACCCGCGACGAGGTCGTGGCCGAGCTGGCGGCGGCGCCTATCCTGTGCGAGCCGACGCCCTATGCGCCGTTGGGACTGCGGGTAATCAAAAAGCCTTCGCTGCAAAACCTGCCGCTGTTCAAGAACGGCGCGATCGAAGTGCAGGACGAGGGCAGCCAGTTGCTGGCCCAGATCGTCGGCGCCAAGCGCGGCGAAATGGTGGTCGACTTCTGCGCCGGCGCGGGCGGCAAGACCCTGGCCATCGGTGCGCTGATGCGCAATACCGGGCGCCTGTACGCTTTCGATATTTCCGACAAGCGCCTGGCGAAACTCAAGCCGCGCATGGCGCGCAGCGGATTATCGAATGTGCATCCGGTCATGATCGCGCACGAGAACGACGCCAAGGTCAAGCGCCTGGCCGGCAAGATCGACCGGGTGCTGGTCGACGCGCCTTGCAGCGGATTGGGCACGCTGCGCCGCAATCCGGATGTCAAATGGCGCCAGACGCCGGCCTCGGTGCTGGAAATGAATGCCAAGCAGATCAGCATCCTGAGCAGCGCGGCGCGCCTGGTCAAGGCCGGCGGCCGCCTGGTCTATGGCACCTGCAGCATCCTGGACGAGGAAAACGAAGCGATCGTGGCCCAGTTCCTGGCTGCCAACGAAGATTTCACGCTGCTGCCGATGAAGGACGTCCTGGCCGAACAGAAGATCGCACTCGGCATGCAGGATTACCTGAAGCTATTGCCGCAAATCCATCACACCGACGGCTTCTTCGCTGCCGTCATGGAGCGCAAGAAGTAATGTTCCGGTCTTGCGGCCGCGGTGTCGCGGCCGCTTTCCCCCTTGTTTTAACCTTTGCTGCCGTCGTTGCACTGTGGCTGGCGCCGGCCCCACAGGCGCATGCCTATCACGGCGCGCCGCCGACGATCCCGGCCCAGGGCACGGTGCAGGCGGCTTTTGCTCCCTGGGACGATGTCGAGGGGCTGATTGCCGAGACTTTGGCCGGCGCGCATCGCGAAATCCTGGTGCAGGCCTACTTGTTGACCAGCAAACGGCTGGTCGATGCATTGCGCCAGGCACGCCGACGCGGCGTCCAGGTATCGGTATTGCTGGATGCATCCCAAGTGGCCGCATTGGCGGTGGCGCGCAAACAGGAAATGGCGTTGCGCGCAAGCGGGATTGCCGTCTGGGGCGAGACCGGTTATGCCAATGCCCACAACAAGGTCATCGTCATCGACGCCGGCTCGGCCGATGCGGCGGTGATTACCGGCAGTTACAACTTTACCTGGTCGGCACAGCACAAGAACGCGGAGAATATCGTTATCCTGCGCGGCAATCCCTCCTTGGCGGCGCGCTATGCGGAAAATTGGGAACGTCACAGGCGAGATGCAATTTTGTATGACTGATAATAATATTTATCGCCATGCGAATTAATTGCCATAAAAATAACAATGCGGCGTTAAATACAACAGCAAACACCCTTGTGCCGGGCCATAAGCGCTGCACATGGAGGAAAGGGAGTTGGGGAGGGATCCATCTGTTGTCCGTTACCAACAAGCATGCCGGCCGGGCCGGGGCATAGGGGGCCGGACGCCGTAAAACCCTTGGAGCAATATGGCCGAAATCGCCAATAGCACCATTAATGCGCGTACAATGCGGACGAATTCATGTCTGAAGAGCGATTTTCCGGTTTTTCGGGAATCGCCAAATGAAGTGTTTAACCTGGAGCAGTAATGATTTTGAATGCAATCCTTGATTTCTTATCAAATGGACTGTTGAATCTTTCGGGATGGGAAGTGTTCTTCGTCATCCTCGCGTTTACCCATATCACGATCGCTGCGGTGACTATCTACCTGCATCGTCATCAAGCCCATCGCGCGCTGGACCTGCATCCGCTGGTCAGCCATTTCTTCCGTTTCTGGCTCTGGATGAGCACCGGCATGGTCACCAAGCAGTGGGCCGCGATCCATCGCAAGCATCACGCCAAATGCGAAACCGAGGAAGATCCGCACAGCCCGCAAACGCGCGGCATCAAGAAAGTGTTCTTCGAAGGCGCCGAGTTGTATCGCGCCGAATCCAAGGTTGCCGAAACCATGGAAAAATACGGGCAAGGCACGCCGGACGACTGGATCGAACGCAATCTCTATAGCCGCCATAGCGCGCTGGGCGTTTCGCTGATGCTGATCATCAACGTGACGCTGTTCGGCGCCATCGGTCTGACCGTGTGGGCCGTGCAGATGGCATGGATTCCGATTACCGCGGCCGGCATCATCAACGGCATCGGCCATTATTGGGGTTACCGCAATTACGACTGCAATGATGCCGCCACCAATATCTTCCCGCTCGGCATTCTGATCGGCGGCGAGGAACTGCACAATAACCATCACACCTTCGGCACGTCGGCCAAGCTGTCGTCGAAGTGGTACGAATTCGATATCGGCTGGATGTATATCCGCATTCTCGAGACCTTCGGCCTGGCCAAGGTGAAAAAGATTGCCCCGGCACCGAAGTTCGATCGCCAGAAACTGGTGGCTGACTTTGAGACGCTGCAGTCGGTGATCGTCAATCGCTACGATGTCATGTCGAAATACGCAAAGTCGCTCAAGCGCGCATGGGACGCCGAACATGGCCATCTGTCGGGCCAGGCGAGACTGGGTTCGGGTTTTCTGAAAACGTCGCGCAAACTGATGCAGCGCGAACCGGCCAAGCTGGATGCGGGCCATCAACAGCAACTGTCCGAATTGTTCGTCCACAGCAAGGCGCTGCAGACCATGCATGAAATGCGGGTCGAGCTGGGCGCGATCTGGGAACGTTCGACTTCCACGCGTGAGCAATTGCTGCAGCAATTGCAAGACTGGTGCCTGCGCGCGGAAGCGTCCGGCGTCCAGGCGCTGCGTGATTTCTCGATGCGTCTGCGCAGCTATTCCTGATTTTTGAACAGGCGCCGCCGCGCTTCGTGTGGTAGCTTCGCGCGGCGGGTGCGGCAGGCAGGATGTTGCTGGACATTCCGGTCGCATCGATACGAACCGATAAGCGCCAGTACATTCAAGTAAAAAAGCCCGGCAATCAATCGATTGCCGGGCTTTTTCTTGCTTTACCCGCTTGTCGTGTATGACATGCAGGGCAGAGGGATCAATTACTTGATCTTTGTTTCTTTGTAAGCAACATGCTTGCGCACCTTGGGATCGAACTTCATGATCTCCATTTTTTCAGGCGTGGTGCGCTTGTTCTTGGTCGTTGTATAGAAGTGACCGGTACCTGCGGTCGATTCCAACTTGATTTTGTCGCGGCCTGATTTAGCCATGATATGGTTTCCTTTATTCTGCTAGTTAGACTTTTTCGCCACGGGCGCGCAGATCGATCAGCACGGCATCGATGCCGATTTTATCGATGATGCGCAAGCCGGCGTTAGACACACGCAGGGAAACCCAGCGATTCTCGGATTCGACGAAAATGCGGCGATTTTGCAGGTTAGGCAAAAAGCGGCGTTTCGTTTTGTTGTTTGCATGGGAAACATTGTTGCCGACCATCGGCTTCTTCCCAGTGACTTGGCATTTACGTGCCATGTTTCACCCCCTAAAATATTTCCGAAATTGGAAAAAAAGCGAGTATAGCCAAAATTTCCATGAATTTCAATGACTTGTGGAAATTAATTGTGTAATGTTGTTTTATTTTTATTTAACAATATCAATTTCCTCCCCTGTTTTCGGCCATGCCTGCCGCTGCGTCCCTGGAGGCTTCGCATGCTTCTATAGCTGTCCGTTTTCGGCGAACGAATAGCAGGCGTTGCCTGCAACGATCAGATGATCCAGCACTCGCACGTCCACCAGCGCCAGCGCCTGTTTCAGCAGTGCTGTGAGACGCTTGTCGGCGTCGCTGGGCTGCAGCACGCCGGAAGGGTGGTTATGCGCCAGGATGATGCTGGCGGCATTGTGGGCCAGCGCCGCCTTGACCACTTCGCGCGGATGGACGCTGGCATGCGTCAGCGTCCCACGCGACAACTCCTCGCTCTTGAGCAGGCGGTTCCTGACATCGAGAAACAGGGCGATGAAGCATTCGTGCTTCTTGCCGCCCAGCGCGAGCTGCAGATATTGCTTTACCGGCTGGGGCGCGCTCAAGGACAGGCCGGATTGCAATTGCTCGAACAGGGAGCGGCGCGTCAGCTCCAGCACGGCTTGCAGTTGCGCATACTTGGCGGGGCCGAGGCCGGGAATGGCCGCGAAGGCAGGCAGCTCGCTTCCGAACAGCGCGCCGAGCGAACCGAAGTGGCGCATCATGTCGCGCCCCAGGTCGACCGCGCTTTTCCCGGCGACGCCGGTGCGCAGGAAAATCGCCAGCAATTCGGCATCGGACAGGGCGCCTGCGCCGAATTCGATCAGGCGTTCGCGGGGACGCTGCTTGAGGGGCCACTGGTTGATGGACATTGTGGCGCTCTCCTGGTTGCCGATGATGGGGATGGGGCGTTGGCGCGCAGGTATGTGAGTGCATGAGTGCGCCGGCGCATGGGCGGATGGGGAATGGCTGCGAGAAAAACCGTAGCCGGGCAACGTAGTTTACAATGGTCGTCCAGGATTAAAGCTGTTGGGATCTGTAGGCGTTCGTGCGAATCCCGGCGGCGATTTTTATCTACCATTGCCGATTCTTCATGACTAATTCCTCTGCCAATCCGAATACTTCCGATGCTTCCGCTCAGTCCGCGATCGTCACCGAATCATCCTACCTGACGCTGCATTACCGGCTGGCATCGATGGACGACGTCAATATCGTCAGTACCTTCGAGGGCAATCCGGCCACGCTGCAATTCGGCACGGGCCAATTGGCGCCGTCCCTGGAAGCCTGCCTGATCGGCCTGCCGGAAGGCACGCATCATATTTTCGAATTACCGCCGGAGCAGGCGTTCGGCCCGCGCAATCCGGACCTGGTGCAGCGTGTGTCGCGCGCCACGCTGGATGAAAACTCGAACATCGACGAAAACTACAAGATCGGCGACCTGGTCGATTTCGCCGCACCCGGCGGCGGCCGCTTTGCCGGCGTGCTGCGTGAAATCGATGATGTCGGCGCCTTATTCGACTTCAACCACCCCCTGGCCGGCGAAAGCGTCAAATTCGAAGTCAAGATCATCGGGGTGTTATGAACATCGATATGCCAGCCGCCGGTGCGGAATCCGAAATCATTCTCGCGCAGCCGCGCGGCTTCTGCGCCGGCGTCGACCGTGCGATTGAAATCGTCGAACGCGCATTGCAGCAGTTCGGCGCGCCGATCTATGTGCGCCATGAAATCGTACACAATGCCTATGTCGTGAAGGACCTGCGCGACAAGGGCGCGATCTTCATCGAGGAACTGGCCGACGTCCCGGCGGGCAATACCGTGATTTTTTCCGCGCACGGGGTTTCCAAGGCGGTACAGGAAGAAGCCGCGCAGCGCGGCCTGAATGTATTCGACGCTACCTGCCCGCTGGTGACCAAGGTGCATATCGAAGTGGCCAAGATGCGGCGCGACGGCCGCGAGGTCGTGATGATCGGGCATGACGGCCATCCGGAGGTGGAAGGCACAATGGGCCAGACCCAGGACGGCATGCATCTGGTGGAAACGGTCGAGGACGTCGTCGCCTTGCGGGTGGCCGACGGCGACAGGCTGGCCTATGTGTCGCAGACCACGCTCTCGGTCGACGACACCGCCGACATCATCGCCGCGCTCAAGCGGCGCTTCCCGAATATCGCCGAACCGAAAAAAGGCGACATCTGCTACGCCACCACGAATCGCCAGGAAGCCGTGAAATTCATGGCGCCGCAAGCCGACGTGGTGATCGTGGTGGGCAGCCCGAACAGTTCGAATTCGAATCGCCTGCGCGAGGTCGCCGAGAAGAAGGGCGTGCCGGCATACATGGTCGATAACGCAGCCCAGATCGATCCGGCCTGGCTGGCCGGCCGCCTGCGCATCGGCGTCACCGCCGGGGCTTCCGCGCCGGAAGTGCTGGTGCAGGCAGTCATCGATCGCCTCAAGGATCTGGGCGCCAAAAGCGTGCGGGTGCTGGAAGGCATCGAAGAAAACGTGACTTTCCCGATGCCGAAGGGTTTGCGGCCGCGCAGCGACGAAGCCTGAGCCTGATGCCGGGAGGACGACAAGCGTCCTCTTGCTCTAATCGGCGTCGGCCGGGCCCGGCAGCGTGAAGCTGAATACCGAGCCTTTGCCCAGTTCGCTTTCCACCTGCACCTGGCCGCCGTGCGCCTCGATGAAAGTCTTGAAGATCGCCAGGCCCAGCCCGAGGCCGCCGCTGTCGGTGTCGTCGGATTCGAACTTTTCGAAGACGACCTTCAGCCGTTCCGGTGCAATGCCGCAACCGTTATCCACGATCCGGCACCGAATGCCGCCATGCTCGATGGCGTCGGCGCGGATTTCAACGACGCCGCGCGGCGTGTGCTGGATGGCATTGGCGATCAGGTTCTGCATCACCCGCCGCAACAGGCTGGCATCCGCGTAAACGCTCAGGGTTTCCGGCACGAGATTCAGCAGCTTGGTGCTGCCGGTGCCGGCAATCGGGTTCAGATCGTAAATCAGGCTTTCGACCAGAGGCCACAAATCCAGATTGCGGCGTTGCAGCCGCAGCCCATGTTCGGTCTGGACGTGGGCATTTTCATCCAGGACCTTGTTGATCATCGCATTCAGGTGCAATACGTGCCGATGCAGGATGTTGACCATGCGTTGCGCGTTGCTGTCGGGCGGATCGTCCCTGGTGATGCCTTCCAGCACCTTGGTGGCCAGTCCGACCGCGTTCAGCGGGGTGCGCAGGTCATGTGCGATAAATGTCAGGTAATCGCTGCGGCGCTGCTGGATCTCCAGTGCGCGATGCGTGGCGAAGGTCTGCACCGCCAGACCGATCGCGCTGTCGAGCACCCGATTGAGGATATGAAAAGGACGCCCTTGCAGCGTCAATTGATGCCGGTCCGCCATATCGTGGATACAGCCGCGCAGGATATTGTATTCGGCCACCACTTCATCGATTTCGAAGCCTTCCTGCAGGCGCTGCAGGCCGTGCATCGGCGGCGTGCCGTGCGCCAGCATTTTCGGGATCGAGGTGTCGGAGCTGTGTTGGCGGAATGCCATTGCCAACTCGTTGAGCAGCAGCGGTATGTGATCGTTCAGGGTAGGCGTGCTGAGGCCGGCGGCCGAAGGCAGTTCGCGTACCTGGTCGCGCCAGCGGGCGAGGATATCCTCGCGTTCGAGGCGGATCAACTCCGCCAGGCGGGTTAAAGTGTCGATAATGAAGTCATGCGGAATGAATTGAAGGGACAGGCCGGTACTGCGGCCAAACATGCATTAAAAGCCCGTATCAAGCGCTCAATTGCGCCGGCGGATCGATGACCGGCGGCGGTGTCGGGACCTGATGCGGAATCGGGTCTTCGATCACCGTCGGATCCTGGTGCGGTACCGGATCGTTGCCCGGCACCTGGCCGGGAATCGGATCTTCCATGGGTGTCGGCACGGGTGCCCGGTGCATGCGGTATTTCGCGGTGGCGCTGAACAGCGGCGCACGAATAAAAGAGTCGATTTGCATAGTCATCCCTGACATTGTCTTATACGTCATCGGCGAATCGACGGCAATTACTTGCCGACCTGATTGCCTATTACCCCGCCGACCGCGGCGCCGCCAACTGTGCCAAGAGCGCTGCCGCCGGTGAGAACGGCGCCGCCGACCGCGCCCGCGCCCGCGCCGATGGCGGTATCACGGCCGCGCGGTGTCATGTCGCCGCAGGCGCTCAGTCCGATCAACATGCAAACTGTCAGGGAAGTTGCTGCTATCTGTTTGATGGTTTTCATTTTGTCGCCTCTTTCTAATTGAAATTAAACCAACATCGACGGATTCAAGTCGGCATTGCCAGTTCGTAGCAATGGTGTTTGGCTTCGCCGGTCAAGGCGGCGCATTGATTCTTTTTGTTGTTCTTCTTTTCGAACACCATCACCGCCGCGCGGACGTGATGGGTGTTGTAGACGGGTAGGGAATCCATGTATTGAAATTTGGAAGGATCCAGGGCCAATTGCTGGTGTTGCCGGTGTGTTGCATGCGTTAGCGGATTGCGCAATCCCATATGGCTGTCGGTGGCGGCAAACGAGGCCGGTGCAGCCATCAGGCAATTGGCCGCCAATATCCATTTCCAGGCAGTACTGTTCATCCCATTATCCTTTTATAGAGAGGTAGCTGATCTTGCTACTCGATGGAATGCATCTTCACAGAAACTCTCATTTCCCTGCATCCGTCTTAATCTGATTGTTATGTGGGACTTGTCCTACAAGAAATCTGCGCGGTCAGTTGAGACTGGCCCCGCGGCGACCTGGGGCAATGCTGCTGGAGACTGGCTGGAAACAGGCCTTGAGGCGTTCCATCAATACCAGTGCGGCGGCATCGTTGCCGCTGTGGCGAAGATGGATATCGGCCTTGAGCATGTTGTGTTCCGGCCACGTATGAAGTGCTATGTGCGAGTCGCCCAGCAGGACGGTGCCGGTCACGCCGTCGGGTTCGAACTGGAAAAAGGCATGGCCGGCGACCTTCAAATGCAATTCTTCGCAGAGGCGCAGGCAAATGCGCTTCAGTGCATCCGCATGGCGCAGCCCTTCCGCGGTCTGGCGGCAATCGTGCCATTGCGCCAGCAGGTGGCGCGGACGGCCGATACGAAGCGATGCTGGCCGATGGTCGGTAAATGATGTAGTGGGTGGGGTAGTCGATTCCGGTGCTGCCGATGCGATTGTCATGCTGTGCTCTCGATGCTGGTTATTGCTTGCCGGGCCGGCGTTTTCTCGAAACCTGTTCCATGCCCGGCAATACTGTTGCTCTGATGTCGTTGCTTGCCCGCGCCGGGCGCCGTTACCAATAAACGTGTTCGCCCCGACTGTCTTTCCATTCCTTTTCGAAGCGGCGGGCATCGACGTCGGAGCGCGGCCGCACGCTCATCAGGATGCCGCCCTCCTTGATGCCGGACTCGTAATGCTTGACGCGTTCTTCCGGGATGCCCCAGCCGACCAGCGCGCCGATGATGCCGCCGGTTGCGCCGCCCGCGCCGGCGCCGGCCAGCGCAGCCGCGATCGGACCGGCGATGACCAGCCCCAGGCCCGGCAGCACCAGCGTGGTGCCGGCGGCGGCGATCGCACCGGCGATGGCGCCCAGGGTGCCGCCGATGGCTCCGCCTATGCCTGCGCCTTCAGCGGCCTTGCTGCCCAATTCGGTGTCGGTCGAGTCGGGACCGGAAAAATAACGCTTGCGGGTATCGTCGGACATCACAAGATTGACGTCGTCGCGTTGATATCCGAGGTCGGTGACTGTCCGATATGCGCGTTCGGCGCTGTCGCGATCGAGAAACAGTCCGGTTACCTGACGCTCCTCGACCGGCGTTTCATCGCCAGCTTTGCTTGCCTTGTAATCGGTCATGACAGTTCCTTTATATGTACAGCCCGCAAAAACAACACGATCCGGCAGCCGCGGAGGACTTGCCGGATCGGGATGCCCGTGTGCCAGGGGCGAGCCCCTGATCCGGATGAGGCATCGATTACTTGTTTGCGTCCTTGACGGCTTGCTTGACGTTGCCGTAGTTCTTTTGCACGTTGCCTTCGGCTTCGCGGGCAGCGCCCTTGACCTGTTGGCTGGTATTGCCTGTCACTTCGCCGGCCTTGCGTTGAACGTTGCCGGCAGCTTCCTTGACCGCGCCCTTGACTTGATCCTTGTTCATATTCAACTCCCTAAAAGTTAATAAAACGTCTACATGATCATCGCCTGATCACAAGCCTTTGATGTGCCCATAACCAGGTCCACGCGGTTAGCGCATCAATCAAGAAAAAGCCACGAGAAAATAATGTTCGTCATGCAATAAACGCGCTGTGCAAAGAACATATATTGCAAAGAGCACAATCGCCGGAACATAGATCAGCGACAATTTCAGAGAGGTGCTCATAGCTTGCTTCTACGTGAATGATCGACGTAGGTATCTTAAGCGGGGCCTATCGGACGAAATATAGGACGGCTACGCTTTTGTTTGTAGGAGAAATGGGAGGGAAAAACTTACAATCCGGTAGGCGGCGCCAGTGGGATCTCAATGGCGATGGTAGTGCCTTTTTTGGCGCCGTTGGAGCGGATATCGACATTGCCGCCGAAGAAGGTGGCGCGTTCGCGCAGGCCGCGCAAACCGTAGGTGGTGGTGTTGCTGCGCCGTTCGTCGCTGATGCCGACACCGTCGTCGCGCACGGTCAGCGCCAGCCGGTCCTCGTCGACATCGAGGATGACGTCGATGCGGGTCGCCTGGGCATGCTTGGTCACGTTGTTCAGGATTTCCTGCAGCATGCGGTAAATGGCGATTTCCATCTGATGGCCTACGGTCACGTCTTCGTCCGGCATGCTGGCCTTGCAGACCAGGCCCGAGCGCTGGCTGAGTTCGTCCAGTTGCTCGACGATGGCGGCCTTCAGCCCGAACAGATCCAGCATGTTCGGCCGCAATTCGGTCTGGATGCGGCGCGTGGTCGATACCAGCGCATTGAGCAGGGTCTGGATGCGGCCTTTGCGGTCGATCCACTTTTCCTCTTCGGGGAACAGTTTGTAGACGGTTTCCAGGTGCATGGAGAGCGCGGTCAGCGAAGCGCCCATGTTGTCGTGCAACTCGCGGGCGATGGCCTGCTTTTCTTCTTCGCGTACGGTTTCCAGGTGATTGGTCAGCTCGCGCAGCAGCGTGGTGCGCTCGATGACGGTTTTTTCGAGCTGCGATTCGCGTTCCCGCAGCGAATCCTCGGCCAGCTTGCGCGCGGTGATATCGGTGCTGATGCCGACCACTCCCAACACCTTGCCGCGCTTGTCGAGCCAGGGCGCCTTGGTGGTCTGATAAGTCACCACGCCGGTGGGCAGGTGCAGCGTCTGTTCCAGCGTTTCGGACTGGCGCGAGCTCATGATATTGCGGTCTTCCCGATCGATCTGCTCGGCTTCGGCCGGATCCGGATAGAGATCGCGGCTGTGGCGGTAAATCGCCTTGTCCCAGCTTTTGCCGAACTGTTTCAGCGTGGCGGGATTGGCGAAGATGAGCCGGCCCTGGCTGTCCTTGACGAAAATCGGGTCGTGCGTATTGTCGCTCACCGCAATCAGCAGCGCGGTGGTCTCGGCCAGCGCCGCCGCATTATGGATGCGGGCGCCGTATTCCTGGTCCACGCGCGCCGCCGTGCGCCAGAATATGAGCAGGATCAGCGCGCAATTGATCAGCGTCAGCAGCGGCGCGACGGCCTCGTAATTGTAATAGCCGCGGCGTGCGCCCCAATCGACCAGCCAGTCCACCAGCACCAGCAGCGCCAGCATTTGCGGCAGGGAACGGCGCAGCATCTGGCCGCCCGGGGCATTGCGCACCACGATCGCCATCAAATGATGGGTGGGGCGCGACATCAGGCAGCCGACGCCGAAAAAGATGAAGGTGACGGCCGCAGGCAGCGCCACGTTATGCTGCTGCAGCAGGCGCATCATCGGCTCAAGCCGATAGGCATAGCCCAGCAGGGCGATCAGGTTGATGACGATAATGGCGCAGGCCAGGTATTCGGCGGGATAGAGATCGGTCTTGATGCGGCGGTCGTGCAGCGCCAATGTCATGGCGGCCAGGATGAAGGCAATGGCGCTGGCCGGATGCACGTAGTAGGGAAATTCGATGCCGGAAATCGGATAGGCCTGGCCGCCCCAGGCCAGCAGCAGGTTGACGCCGCCCAACAGCAACAGCAGGGCGGCGCAGATGCGCACGCCGATGCGTTGCAGCCGGCCGGTTTCAAGGCATTGCAGATACAGCGCGAGTCCGCCGAACAGGAAGCCGGCCGCGGTGCCGCCGCCCATGTCGCTCAGCCTCGAGACGGCTGTCCGATAAGCGCCGTCCAGGAAACCGGCGGTGAACACGAAGCCGCCGATCAGCAGCACGATTACCGCCAGCGCGCGCGCCACCGAGGCGATCCAGAACGCGTGGCTTTGGCGCACGGCCAGCAGATCGCTGGTATGTTGTACCGCGGGCAAGACTTTTTCAGTCGCGTTTTCAGCCTGGCTTTCACCCATTCCGCGGCGGTTCTCGTACTGTGAATGGCTTCCCATTAACGCCCCGTTTACTTACCGTCCATAAGAAGTATCGATCCGGCAGCCCAATGCGGACCGCCGGATCATCGCTGTTGTGCGCCGGCGCCGAGCGTTTCCAGGAATTGGCGCAATTTCAGGAATTCCGAGGATTTGTCGAAAAAATATTCGACGCCCAGTTTAGCGCCAACCTGGCGATATGCATTGCTGACGTTGTTGCTGAATATGATTTTCAGGGCGTTGGCTTGCACGCTGGCCCGCGCCAGCGACTGCAACAGGCTCATGCCGTTGCCTTGCTTGAGCTGGATATCGAGGATCAGGACATCGTAATTGTCCTGGTTGAGGCGGCTCAGTGCGTCGGTTTCCGTTTCGGAGAAGCCGGCGTAGTTGATGCCGGGGATTTCCTGCAGGTTTTCGATCAGCAAATCGCGCACATCCGGTGAGTCTTCTACCAGGAAAATACGAATCGCGGTCGGATTCGGCATGGTGGAATTGATAAGCGTCATTATGAGTTCCAAAATTGCCTCGGCGCTGCTTCCGCATACGGCGGCAATATCCCTGCATTGGCAAAACCTGGCGCCGCGCCCGAGCGCAGCGGCGGTCCAGCATTGCTGATGCGAGGTGCCGCCGGATTGCAAATCGGTAAGCGCACAGCCGTTAATCGATCAGGTTGTTTTTGATCGCGTAGTAAATGATGTCTGCATTGTTTGCCATATTCATCTTCTGCAGTACGCGGGATCGATAGGTACTGACGGTTTTCACGCTCAGGCAGAGCTCGTCGGCGATCTTCGTCACGCCTTCGCCTTGCCCCAATTTATAGAAAATCTCGTATTCGCGTTCGGACAGCGTTTCGTGCAAGGGCTTTTGGGTATCGGTGTCGCGGTCCGTGGTGAGCAGTTCCGCTACGCCGTAACTAATGTATTTGTGGCCGCGCAGGATGGTATTGATGGCATTGACCAGTTCGGTCGCCAGTGCTTCCTTCTGGACATAACCGCTGGCGCCGCTGCGGAGAACCTGGACTGCATAGCGGTTTTCCGGATGCATGCTCAGCATCAGGACGGGCAATTTCGGTTTTTCTCGCTTGATTTGTTTCAATACTTCGACGCCGCTCTTGTCCGGCATGGCGATATCGAGCAGGACGATGTCCCACTCCTGATTGCGCACCATGCGAATGGCTTCTTCCGCCGAACTGGCTTCGCCGCCGATTTCCATATTCGGAATATCGGAAATAAAATGATGGACCCCGGCTCGTACCACGGCGTGATCGTCTACAACTAGAATTTTTATCATATCTTTATTGAATCGCGAAGGCTTACACCGTCGGCTTTAATGGTATTGGAACGCGTTTTGCCGCATTTGCATGCGCAGGCAAAACAGACCGGTCCGCACCACTAAATTATTTTAGTAAAGGGTGAGATTTTAATTCCATGCCAAGGCTTTTCACTATACATGAATTGTCTGGCAATCCTTATTTTGGCATCTTTCCATGGATAAATCCGGACAAATTGCGCAATTTGTCCGGATTCGCCAAAGCATCGGCCTGCTTTACTTGACGCGGATGTCGTTTTTCACCGCTTTCACGCCTTCGACGCCGCTGGCGACCGCGCCGGCACGGGAGACCGCTTCCTTGGTATTGACGAAGCCGCTCAGCTGCACGGTGCCCTTGAAGGTTTCAACGTTGATTTCGGTCGCTTTCAGGTTGGGTTCCTTGACGATGGCGGCCTTGACCTTGGTCGTGATCACGGCGTCGTCGACATAACCGCCGGCGTTGTTCTGGGTCGGTGTCGAAGAGCAGCCGGCGACGGCCAGCAGGGAGAAGGCAAACAGGACCGCAGCAAAACGTTTGATGATATTCATGGAAGGCTCCTAAATTGGATTTTTAATATGCCGGCGGCGCCGGTCTGTTGTTGTTACTGCGAAAACCTTGCTGCGAAAACCGGATACGGGACTTGACGCTTGGTTAGCGGTCATTGCTTGTATTGCGTGCGCGCGCTGTTGATGCAGCTGTCCTTTGCGTCGCCCTTCAATGCGTCGCATTTTTCCTTGGCGGCGGCATAGTTGGCATCGTTCTTGTCTTCGGAGGCATCCTTGCGGGCATCCGTGGTCTTGCGAGCGGCCTTGGCGTTGGCAGTGGCGGTGGTATGCGCGGCCTTGGCATCTTTCAGGCAGACGTCCTTGTCATTGCCCTTTTGTTCATCGCATTTCGCTTTGGCGACCTTGTAGTCGATGTCGGCCTGCTTGGTGGTCGCCTTGTAAGTAGCCTTGGCGCTGTCTGCCGCAAAGCCTGCGGACTGGAAACCGAGGGCGCCGATGCCGAGAACCAGGGTAGCGATGATTTTTTTCATGATGAAAGTCCTTTTTGTCTAAGTTGAGGATTTGAATCGATCGATGCATTGATCGGGTGGTACCGGGTTTGCGGCTTGCGTCAAAAACAGATGCCGGAAATCATTGCAGGAGGTCGCGCAGGTCGTCCGCGTGTTCTTCTTCGGACGCCATGATCTCCACCAGCATCTGACGGGTGGTCGGATCGCCGTCGCCGATGCGTTCGATCATCTGGCGATAGGATTCGATCGCCACGCGTTCGGCGACCAGGTCGGCCTTGATCATTTCCCTGACGTCGGTCGAGGCATCGTATTCGGCGTGGCTGCGCGAACTCAGGCTGGCCGGATTGAAGTCCGGCTCGCCGTTGAGTTGCACGATGCGTTCGGCGATGCGGTCCGCATGCGCGGCTTCTTCGCCGGCATGCTCCAGGAATTCGGCCTTGACCGATTCGGTGCCGGGACCGCTGGCGGTGAAATAGTGGCGTTTGTAGCGCAACACGCACAGCAACTCGGTCGCCAGCGCGTCGTTGAGCATCGAAACGATTTCCTCGCGATTGCCACGGTAGCCTTCGGTAACCGGACCGTCATCCAGTTTTTTGGCTGCTGCGCGAATGGCGGCTACGTCCAAATGGAATGGCTTGACGGTGGCGTTGTTATTGGTTGTCATTGCTTTTCCTTCCTTTGAAAAATCGCGGGAGTACCGAAATGGCTCCCAAAATCATGGCGCCGTAGAGTACCGGCTTGCGTATTGCCCGGGTCGATGCCGAAGACGCCGACAACACGCCGTCGAGCACTACCGGGAGAAATTTTTCGACGCCCTTTTGCACTCGGGCCTGCCGCTGATGCAAGCGATCCTTGAGCATGCAGAACGCCGCGGTTTTGGCCTGGTTGGCCAGCACCTTGATATCTGTTGCATGGCGCACGACCTGGCCGGCATTCAGGATCTGCGCGCGGCAGAGCGCGCCTTGCATGATCAGTTGCTGCTTGCGCCGGCTATGCTCGTTCATGGGGATTCCCGGTGGATTCACTAAGAAAGCAGCGCATCGCGGTCCTTGCGCAATTCGCCCAGGGTTTCCGGCATGGCCAGTTTGTCTTGCAGCAGGGACCTGACGGCGAACGCCAGCCCGGCGGCGACCATCGTGAAGAAGCCGGCCACGATCGCCAGGATGCGCCAGCCCAGCGTGTCCCAATTGACCAGCACGACCAGCACGCTCCAATAGGCGACCGCGAATCCTGCCGCCATCAGCGCCAGTGAACCGATCACGATCAGCTTCATCAATTGCACCCGGACTTCGGACAGTTCGCATGCCGCGAGCTCCATGCGGTTGAATACCAGGCCCAGCACGTTCTTGCCGATGGCAGTCAGGCTGCCCAGCAGGTGGGGTGGCGGGGCGGATTCAGTGCGTGCGGTGCGTCCGGGAGGCGCAGTGCGGGCGATGGGCGCTGTCTCGGCGTCGAATGATTCGGGCATGGCGGCGGCCTTTGAATTCTGTTATTTGCTGCAGCTGCGTGCGACAGCCAGTCCGGCCACCAGTCCGATCGCGGTGGAAATGGCGACGGCGCGCCAGGGATTCTGGTTCACATAGTCGTCGGTGTTGGCGACCAGTTCCTTGCCGCTGGCGATGGCGGTGGACTGGATGGCCTGGGCGCGGGAGGCTGCATCTTCCAACAGGCTCATGGCCTTGGTGCGCAGCTCGTCGGCCTTGTTCGCGGTGGTGTTGGCGGCTTCCTTGAACAGGTCTTGCGCTTCGGCGATGAGGGTGTTGACGTCATTGCGGACAGTTTTGATTTTGGCTTCGTTCATGATCGATCCTTTAGAAGTTGATATTGCGGAACCGCGGGGCCTGGCTGGACCGGGGCGGTCTCGGCGCGGGAGTTGACGGGATCAGGACATGAAATATTGCAGTGCGATCAGCACCAGCATCGGCACTCCCAGCATCCAGCCCAATATGTATTTATCCATCTTCGTCTCCCCCGGAAAGTACACAGATCCATTGGGTGTAACCATACAGAGCGCTCTTGTAGGGACATATAGGACTGCGCCTGAATATCTTGTAGGACAAGCCGGTTATTTTTCTGCGACCGGTACAGTTGGCGGCGGTTGATTGCCGCCTTCGTTTTCCCAGCGATTCAAGGCGGTTTTCAGCTGTGCTTTTTCATGGGCGCTCAAACGTTGCGAGCAGACCTTGAACAGAGTGGCGACGGCGATGCCGGCGATACCCAGCGAAACCAGAAATCGGCGACTGATAAACATGAAGGCTCCCTTATTCTGATAAAAGCCGCCTGTGAGGCGGCAATCTTGCAAACAGGCAATTGATCGTCCAGGCCAGGCCGCCGATTGCGTCGGCGGCCCGCGGTTTCAATGCAACTGGAGGCGGCTGATACAGTCCTTGATGATCTTCTGCGCATCGCCGACGGCAACCTGGCTCCTGCCGGCAAAATATCTGCGTTGACCCGCTTCGGCCAGGGTTCTGTTGCCCATGACACGACCGGCGGTTTGCTGGCAGACACCGAACAATGTCCGGGTATGGCCGATAACGATATTCATGTTCATGGGAAGACTCCTGGACGCGGGCTATCGAAGGAAACGGCATTGATAAGGATGGTAGCCAGGCAGGTAAGGGGCGCGTATCAGACTCCTACGCTTTATCTTGTAGGACAACCACTTCTAAACCCGTTTTCTTCCATTCCTACGCTTCAATCAGGAGAACGCCGATAGTTGCTCTATCCAGGCGCGCCTACAGTGGCAACACTGAAACGTATTGACCGGTATTGCAAATGCGCCGCGCCGTTGCATGGCCGTGCAGATGCAGCTTCAGCGGTACCTTCAGTACTTTCTATCCACTTGACCGAAAGGAATATCATGACTAACGACGATGTCATCTCAGTATTGAACGATCTGATTCAGACTTCGAAAGATGGTGAAGAAGGTTTTCGCACCTGCGCGGAAGATGCCAGCGAGCGGGATGCGCAGCTCAAGATGATGTTCCAGGAACGTTCCCGCAGCTGTGCGGCAGCAGCCTCCGAATTGCAGGAGCTGGTGCGCGCCCTGGGCGGCGATCCGACCACGCATGGCAGCGTCGGCGGCAGCATGCATCGTCAATGGCTGAACATCAAATCGATGATCACCGGCAAGGACGACGAAGCCGTGCTCAATGAATGCGAACGTGGCGAAGATGCCGCATTGAAGTCGTATCGCGAAGCGCTGCAGAAGGATCTGCCCGCCAACATCCGGATGGTGGTCGAACGCCAATATCAGGGCGTGCTGGCCAACCACGACCGCGTGAAGGCCCTGCGCGATCAGGTCCGCGTAAAAAACACGGTCTGATGGCGATGGCGCCGCCGGCGCCTTGAACGCCGGCCATGAGCGTCGAACGATGAGCGAGAGTGACCGAGGTCACTCTCTTTTTTTTTGACGGCAAAAATAAGAACAGCGAGGTGCATCATCGACATCGGCCTGATCTGGTACCTGATTTTCGGTGTTCTGCTGATCACGATGGCCCTGATGGCGTCGGTCTTGCGGCGCATGCCGATCAGCCCGGCAATGTTCTATCTGGCGGTCGGCTTCGTGCTGGGACCGTCGGTCTCGGGCCTGGTGCATATTTCCTTTGCGGCGCACGCCGCGTTGCTGACCGAGGCCGCGCGCATCGCCTTGCTGATTTCGTTGTTCACGGTGGGATTGAAGCTGCGCGCCCATCTGCGGGACGGCATCTGGCTATTGCCGCTGCGCCTGGGCGTGGTCGGCATGCTGGCGACCATCGGCCTGTTGACGCTGGGCGCGTTCTATCTGCTGAAACTGCCGCTGGGAGCGGCGCTGCTGCTGGCGGCGATCCTGGCGCCTACCGATCCGGTGTTGGCGTCCGATGTGCAAATCAAGAATGTCGGCGATCGCGACCAGTTCCGCTTCGGCCTGACCGGCGAGGGCGGGCTGAACGACGGCACCACCTTTCCCTTTGTGATGCTGGGACTGGCGTTGTTGGGAGCGGAGCAGGCCCGGCCTTACGGAGAGGCGGATGCGCTATGGAAGCTCCTGTGGGGCGTCGCGGTCGCGCCGGTATGCGGCTGGCTGTTGGGACGGGCGGTCGGCAATGGCGTGGTGTATCTGCGCAAACGCTATCGCCTGGCGTTCGGCATGGAAGAATTCCTGGCGATCGGGCTGATCGCCTTGTCGTACGGATTGGCCGAGCTGGTGCATGGCATCGGCTTCCTGGCGGTGTTCGCCGCCGGCGTCGGCATGCGGCGGACCGAGTCCGCGGCCGGCGATGCGGAAGTGGAAGCCGGGTCGGCGCCGTCGCCTGCGCTGGCCAAGCTGGCGGGGGAGGCGGAGTCGATCGCAGGCAGCGACGACAAGGCGCCCGCATACATGGCGGCAACCGTGCTCGACTTCAATCAGCAGATCGAACATTTCGCGGAATTCCTGACCGTGCTGCTGCTCGGCATCCTGATTTCGCATGTCGGCTTTTCGTGGGAAGGCGTGGCGGTGGGGATCGCGCTGTTTTGCATCGTGCGGCCGGTGTCGGTGGCGATTGCATTGGCCGGCGCCCGCGTGCCGCGCCTGCAGCGCAATCTGATGGGCTGGTTCGGAATTCGCGGCATCGGTTCGCTTTATTATTTGCTGTTCGCATTGCAGTATCCGTGGCGCTTCGCGCTCGAGCAGCGCGTGACGGTGATCGTGATGACGGTGCTGACATTGTCGATCGTGGTGCACGGCGTTTCGTCGACGCCGTTGATGGCGATGTATGGACGGCGCCATTCCCCGCGCGGCGATACGGCGGCGTCAGAAGAAGAGCGATAGGAAACGTGGAGCGGCGAGAAAAGCGGAGGATGGCAAAAACACAAAGGGAGCCGAAGCTCCCTTTGTGTTTTTGCCATTCGCAGCGCTAGATTCGTCCAAGCAGCAACAGGACGATCAGGATAATGACGATGACGCCGGCGATGCCGCTGGGGCCATAGCCCCAGTTGCGGCTGTGCGGCCAGGATGGCAGCGCGCCGATCAAGAGCAATATCAGAATGATTAACAGAACTGTGCCGAGCATATTTTTCTCCTTTTAGGATGATCCCGCATCGGAATGTATTGAATAGACTGCGGGTTTCCCGGTTAGTTGCCTGCGTCGTATTTTTTTGACGTTAAAAAGGCCTTGTCAAAGGTCTTGTTGCCGCCGCTGGCGATATCCTTCGATTCGTTGCTTGCGGGACCTTTTGGGTTTTCCGTGGCGGCCGGGTCGTCTTGCCCCGTCGGGCGGCGCGTGTCGCGCAGACTGCCGAAGGTCAATGCGTATTGCCGTGTAAATTCGGCGCCGAAAAAGAAGATTTGCGCGGAGTAATAAATCCAGATCAGCAATGCCGCCAGCGAACCGGCGGCGCCATAGGTGCTGGACACGCCGCTGTTGCCGAGATAGACGCCGATCAGGTATTTGCCCAGCGTGAACAGCGCGGCCGTGCCGAGCGATCCGATGGCGACGTCGCGCCACGACAGCGGCGCCCGCGGCAGCATCTTGAAGATCGCGGCAAACATGCTGGCGATCACCAGGAACGAGACCAGCGACGACAAGGGCGTCAGCACCACCAGGAAATTCGACCACACGCCGCTCCAATAGCTCTGCAGCACCGCGAGCACCGCGTTGACCACCAGCGATACCAGCAGCAGGAAGCCCAGCACCAGGATCAGGCCGAAGGAAAGCAGGCGAGTGCGGATCAGCGTGAAGACGCCGGAGGACGGCGGCTTCGGTATCTGCCAGATATCGTCCAGGCTGTCCTTCAATTCGGAAAACACGGTGGTGGCGCCGACCAGCAGCAAGATGGTGGCGATCACGGTGGCGATGAGGCCGCCCTGGTCGTTGTTGGCGCTGACCAGCGCGGTCTGGATTGCTTGTGCGCCGACCTCGCCGACCAGCCCGCTGAGTTGGGCCACGATCTGGCCCTGGGCCGCGCTGGGACCGAAAAAAGCGCCGGCGATGGCGGTCACCAATACCAGGATCGGCGCCATCGAAAACATCGTATAGAACGCTACGGCAGCGCCTTTGCTGGCGGCGCGGTGATCGAGCCAGGATTGCCCGGCATTGAGCAGCAGGCGCCCGAGCCGGCGCCATCCGGTGGCCTTGACGGCGGCCGGGCTGGATGGCGATGAAGAGGCGGCTTGCATGACCGTCAGGGCCAGGGCATGGGTGTGACGGGCAAGAACTGCGCGCCGCCGGGAACGCCCGGATCGATCTCGCCTGCAGGCGCGCCAGCCCGGCGGCAGATCGCGGTCAAGTCTTCACGGGAGCGCTCGAAGGCGGCCGGGTCGAGCGCCTGGCCGTCCAGCGGCCAGTGATCGATGGCCCAGTCGACATATGCCTGGAAGCGCGCCGCCAGTTGCTCCGCATATTGGCGGCTGGCGCCGGCGTCGCCGTGTTTTCCGGCTTGTCCGGCGTCGGCGCCGCTTTCGGCCGGCGCGGCGGCGTCCAGGCGCTGATTGTTGCGTTCCAGCTTGTCGATGCTCATGATATGGATCCCCGTTGTATTGCGTGTTGAGGCCTGGGCCGATATCTCCATGCGCGAAATCATAGCAACCGGCGCTTGCCGCCAAAGGTAGGCGAGCGGCTGAATATGTTGTAGGACGACAGGAAAAAAAGTGTTTGCATTGCCGGCCGGCCGGCTTTACACTTCTTTGTACCAATTGGTACAGGGAGTTCCGGTCGGTACAATCAGGTGCAATGTATTTTCACGATGCATTACACATTCGGCATAGCCAATTCGATGTTCAACCGCAGGTTTACCCATAGGTGATTTCATGACAGCTCAACGTCCTCCGCTTCCCCCTTTTACCCTGGAAACGGCAAAACAGAAAGTGCGCGCGGCCGAAGACGGCTGGAATGGGCGCAATCCCGAAAAGGTCGCGCTGGCCTATACGGAAGACAGCGTCTGGCGCAATCGCAATGAATTTTTTACCGGACGCACCGCCATTATTGCGTTCCTGGCCCGTAAATGGCAGGGCGAGCTGGACTATCGGCTGATCAAGGAATTATGGGCGTACACCGACAATCGAATCGCAGTGCGTTTTGCTTATGAGTCGAAGGATGCCGCGGGCAACTGGTTCCGCTCGTACGGAAACGAGAATTGGGAGTTCGATGAGAATGGCTTGATGCGCGCGCGCCATGCCTGCATCAACGATCTTGCGATCAAGGAAAGCGATCGCAAGATGCATTGGGATCTCGGCACGCCGCGGCCTGCGGATCATCCTGGCCTGAGCGATCTGGGATTCTGAAACGCCTGAAAGGGAGACGATGGCGAGAGTGATTGCGGAGCGCGCCGATGTGCTGCCGTTGCTGACGGAGATTTTTCGGACCTATGGTTACGAAGGCGCCACCCTGGCGCGCATCGGCGCCGGTACCGGCTTGGGCAAGGGCAGCCTGTATCACTTTTTCCCGGGCGGCAAGGATGAAATGGCGGCCGCGGTACTGGCGCACATCGATTCCTGGTTTCAGAAAAACGTATATGCGCCGCTGCGCGAGACATCGGATCCGCGGCGCGGAATCGCCCATATGTTTCGAGAAACCAGGCGCTATTTCCTATCGGGCCAGAAGGTATGCCTGGTCGGCGTGTTCGCGCTGGGCAACGAGCGCGACCGGTTCGCAGTTGCGGTTAAAAGCTATTTTGCGGACTGGGCCGCCGCCTTGAGCGATGCATTGGTGCGCGACGGCAAGGATGCCGCGACCGCCGTGGCCTGGAGCGAAGATGTGGTGGGCGGGATTCAAGGCGCGCTGGTGTTGGCGCGCGCCATGAACCGGCCGAAGTTGTTCGGGAATACGTTGACGCGGCTTGAGGAAAGGCTGCTCGCCTGAAAAAAGCGCCTGATCGCCGCTATCCGGTGTCTGCTGTCCGCATGCGCCTCGGGCGCTATGTTCAAGCGATACCTAAAT
Source organism: Herbaspirillum sp. (assembly GCA_036499085.1). Taxonomy (GTDB): domain Bacteria; phylum Pseudomonadota; class Gammaproteobacteria; order Burkholderiales; family Burkholderiaceae_D; genus Herbaspirillum. The sequence goes on along the minus strand of DASYEK010000072.1, from coordinate 1,939 downwards.
CGGCCACCGCCATTTTGCGATATGAACCAGCGCGTCCGGCAAGGCAACATGCGCCAGCACGAAATCCGCACTGATGGTGAGCGCCACCGCGCCTGCGATGGAGAACACCATGCCCAGATATACCCATACGCCAAAGACTTCATGCTCGCGATTGATCACCCAGCCGAAAAGGGTTCGGAAGATGGCGGAGGTCGACTGAATCGGCGTGACGACCGTTACCGGCGCCAGCGACAGCGCGGCATAGCGCAACATCTGCGAGGTTCCGACAAGAGCGCCCGCGAATGAAAACCACTTTACTGCGACCGGCTCGACCGCGCATACATGACGCCATTTGCCGGCGACAAACAGGATCACTGCGACCAGGAGCGTGGCCGCCGAATAGGAAATCAGGCCGCCGATTACGCTGAAGCCGAGGCCCCTGCTTTCGAGGCCCAATCGAATCAGGATCGGGCTGAGGCCGTAGCCCACTGCCGAAAGCAGGGCGAAGGTATAGCCTTCCGCATACTTGGGTACGAAGTCCTGCTTTTTTGTCTTTTCCGGCGTTGCGCTCTTTGCAGTTTCCACCACCTCGGTCTTCGGATTGTGTTTTCCGCGAGTGGTTATGGCGCCGCCGAAGATCACCAGCGCAATGCCGGCGATCTTGAGAACCGTGAGCGTTTCTCCCAAAACGAGTATGGCCAGGAACAGCGCCAGAATAAGTTGCGTCTGTTGCCAGGGGCCGGCGAGATTGCCGCCGATGGCCCTGGTCGCCCGATAATTGCAATAACGTCCCCATACGAAATGCGATATGCCCGCGGCCGACATCCAGAAATACGATGCGGCCGGGAAGTCCATCAAATGATGAAGGTTTCCAGTGGCCACGGCGGCGACCAAAAACATCGGCACGCCCATCGGTACGGTGATGGCCAGACCCTGAAACAGGGAGCCGCTGAGAACGCCGCGCCGGATGGCGGCGTTATTGAAACCGAAAGTTGCCGCTGCCAGAACGGCCAAGATACCACCCAGCATAAGAGTGCCTCGTTTGCAAAAGATTGTTATAGGAATGCATTTCAAGGATTGCCGTGCCGATGTCCGCGGCGATCTTTGAAATGCACTCTAGGCAAATCGTTTTCGTCGCAAGGAGGAAAATCCGGGGAGGGCGATCGATTCCGGATTGAGGATTTGGCTGGCTCGCGCAGCGATTGCATTTTTATTCTTATTTTTAGGCATATCGTCGATCTGTCGTTACATGGCGGGCTGCTGCAAACGATGGCTGCTGCATCGGTAGCTAGGCTTCGGTGGCGAAGCTCAGATGTCTTTTGAGCAAGATTATATACTCAATTCTCACCATCTTGGTGCAAAGCTTGAAGCCGCTGGTTACCGGCGCCGGCATGAATGTCTTGATTGATCCCGATAGCGGTATCATGTGCCAATCCCAAGCATGGAGAAAACCATGTCCCCAAAATGCACGCATCTCGATCAGATTCAGGTCGCCGATACCGATAGGCATTATTGCGAAGAGTGCGCGGCCAGCGGCGGCAAGTGGCTGCATCTGCGCCTCTGCCTTTCTTGCGGCCATGTCGGATGTTGCGATTCTTCGCCTAATCGCCACGCCAGCAAACACTATCTCGACACAGCGCATCCGCTGATTCGTTCGATCGAGCCGGGCGAAACGTGGATCTGGTGCTATGTCGATAACACCGTGGCAGGCGAAATGGAAACCTGAGCCTCCAGAGGATTCGACTCAGTTTTTTTTACGATCTCGGCCCGTCCGCATGGCGGCCGGACCGGGGCGCTCGTCCGGCAGACCGATCGCCCCGTCTCAATCATTGTCGATCATTGCCCTTGAATCGCGGGGGCGTTGATCAACTAAAAAATAATCAATTACCCAGCAAAAAATTCAGGATGATGCCGGTACTGACGGCGACCAGTACATAATCGCCTCCGGTCTGCACCCAGT
>DASYEK010000071.1:0-13378 GCA_036499085.1 Herbaspirillum sp. | reverse complement strand
CGAAATACCGGCACCCCTTCTTCTTCCATGAACGCGTCATACGGCGTCGGCTGCTTGTCGAACTTGCCGTAACCGGCCTTCTTGCCTCCCGCCGGTTCGTGCCAGTGGGTGCGGTCTTTATCGTGGGGCATGGTGACTCCTGAATTGTGGTTGGGTGTTTCCGTGGATCGGTGAAAGGCCTAAAAATCCAGTCTATTCACTGTGTAACTAGACTAATCATTTTTTGAATAATATATACCGATGCATAGTGACTGTCAAATTCGGAAGAGGAAAATCAATAGTGGAGGACGCGGTGAAGCGTCGCCGCACCGCAGGGGAAATGAGATAACGACTCACCAATGACGCGGCTCAAATCCAGACAGGGAAAGGAAAAGACAACACCGTGAAAACGCTGGCAGATGAGCGAAGAAAGATAATGCGCATTCACCGATAAACCATCGGCAGCCGGCACGCTCTTGAAGATACAAGGATGGCTAAGACGCCAAAATAGCCAATATCTGTTCGATATCGGCCGGCTTCACCAGATGATGATCGAAGCCGGCGGCAAGCGCTTTTTCCTTATCGTTGGCCGAACCGTAACCGGTCACCGCAACCAGCATCGTCCCGGCAAACTTCCGATCGCCGCGCAACAAACGCGCCAATTCAAACCCGTTGGTTCCGGGCAAGCCGATATCCAGCAGAATCACTTCGGGCGCATGCCGATTGGCCAGCGCCAGTGCCGCCTCGGCGTCATGCGCCGTATACGTCACATGGCTATATGCCTCAAGCAGCATCGCCATCGTTTCCGTCGAATCGACATTGTCGTCCACAATCAAGACCGTGCGGGCAACGCCGGCATGCCGATCGCCGCCGTTGGCCGCTTGCCGCTGCAACGCTTCCTGCACCAGCGCCGCCGAAGTACCGCTCGCCGCCGACGCGATCGGCAAGGTCAGAATGAAACGACTGCCCATGCCGCGTCCGGCGCTTTCCACACTGACATTGCCGCCATGCAGTTCGACCAATTGCTTCACCAATGACAAACCGATACCGAGGCCGTCCTGCGCCAGGTCGGGCGCGGCGTCGCCCTGCGCAAACAGATTGAAAATCGTCGCCAGCCGCTCCTTCGGAATGCCGATGCCGTTGTCCTCGACAATGATCTCGACCCTTTTGTCCGCATGCGGAATCAGCGACAGACTGATGTTGCCGCCCTTCGGCGTATATTTTGCGGCATTGTTCAACAGATTGCTGACCGCCTGCGCCAGTCGTATCGCATCGCCGGTGATGCAAATGGGCCGATCCGAATACCGCACATCGAAGCCATGCTCGCGTTTCGTGATGTACGGCAGCGAAGTCTCGACCGCGGCGCGGATCAGTGCATTCAGATCGACCGGCTCCTGCTGCAACGCGATCTTGCCTTGCGAGATGCGCGCAATATCGAGCAGATCGTCCACCAGCCGCGCCATGTGATCGACCTGGCGCGAAATCACATTGCGCGCATAACCGTTTTCATCGTTCTCGATCGGCGAAGTCTTCTGGATCATCTCGACCGCATTGCGGATCGGCCCCAGCGGCCCGCGCAACTCGTGCGCCAGCGTCGCCAGGAATTCGTTCTTGTGGGTATCGGCATCCTGCAGCAATTTCTCGGCATGCTTGGAAGCCGATATATCGCTGGTGATGCGGGCGATCCGATACACCCTCCCTTCATTATTCTTCACCGGGAAAGCGCGATCGCGCACCCAGCGCGAATTGCCCTGCGGCAGCACGATGCGATATTCCTCGTCGTACTGCTGGTTTTCGAACAACTGGCTGAAATGTCCCTCCACCCGGTCGCGATCCTCGGCATGGATCGATTCCAGCCAGGCTTCCGGCATGCCCGCCAATTCCGCGCGCGGCGCGCACCACATGGCATCGTAGGCCGGGCTGACGTACAACATCTCGCGATCCGCCAGCGAAAAAATCCAGAACACATCGTTGATATTTTCCGCCATCTGGCGGAAGCGTTCCTCGCTCTCGCGCAGGTCGGCCTGGGTCTGGCGCAGGCGCAACAGCGCATTCACATTGGCCACCAGTTCGTCGGCGCCGATGGGGGCCGCCAGATAATTGTCGGCGCCGCCTTCCAGGCCGCGGATCTTGTCGGCGCGGCCGGTCAGCGCCGCCGAGGTTTGCAACACCAGCACCGTGGCCGACGCTGGTTCCGACTTGATGCGGCGGCACACCTCCAACCCGTTGATATCCGGCAGCTTGACGTCCAGCAGCACCAGGTCCGGCATATGCGACTTGACCATCGCCAGCGCGTCCGTGCCGCTGGCGGCTTCGATCACCTTGAAGCCGGCCACCTGCAGGATACGAGTCTTGGCATAGCGCGCGCCGTCGTTGTCGTCGACATTCAGGATCAGGGAAGCTTGAGCTGACGCGTTCATTTGGGGATGCCTTCTTGGTGATCGACCGATGGCGCAGTATATTGCATGGGCAGGATCAACGAAAAGGTCGATCCACGATTGACTTCGCTGTGCAACTCCACGCTGCCGCCCAGATAGCCCGCCAGCTTGCGGCACAGCGGCAGGCCGAGGCCGGTGCCTTTGTGGCGGCGTTGCAGCGGACTTTCGACCTGGCTGAATTCTTCGAACACGAACTGCAGGTTTTCCGGGGCGATGCCGATGCCGCTGTCGATCACGTCGAAGCGGATCGATGCCTCGTACGCGGTCGCTTGCGCGGCGCCTCCAACCCGCTCGGCACGAATGGCCACGGCGCCGCGCTCGGTGAATTTCAATGCATTCGAGACGAAATTACGCAATATCTGCGACACCTTCCCTTCATCGGTATACAACTCCAGATCCTCGGCCGGATCCTCGAAAATCAAATCCACCTCGGCATTCTTGGCCAGCGGGCGCAGCATGCCGCGCAAGGTGCTGAACAATTCGCTGACCTGGAAAACGCTGCAGTCGGCCTCGATCTTGCCGGCTTCGATCTTGGCCAGGTCCAGCAGATCGTTGACCAGATCCGACAGGCTGGTGGCGGCCTGTTCGATGAAACGGATCTGCTTTTCCTGCTCGTCCGTCAGGCTGCCGTCGATGCGGTCCAGCAGCAGTTGGGACAGGGCGCGAATCGAACTCAGCGGCGTGCGCAATTCGTGGCTGGTATTGGACAGGAAGCGCGACTTCAAGGCATCGGCTTCGCGCAGCCGCTCCGCTTTCTCCTCGATTTCGGCATACAGCGCCACCACGCCGCGATTGGTGTCTTCCAGTTCCTGCGTCAACGCCAGCAGAGCGTCCTGCTTGGCGCGCAGCTCGGCCAGCGTGTCCAGCAATTCCTTGTTCTGCAAGCGCACTTCGGCATAGGAACTGGTCACCGGTCCATCGGATATCTTGCGCGTGATCCGGTCCAGCGTCGAAGTCGTTAGGCGCACATCGGACGGCAACTTTTTTTGCAACTGGATCGCAATCACGCCGCGCTCGTCGCTGAACTCGCAGGCGTCCATCAGCCGCCCGGCGCTGATCAGCGCCGAATCGAGCGTGGCCAAGCGTTCGCCATCGCTGACGCTCAAACCCGTGCGGGTTTCGCCGCCATTGCTCTTGATGGCGATATGCAGGCTTTGCTGCGCCCCCGCGTCGAAGGCGGCAAAATCGACCCGGCCGCCGCTGGCGAAGGTAAAGGCGATCCGCGCCAGTTCGGAAACCGCTGTTGCGATCCGCACCTGATCCTGCGCGCCGAAGCCGAGCAGCGCCGATATCTCGCGCGCGCGCTGGCGCACCGTCACCACGTCGTGTTCGCTGCTGATGCCGAGGCTGCAGATGGCGGCCTGCATCATGCTCCCTGGAGGCCGTGCTTGACGACCAATACCGTGGCGTCGTCGCGTCCGCGCGCGAAATCGCGGAACAGGATGCCGGCGATCAAGGCTGGATGGCAGTATTGGAGCCCGGGATAATTCTGGATATCCCATTGCGTCGTAATGCCGTCGGAACACATGATGTACAGCCCCAGGCCGTCGGCCGGCCAGGGCTGTTCGAATTCCTGCACCTTGCGCATGTTGTTGCCGACGATGCCGTTATGCGACACCAGTTGCTTGCGCGCGCCATGGTCGATCACGGTGGCGCTGATATTGCCGATGCCGGCAAAGCGGATCGCACTCGATTGCAGATTCAGCCGCCCCACCGCCACTGCCGCGCCGCGCGTGGCGCGCATGGCAAGATGCATTTTCTCGATCAGCGCGCCCGGCTCGGCCACGGCGGCCTGATCGAACACGCGCACCGCCGCCGCCGACGCCACCGCGGCCTCGGGACCGTGGCCGAGACCGTCGGCCACCATCATGGCGACGCTGTCGGCGTCGGCCCGGACCGCCCAGGCGTCGCCGCACTCCTCCTCGCCCGCGATCGGCACGCAGATCACCCCGTATTGCATGCAGGCGGCGCGCGTGCTTTCCATCGCCGGCGCCGGCGTCTCGGCAACCACGCAGGCATAGAATGCAGCGCCTTTGCCCGGCATCGAATACGCATCGAATTCCTGCGACATGCGCCGGATCGCGCCCAGCCCGTTGCCCGGCGTGCCGGCCGTGGAGATGCCGTCGCGCAGGCTTTGCGGCAGATTGGCGATGCCTTCACCCTGGTCCAGCGCCAGCACTTCGATCGCCTGCCGGCCGGCGCGCTCGGTCAGCGTCAGGACCAGCGTGCCGTGGCCGGCGTGCTTGAGGATATTGGTGGCGGCTTCGGTGACCACGATCGCCAACTGGCCGGCCTGCGTTTCATCGAATGCCAGCCGGTCCGTCAATTGGCGCGCATGGCGCCGCACCGAGGCGATATCGCTGGCGTGCGAGAGGGCGAAATGCCGCTGCTCGCGGAGCGGCGTCATGATCGCACCCATTTGATGATTGTCACGGCGGTGCCCTCGCCTTTCTTGCTGTGGATATGAAACATGTCGACCAGCCGCTTGGCGCCGCCCAGGCCGAGTCCGAGTCCGCCGCCGGAAGTATAGCCGTCGGTCAGCGCCTGTTCGATATCGTCGATGCCCGGGCCGGCATCGACGAAGGACAGGCCGATGCCCTGCTTCATGCCGCTGGCGACGCTGAATGCGTAGACCTCGCCGCCGCCGCCGTACTTCAGGGTATTGCGCGCCAATTCGCTGGCGGCCGTGACCAGCTTGGTCTGGTCGACCAGGCTCAGGCGAAATTCGACCGCGCGCTCGCGCACCAGCTTGCGCAAGGCGACCACGTGTTCGTCCGATTGCAGCGGCGCGGCCTGCTCATCGGAGATGGCGGCCTTGATTTCATCCAGGAAGAGATGCACGGAAGAAGCTCGCACCGATGCGGCGAGAAGAGCGCTCATCTGATGCTTTTCTCAAGCAGCAGAATACCCTTCTCGACATCCAATGCGGTCTTGACGCCGGTCAGCGCCAGCCCGAGTTCGACCAGTGTGATGGCCACCGCCGGCTGCATGCCGACCACCACCGTATGCGCATCCAGCACGCGCGCCATCGCGGCGGTATTGCTGATCATGCGGCCGATGAAGGAATCCACCACGTCCAGCGCCGAGATGTCGATCAGGACGCCCTTGGCCTGGTCTTTCACGATGCGCGAAGTCAGGTCGTCCTGCAGCGTCATCGCCAGCCGGTCGTGCATGTCGACCTGGATGGTGACCAGCAGCAGCTTGCCCATGCGGAGAATAGGAATGCGTTCCATGCCGGCCTCAGACGCTGTCGCGGCCCGTGATCTTCGCGCCGGTGCGCTCCAGCGCGATCAGGAAGGCGTCCGCCAGCGTCGCCTTGGTGATGACATCCTCCAGGTTCACGCCCAGGTGCACAATGGTCTGCGCGATCTGCGGACGAATGCCGCTGATGATGCAATCGGCGCCCATCAGGCGCGCGGCGGCGATGGTCTTCAGCAGATGCTGCGCGACCAGGGTATCGACGGTCGGCACGCCGGTGATGTCGATGATGGCGATCGCCGCGCCCGTTTCGATGATCTTCTGCAGCAGGCTTTCCATCACGACTTGCGTGCGGGCGCTGTCGAGCGTGCCGATCAGCGGCAAGGCCAGGATGTTGTGCCACAGCTTGACCACCGGCGTCGACAGTTCCAGCAATTCCTGCTGCTGGCGGCTGATGATCTGGTCGCGGCTCTTCTGGAACACTTCGACCGTGAACAGGCCCAGCTTTTCCAGCAGCGTGGTAACGGCCCAGGTATCGGCGGCCAGCGTCGCGGGGTCGTTCGCCATTTCCTTGCTCATCGGCGCGAACAGCGATTGCTTCAGCGAGAACACCACCAACGCGGTTTCGCTCGGCGTCGAGCCAGAACGCGCGCGCGTCTGGGAAATCTCCGCCAATTGCTGGCGGACGTCGTCCCACTCGCGGCTGTCGATATTGGACAGGTCGGCGCTCTGCGCCGCCGTCGCCAGCAAGCCGAGGAAGGTCGTGCAGTAACGCCGCATGATCTCTTCCGAACCGGCGTCGAAACGGGTCGCGGTCGTCTTCAGATGAGCCAGCCAGGCGTCGAGAATTTCCGAATGGTATTTGCGAATGAGCGTGCTGAGACGGATTGCGTCATCGTTATTGGACATAGTTTCCCTCTTCTTTGCGTTCTGGTTCTGTTGGCGTTGTTTGCGTCATTGCGTTTTGAACGATCGCTGCCCGTTTCCGCCGGTTTTCATCGATCGCGGCCCTGGATGTGCAGCCCCGAACTGCGTGTTATTGCAGCCGCTCCGAGCGGGCAATTTTTTCGAGGAGATTGTGGGCTCCCCGAAAGCGCCGTGAATTATAAGATGCGGGATTATGGTCAGGCAGGTAACGCATCTAGCATTCGCTATACGGATTTTGTCTTACAAATATCCGCATCCATCCTAATCAGAGCTGCGACCATTGCCGTATCAGATTATGGTAGTGACCGGTCAGGCCGACAACCTCCTCGCAGTCGCCGATGCGCGCGCGCAATTTCCGGATGTTCTGGTCGAGTTCGAACAGCATGGCGCGCCTGTTGTCGTCCTGGATCATGCTCTGGGTCCAGAAAAAGGAACACAGGCGCACGCCGCGCGTGACCGGCTCGACCCGGTGCAGGCTGGTCGACGGATACAGGATCAGGTCGCCGGCCGGCAATTTGATTTCATGGCTGCCGTAGGTGTCGAACACCACCAGTTCGCCGCCGTCGTAGTCTTCCGGTTCGTTCAGGAACAGCGTAGAGGAAACGTCGGTGCGCACCGGCAGCGGACTGCCGGCGACATTGCGCACCGAGCCGTCGATATGCGCGCCGTAATGTTCGCCGCCGGCGTAGCTGTTGAACAGGGGCGGCACGCCGCGCAACGGCAGCGCGGCCGCGAAGAACAGCGGATTGCGGGCCAGCGCCGCCTGGATGACGCCGCCGAGTTCGCGCGCGAGCGGCGATTGATCCGGCAGTTGCCGGTTCTGCTTGACCTTGGCGCCCTGCTCGCCGACGCTGACGCGGCCGTCGACCCAATCGGCGGCCTGCAATCGGGCGCGCATGTCGGCAACCTGGTCTTTGCCCAGAACGGCGGGAATATGCAAAATCATGGGATGTCCCTGAAAATGGAAAAAGCCTCTTCCGAAGAAGAGGCCAAAAGCACGCAAAAATTCAAAAAACGTTTTAAAGCGCCGGATCAGAACTTCAAATTCGCGGTCAGCGTGAACGAGCGTTCGATGCCCGGCGTATACCGGTAACCGCTCTTGTTGATCGCGGCGACGTATTGCTTGTCGGCCAGGTTATACAGGTTCAGTTGCAGGTCCAGGTTTTTCGACACTGTGTAACCGAGCATGCCGTCGAACACCCAATACGAATTGGTGTATTTCGGCGTGCCGACCGCGCCGTCGGAGGCCCGGATCAGCGCATCGACGAAGCGCGCGCCGCCGCCGATGGTGAAGCCGCCCGGCAATTTGTAGCTGGTCCACGAGGTGAAGGCCTGTTTCGGCGTATAGGCCAGGTTGCTGGAGCCGTCGCTGGTGCTCGAGGTGCCCTTGACGTCGGTTTTCATGTAGGTATAACCGGCGCTGACCGACCATGCCTTGGTGATATTGCCGATGGCGCCGACTTCAATGCCCTGCACTTTCTTTTCGCCGGTCTGGTAATAAATGTCGGGGAAAACCGGATCCCGCGTCAGTTCGTTTTTCACCTTGGTGCTGTACAGCGCCGCGGTCAGGCCGAGCTTGTCTTCCAGCACATCCCATTTGGCGCCGATTTCGGCCGATGTTGTTTCCTGCGCCTTGTAGCTTGCGTTGCCGGCACTGTTGGCCGACGTGCTCAGCACAAAGTTCGAGCCGCCCGGCGGCTGCTTGGAGGTCGAATACGAACCGTACAGGCTGCTGTCGGGCGTCAGCTTGTAGACCGCGCCCAGCTTCCAGTTGAACAGATAGCCGGAGCTGCTCAGCGACGGCTGGCGCAAGCCGGTGCCGGGCCGCAACGCAGGCTGCGCGGCTGCGGTCGAGGCAGTGGCATAGTCGTAATCCAGGTCGTAGCGATCGACGCGAATGCCGCCGCTGAGCAGCCAGCGCTCGTTCAACTTCAAGGTATCGAAGCCATACAGCGAAACGGTATTCATGGTGCCGCTGGTATCGGCGCCGCCGCGGGTCGGGTTATAGTTGGAGACCGGATCGGACGGATTCGGATTGTACAGATTGGCCGCCGGCATGGTGCCGAGCGAGTCTGGAAAATAGCCGTAGGTCTTCTGCTTTTCCTGCGTCAGTTCGAGGCCGCCCACCGCCGTGTGCTTGATGCCGGCGGCTTCGAATTCCTTGCTCAGGTTGGTCTGGTTGGTCAGGATTTCATTGGTCTGGTCCTTCATCTGGCGCGATCGCGCCAGGGTCCAGGTGGACGGGTCGGACGGCACCGGCGTGGCGAAGTTGCCCATGAAACCGGTAATCTGATAGTTCTGCCTGGTCTTCGCATAACGCGTGATGTTCTGCAGCTTCAGGCCGTCGGAAAAATCATGGTCCACGCGCACGGTCAGCATGTCCGACGTCACCTTGTCGAAGTCGTTCCCGGAGCCGTAATAGTTGCGCGGATTGACCGGCGCCCCCGCGCTGATGGCCGGATTGGTCGGGAACGAATAGCCCGGCAAACCGATCGTGTTGACGCCGTTCTCGGGCGTGTTGTCCTGGTCGACATGCAGGTAATCGACATATAGCCGCGTCGGGCTGTTCAGGCCGTAGACGAACGACGGCGCCACGCCCCAGCGCTTGTTGTTCACTTCATGACGGCCGGCCACGCCGCTGTCCTGGTCCATCAGGTTCAAACGCATCGCCATGCCGCGATCGGCATCCAGCACCTTGTTCCAGTCGGCGGTGACGCGCTTGTTGCCGGCGCTGCCGCCGGTCACGCCGGCGCTGAAGGAATCGTCGAGTCCGGGCTGGGCCGTGACCAGATTGATCGAACCGTTCGGGGCGCCGCGTCCGTTGTCGGTGCCGGAAGGCCCCTTCAGCACTTCGACCTGGTTGATATTGAACATGTCGCGCGATACCGCGCCGAGGTCGCGCACGTTATCGACATAAATATTGGCCGACGCATCGAAACCGCGCATGTAGATCGCATCGCCGGTCGCGGTGGCGCCGTTTTCGCCGAGCGAGAAGGTGCCGACTCCAGGCGTATTGCGCAAGGCTTCGCTCAGTGTGGTGCCGCCCTGCTGCGTGATCAGCTCTTTCTTGATGACGGTAATGGTCTGCGGGGTGTCCAGCAGCGGCTGCGTGTACTTCGGCGACGAGGCTTTCTCCGCCTTGATGCCGTCCTGCGCGGCGCGGACGCTGACGGCGGGCAACGTCTGGTCGTCGTCCGGGGCGGCATGCGCGGCAAGCGGCATGGTCATCGCGGCGGCAAAGGCGGCGGTGAGGCAATAGCTCAGATGGCTGGGGGACGGCAGCGATTGCGATTGAAATTGCGATGGCGCATGCAGCGGCAAGTCGCGCTTGCGACTCTTGATATATGTCATGGATTTCACCCAATATAATTTTAATAAGATTGGCTGACTTGCCATGCCATCGCCAAGATGAACATGCCTTGCTGGCTTGCGTAACTACGTATAAGTGGCGTAATGATAATGATTTTCATTAATCATTGCAAACATTTCTTTACAACTGTTGCAAATACAGTTGCAGTCCCCGAACTTCCACACATGCGGCGCATGTCCAGAACCGACCGACCTGCGCCGCATGCCGGATTGGCAAGCCGGCATGCGGCTGTGCCTTACCCGGCGCTCCCGGCCGGGGCGTTGATTTCGGCAATCCCGGCAACCTCGGCGGATTCTGCATCCGTCTCGCCGCGGCCGGCGTGCGCAGCCGCAATCGAGGATGGCGCCGCGCACGGCGCAAGCCGCACCGGAATCGATTTTGCCGCCGGCACCTTGCTGCCCTTGGCATGATGCCACAGCGGAATCAGCGGATTGAGTTCCGGATAATAGCCCGCCACGCAACCTCGCGGAATATCGAAGGGCTGCACGCGCAGGCCGTCCACGCTGCGCTGCACGCCGTCGCGGCTTTCCGTCACTGCGGTCACGAACGATCCCGCCGCCAGGCCCAGCCGTGCCATATCCGCTTCGTGCATCAGCAAAACGCGGCGCGTGCCGAACACGCCGCGAAAACGGTCGTCCAGGCTGTACACGGTGGTATTGAACTGGCTGTCGCCGCGCATGGTCATCAGGCGCAGGCTGTCGGGCGCGCTCGAAGGCAGGTCGGGGTCTTCATCGAAGCTGTCCGGCGTCATGAAATTGGCCTTGCCGTTCCCGGTTTTCCATTTGCGTTCGCGCGCGCCCAGCGGCCGGGGGAAGCCGCCGGGGGTCCACATGCGCGCGTTGAAATCATGAAATATCTCGGGGTAGGTCACGGCGATGGCGTCGCGCACTTTCGAATAGTCGCCGCACCAGGCGTCCCAGTCCACACGCGGGTTCGGCGGCACGATCTGTTGCGCCAGGGCCGCCACGATGGCCGCCTCCGACAGCAAGGTATCGGCCGCCGGTTCGGCCGCCCCGCGCGAGCCATGGATGCAGCCGGTGCTGTCTTCCACCGATACCGCCTGCGGACCGCTGGCCTGGCGATCGATTTCGATTCGCCCAAGACAAGGCAACAGATACGCCTGGCGCCCATGCACGATCGCGCTGCGGTTGAGTTTGGTCGCAATCAGCACCGTCAACGGCATCCGTCGCCAGGCCGGCTCGATGCGGTCCTGGTCCGGAATCGCCCGGAAGAAATTCCCGCCCAGCATGACGAAGGCGCCGATCTTTCCCTGCAGCACAGCCTCGCAGGCGTCGACCGTGGTAAGGCCGGTCCCGGTCGGCGGCTCGAATGCATATTGCTGCTTCAGTTTATCCATCGGCACCAGTTCCGGTTTTTCGGTAATACCGACGGTGCGCTGGCCTTGCACATTGGAATGGCCCCGTATCGGGCAGATGCCCGCGCCCGGCTTGCCGATATTGCCGCGCAACAGCAGCAGATTGGTCAGCATGTGGACATTGCGCACGCCTTCCCGATGCTGTGTGATGCCCATGCCGTACAGCACCATGGCCGCCTCGGCCTGCGCGTAGGTTTGCGCGGCGCGTTCAAGTTCCGCGCGGCTGACGCCGGAAACGCGTTCGATCTCGCCCCAGTCGGCCGCGCGCGCGGCCGCGGCGAACTGCTCGAAGCCGGCCGTATGCTCGGCGATGAAATCGGCATCGACCACGCGCGCACCGCCACTGGCCAGCGCTGCATCGTCGGCTTCGACGATCCATTTGGCCATGCCTATTACCGCGGCGGTATCGCCGCCCAGCCGGATCTGCACATATTGGGTACTGATCGGCGTCTTGCCCGGCGCCAGCATTTCCAGCGGCGACTGCGGATTGACGAAGCTGACCAGGCCGCGTTCGCGCAGCGGATTGAAGGTGATGATCGGCACGCCGCGCTGTTTGCGCGCATCCTGCAGCGGATGCAGCATGCGCGGTGCGTTGGTGCCGGTGTTGTGGCCGAAGAACAGGATGCAATCGGTCTTTTCGAAATCTTCCAGCAGCACGGTGCCGACACCGACGCCTATGGTCTGCGGCAGCGCCACCGAGGTGCTTTCGTGGCACATATTGGAACTGTCGGGCAGATTATTGGTGCCGTACATGCGCGCCATCAACTGATACATATAGGACGTTTCCAGCGCGGCACGCCCCGACGTGTAGAACACCACCGAATCGGGTTGCGGGCGCATGGCGCGCAATTGCGCGCCGATCTCGGCAAAGGCCTGCTCCCAGCTGACAGCGACATACTTGTCGGACGCCGCGTCGTAGCGCATGGGCGCTGTCAGACGGCCAGCCGACTCCAGTTCGAAATCGCTCCAGCGCGCCAACTCGCCGACGCTATGCTGCGCAAAAAAATCGGGCTCGACCCGCTGCGAAGTAATCTCCCAGGCGGTGGCCTTGGCGCCGTTTTCGCAGAATTCGAAGGCATGCGGATCCGCCGGCTTGGCCCAGGAACAACTCACGCATGCAAAGCCTTCCGGCTTGTTCTGCTTCATCAATATGCCCGGCCCGTGCAGCAAGGCGTGCTGCTCGACCAGAATCGATCCGACCGCCTTGAGCGAACCCCAGCCGCCGGCGGCATTGTTGTACTCCCTGAACACCGCCGTCTCAGGATTGTCCTTTTTCAGCATCATGTGTCTCCCGCAAGTCGTTGAGCGGTTTTGACCGGCGCGGCAGAGATATGTTCGCGTTCGCCACCAAGACAAAAGGCCTGCAGGAAGGCTTGCAAAAGACCCGCGGAATCCCGGCATAAGTGGATAGAATGGCGCTTTCGATGCCCGGCCGCAGTGCCGCTCAATATGCCCAAATCGCTCTCTTCCGATATGTCTGCAGCCGATTGCGCCGACAGCGTCCAGGAAGCCGTCGAGGCCGAACGCCTGCGCCTGGCGCAAGACCTGCACGACGATCTCGGCGGCCGCCTGGTTGCACTCAAGATGGCGCTGGCGCCCCTGCTTCAAGACGAATCGGGCGAATCTCGCAGATCGAGCAGATCGAACGGAGCCGCGGCGGCGCAACGCGCCGACCGATTGCTCGATGACGCCATCGACGCCATGTACCAGGCCCTGCATCGTCTGCGTCCGCGCGAACTGGACCTCGGATTGATCGCAGCATTGCGGCAGAGCGCCGCCGACTTTGCCTCTCCCGGGCTGGACTGCCGCTTCTCGGCGGACCAATCTGAAATCGATGCCGCGCCGGCCGTCACGCTGGGCTTGCTGCGGATCTGCCGCGAGGCGCTTGCCAATATCGCCAAATATGCGCAGGCAAGCCGGGTAGACATAAGGCTGCGCCAGACCGGCGCTGAAGGCCTCGATAGCCTGTTGCTGGAAATCGCCGACGATGGCCGAGGCTATCCGGCGCACGCGGCCGACAGCGCCAGCATCGCCCGCCGGGTGCAGGCGCTGGACGGGATAATGGAACGGCGCGCCGGCCGGGACGGCGCC
>DASYEK010000070.1:0-3821 GCA_036499085.1 Herbaspirillum sp. | reverse complement strand
CGGCGTGCCGGTCGACAGCGTCACCTATTACACCGGCGGCGAAGAAGAGCCGAACCGTGATGAGAAGCTGAAGCTGGACCTGCCGTCGAACATCAAGGTGCAGGCCATCGGCCCGACCCAGACCCTGGCGCAGATGCTGGCCACCGGCGAAATCGATGCGTTGTACACCGCGCGCATGCCGTCGACCTTCCGCACCCAACCGGACAAGGTCAAGCGCCTGTTCGAGAATTTCGTGCCGGTCGAGCAGGAATATTTCACGCGCACCGGCATCTTCCCGATCATGCACACGCTGGTGATCCGCCGCGACATCTATGAAAAGAATCGCTGGGTCGCGCAGTCGCTGTACAAGGCATTCTCCGAAGCGCAGCAGGAGACCTACAAGGACTTGTACGAAACCGCCGCATTGAAGACCATGCTGCCGTTCCTGACGGCGCACGTCGAGGAAACCCGGCGCGTGATGGGCGATGATTTCTGGCCTTATGGCTTCCAGAAGAACGAGAAGACGCTGGAGACTTTCCTGCGCTATCACTTCGAGCAGGGCCTGTCGAAGAAGCTGCTGACGCCGAAAGATCTGTTCGCTCCTGAAACGTTGGAATCGTTCAAGATATAGCTATGAAGAATGGCTATCTTCCGGACAGGGGTTTAGGCGTTGAGAAGGGCTCATTCGGTGAGTCCTTTTTTTATATTGGCAATTATAATTTTAAGACCGTGTTCAGGTGTTTCGAAGTTTATGCCTTTGTCCTGGAATTTATGCACCTGTTCCGAATTTTATGCTTCGCAAACAAAAAAAACGGCGCGGAGCGAGATCACTCCACCGTCACCGACTTCGCCAAATTCCGAGGCTTGTCCACATCCGTCCCGCGCGCCAGCGCCGTGTGATAGGCCAGCAATTGCAGCGGCACCACATGCAGGATCGGCGACAATTGTCCGTAATGCTCCGGCAGGCGAATCACATGCACGCCTTCGCTGGGGTGGATATTCGAATCCGAATCCGCGAACACATATAGCTCGCCGCCGCGCGCACGCACTTCCTGCATGTTCGATTTCAGTTTCTCGATCAGCGTGTCGTTCGGCGCCACCGTCACCACCGGCATTTCCTTGGTCACCAGCGCCAGCGGGCCGTGCTTCAGTTCGCCGGCCGGGTACGCCTCCGCATGGATGTACGAGATTTCCTTGAGCTTGAGCGCGCCTTCCAATGCGATCGGATAATGCAGGCCGCGGCCCAGGAACAAGGCATTTTCCTTCAATGCAAACGCATCGGCCCAGGCGATGATCTGCGGCTCCAGCGCCAGCACGCTTTGCAAGGAGGCGGGCAGATGGCGCAGGTTCTTCAGATGCAGGTATTGATCCTCGTCGCTGAGCCGGCCGCGCAATTTGGCCAGGGTCAGCGACAGCAGGAACAGCGCCGTCAATTGCGTCGTGAAGGCCTTGGTCGATGCCACGCCGATTTCAACGCCGGCGCGCGTCAGGTAAGACAATTCGGTTTCGCGCACCATCGCCGATGTGCCCACATTGCAGATCGACAGCGAATGCTTGTGGCCCAGGTCCTTGGCATATTTCAACGCCGCCAGGGTATCGGCGGTTTCGCCCGATTGCGAAATCACCACGACCAGAGCGTTCGGATTCACCGTCGGGGTGCGGTAGCGATACTCGCTGGCGATCTCGACCGAAGTCGGCACGCCGGCCAGCGCTTCCAGCCAGTATTTGGCGGTCATGCCGGAATACAGGCTGGTGCCGCAAGCCAGGATCTGGATCGCGTCGATGTCCTTGAAAACCGCTTCGGCATGCATGCCGAACAGTTCCGGCACGAAGCCTTCCACGCCTTCCAGCGTGTCGCCGATGGCGCGCGGCTGTTCGAAAATTTCCTTCTGCATGTAATGGCGATACGGGCCGAGGTCGATCGCGCCCGAATAGGCGTGCACGGTCATGACGGCGCGCTCGACCGGCTGGTCGTCGAGGTCGGTGATGCCGATGCCGTCCAGCCGCACGTCGACCACATCGCCTTCGCCCAGGTAGATGATCTGGTCGGTGGTGCCGGCCAGCGCCATGGCGTCGGAGGCCAGGAAGTTTTCGCCGCTGCCCAGGCCCACCACCAGCGGGCAGCCCAAGCGGGCGCCGACCAGGCGATGCGGTTCGTCCTTGCAGAACACCGCCAGCGCAAACGCGCCTTTCAGGCGTTTCACGGCTTTCTGCATGGTGCGCAGCAGGTCGCCGTCGTACAGGTGATTGACCAGGTGCGCCACGGCTTCGGTATCGGTCTGCGATTCGAAGCGGTAGCCCAGCGCGATCAGTTCGGTGCGGATTTCCTCATAATTCTCGATGATGCCGTTGTGCACCAGCGCGATGCGCGGCGTGCCGCTGGAATCCGACGAAAAGTGCGGATGGGCGTTGACGGTGGCCGGCGCGCCATGGGTGGCCCAGCGCGTATGCGCGATGCCGGTGGCGCCGGCGAAATGCGTGGCGTCGACCTGCTCCTGCAGTTCGGCCACACGCGCCACGCTGCGCGCGCGCTGCAAGCCGCCATCCGGGCGGCCGTCATGCACCGCCACGCCGCAGGAATCATAGCCGCGGTATTCCAGCCGCTTCAGGCCTTCCAGCATAATGGGGACAATGTTGCGTTGCGCTACGGCGCCGACGATACCGCACATAAAATTCCTATCTCTTATTTCTTGGTCTTGACCGGGCGAACCCAGCCGTCAAGGGTGATTTGTTTGGCGCGCGACAGCGTCAGCTTGCCTGGCGGCGCGTCCTTGGTCAGCGTGGTGCCGGCGCCGAGGGTGGCGCCGGCGCCGACCCGTACCGGCGCCACCAGCTGGGTGTCGCTGCCGATGAAGACATCGTCCTCGATGACGGTGCGCGATTTGTTCACGCCGTCGTAATTGCAGGTGATGGTGCCGGCGCCGATGTTGACGCGCGTGCCGACGTCGCTGTCGCCGACGTAGCTCAGGTGATTGGCCTTGCTGTGCGCGGCGATATTGCTGTTCTTGACCTCGACGAAATTGCCGATGTGCACGTCTTCGGCCAGCACGGTGCCGGGCCGCAACCGCGCATAGGGGCCGATCTGCGCCGCCGCGCCGACCGCCGCGCCGTCGATATGGCAGAACGGCTTGATCTGCGCGTTGGCGGCGATCTCGGCGTTGCCGATCACGCAGTTGGCGCCGATCGAGACGCCGTCCGCCAAGGTCACGCTGCCTTCGAACACGCAGCCGACGTCGATCGTCACGTCGCGTCCGCAATGCAGCGATCCGCGAATGTCGATGCGGGCCGGGTCGGCCAGCGTCACGCCCTGTTCCAGCAGCGCCTGGGCCTGCGCGCGCTGGTGCAGCCGTTCCAGTTCGGCCAGTTGCACCTTGCTGTTCACGCCCAGGGTTTCAGCCAGGGTATCGGGTTGCGCGGCCACCACCGGCACACCGTCTGCCACGGCGTGGGCTACGATATCGGTCAGGTAATACTCGCCCTGGGCGTTCTGGTTGGAGAGCCTGGCCAGCCAGCCGCGCAATTGCGGGGTGGGGGCGACGATGATGCCGGTATTCACCTCCGAAATGGCTTTTTCTTCGGTGTTTGCGTCTTTTTGCTCGACGATACGGGTAATTTCGCCGTTTTTACGCACAATGCGGCCATAGCCGGTCGGGTCCGCCATATCGATGGTCAGGATGCCGAGCTTGTCGTTGCCGGCGCGTTCCAGCAGTCGGCGCAGGGTGCCGGCGCGGATCAGCGGCACATCGCCGTACAGGATCAGGGTCGGCACGGCGTCGTCGAGGAAGGGCAGCGCCTGCATCACGGCATGGCCGGTGCCGAGCTGCGGCTCCTGCAGCGCGAAC
>DASYEK010000069.1:0-21301 GCA_036499085.1 Herbaspirillum sp. | reverse complement strand
GCGCCGGGCCGGCTTTCGGCCCAGACGCGGCCGCCGTGGCGCAGCACGATGCGCTTGACCAGCGCCAGGCCGACGCCGGCGCCCGGAAATTCTTCCTGGGAATGGAAGCGCTGGAAAACCTCGAACAGCTTCGATGCTTGCGCGATATCGAGGCCGACGCCGTTGTCCCGGACGCGGTAGACGATTTCCTGTTCGGTTCGTTCCGAATCGACAACAATGGCCGGCTGCGCATGATTGCGGCTGAACTTGACGGCGTTGGCCAGCAGGTTTTCCCAGACCTGCAACAGCAGCGCGGCATTGGCGTCGGCATTGCACAGGGGGCCGATGTCGATGGCGGCGTCATGTTCGAGTTCCAGGCCGGCGATGGCTTTTTGCACCAGCCGCCGCATGTCGACGGTGGCCAGGGTGAGCGGCGCCAGCGTCGATTTGGCGAGCTTGAGCAGATCGATGATCAGCGCATCCATTTTCCTGGTATTGGCGTGGATCACATTCAGGTAGCGTTTGCCGTCTTCGTCGAACTTCTCCGCGTAATCTTCCTCCAGCATCATGGCGTAGCCGCCGATGAGGCGCAGCGGGGCGCGCAGATCGTGCGACACGGAATAGGAGAATCCTTCCAGTTCCTTGTTCGCCAGTTCCAGTTGCGCGGCGCGGTTGCGCAAGGCAATGTTCAGGTTTTCGATCTTGGATTCATTGTGCTTGAGCGCGGCGACGTCGTCGAGCACGGTGCGGCTCAGGGCCTCCGACTCCCCGGCGCTGGCCTGTGCCTGCAACTGGGCGACGTGGCGCTTGTGCATTTCGCGGCGCAGGCGGATAAAGACCCAGATCATGATGGTGCAACTGAGCAGATTGCCGCCGACGATGGCATAGCGGGTGCGCAGCGCGCGGCGCTCCGAATCACTGGCGCGCTGCGCCAACAGGCGGCTCTCGGCGAGCTTCATTTCGTCGAATTTAGTCCTGATCTGATTGGTGACCTCATGTCCATAGCCGAAAATGGCGGCCTGGCTATGAGGATCCCGCTTGATCTGCTCTTGCGCCATCTCGATGCGGCGCGTCAGCAGCGCGGTAAGCGCGGCCTTGCGCTGCATCTGCTGCGCATTGTCCTCGATATGCGCGCCGATTATCGCCATCATCGGCGGCAGCGCCTCGCGGGCGGCCTGGTATCTGTCGAGGTATTCGCTCTGGCCGGTCAGCGCATAGCCGTGGGCGGCGCCGACCAGGTCCTTGACGGTGGACAGCGCCTCTTCAAGCTTTTGCATGGTTGCCTGCGTCTGGTTGATCCAGGTTTCCGCATTCTGGAATTCGCGCACATTGTGCATCGAATAAATTGCGACGGCGATCGACAGCAGCAGCGCCACCACGAAGGAAAAGCCGGTTGCCGTAAAAAATCTTGGAACCGATGTTGATAATGACATGGCCATGCGCTCCACACATTGTTTCAACCCGCTGCCACGCCATGGAACTAAAGCGATATGAAACAGGATCGTGTTTGGATAATTGATTGGGACAGTGATATTGCGGTTCGATGGTTGCGAGGGCGTTGTTTCAAATTGCTTGTTGTCCGCGCAGAAAGTATCGATGCAATGTATTGCTCCCGGTTCAATTATTTTTCTAGTGTTGTTATGTATAAAGCATGTAGCTCGACGATGCAATAGTGTTAATCAGTATTAATTTTTTAATAACATTTCTTGAGGAATAACAATGCGTTATGCACGAAAAAGACGAAATTTCTCAACACCGATATACGTAAAAAGAATAAAATTTGCGTGTATTCCTCGAGCCGGAAGTAGGGGCTTTGTCCGCAATTTCATAGTTACCGTTCGCTGAAATGAATACGCCAATAAAAATAAGCTTTGCCCTGGGGGTCAGTCTCTTGTCCGGTCTGTTTTCGGTAGTGCATGCCGCGGCAAAGAATGACAACATGATTGTTTCCGCCTATGTCGTAGCGACCTGTACCATTCAGGGCTCTTCGCTGCATTTCGGTAACTATCAATCCAAACTGCCGGATCAGGCAGGCAATGTTTCCGTGAACTGTTCCCAAGGCACAACATATACGGTCGCGCTCGAGGGTGGTACGGTTGATTCCGCCGTTTCGCATGCGCTGTCTGACCCTGCCAACGCGCAACTGTCCTATGAACTTTATCAAGATTCAGCCCGAACCAAGACGTGGGGAAACGCCAACACGTCAGAATTGGTCAGCAATATTGGCAATGGCGTGTTGCAGAATATCCCCGTGTACGGACGAATTCCCGCTGGCCAAGGCCGCGCGGCAGGTATATACGCTGATGTCGTTAGCGTCACTTTGTCGTATTGATACTGAAGTCCTTGCCAGTACTTTCGTAACCCATCAGTAAATAAGCTGTCGAAAAATAAAAGACGCTACAGCAGCAAACGGCGAGTCTAACGCTTTTTCTGGAGACAATATCGACCGCGCTGGAATGGTCGGTAGATGATTGGAGTTACTATTGGCCAGCCCTGCAAACCTCCTCAAGTCAACGGTTTTTCCGTCGCTGCTGTTTTTTTTTCTTTCAAATGCGGTTCTCGCGTCCAATTTTGAAATTGCGCCGGTGGTATTAGAACTATCGGACAGCCGTCCGGCAGGTGCGATCCGCTTTGTCAACAAGGACGATCACGAAGTCTCGCTGCAGGTGCGCGGCAACGAGTGGATACAGGCCAACGGCGACGATGTACTGACGCCGACCAACGCGGGCCTGTTGGTCAGTCCGCCGATCTTTACGCTGGCGCCCGGCGCGGCGCAGACTATTCGCGTGGTGTCGCGGCTCAAAGGCGTGAGCGCCGAAACCGCATTCCGCCTGTTTATCGATGAAATTCCGGCGGCGACCAAAGAGCCTGCCATCAATTTCAAATTTCGCATCTCCATGCCGATTTTCGTCGAGCCGGAAGCCAAGTCCAACGTAGCCATGACATGGCGTGCCGCGATTTCTTCCCAGGCGCTGCAATTGACTCTGACCAATAGCGGCAACCGGCGCGTCAAGCTACTCAATTTTACTGCGATACTGCCAAGCGGAAAAAAACTTGCGCCGTTGGTCCAACCAAATTCATATACGCTGGTGGGGAGCAGCCGCACCATAAGATTTACTCCCGACGCTGAACTCAAGCCTGGTACAACCGTCCGAATTTCGGCGATGTCCGATCTTGGCCCTTACGAATCAAGCGTTATCGTCTCCCCTTGAAATACATCGCGCTCTTACTTGGCGCTTGGTTGATGATTGCCAGTTGCGCCGCGTATGCGGCCGATGAAACGCTCGCGCTGGAAGTCACGCTGAACGGCCGTCCCACGCAGTTGATCGCAGAGTTCACGCTGCGCGACGGCGCTATCTACGCCGGCAAGGAAGAGCTGGTCAGCATTGGTATCGCGTTACCGCCGGGCGACGAAGCAGCGCTGATTCCGCTGAGCCGCTTTACCAATGACGTACAACTCGATCAGGGGGCGCAAAAAATTTCAATTAATGTGCCGGTTGACTATCTGGTCACCACCGAATTGGCAACTGCCGTATTTTCTGCAAACGATCTCCCATTGGCAGATAGCGGAACCGGTCTGGTGATCAATTACGATTTGCTGGCCAGCCGTGCCGACAATCAGCAGATGTTGAGCGGCCTGATCGACGGACGCTTCTACAGCAACGGCGGCGTGTTCGGATCGTCGGGACTGTTTTATTCCGGCAATGCCGCCGCCGGCACACAATTGCCCTCGGTCAGGCTGGATACCGGTTTCACACATTCCGATCCACGATCTCTGCGGCGTTATAGGGTCGGCGATTTCATCAGCAGCGGCTTGTCGTGGTCGCGCCCTGTACGCCTGGGCGGCGCTCAGCTAAGCACCGATTTCAATCTGCGGCCCGATTTGGTCTTGTATCCGAGTCCTGCCATTCGCGGCGAGGCGACGGTGCCGTCGAATGTCGATCTGTTTGTCAACGGCGTGCGCCAATTTTCGCAATCGGTGGCGCCGGGCCCGTTCGAAATCCGCCAGGCGCCGATCGCCAGCGGTGCCGGCCAGATCGCGGTGGCGGTAACCGATGCACTGGGCCGGCAGTCGTATCAGAACCTGTCTTTCTATACCAGCGGCAAACTGCTCAAGCCGGGCTTGTCTTCGTATTCGCTGGAAGCCGGCTGGGTGCGCAGGAATTACGGCCTGGCCAGCAACGATTACGGCGAAGCTGCGTTGTCATCCTCGCTGCGATACGGCTATACACCGTCGTTGACGTTGGAAGCGCATGGCGAAGGCATGCGCGGACTGGCGCAGGCCGGTGCAGGATTAGTTGCCAACATCAATAATTGGGGCATCCTGTCGGCCTCATTGGCGGGCAGTAACGCCGACGATGATAACGGCAGCGGCGACACGGCCGGCAGCGGATTGCAATATTCGCTCGGCATCGAGCGCAGCGCCGGCAATTTTAGCTTCTCGCTTGCCAGAACTCAGGCCAGCTCCGAGTATCGCGACATCGGAGCCATTGAAGGATCGCCTGTCTTGCGCTCGCAGACCACCGCCAGCGTGGGCCTGGCGCTTGGGGCTTATGGCTCATTCAACGTTGCCTACACCGCAGTCGATTCGGCCGCGTTCACGGGCTTCGCGGATACCGGCAACACAACGGGCGACGACAACGGCCGCAGCGGCAATATCAGGGTGCTGTCGTTGTCCTATTTCACATCGCTGGCCCAGCGCGCCACGCTGTTTGTCTCGGCGTTCAAACAATTAAACGAAAGCAATGCCAGTCTTACCGTGGGACTGGTGATTCCGCTCGGCGCGCGCGACGTAATCGGGATCAACAATACCAGCGGCGGTGGCAACAGTCAGTTGTCGCTGCAGGCCTCTCGTCCCACCGTATCGCCGGGCGACTTCGGCTGGCAGTTGCTGGATAACGAAGGCTCGTTCGTGCAGCGTTCCGCCGAATTCGCCTATAAGGGGATGCACGCTCGGCCCACCTTTGCGGTAAGCCAGAATGGAGAGCAGGTCGGCGAACGCATCGGTCTGCGCGGTGCGGTGGCAGTGGCCGACCATTCTGTTTTCCTGACCAACTGGATCGACGATAGCTTCGCCGTGGTCAACGCCGGCGGCATGAAAAAAATCGGCGTCTTTGTGGAAAACCGCTATGCCGGGCGTACCGATAGCGGCGGCCGCCTGCTGGTGCCGGATTTGCGCTCCTATGACGTGAATCGGATTGCGATCGATATGCTGGACCTGCCGATCGATGCCGATGTCGATACATCGGAACGCATGATCAAGCCGCGCGACCGTTCGGGGGTAGTGGTGCGCTTCGACACGCGTCAATCGAGCAGTGCGAGGGTGGTTTTGGTCGACGGCAGCGGCCATTACGTGCCGGCCGGCGCCAGGGTGACGGTGCTCGAAAGCGACCTCAAGGCTCCAGTCGGTTATGACGGCGAAACGTTCCTCTCCCAATTGGGCGAAAACAATAATTTGCAGGTAGCGCTGCCGGATGGCGGCAGCTGCCGCACGCAATTCAAGGCGAGCGCGCGCAGTAATTCGATCCTGGAAATCGGACCCCTGGTGTGCCAATAAACGACAAGAACGGAGACTGCCATGCGAATCATTTCTGTTGCAATCCTGATGGGAGCGCTGTGCAGTCATGGCGCCACCGCATCGGCGCAAGCCTGTACTGCATCCAGTTCGCCGGTCGCCTTCGGCAGTTACAACGCGTTTTCGAACACGGCAAGGGACACGGCCGGATCGGTCACAGTCACTTGCAGCGCGCTGATCGGTATCCTGGTGGCCTATAACATCAAGCTCAACGGCGGCATGGGCGGCGCCATTGGAACGCGCCGGATGAGAAACGGCGTTTCCAGTCTTTTCTACCAGTTGTACACAAATGCAGGCCGCAATATTGTCTGGGGCGACGGCACCGGCGGCACGCAAACCATCACCGATGGTTATTTGTTGAGTGTGGGCGTCGATGTGATCAAGACCTTTCCCGTATACGGTCGCATCACCGCTCTGCAGAATGTCACTTACGGAGCCTATACGGATACCGTCACCATCCTGCTCACCTATTGAATCCGATGTCGCGGCCGTTTCATGTCAATTTTTGCATGATAGGGAATTCCCTGAGTTGTAAAACGCATTTCTGAGGAAAACCCTGATTTCGCTGATGCGGCCGAGTCTTTAAAGTTCAACTGTGCCTTGAAACACAGAAATTTATCCAACGAACGATAAACCCTTGAACAGAGATCGGAGAATGAAAATGACTTTCAGAAATACCCCGCGCCTGATGTTGTGCGCCGCAGTCGCTTCGATGATCGCTGTTTCCAGCACGCCTGTGGTTGCGGCAACAGCGACCGGTTCGTTGGTGATTTCGGCCACAGTGTTGTCGACCTGCGCACTGACCGGCGGCACCATTCCTTTCGGCAATTACACCTCGGCGCAAGTGGATCAGACCGGCACCTTGAGCGTGCTTTGCACCAGCGGCGTGCCTTACAGCATCGCCCTGGATGCCGGCGCGGGGACCGGCGCCACCATCACCGCGCGCAAGATGACCGGCTCGGGCGGCGGCACGCTGAACTATTCGCTATTCCGCGAAACCGGTCGCACCAGCAACTGGGGCAATACCGGCACGACCGATACGGTTTCCAGCAGCGGCAGCGGCCTCCTGCAGACAATCACGGTCTACGGCCGCATCCCGGCCGGCCAGACTCCGATCGTGGGCGTCTATACGGATACCGTTACCGTGACGCTGACGTACTGATTCGCCTTTCCGCCAATTTCGTTTTTATCATTAGTCGATCGCGCCGGCAGCCTGCCTGCCGCGCCGGTTGATAACGCACCGGGTTTTACTGCGAGTGAGTGAGCTTGGGCCAGCCTTCGGGTTGGCCTTTTTTTTTTGCGCGCGCGCCGACAAGACAATGGGAAACCCGCTTACAGCAGCGATGGCCGGGCAGCGCTAAATTCATTGTTTTCGGCGCGTCCGAAGCCTTGCCGCTTATTCCCTGCGCGAAAGCAATCGTCCATGCACAAAAAAACAAAACGCCAGTTTCCCGCTTGCCGCATCGACCATGCCCAAGGCCGCCAATGAGCGACATGGTCATCGTGCGCAAGGAGGGCCTGTATTGCGTGCCGGGCGATTTCCATATCGATCCCTGGCGGCCGGTCGATCGCGCGGTCATCACGCATGCCCATGCCGATCATGCCCGCGTAGGCCACAATCATTATCTCGCGGCCGCGCCCGGCGCAGGCGTATTGCGCGCCCGGCTTGGCGATATCGCCCTCGATGCGCTGGATTATGGCGAGACAGTGGTGCGCAACGGTGTGAGCCTGTCGCTGCATCCGGCCGGCCATGTGCTCGGTTCGGCGCAATTGCGCATGGAATACCGCGGCGAAGTCTGGGTTGCCTCGGGCGACTATAAACTGGAAGACGACGGCACCTGCGCGCCGTTCGAAGCGGTGCGCTGCGATACCTTCATCACCGAATCCACTTTCGGCATGCCGATCTATCGCTGGCAGCCGCAGGCGCGGATTTTTGCCGGCGTGAATGCCTGGTGGCAGCAAAACGCCATCGCGGGCCGCGCCAGCGTGCTGTTCTGCTATGCGTTCGGCAAGGCGCAACGGATACTGCGCGGCCTCGATCCGGCAATCGGCCCCATCGTCTGCCATGGCGCGGTGGAGCCGCTGAATCGCCGCTATCGGGAAGCCGGCGTGGCGCTGCCGCAAACGCTGGCCGTCGGCGATATTGCCGGCAAGGACGGTTTCGCCGGCGCGTTGATTCTGGCGCCGCCTTCCGCTGCCGGATCGCCATGGATGCGCCGCTTCGGCGACTACAGCGACGCCTTCGCCAGCGGCTGGATGCAATTGCGCGGCGCGCGCCGGCGGCGCGGCGTGGATCGCGGGTTTGTGCTGTCCGATCACGCGGACTGGCCTGGCCTGCAGGAAGCGATCGCGGCGACCGGCGCGCAACGCGTCATCGTCACCCATGGGCAGATTCCGATCATGGTGCGCTGGCTGCGGCAAAACGGTCTGGATGCCGGCGCTTTCGATACCGAATATGGCGACGAAGAAGAGGACGACGGCGCGCCGCCGCCCGCCTCGGAAGCGGCACCGGTGAATGCCGGCGCGGCAACGCAATCGCCGGAGGCGCCGCCCGATGCGTGAATTCGCCCGCCTCTATACGGAACTCGACGCCACCACGTCGACCACGCGCAAGCTCGACGCATTGCAGGCCTATTTTCGCCGCGCTGTGCCGGCAGATGCGGCCTGGGCCGTCTATTTCCTGGCCGGCGGCAAGCCGCGGCAGGCGGTGCCGACCAAGCTCTTGCGCCACTGCGCGATGCAGTATGCGCAGATCGACGATTGGCTGTTCGAGGAATGCTACCAGGCGGTGGGCGACCTGGCCGAAACGATCGCGCATATCCTGCCGCCGGCCGGCGGCACCGGCGATATCGGGCTGGCGGTGTGGATGCTGGAACGGATCGCGCCCTTGCGCGGCGCGGCGCCGGAAAGCATACGGGAAGCCTTGTTTTCCTATTGGGACGAGCTGGATTGGCAAGAACGTTTTTTGCTGGCCAAGCTGATCGGCAGCGGCTTCCGGGTCGGGGTGTCGCGGCTGCTGGTCACGCGGGCGCTGGCGGCGGTCGCCGGCATCGACGGCAAGGTGCTGGCGCAACGCCTGATCGGCTGGACCGACGGCGCCGCCAGCCCCACGGCGGAACGATTTACCGCGCTGATCGCGCCGCCCTCGGACGACGAACACGCCTTGCGCGGCGGCCAGCCTTATCCGTTTTTCCTGGCGCATCAATTGCAGGGCGATCCTGCTGCGCTGGGCGATCCGGCGCATTGGCAGGTCGAATGGAAATACGACGGCATTCGCGCCCAGATCGTGCAGCGCGACGGCCATTGCTGGGTCTGGTCGCGCGGCGAGGAATTGATTACCGATCGTTTTCCCGAATTGGGCGCGGCCGGCCTGCCCGACGGCACGGTGATCGACGGCGAAATCGTCATTCGCAAGCCGGCGATTGCAAACGAGCACGCGGTCGACGCCATCGCGCCCTTCGCGGATCTGCAGAAGCGGATCAACCGCAAGACGGTGTCGGCCAAGCTGCTGACGCAATTGCCGGCCATGCTGATCGCCTATGACCTGCTGGAATTCGAAGGACATGACCTGCGTGCCAGGCCGCAGCAGGAACGCAGGCGCATGCTTGCGCAATTGCTGGCGGATCGCCGCGATGGCAATCCGGCGCTGCAACTGGCGCCGCAAATCGTCGCGGCCGACTGGCCGGCGCTGGCGCTGCTGCGGGCCGGTTCGCGGCAGCGCGGCGTGGAAGGCATGATGCTCAAGGCAGTCGATGCGCACTACGGCGTGGGCCGCACCAAGAATGTCGGCGTCTGGTGGAAATGGAAGATCGATCCTTATACCATCGACGCCGTGCTGATCTATGCGCAGGCCGGCCATGGCCGGCGCGCGTCGCTGTATACCGATTACACCTTTGCCCTGTGGGACGAGAGCGACGGCGAGCGCAGGCTGGTGCCGTTCGCCAAGGCGTATTCGGGTTTGACCGATGTCGAAATCGCCCGGGTCGATCGCATCATCCGCAAGACCACTGTCGAAAAATTCGGCCCCGTGCGCAGCGTGCAGCCGAGCATGGTGTTCGAAATCGGCTTCGAAGGCATTGCGGCCTCTAGCCGTCACAAGGCCGGCATCGCGGTGCGCTTTCCGCGCATCCTGCGCATCCGCGACGACAAGCCGGTACAGGATGCCGATACCCTCGATATCCTGAAAGCCATGCTGCCCGAAGGCGCGGAGGGCAACGATGCCGCCGCTTGATATTCCTGCGGCTCCCGCTGCTGCCGCTGCTCCTGCTGCCCTCACCGCCGCGCAATGGTTTGCGCAACGCGGCTGGAAGACATTCCCGTTCCAGCGCGAAGTCTGGCGCGCGATCAAAAACGGCGAGTCCGGGCTGCTGCACGCCGGCACCGGTTCCGGCAAGACCTATGCGGTCTGGCTTGCCGCCCTGCAAAGAGCGATGACAGGGAGCGCCGGCGCCCCGCGCCGGGCCGGGACGCAATCGACCGGATTGCGCGTCCTGTGGATCACGCCGATGCGCGCGCTCGCGGCCGACACCGTGCGGGCCTTGCAGGAACCCCTGGCCGATTTGCTGCCGGCCTGGACGGTCGGCGCGCGTACCGGCGATACTGCCGGCGCCGAGCGCGCGCGCCAGGCCAAGGCCTTGCCGAGCGCGCTGGTCACCACGCCGGAAAGCCTGTCCCTGTTACTGAGCCAGCCCGATGCCAAGACGCGTTTTGCGACGCTCGACATGGTCGTTGTCGATGAGTGGCATGAACTGATGGGCAGCAAGCGCGGAGTGCAGGCGCAACTGGCGCTGGCGCGGCTGCGCGCCTGGCGGCCGGGCCTGATCGTATGGGGCCTGTCGGCGACGCTGGGCAATCTGGCGCAGGCGCGCGACGCCTTGCTCGGGAGCGGCGGCGGCATGCTGATCGAAGGCGCCGCGCCGAAGAAAATAGTGGTCGATACCTTGATTCCGGCCGAGCCGTCGCGCTTCGCCTGGGCCGGCCACGTGGGCCTGCAGATGCTGCCGGCGGTAACGGCGGAAATCGATGCCGGCCACGGCACGCTGGTATTTACCAACACCCGTTCGCAGGCCGAACTCTGGTATCGGAATCTATTGGCGGCGCGCCCCGACTGGGCCGGCCTGATCGCGCTGCATCACGGTTCGCTCGACCGCGCGGTGCGCGAATGGGTGGAGCTGAATATAAAGAACGGCTTCCTGAAAGCCGTGGTCTGCACTTCTAGCCTGGACCTCGGCGTCGACTTCGCGCCGGTCGATCGCGTATTGCAGATCGGCAGCGCCAAGGGCGTCGCCCGGCTGTTGCAGCGCGCCGGGCGCAGCGGCCATGCGCCGGGGCGGGTTTCGCGCGTGACCCTGGTGCCGACCAATAGCCTGGAATTGCTGGAAGCGGCCGGCGCCCGCCGCGCCATTGCCGCGCGCAGCATCGAGCCGCGCCCCGTGCCGATAGCGCCGCTGGATGTCCTGGTGCAGCATCTGGTGACGATCGCACTGGGCGGCGGTTTCCGTTCTCAGGAATTATTCGACGAAGTGCGCAGCACGTATTCCTACCGCGAACTGCGGCCCGATCAGTGGCAATGGGCGCTGGATTTTGTCGCACGCGGCGGACAGAGCCTGCAAGCCTATCCCGAATACCGGCGCGTGCTGCCGGACGCGGAAGGCGTCTATCGCGTCCCGGATGCGGCGATCGGCAAGCGCCATCGAATGAGCATCGGCACCATCGTGTCGGACGCCAGCATGCAGGTGCAATATCTGCGCGGGGCGCGCCTGGGCACCATCGAAGAGGCGTTTATCGCGCGTCTCAAGCCGGGCGACCGCTTCCTGTTCGGCGGCCGCGTGCTGGAATTCGTGCGCGTGCATGAGATGACGGCCTATGTGCGGCGTGCCACGGCGGGATCGGGCGCGGTGCCGCGCTGGCAGGGCGGCCGCATGCCCTTGTCGTCGACGCTGGCGCACGCCGTGCTGGATTGCCTGGAAGATGCCGCCGCCGGCAGGTTCGACGGCGCGGAGATGCGGGCGGTCGAACCGCTGCTGGCTTTGCAGCAGCGCTGGTCGGCGCTGCCGACTGCGCATCGTTTGCTGATCGAAACCATGCAAAGCCGTGAAGGCTATCACCTGTTTTTCTATCCGTTCGCCGGACGGCTGGTGCACGCCGGGCTGGGCGCCTTGCTGGCTTACCGGCTGGCGCGATTGCAGCCCGCGACGTTTTCGATTGCGGTCAACGATTATGGATTCGAACTGCTGACCGCCGCGCCGCTCGATTTCGACAGCCTGATTCCGCCGGCGCCGGTGGCGGAGAACATGCTGTTTTCGGTCGATCGATTATTGCCGGACGTGCTGGCCAGCCTGAATGCCGGCGAGCTTTCGCAGCGCCGCTTCCGCGAGATCGCGCGCATAGCCGGGCTGGTATTCCAGGGCTATCCGGGACAGCCGAAAAGCATGCGCCAGTTGCAGGCCTCGTCCAGCCTGTTCTTCGAAGTCTTCCGCAAGCACGATCGCGGCAACCTGCTGCTGACCCAGGCGCAAACGGAAGTGCTGGAACAGGAGCTGGAACTGGGCCGCCTGCGCGACTGCCTGCTGGCGCTTCGAACGCGCAGGCTGGATGTGCACCGTATCGGACGCGCCACGCCATTCGGTTTTCCGCTGATGGTGGAGCGCTTCCGCGAGAAACTGTCGACCGAAAAATTGAGCGATCGCGTCGCGCGCATGTTGCGCGAGCTGGAAAAGGCGGCCACGCCATGACGCTTGCGCAGACCATGAGCATCAGCGTCGGCGGCGCGCGGTTGACCTTGCTGCCGCAGCGCGCATTGTTCTGGCGCCGGCGGCATATGCTGATCGTGGCCGACATCCATTTCGGCAAGGCGGCGGCATTCCGCGCCAAAGGCATCCCGGTGCCGCGCGGCACCACGCAGCATAATCTGGATGCGCTCGATGCATTGATCGCCGGCCACGGCGTGCGCCATATCGCGTTCCTCGGCGATTTCCTGCATGCCCGGCAGGCCCATGCGCCCGCCACCTTGGCGGCCTTGCAGCGATGGCGCGAACGTCATCCGCGATTGAAGCTGACGCTGGTCCGCGGCAACCATGACCGGCACGCGGGCGATCCGCCGCCTTCGCTGGGCATGGCGGTGGTCGACGAACCCTGGCAGGTCGGCGGATTGGCGCTGTGCCATCATCCGCAGGCAAGCAGCGCCGGCTATGTGCTGGCCGGCCATGTGCACCCGGTGCTGCGGTTGTCGGTGGGACGCGAATCGCTGCGGCTGCCGTGTTTCGTATTCGGCGGGGAGGGCGCGATATTGCCTGCGTTCGGCGCGTTTACGGGAGGTCACGCGGTCGACCCGCAAGCCGGCGAGCGCGTGTTCGTGGCCGCCGACGATGCGGTATTCGCCGTCGGCCAGCCTGCGTCCGTCTTCAGGTAACCGAGCGCGCGTACTGGTGATGTTCGGTATTGACGTGCGAGATGCGGTATTCGACCGGCTGGTCGTTGAAGGAATAAGCCACGCGATGCACTTGCAGCAGCGGAGCGCCGGGTTCGATATGCAGCAATTTGGCGTGTTCCGGCGAGGCCAGCGTGGCGCGCACGCCTTCTTCGATGCGTACGATGTTCACGCCATAGTCGTTCTGGTACTGGCTGTACAAGGGGATGTGCCGGCCGCGCAATTGCTCTTCCGTCATGCGCGGAAACAGCGCCTTGGGCAGCTTGATGTCTTCGGCCAGGACCGGGCCTTCGCCGAACCCGCGCACCGAAACGATATTGAATACCTTGGCGCCGACGGCCAGGCCGAGCTTGGCGGCGACGACCTTGTCGGCCTTGATCTCGGCAAAGCCGACCAGCGTCAATTCGGGCGCATCGCGATGGCCGTCGTGGCGTTCGTAATTGAAAAAGCGGAACAGGCGCGGGCCGTGGTTATGCACCGTGACGAAAGTGCCGCGGCCTTGCTGGCGCACCAGGATATTTTCCGCCACCAGTTCGTCGATGGCCTTGCGCAGCGTGCCGATCGATACGCCGAAACGCGCGCACAGCAATTTCTCGGCCGGAATCGCTTCGCCCGGCTTCCATTCGGAAAGCGCCAATGCCGTGACCATTTGGTGCTTGACCTCCTTGTACAAGGGGAGGCCAGGAGATGCTGCCGGATAGAGTTCGCGCATGGGGTCGGTAAAGGTCGGAAGGTCGCAGGGTTGCGCTGCAAAGACGTCGCAAGGCGTTGCTTTCAACGCCGGCTGAATTATAGCGGAGCAAAAAAAATACATAAACATAATACAGATGAGCCGAGGCTAAACAGCGACACGCGGAAGACCATCCGCCAGCTATTGCCGTCCTGCAAAAATGATATATGTCATATAGTTGACTTTGACGGATGACCGGATTACTATCACGGCAAATCGCCATACTGCCGTTCAATCGCGGCGCTGCGTGGCGACAACCACACGAACACGGCATCAGGCGGCCGGCGTCCCGGCGCCGCCCCGCAGGACCTCATTGCCCCTAACGCTCCACCGATCGCAGTCATTGCCGCAAACCAGCCCATCGAAATGGGCCTTGAGGAGACAGTCAATGAAGTGGCCGCATTTCCTGTCCTTGCTTGTGCCGATGTCCGGGCGCATGTCCGTGCCGGCGGCGATGCTTGCATTGACGCTGGCGCCGGCATTGCCGGGCGTGGCGTCGGCGCAGGCCGGGGCGGGCGCCGATCCGTTCAATTACCAGGGGCCGGACCGCGAGCAGCGCCTGATCGACGGCGCGCGCAAGGAAGGCAGCCTGTCGCTCTATACCTCGATGACCAACAAGGACATCGCCCAGGTGACGCAGGCCTTCGAGAAGAAGTACGGCGTCAAGGTCACGTTCTGGCGCGGCAGCGCGCAAAAGGTGCTGCAGCGCACGGTGACCGAAGCGCAGGCCACGCATTACGAGGCCGACGTGATCCAGGCTCCGGCGCTGGTCATGGAAGCGCTGCACCAGGAAAACCTGTTGCGCAAGGTGGACTCGCCCTACCTGAAGGACATGATTCCCGCCGCGCTGCAGCCGCATCGCACCTGGACTTCGCTGCGCGCCTATGTTTTCGTGCAGGCCTACAACACCAAGCTGGTGAGCCGGGACGAACTGCCGAAGACCTTCGAGGACTTGCTGAACCCGCGCTGGAAAGGCCGCCTGGGCGCCGAAGCCAAGGCGCAGGAATGGTTTCGCATGGAACTGCAGCAGATGGGCGAGGAAAAGGGCGCAGCGTTTTTTCGGCAATTGGTGGCGGGCAACGGCGTGTCGGTGCGATCGGGCAATTCGTTGCTGAATAACCTGGTGGTCTCGGGCGAGGTGCCGTTTGCGCTGTCCGTCTACAGCTATATGCCGGAAAAGGCCAAGGCCGGCGGCGCGCCCATCGATTTCATCGCGCTCAAGCCGACCATCGGCTATACCGACGGCATCGGCATTGCGCAGCATGTGGCGCATCCGCATGCGGCCATGCTGTTCTTCGATTTCATGCTCGATGAAGGCACCCGGATCATGAAGGAACAGCGGCAATTGACCATGCACAGCCGCGATGCCGCCGCGCTGGATCGCTTCAAGCCGGTCTTCATCGATCCGGCCAGGATGCTGGTCGATTACGAAAAGTGGACCGTGTTCTACCAGGAAACCATTGCAGGGCGTGCGCCGACCTGGCAGCCGCCCGAACTGAAGGCGGGCAAATGAGCGATATCCAAACCGGCTTGCCGCCGCCGAAGCGGATCGGCGTGATCGGCGCCGGGCGCATGGGCCTGGCCATCATCGGCCACCTGGCGCGCAAAGGCTTCGATGTGGCCGTGCACGATATCGATCCGGCCAGGCAGGCGCCGGTGGAGCAGAACGGCGCGCAGTGGGTGCATGACGTGGACGCGCTGGCCGCGTTCAGCGAGGTCATCCTGATCTGCGTCGGCTACGACAGCGAATTGCGGCAATTGCTTTCCGGCCAGGGCATCCTGCGGCATATGCGCAAGGACGCGGTGGTGGCCTTGCTGTCGACGGTGCAGCCGGCCACGGTGCAGGAATTGGCGGCGATCGGCGCGGCCGCCGGCGTGGCCGTGCTGGATGCCACGGTGTGCCGCGGCCCGCGCGCGGCCGATAGCGGCACGCTGCTGTCGTTCGTGGGCGGCGATGAAAGCGCCTATCTGCGCATCAGGCCGGTCATCGGCGCGTATTCCACCGACATCATCCATACCGGCAAGGCCGGCTCCGCGCAGGTCGCCAAGGCCGCCAACAACCTGATCCTGTGGGCCTGCCTGGTGGCGGACCACGAAGCGCTGGCGCTGGCCGATTCCTACGGCCTGGATATCGGCATGCTGCGCCAGGCGCTGATGACCAGCACCGCCGACAACGATGTCCTGAAACATTGGGGCAGCAATGAAATGGCGTGGGCCGACGACGACCTGGAGATCATCGGCGCCATGGCCGCCGGCCAGGGCATCGTCTTGCCGCAGACCGAAGCCACGCGCGCGATCTGCCGCACGCTGCGCCCGCGCCGCTATCGGCTCGACGAATACGGCCGCAAGGCCTGAAGCAGAAAAACCGAAAACCGCAATCACCGAATCGTCAACCATCATCAACCATCATCAACAACCGGCAACACCAGCCTGACCATTAGAAAGGAATCCGATGAACAAGCCCGCCAATTCCGCCGAGACCGCCAAGGCGACTCCTGCAATCGACCCGGTCGGCAATACCGATGCGCCGCCGGCGGTAGTGCCGACCGCGCAACGCTGGGGCTCCGACGTCATCGTCGACCTGTTGCATCAATACAAGATGCCGTACGCTGCCTTGAACCCGGGCGCCAGTTATCGCGGCCTGCACGATTCGATCGTCAACTACGGCGAAAACTATCCGAAAATGATGCTGTGCCAGCACGAGGAAACCGCGGTGCAGGTGGCGCACGGCTACGCCAAGGCCAGCGGCAAGCCGATGGTCGCCATCCTGCATAACCTGGTCGGGCTGCTGCATGCCAACATGGCCGTGTATTACGCATATGTCGATCGCGTGCCTATCTTCATCGTCGGCGCCACCGGGCCGATGGACGAGTCGAAACGCCGTCCGCATATCGACTGGATCCACACCGCCAACGTGCAGGGCCAGGCGGTGCGCGACTACACCAAATGGGATTACCAGCCGCATGTGGTGGACGGGGTGCCGGAATCGTTCGCGCGCGCCTACGGCGTGATGATGACCGAGCCGAAGGGGCCGGTTTACATGTGCTACGACGCCTGGCTGCAGGAAAAGGCATTGAACCATGACGTGCCGATGCCGCCGGAAAGCGCAATGGCGGTGCCGACCCGGCTGGCGCCGGATCCGGCTGCGATGCAGAAGGCAGTCGATCTGATCCTGGCGGCGGAGCGTCCGGTGATCCTGGTCGAATACGCCGGCCGCGATCCGGAAGCCTTCCACTCGCTGGTGGAATTGGCCGAAACCATCGGCGCGCCGGTATACGACGTCAATGCCCGCCTGAATTTCCCGAGCAATCATCCGCTCAACATGAGCATGGTCAAGGATGTCTTCCGCGATGCCGACCTGATGCTGTGCCTGGATGTGCGCGATTGGGAAAAGCCGACCGTGGAACTGGTCAGCACCACGCGCGAAATCGCCAGCCTGGTGCCGGCCGATGCGCGCTGGATCGACATCGGCTTCGGCGATATCGAACTGTCGAGCTGGGCCATGGATTACCAGCGGCTGCTGCATGCCGATGTGCGCATCCTGGCCGACACCACGCTGGCGATTCCGGCCTTGTCCGAGATCGCCAGGGGGCGCATTGCGGGCAACGACAAGCTGCGCCAGCGCATCGGCGCGCGCACGGAAAAGACCGCGCAGAAGCACAACGATGCGCGCGCAAGATGGCTCAAGGAAGCGCAGCGCGACTGGGATTCCAGCCCGATGACCGCGCCGCGCCTGGCCACCGAAGTGTGGAACGTGATCAAGGACGAAGACTGGGTGCTGACCGCCGGCACGCTGGAGGAATGGACCCGCAAGCTGTGGAATTTCGACAAGCCTTACCGTCATCCGGGCGCCGCGCTTGGCACCGCGACCCAGATCGGCATCTCGCTCGGCGTGGCGCTGGCGCACCGCGACCAGGGGCGCCTGGTGGTCGATATCCAGCCCGACGGCGACCTGATGTTCGACGCCGGCGCGCTGTGGGTGGCGGCCAAGCACAAGATCCCGATGCTGGTCGTGATGTACAACAACCGCGCCTATTACAACGACTGGGAACACCAGAAGCGCATGGCGCATCATCGCGGCACGGCCCTGGATCGCGCGCATATCGGCATGGACATGGACGGTCCGGCGCCGGATTTTGCGACCATGGCCAAATCGATGGGCTGGTACGCCGAAGGCCCGATCGAGCGCGGCGAGGATGTCGGCCCGGCATTGCGGCGCGCGATCGAGCGCGTCAAGGCCGGCCAGCCTGCGTTGCTGGATACCATTACGCAGAAGCGCTTCGAGTACAAGAAGTAACGATTGGCGGCGGCCCTTCGATACGGCCTGCGGCCTACTCAGGGCGAACGGAAATTTTTAAGCGCAACCGAAAAGCCGTTCGTCCCGAACGGGTATTTTCAAGCGCGACCAAACCCCCGTTCGTCCTGAGTAGCGCAGCGTATCGAAGGATAGCCCCGGTGCCAAATTTGAAGGATAGACTATGAAAACAGTGGGACTGATCGGGGCCGGCCGCATGGGCATGCCCATCGTCGGCCATCTGGGCCGGGCCGGATTCCGGGTGCTGGTCAGCGAGCGCGATCCGGCGCGCCGGGCCGACGTCGAAAGCCGCGGCGCCAGCAATGCCGCGCTCGGCGTACTGGCCGCGGAATCGGACGCCATCCTGGTCTGCGTGGGCTACGGCCACGAAGTGCAGGAACTGATCTGCAGCCAGGGCGGCCTGCTGGAAACCGCGCGGCCCGGCGCTATCATCGCG
Source organism: Herbaspirillum sp. (assembly GCA_036499085.1). Lineage (GTDB taxonomy): Bacteria > Pseudomonadota > Gammaproteobacteria > Burkholderiales > Burkholderiaceae_D > Herbaspirillum. The sequence goes on along the minus strand of DASYEK010000069.1, from coordinate 2,837 downwards.
GTATTGAGCACCATCAATCCCAAGACCATGCAGGCCCTGGCCGGCCAGGGCGATGCCAAGGGCGTGCACATTGTGGATTCCACCGTCTGCCGCGGCAGCTGGGCGGCCGACAACGGCACGCTGCTGTCCTTCGTCGGCGGCGACGAGGCGGTGGTGGAACGGCTCAAACCGGTGCTGGCGGCGTATTCTTCGGATATCGTGCGCAGCGGCGGCGTCGGCACCGCGCAGGTGTCGAAGGCGGCCAATAACCTGATCCTGTGGGCCTGCCTGATCGCCGATCACGAGGCGCTGGCATTGGCGCAACGCTACGGCGTCGACATCGAAGCCCTGCGGCGCGCCCTGCTGACCAGCAGCGCCGCCAACGGTGCGCTGACCGACTGGGGCAAGCAGACCATGGCGTGGGCCGACGACGACATGGCGATCGTCGCCGAAATGGCGGCGGAATGCGGCATCGCCTTGCCGCAGTCGGGCATGGTGCGGGAATTGTGCCGCGGCCTGAAGCCGCGCCGCTACGATCTGGAGCAGTACGGCAAGTAGTAAATAGCAAGCAGCAAGCATGTTCGGAAGTCCATTGGATGCCAATCGTTGTCAATCGTTGTTCTAGCAGCGAAGGAAATGATGATGTCGATATCGTTGTCTTGCCTCATGCCTCGCCGGGTTGCCCGTTGGGTATCCGCTCCTGCTTCTCGTATTGCATCGCTCTTGGTGTCGATCCTGTTGCCGATGGCGTGCGCACTGCCGTTCGGCCTTTCGATGAGTGCGCCGGCTGCCGCGCAGGCGCGCATGCCGCTGACCTACGACGGCGCCGATCGCGACCAGGAATTGCTGGCCGCGGCCAGGAAGGAAGGCACGCTGACCTGGTACAGCTCGGTCGCGGAAAAGGACGTGGCGCCGCTGGTCGAACCCTTCAAGAAGAAATACGGCATCCAGGTCAAGGTCTGGCGCGGCAGCACGGAGAAGGTCTTGACGCGCACCTTGTCCGAAGCCTCCGCCAAGCGCTATGACGTCGACGCCATCCATATCGGCGCGCCGGAACTGGAAGCGCTGCATCGCGAGCAGATTCTGCAGCCTATCTATTCCCCCTATTTCAAGGACCTGATTCCGGATGCGGTGCCGGCGCATCGCGAGTGGGCCTCGACGCTGTTGTCGGTATGGGTGCAGGCCTACAATACCAAGCTGATCAAGAAGGAGGATCTGCCCCGGAAATGGGAGGATTTCCTGGATCCGCGCTGGAAGGGACAGTTGGGCATCGAGGCCAAGATCCAGGAATGGTATGCCGCGCTGGTGCTGGAGATGGGCGAGCAGAGAGGCATCCGGTTCTTCCGCGACCTGGTGGCGCGCAACGGCCTGTCGGTGCGCAACGGCCATTCGGTATTGAACAATATGGTGATCGCCGGCGAAGTGCCGATGACCCTGGCGATGTACAGCTACATGCCGATCGCCGCCAAGAACCAGGGCGCGCCGATCGACTGGTTCGCACTGGAGCCGACCATCGGCCGCGCCAACGGCGTCGGCGTGGCGCGCCATGCGGCCCATCCGTATGCCGCCTTGTTGTTCGTCGATTATCTGCTGTCGCCGGAAGCGCAGAAAATACTGGTGGACCTGGGCTACGTGCCGTCCAGCACCAAGGTCAAGTCGCCGCTGGGCGACCTGCGCATCAAGCTGATCGATCCTGTATTGACGCTGGATGAGATGGACAAGTGGACCAAGTCGTATGATGCTGTCGTGGTGCATCCGGTCAAGCAATGACAGTCATGCAACAGCCACATAAAAAATAATAATTTCCTCGCCGTTCAATGGAGACAACTATGCAAATGATGGTCCACAGCACTTCATCCGCGAATCTGCCCGCCTTGCTGAGAGCCTGCGGCGCGGCGCTTGCATTGGCATGCGTCGCGATGCAGCCGGCGCGGGCGCAAACCTCGCCGCCCGCCGCGCCGGCGGCAGCGCAGACGGCTTCGACGGCATCGGCGGCGGTGCCGATGTATGAAGGCGCCGACCGCACGCAACGGCTGGTGGACGGCGCCAAGAAGGAAGGCACGCTGACGTTCTATACCTCGATGGCGGCCAAGGACACCGCCGAACTGGTGGCCGGTTTCGAAAAAAAATACGGCGTCAAGGTCCAGGTCTGGCGCTCCGGCAAGCAGAACGTGCTGCAACGCGCCATCACCGAAGCGCGCGCCGGCCGCAATGAGGTCGACATGATCCTGGCGCCGTCGCCGGAAATGGAAGCGCTGCATCGCGAGAAGCTGCTGCAGCCGGTGCGCTCGCCGTACCAGGCCGACCTGATTCCGGTGGCATTGCCGGCGCATCGCGAATGGGCCGGCATGCGCGCCAATGTGTACGTGCAGGCGTACAACACGCAGAAAGTGAATCGCGACGATTTGCCGCGCAGCTACGAAGATCTGCTGGATCCGAAATGGAAGGGCAAGCTGGGCATCGAAGCCAAGGCGCAGAACTGGTTCTATGTGTTGCTGCAGACCATGGGCGAAGAAAAGGGCATGGCGTATTTCAAGGAGCTGGTGGCGAAAAACGGCGTGTCGGTGCGGTCGGGGATGTCGCTGCTGTCGAACATGGTGGTGTCGGGCGAGGTGCCGTTTGCATTGACCATGTACACCTATCTGGTCGACCAGAGCCGCGCCAAGGGCGCGCCGATCGCCTACCTGACGCTGTCGCCGACCGTGGCGCATACCGACGGCGTGGGCATTTCGCGCAGCGCGCCGCATCCGTATGCGGCAACCCTGTTCTACGACTATCTGTTCTCCGACGGGCAAGTCATGATCGCCAAGGGACACGGCCTGACTACCAACAAGCGCGACGAGGCCACGCTGAACAAA
>DASYEK010000068.1:0-33560 GCA_036499085.1 Herbaspirillum sp. | reverse complement strand
CTTGAGCCGCGAATGGCTGGACGCGTCGCTGGGATTGCATGTATTGCCGTCGTCGCCGGTCGGCTTGACGAACTATCCGTTCTGGTTCGACGGCAATGCCATTCCGAACAGCTTTCGCAAGCCCCTGGAACAGATCGTGAGCGAAGCGTTCTCGCGCCTTCCCTGCGAACCGGAAGGGGAAACGCTGGAAAAGATCAAACACAATACGGGATTTTCCAGGCGTCTGTTCGGGCAGCCGGAATATCCCATCACGCGCGCGAATTGGGAGGAGCTGGTATTGTCGATCGGCGGCGAGCCGGGTGACCGCTTCCCCTATCACTATCGTAGCGACACCATCAATATCGACGGCTGGCGCATCGATCGCGACGAGCTGTACACGCTGTTCGAACGCACCATGCAAAACCTCGGACTGGACACCGTCTATCCCGCCGGAACGCCACACCACGAAATGGCGGCAACGCTGCGGCAGATCGGCTTCGCGCATCGTGTCGTGCCGAATGATTTCAACAATCCAGCGGAATTGATGGAGGCCTTCAACCGTCTTCAGGACGAGTGGCGGCATCACCCTCGTTCGCCGGTCTCGCCGGTTTTTATGACCGGTCTCAACCTGGCCCGGCGCAATAATGTATTCATCATGGATACGCAATCCGAACTGAGCCGTAAACGGCAGGCCTGGAACCAGGCCTATCGGGATGCACTGCCGGCGCTGGCGCAAGCAGGGGTCGATCGCAATGCAGACATGCAATACTGGCAACAGCTCAATGGCAGCGGTAAGAACCCATTGGAAATTCTTGCCGATCTTGCCGCCTCGCCGATGGCTGAACGGTTGCCGATTTACGAGAGCCTGCAGAAAAGGGTCGATGCCCTGCTCGCCTCGCCGGAATCGATCGCTTATGCCGGCACGAATGACCTGATCGCCCGTATTCATGATTATTTTCATCAGCATTTGCTGGCGCATGCGGCGCCGCCGACATTCAACGAATTGAAGGTGGTCACTCGCATCCTGCGCGACAAGCTGGCCATGACGGACGAAGATCTTCGCACGCGAAGAAGCGTCAGCCTCGGTCCGCCGTCGCTGAACAATCGGCCCTTGAACATGCTTCCGATAGATGAATTCCTGACGCGCCGCCAGTTGTTTACCTCCACCATGCAGCACGGAAACAATATCATCGCGCCGGCCGATGAATGGAATACGGCGCAAATCGACATGGTCAAGCGAATGGCGACGCATCCGATCGTTGTCGCCAAAAGCAAGGATTTATTGCGCAGACGCGGAGGAACTTATAACCAGACCGACATCGATATCCTTGCCGAATCCCAAGCCGTGAATATCGTCGATCCCTCCAGCACCATCGCGCCGCTCCCGCGCCCGCTTTCGATAGCGGACTGGCAGGCCTTCCTGGACGGCTTGTTCGGCAGCCCTACCTTGGGCACCATTGCGAATGCGCTCAGCAGCGGCGATCCCCGCCAGATCGCGGAACTGTTTCCGTTCGTGATACCGATTTTCGATATCGCGACCGGCATGGTGGAGCGAGACTGGAAGCGCGCGCTCGATGGTCTCATCCATCTTGGCGAAGATGCGCTGTTTACTTTGGCCGGCGCCGCCATGGAAGGCGCCATGGCACGCAGTGTGGCCCGCGCGACCGAGGCCATGCTGTTGGCTCGCGCGGCCACGCCATTGACGGAGCGGGTAGCTGTCGACAGCCTGCGTGAACTCGGCAACCTCCTTCCGGAATTTGCCGAAACGCAATTCGGAGGCCTGCCGCAGGTCATCCGCCATGACGCGTTCGAGGTGCATGCGGCCGGCAGCCATGCCGAACGACAGACCATCCCCAAGGCGGCAGAGGCGGCTGGGCCTGCTCCTAAGCGCCCCGGGCTGCAAATACAGCACCTGGATGTGGATGGAGAAGACATCATTGTCACACCCTCGGCGCATGGCTATACCGAAATCAATTACCGGGGAGAACCGGTTCCAGGCGCGCCGCCCATATTCACCGATCCGAATTCCGGCGAGCATTTCAGGCAGACCAAGGAGTTCGGCTGGCCCAACGGCATTGCCGGCGTATCGGAACGGGAAGTGGCCGAACGCAGCAGCGTTGCGGCCGTCATCAAATATTGGGAGACCATCGACCTGCCGACGGCCCGCATCGCCAGCCCCGCCCCTCTGGATATCATCCGCTCACTGATCCAGCCCAACGATCATCCGCAGCATGCCGATCTCGAAAAACTGCTGGCGGATGCCTACACACGTTCGGAAACTGCAAGGGTGATCATCAACCATGCCTATTCCAGGGCGCCCTACGACAGGCGACGCTGCGTCATTCGCTATGACACCGACCATGCCAGTCAGTACGGCGCCAGGATCGATTTCATGTCCAGCAAGGCGCTTTCCCGGAACTTCTATACCGGCCCGGCCGGAGACGTCCGGTTTCAGGACATACGACATAAGCTGCACGAGATCCTCCACTTTCTCACAGACCTGCTGGATGCGCTGATCCATGAGGCGCACAGCCATCGCGGCGGCAACATTGCCTTGCTGGAGAAAGTGATGAACGAAATGCTCGGCGAGCCGCCCCATCCGCCGCGCCTGTGCTATCAAAAACAAAAATTCCCTCTCTTGAATCAACAAGGCGGCATCGTCAGCACCAACAGCCTCATTCCGCGGCACCTTCTTAATTGGAGCATCGTGGAAGACCGCAAGCTCGACGAGATTCTCGACCAGGGCCGGGAATTTCCGGCCACTATGTACGCGATGGGACAAAAAATCACTGAGCGCGTCACAGTGCGGCAAGGACTGGCGCTGGCGGAACATCTTTCAAAAAAAGCGCGCAAGCTGAGTGCGGGCAACATCGCGAAAATCATTCCCGTGATTCTCGACGGCTTCGATCTGCCCTCAGATCACTACAAAACCATATTGAAAAATCTTTTGAATCGAAGCAGGACATTCCAGAGACTGGCCGTTGCGTGGGAAGACAGATCCCGGCATACGCCTGTGAACGTTGCGCTGATGCCGCACCACGCTTCCATCGCACGGTACGCGCAGCAAAGGCGCATTTCCCATATCATCTCGCTCGCCGCGGACAAAATATGGCTCAATCGCAGTCCGCTTTATTATTTTTCCGTTACCGACACCACCGAAATCAGCGACGAACGCGCGCTGCTCGATGCCTTGCTGGATTTGTTCGTCAATGCGATCGTGCCGGACATGGAAGAGATTGCTTTGGACAAGACGACCGATCGTGGCGTCTCGGTGCTTTTATCGAATGCGATCATGCGACAAATGGCGGAATCCAGGTCGCATCTCAAGGCGGAGCCAGATCGTATCTGCTTGGCGCTGACCTCGGATGACAACGCCTACCTGCCGGACCAGAGCGCCCTCACCCGGGCCGCTTTCAGCGAAAACGGCTTTTTATTCAAATTCAACAAGAACATGAAATTGCCAACGGCGGAGGAGGAAGAGGCTGAACTGCGCCAATGCGCCGCCGAACAGGGCGCGCGCTATTCGCTCTTTTCTTGCCTCGGTGTGCATGCTGCCCCGTAATCATGCGCGGCAAGGCTTGTATCGCGAGCCCTATGCTAATTCCGCGATCAGCGCGATGATTTCCTCGCCGTAGCTTTCGAGCTTCTTCTCGCCGACGCCGCTCACGCCGCGCAAGTCCATCAGTGACGCAGGCTGGGTCTTGGCGATTTCGCGCATGGTGGCGTCGTTGAAAATGACATAGGCCGGCACATTGTGCTTGCGCGCGGTTTCCACCCGCCACCAGCGCAGCTTCTCGAAGATGAGCTGTTCTTCCGCCGACAGGCCCGATTCGGCGAAGCCCTTGGATTTGGAAGAGACGCGCGCGGTCTTGACCGGCTTCTGGTATTGCCGCAGTTGCACCTGCTGTTTACCGGTGAGCACGGGACGCGCCGCATCGGTCAGTTTCAACGCGTTGTAGGCATCGTAGTCGACCGTCAGCAAACCCAGCGCGATCACCTGACGCAGAATGGCGCGCCACTCCGCTTCGCTGCCGCCGCTGCCGATGCCGAAGGTGGAGAGCTGATCGTGGCGCCATTGCTTGACCTTGTCCGAATCGGCGCCGCGCAACACGTCCAGGACATGGCCGGCGCCGAAGCGCTGTTCAACGCGATAGACGGTCGACAATAATTTCTGCACCATCACGGTGGCGTCGAAGGATACCGGCGGCGTCAGGCAGGTATCGCAATTGCCGCAAGGCGCGGCGTCCTGGCCGAAATATTCCAGCAGGCGCATGCGGCGGCAGTGCAGCGTTTCGCACAAGCCCAGCATGGCATCGAGCTTGACGCCGAGCACGCGCTTGAAGGTTTCGTCGGCGTCGGATTCCTCGATCATGCGGCGCTGCTGCACCACGTCCTGCAGGCCATAGGCCATCCAGGCTTGCGCAGGCCCGCCGTCGCGGCCGGCGCGCCCAGTTTCCTGGTAATAGCCCTCGATGCTTTTCGGCAGATCCAGATGCGCGACGAAGCGCACGTCGGGCTTGTCGATGCCCATGCCGAAGGCGATGGTGGCGACCATCACGATGCCTTCCTCGCGCAGGAAGCGGGCCTGGTGCGCGGTACGTTTCTGGTAATCCATGCCGGCGTGATACGGCAAAGCGGCAATGCCGTTCTCGACCAGGAATTCGGCGGTCTCTTCCACCTTTTTGCGCGACAGGCAATACACGATGCCGGCCTCGCCGCCGTGCGCGCCCTGGATGAAATCGAGCAATTGCTTGCGGCCGTTGGCCTTTTCGACGATCTGGTAGCGAATGTTGGGCCGGTCGAACGAGGCCACGAACTGCCGCGCCTGTTCCAGTTGCAGGCGATGGATGATTTCTTCGCGGGTCTGCCGGTCGGCGGTCGCCGTGAGCGCGATGCGCGGCACATGCGGAAAACGTTCGTGCAGCACCGACAGCTTGATGTATTCGGGCCGGAAATCATGGCCCCATTGCGAAACGCAATGCGCCTCGTCGATCGCGAACAGGGCGATGTTCGACTGTTCCAGCAGATCGAGGCAGCGCGGCGTCATCAGCCGTTCCGGCGCGACGTAGACCAGGTCGATCTCGCCGCGCCGCACGCGGCGTTCGATCTCGGACGCTTCTTCGTAGGTCTGGGTGGAATTGAGGAAGGCGGCGCGCACGCCGACTTCGGCCAGGGCATCGACCTGGTCCTGCATCAGGGCGATCAGGGGCGACACCACCACGCCCACGCCTTCGCGCACCAGTGCCGGAATCTGATAGCAGAGCGACTTGCCGCCGCCGGTCGGCATCAGCACCAGCGCATCGCCGCCGCGCAATACCTGCTCGACGATGGCCTGCTGTTCGCCGCGAAACGAGGGATAACCGAATACCGTCTGCAGAATATCGAGCGCCTTGGCGCTCTTGCCGTCTTGTACCGCCGGACTTTCCATGACCAATGCCATCAATCCGCCCAGACCACCAGGCCGTAATAGGCGGTAACGAGGATGACGATGCCGAAGGCGATGCGGTACCAGGCGAACAGGGTGAAATCGTGATTGCTGATGTAGCGCAGCAGCCAGCGCACGCACAGGAATGCCGAAATGAATGCGGCCAGCGTGCCGATGGTGAACAGCGGCACGTCGGAAGATTCCAGCAGCGCGCGCGCTTTGTACAGGGAGTAGATGGTGGCGCCGAACAGGGTCGGGATCGCCAGGAAGAACGAGAACTCGGTGGCCGCCTTGCGCGACAGGCCGAACAGCATGCCGCCGATGATCGTGGCGCCGGAACGGCTGGTGCCGGGAATCAGCGCGAACATCTGCGCGCAGCCGACCTTGAAGGCATCGACCACGGACATGTCGTCCACCGTCTCGATGCGCGCGAAATCGCGGCTGCCGTGGCGATGATGGCGCCGCTCCACCCACAGGATGATCAGGCCGCCGACGATAAACGCCGTCGCCACCGGCACCGCCGAAAACAGATGCGCCTTGATGGCCTTGCTGAACAGAACGCCGAGAATCGCCGCCGGCAGGAACGCCACGATCAGGTTGATCACCAGGCGCTGCGACTTGCGTTCGGAAAACAGGCCGCCGACCACGGTCGCGATGCGGCTGCGGTATTCCCAGCACACGGCAAGGATGGCGCCGGCCTGGATCACGATCTCGAAGACATCGGCTTTTTCTTTCGGAAACGCGGGGCTGGTGAAGTCCAGCAGGCTGCCGGCCAGAATCAGGTGGCCGGTGGAGGAAATCGGCAGGAACTCGGTGAGTCCTTCGACGATGCCCATGATGATCGCTTTGAGTGCCAGTATTGTGTCCATGCGTGCCGTTTGGAAGTGAATTGGGGGGAGATGCCGAGGGGTGCGCCGTAAATTGGCCTTATTCTACCGTGGGAAGGGTGGCCTGCTCCAGTTCCGCAAGCCAGAACATGGCGGCCTCCCGCGTGTCGCCGCACATCTCGCGCGACGGCTGCAGGCCGGAACAGCAGGAAGGACGATCGGCGCGGCCGAAGATGCGGCAGCGATTGTCCGCCGCCAGCTGGACGCAGCGCACGCCGGCTGGTTTCCCGTCCGGCATGCCTGGAATGGCGCTCGAAATCGACGGCGCGGTGCAGCATGCGCCGCAATTTTCTCTGCAATCCATGAAATCCTGATGGGTCTGACAAAATCCGCCGACATCCGGCGTGCCTGCATTGTATCCCTGCCGAAGCCCGGACCGGCTGGAGCAAGGTCGGATGGCGGGAGATTCGGCAAGGACGATTCCTGGGGATATTTCGAATTATTATGAGGACGCCGGCAATCGATTTGTTCCCGGTTCCGAGATTGGCCGGACGCCATTATTTTGGGATGATAAAATGCTGCGTTATTCTGTTGTCTTCTATCCCATTTCTACCCATTGAGCGACGCAAATGAACACTGAACAAGCCCGTTTCAACATGATCGAACAGCAAATCCGCCCCTGGAATGTGTTGGAACAGGACGTGCTGGACTTGTTGATGGTGGTCAAACGCGAGGATTTCGTGCCGGCCGCCTACAAGGGCCTGGCGTTCATGGATACCGAAATCCCGCTGCCGGGCGGCGAAAACATGCTGCAGCCGAAGGTCGAAGCGCGCGTGTTGCAGGCCGCGGCGGTGAAGAAGCACGAGCATGTGCTGGAAATCGGCACCGGTTCCGGCTATATGGCGGCGCTGCTGGCCCACAAGGCGCGCCAGGTGACCACGGTGGAAATCGATCCGGCTATCCGTTCGCAGGCGCAACAGAATCTGTCGGCCTACGGCATCGCCAACGTCGACGTGCAGCTCGGCAACGGCGCCCAGGGCTGGCCGCAGGGCCAGGGCCAGGCCGGCGCCGCGGGCGAATACGATGTCATCATCATTTCCGGCTCGCTGCCGTTCCTGCCGGAAAGCATCCTGGCGCAGGTCAAGGTCGGCGGCCGCATCGTCGCTTTCGTCGGCCAGCCGCCGGCCATGTCGGCCCAGGTCATCACCCGCACCGGCGATCGCGTGTACGACACCGTCAAACTGTTCGAAACCGTGGTCAAGCCGCTGCACGCGGCGACCCAGCCGTCCCACTTCACGTTCTAGGCGCGGTCCGCATGCAGCATTTGACCGCTCCCGAACTGGCGTCCCGCATCGGCGACGCGTCCCGTCCGGCGCCAGTGCTGCTGGACGTGCGCGAGCCCTGGGAATTCGAAAAATGCAGCATCCCGGCGTCGCTGCCGATCGCAATGAACACCATCCCGGCGCGTATGCAGGAACTGGATCCGGAAGCGGAAATCGTCTGCATCTGCCATCACGGCGCGCGCAGCATGCAGGTGGCGGCATTCCTGGAGCGGCAAGGATTCGCCAATATCACCAATCTCACCGGCGGCATTCACGCCTGGGCGCAGCAGGTCGATCCTGCCATGCCGACGTATTGACTCCGCACTGATTCCGTACTGATTCCGTACTGATTCCGTACTGATTCCTTACTTGCTGATTTCGCCTTGAAGCGGGACGCCGTATCGAACGATACGGCGTACTCGGCTGTGGTTTCGATCTATTCCGTGGCGCGCCTGCGCAAGGTCGGGGCGGTGCGCAGCATGTGGATAGTGGCCGAAAACAGGTTTTCGGTATTGTGCGACAGGTCGAAATTGGTCGGACAGAACAGCCAGTCGGACAGCAAGCCCGAAAACGTGGCGTGGATCATCACATAGCCCAGGTCGATATCCAGGTCCGCCGGCAATTGCCGCAGGGCCACCGCTTCGGCCAGCATGCGCTTGATCTTTTCCTTGCCCGCCATGAAGCATTCGCGCTGGCGCACCACGATCGGATCGTCCGGCTCCACATACTCGCATTTGAAAAACAGGATATCGAATACGCGCCGCGAACGCGGATCGTGCGCGACCTGGCGCATCACCTGCACCGCATTGCTCAGCAACAATCCCATCGGATCGTCGACAAACAGTTCGCTGTCGGCCGCCTTCATGGTCTCCAACGGCAGCCGCACCCGTTCGCACATGGCGTTGAACAGGTCGCTCTTGTTTTCGAAATGCCAGTAGATCGCCCCTCGGGTGACTTCGGCCGCGGCGGCGATATCGGCCAGCGAGGTGCGCGAGACGCCGCGCGCGTGAAACACTTCTTCGGCCGCGTCGAGGATGCGGTTGCGTGTTTCGAGCGCTTCTTCCTTCGTATTTCTAGCCATCTGGGATTCCGTTGCAACTAAAACGAACAATGATAATTTATCTTCAGCAACTACATACATTCATGGATGTATGTAGTTATAATAGCATCCGCTTCAAGATGCGGGTTCAATATGATTGCATTCCGCCCTGTCCTACCAGGCAGGCCCGAACCATCTTCGGCCGGCAAGCCATTTGCCTTGAATAAATTGTCAGCGCCTGTAAGGGCGCAGTAACTGTCTGTATCTTATACTTTTCGTTTTTCATCCTGCGCCCCCGAATCCGTTCGAAGCGCGAATCAACTTTTACCGTGCGAGATCTCTATGAGCTTAGTTAGTTGCCTGGTTGGCCGTAAAACACGCATTGCGCTGGCCGTAGTCGCCTTATCCGCCTTGGCCGCCTGCGGCAAGAAACCTGACGCCGCGGCCGCCGGCGGTCCGCCGCCGACCGAGGTTTCGATCATCACGGTGGCGCCGCAACGCCTGGCCATTACCGATGAATTGCCCGGCCGCCTGGAAGCCACGCGCATCGCGGAAGTCCGCGCCCGCGTGCCGGGCATCATCCTCAAGCGCACCTTCCGCGAAGGCAGCGACGTGAAGGCCGGCGACGTGCTGTTCCGCATCGATCCGGCGCCGTTGCAGGCTGCCTTCTCCAGCGCGCAAGCCGCCTTGGCGCGCGCCGAAGCCACCGCCGCGCAGGCATCCGCCAAGGCCAAGCGCTATCAGCCGCTGGTGGAAGTCAACGCCATCAGCAAGCAGGAATACGACGACGCCGTCGCCACGCAGAAAACCGCCGAAGCCGACGTGCTGACCGCGCGCGCCTCGCGCCAGACCGCCGCGCTGAATCTCGGCTACGCCACCGTCACCGCGCCGATTTCCGGCCGCATCGGCCGCGCATTGGTCACCGAAGGCGCGTTGGTCGGCCAGGCCGACGTCACCCAGTTGGCGCTGATCCAGCAACTCGATCCGATCTACGTCAACCTGACGCAGCCGAGCAATGAAGTGCTCAAGCTCAAGCGCGCGCTGGCCGACGGCAAGCTGAAAGCCGCCGGCAGCGGCCAGGCCAAGGTCACGCTGGTGACCGACGACGGCCAGGCCTATCCGCAGACGGGCAAATTGCTGTTCTCGGACCTGAGCGTGGATCAAAGCACCGGCGAAATCACCTTGCGCGCCGAATTCCCGAATCCGCAGCGCACTCTGCTGCCGGGCATGTACGTGCGGGCAAGGCTGGAACAAGGCGTGGATGAAAACGCCATCGTCGTGCCGCAGCAGGCCGTGGTGCGCGATGTCGGCGGCTCGGTCGTGATGCTGGTCGGCGCCGACAACAAGGTGGTCGCGCAACCGGTCACCACCGGCGCCTCGCAGGGCAATGTCTGGATCATCAAGGACGGCGTCAAAGCCGGCGACCGCGTGATCGTGGAAGGCCTGCAGAAAATCAAGCCGGGCGCGCCCGTGACCGCCGTGCCGTGGAAGGATCCGGCCCAGGCAGCGCAAGCGCCGGCAACGCCGCCGGCGGCAGCTCCCGCAGCACAAACCAAAGCGAACTAAGAGGCTGACTGATGGGAACGTTTTTTATATCACGCCCGATTTTTGCCTGGGTGCTGGCGATCTTCATCATGCTCGCCGGCGCCTTGTCGATCACCAAACTGCCGGTGTCGCAATATCCGAGCATCGCGCCGCCGACCATTGTGATCACCGCGGCCTATCCCGGCGCGACCGCGCAGACCATGGACGACAGCGTCACCAGCCTGATCGAACAGGAACTGAACGGCGCCGACGGCCTGCAATATGTCGAGTCGCAAAGCCAGCCCGGCGCGGTCACCATTACCGTGACTTTCTCCAACGACACCAACCCCGACCTGGCCGCGGTCGACGTGCAGAACCGCCTGAAACGGGTGGAAGCGCGGCTGCCGGCATCGGTCACGCAACAGGGTGTGCAAGTCGTCAAGTCGCGCAGCAACTTCCTGCAATTCATCACCATTTCGTCGGAAGACGGCAAGCTCGATCCGGTCGCGCTGGGCGATTACGCATCGCGTAATGTGCTCAACGAAATCCGCCGCGTACCCGGCGTCGGCACCGCGCAACTGTTCGGCACCGAGCGCGCCATGCGTATCTGGATCGATCCGGCCAAGCTGGTCAACTACAAGCTGACGCCGGACGATGTGTCCAGCGCGATCAGGGCGCAGAATGCCCAGGTCGCTTCCGGCACGCTGGGCGATCTGCCCAGCGATGACTCGCTGCAGATTTCGGCCACCGTGGTGGTGACCGGGCAGTTGTCCAGCGTCGAGGAATTCGGCAAGATCGTGCTGGTCGCCAATCCGGACGGTTCGGTGGTGCGGCTGCGCGATGTGGCCCGCATCGAAATCGGCGGCCAGAGCTATTCGACTTCGGCGCGTATCGACGGCAAGCCGATTTCCGCGATCGGCGTGCAGTTGTCGCCGACCGCGAATGCGCTCGGCACCGCCACCGCCGTGCGCGAGAAGATGGCCGAATTGTCGAAGTACTTCCCGGCCGGCATGAAATACCAGATCCCTTACGACACATCCAAGTTCGTCAAGATCTCGATCGAGGAAGTCATCAAGACCCTGGTCGAGGCGATCGTGCTGGTGTTCCTGGTGATGTACCTGTTCCTGCAGAATATCCGCTACACCATCATCCCGACCATCGTGGTGCCGGTGGCATTGCTGGGCACCTTCGCCACGCTGCTGCTGTTCGGCTTCTCGATCAACGTGCTGACCATGTTCGGCATGGTGCTGGCGATCGGCATCCTGGTCGACGATGCGATCGTGGTGGTGGAAAACGTGGAACGCATCATGACCGAGGAAGGCTTGTCGCCGAAGGAAGCCACCAAGAAAGCGATGGGCCAGATCACCGGCGCGCTGATCGGCATCACGCTGGTGCTGATCGCGGTGTTCGTGCCGATGGCGTTCTTCGGCGGCGCGGTGGGTCAGATCTATCGCCAGTTCTCGCTGTCGATGATCGCCTCGATGGTGTTCTCGGTGCTGATGGCGTTCACGCTGACACCGGCGCTGTGCGCCACCATCCTGCTGCCGATCGAAAAAGGCTCGCATCACGAGCGCAAGGGTTTCTTCGGCTGGTTCAATCGCAAATTCAGCAAGACCGCCACCGGCTATCAGGGCGTGATCGCGCGCCTGCTGACCAAGACCGGCCGTTCGATGCTGGTGTATGCGCTGGTGGTCGGCTGCGTGGCGTTGCTGTACGTGCGCCTGCCGGCCTCGTTCCTGCCGAATGAAGACCAGGGCTACATCCTGACCAACATCCAGTTGCCGGCCGGCGCCAGCCAGAACCGCACCCTGGAAGTCGTGAAGAAAGTGGAAGACTACTTCCTCAAGCAGCCTGGCGTGGATCATGTGATCGGGGTGCTCGGCTTCAGCTTCTCGGGCAACGGCCAGAATGCCGGCCTGGTGTTCGTGCCGCTGAAAGACTGGTCCGAACGCGATGCGGCCAATTCAGCCGATGCGATTGCCGGCAAGGCGTTCGGCGCCTTCATGCAAATCAAGGACGCGATGGTGTTCCCGCTGAATCCGCCGCCGATTCCCGAACTGGGCAACGCGGTCGGCTTCACGCTGCGCCTGCAGGATCGTGCCGGCCTCGGCCACACGGCATTGCTGGCGGCGCGCAATCAGTTGCTGGGCATGGCGGCGCAAAGCAAGATCGTTACCGGCGTGCGTCCGGAGGGGCTGGAAGATGCGCCGCAGCTGCAACTGGACATCGACCGCGACAAGGCCAGCGCCCTCGGCGTCACCTTCGCCAACATCAACAGCGTGCTGTCGACATCGCTCGGTTCCGCTTACGCCAACGACTTCCCGAACCAGGGCCGCCAGCAACGCGTGATCGTGCAGGCCGACTCGCCTGAACGCCTGCAGCCGGAAGACCTGACCCGCCTGTTTGCGCGCAACACCTCGGGCGCCATGGTGCCGTTCTCCTCCTTCGTCAGTTCGAAATGGATCAACGGCCCGGTGCAGCTGATCCGCTATAACGGCTATCCGGCATACAAGATCACCGGCGGCGCCGCGCCCGGCAAGAGCACCGGCGAAGCGATGAAGGAAATGGAAGATTTCGTCGCCAAGCTGCCGCCGGGCATCGGCTACGAATGGACCGGCCAGTCGCTGGAAGAAAAGACTTCCGGTTCGCAGGCGCCGGCGCTGTACATGCTGTCGCTGATCGCCGTGTTCCTAGTGCTGGCGGCCTTGTATGAAAGCACCACGATTCCGATCTCGGTGATGCTGGTGGTGCCGCTCGGCATCCTGGGCGCGCTGCTGGGCGTGACCTTGCGCGGCATGCCGAACGACGTGTACTTCAAGGTCGGGATGATCGCGGTGGTCGGCCTGTCGGCGAAGAATGCGATCCTGATCATCGAGTTCGCGAAAGACCTGCAGGCGCAAGGCAAGGGCCTGATCGAATCGACGCTGGAAGCGGTGCATTTGCGGTTCCGGCCGATCATCATGACCTCGTTCGCGTTCATCCTCGGCGTGCTGCCGCTGGCGATCAAGACCGGCGCCGGTTCCGGCAGCCAGCGCGCGATCGGCACCGGCGTGATGGGCGGGATGATTACCGCGACGCTGCTGGCGGTATTCTTCGTGCCTGTATTCTTCGTGGTGGTGCGCACCCTGTTCTCGGGCAAGAAGCGTCGCAAGCACGGCGATGACGGCAATGACGCCCAATCGGGCAACACCCCGGCGCTGGGCCACGATGGCGCGCCGGACAATAATGGGAAGGACCAGAATGTCTAATTTTTCAATTCACGGCCTGGCCAGGTTGAGCACGGCGATGCTGGCCGCCGGCGTGCTGTCGGCCTGCTCGCTGATTCCAACTTACCAGCGCCCGGCAGCGCCCGTGGATGCGGCCTATCCCGGCACGGCCAATTCGGCTTCGGCCATCGGCGCGCAACGCGAAGCGGCCACATTGGGCTGGCGCGAGTTCTTTCCGGACCAGCACCTGCAGGCGCTGATCGCAGCCGCGCTGGAAAACAACCGAGACCTGCGCACTGCGGCGCTGAACATCGAAGCGGCGCGCGCGCAGTACAACATCACCAGCGCCGACCGCCTGCCGAACCTGAATCTGAATGCCGATGCGGCGCGTCAACGCCTGCCGGCCTCGCAATCGCCGACCGGGCAGCCGCTGACCGGCAATTCGTATCAGGTCGGCCTCGGCCTGGCGGCCTTCGAACTGGATTTCTTCGGCCGCGTGCGCAGCCTGAGCCAATCCGCGCTGGCGTCTTACCTGGCCACCGAAGAAGCGCGCCAATCGGCGCAGATCAGCCTGGTGTCGCAAGTGGCCGAAGCCTATCTGGCCGAGCGCTCGTTCGCGGAACAGTTGGCGATCGCCCAGCAGACGCTGGACAGCCGCCAATCAGACTACACCCTGGCGCAGAAACGCTTCGATGTCGGCGTCGACTCCTCGCTGGACCTGAGCCTGTCGAACACCCTGGTGCAATCGGCCCGCACTTCCCTGGCGACGCTGAAACGCCAGCGCGCACAGGCCGACAATGCTTTGACGCTGCTGGTCGGCAAACATGTCGAGAACCTGCCGGCCGGGCAAACCCTGTCGGATCAGAATATCGTTGCCGATATCCCGGCCGGCCTGCCCTCGGATCTGCTGATTCGCCGTCCCGACATCCGCGCCGCCGAGCAACGCCTGCTGGCGTCCAACGCCAACATCGGCGCGGCGCGCGCGGCGTTCTTTCCGCGCATCTCGCTGACCGCGGCGTTCGGCAGCGTCAGCAATACGCTGGGCGGCCTGTTCGATTCGGGTACCGGGGCGTGGTCGTTCTCGCCGCAACTGACCTTGCCGATCTTCGATGCCGGCCGCAATCGCGGCAACCTGACTCTGGCGGAAGTGCGCAAGAACCTGGCGGTGGCCGATTATGAAAAGACCATCCAGACCGCGTTCCGCGAAGTGGCCGACGCCCTGGTCGGCCGCGAAACATTGACCGAGCAGGTCGAAGCGCAGGAAGCCTTCCTCAAGGTGACCCAGGAACGCGTCGATCTGACCAATCTGCGCTACAAGAACGGCATCGCCAGTTCCTTCGACCGGCTGGACGCGGAGCGTGAATTGTTCGGCGCGCAGCAGGCGTTGATCCAGGCGCGGCAATTGCGGCTGACCAATTCGGTGGATTTGTATCGTTCGCTGGGCGGCGGCTTGAACGAGGTGACGGGGACGGCATTGCCGCCTGCGGCGCCGGTGCCAGAAGTGGCCGCAGAGTAAAGACTGTCATGAATATACTTATCACAGGTGCGACAGGTTTTGTCGGAAAGGCGCTGCTGGCGAATCCTGCCGCAAACAGAAAATTTTCGATGCGGGGTACGGCACGCCGCTCCGCAAATATCGACGATACTGCGCAAATAATGACAGTGGGAGAACTGGATGCCAATACCGACTGGCGTCCGGTGCTTAATGACATTCAAGTCGTTATCCATTGCGCGGCACGCGTTCATATCATGAATGACACATCAGCCAGTCCGCTTGAAGAATTCCGACGGGTCAACGTCGCCGGAACGCTCAATCTGGCACGACAGGCTTCTGCTGCCGGTGTTCACCGATTTATCTTCATCAGTTCGATCAAGGTCAACGGCGAAGAAACTCGGTTGGGACAGGCTTACAAGGCCGACGACGTCCCCGCGCCAATCGATGCTTACGGTGTTTCAAAATACGAGGCGGAATTAGGCTTATTGGCATTGTCACGAGAAACCGGGCTTGAGATTGTCATCATCAGGCCGGTGCTGATTTATGGACCTTCGGTCCGGGCCAATTTTCTGAGAATGATGCATTGGATGAATAAGGGTATTCCCCTCCCTCTAGGCGCGCTGACAGGCAATCGTCGCAGCATGGTCGCGCTGGATAATCTTATTGATCTCATCGTGACCTGCATCGATCATCCGGCAGCTGCCAATCAAGTTTTTCTGGTCAGCGATGGCGAGGATTTATCGACGACGGCACTGTTGCGACGTACTGCCTTATCCATGAACAAGAAGGCACGCTTGTTCCCCGTTCCTGCCATTCTTTTGCAACTAGCCGCCAAACTGGTTCGCAAGGGTGATGTAGCGCAGCGTTTGTGCGGGTCGCTGCAGGTCGATATCGAAAAGACACGCAGGTTGCTGAAATGGCATCCGCCGCTGGATGTCGATGCCGGACTTGCACTAGCAGCCAAAGACTTTCTGGAAAAAAGGTAAGCGCCCGCTCAGAACTGTCTACCCCTCGTGATATTCCTAATATTGGTAAAAAAGGGCCCGGAGCATCGGGTGGCACTGGATATCGAACCATTGCTTGAGTTGCGCATCCTCTACCAGTTCGATAGTCTTCTCCGACACCAGATAGCCGTCTTGCTCTTGCCACAGTTGTTCCGGCATCAACTCCGGCGGATTGAAATCGACTCGCATGATCCAATCAAGGAAGACCTGTTTCGGCAGTGTCAAAATCAGGTTGCGGTTAATGGTAAGGCGCGGATGGTCTTCTATAATACGATTGAATTTCGGCTGGCCGAGAATGGAAGCAAAAATTCTCGGAAAAACGATTCGGAAATAAAAAACGCCGTATCGGGAACGGCGCAGGCGGGAAGCTAATTTCACAGGCATCACATCAATGTGAGGTGGAACACCTGTTTGGAACACCCGATAAACTTGAGGAGAAAAACCTCAATCGGCTCAAGGACTTAAATTTTTGGTGATGCAGTATAGCTCATGAAAAGCATTCTCGCCTCGATACAAACCTGATGAAAATTCAGGCCCGGGCATGAACTGAAATGCAAATCAACGTTGGTTTCTGAACCCATGCGATTTGACGCTGATCAACTCCCCAGCGCCTGTGCTTCGGCTTCCTGCTCCAGGTACACCCAGTCCACGATGTCGTCGCTGGGCTTGTAACCGACCACCAGTTGCTGCATCATCAGGCGAATCACTCCGACGTCGTTCACGTTCAGAGCAATTTCCAGGGCGTTGAGTTTAGCCTGGAACTTGGGCCAGGGCATGAACTCTTCGTAGGCCCTCATGATGCGAGGGTGCACGGTGGGCTTAGGATTGTCGCCAATCAGCAGTTCTTCGTAGAGCTTTTCACCGGGGCGCAGGCCAGTCACGGCGATCTCGATGTCGCCCTCGGGGTAATCTTCGTCTTTCACCGTCAGGCCCGAAAGTTCGACCATGCGCCGGGCCAGGTCCATGATCTTCACGGGCTGGCCCATGTCCAGCACGAACACGTCGGAGCCCTTGGCCATGGCGCCGGCTTGGATCACCAGTTGGGCCGCTTCCTGGATGGTCATGAAGTAGCGAGTTACTTCCGGGTGCGTGAGCGTGATGGGTCCGCCGTCACGGATTTGCTGGCGGAACTTGGGCACGACCGAGCCCGAGGAACCGAGCACGTTGCCAAAGCGCACCATGCTGAATTTGGTGCCACTTTGAGTACCTGTCTGGGTAGCTGCCAGCGCCTGCAGCGCCATTTCGGCCAGGCGCTTGCTGGCGCCCATCACGTTAGTGGGACGCACGGCCTTATCGGTGCTGATGAGCACAAAGTCGGTCACGCCGTTATCTGCGGCGGCCTGAGCGGTGCGCAGCGTGCCCAGCACGTTGTTCCTGATACCGGCGGCCGGGTTGTGTTCCACGAGCGGTACGTGCTTGTAGGCGGCGGTATGGTAAACAGTGTCGGGGTGCCAGGTCGACATGATCTCGCGCATGCGGTCGTCTTCCTGCACTGAAGCGAGCAAGGGCACCAACACTGGCGCCGCGCCGGCTCCAAGGCTTGCCCTCTTCTCTTCCAATTCCTGGTGAATGGCGTACAGAGCAAATTCACTCTGCTCAATTAGCAACAGTTTGCTCGGGCCAACGGAGAGAATCTGCCGACACAGTTCGCTGCCAATCGAACCGCCGGCGCCCGTCACCATTACCACCTTGTTGCGCACGTTCATGGCCAGCAGGATGTGGTTGGGCATGACTGGTTCTCGACCGAGCAGGTCGTCAATGTCCAGTTCACGCAGGTCAGAGATGCTCACCTTGCCCTGGGCCAGGTCGGTCACGCTGGGCAGGGTGCGCACTGCGACGTGTGCAACCCGGATCTGGCTCAGGATCTCGTTTCGGCGACGGCGCGAAAGGCTCGGCATGGCCAACAACACATCGCTGATGTTGATCGTAGTGGCCAGGCTGTCAAGATCAGCCGGATTGTAGATGGGTTGTCCATTCAGGACGTGACCGTGCAGACGGTCGTCGTCGTCCAGAAACCCAGCTACTTGCATTTCGTGGCTGTTGGCCATGGCGGCGGCCAACTGGCGCCCAGTGCTGCCGGCGCCGTAGATCAGCACCTTGGGGCGTGAGGCGTGCTTGAGAATGCTCAGGTACTGGTCACCCAGCCAGACACGGGCCAGAGCCCGAGATGCCCCCACAAACAACAGCAACAGAATGGGCTGGATGATGCCCACCGTACGCGGCACCCCGGCCACGCCAATGGCCGTGAAGATCGACACATACAACAAGCCGTAAATGCCGACGGCCCGGCCCACCGCCAGCAACGCCGGCCAGCCGCTGTAGCGGAAGATGGCACGGTACAACCCCGACACGATAAAAATGGGGAGCGCGATGCCCACGGAAGCACCCACTGCCCACAATGCTGTGCCAGAAAGAGCGAAAAACTCACCTAACCGCAGATAGAAAGCCAGCCATACGGTCAGGACACAGAGCCCCAGATCGACGGACAGAGCCACAAAGCGCTTCGCTGCTCGTGGCAAGGCCAAGATGGGTACGGCCAATTTAAAAATGGAAGACCTCAATACGACACTCCGTCCCTTGCCAAAACCTTCAACGCCTTCATCCACGGTTCTTCAGATCAAACAGCAATGACCGTCGCTGCCGATACTCCGTATCAAGTTGCACTTTCTGAGGAGTAGGCAGTTCAGTCAGGCCGAACATGCACTTCATTGACAAAACATCGATCAACCTGCTCATCTGCTCGTTTTCCCACGGTTCTGCTCTTGGTATAGACAACGGGCTTCTCCAAACAGATGGAGTAACCGGGTCATGAGTGTCTCGCGGTCGAATTCTGCATGTGCATAGGCCTGGCCTGACACCCCCATACGTTGACGTTCCGC
This sequence comes from Herbaspirillum sp., assembly GCA_036499085.1. Classification (GTDB taxonomy): domain Bacteria; phylum Pseudomonadota; class Gammaproteobacteria; order Burkholderiales; family Burkholderiaceae_D; genus Herbaspirillum. The sequence continues at coordinate 14,860 of DASYEK010000068.1, read as the reverse complement.
AAGCGTTAGTTCTGCGAACCGCTCGATCGTCGCTGCCAATGCTGCCCCGTCTCCGGCCTGGCATACCAGTCCCGCTTCGGCACGCCGAATCACGTCGGCACCCTCGCCGTCCAGCATGCCCACGATAGGTCGACCTGCAGCTAGGTAGGACTGCACCTTACCCGGAATTGTCATACTGAACGTAGGATCCTTCTTCAAGCTGACCAGTAGCGCATCGGCTTGCGCGTAAAACGATGGCATGCGTTCCACCGGGAATTGTCCTAACAGCAGTATTCGCTCGGACAGGCCACGCGCCTTTACCTGTTCTTCGACCCAGGCTGACCGTCGACCGCTTCCGACAATCAGCCACCGGATATCCCGTCGATGCTTCAGTCGTTCGGCCGCGTCGAGGATGGCGGGGAAGTCCTGAGCATCACCAACATTGCCAGCAAATAGTATGTTTAAGGTTCCTGGTGCGGTTGGAATTTCCGAGGCCGGCGCATCAGCTTGGTTCTGAAAAACGTCCTCGGCCCAGCTCGGAAAATAGCGAACCTTGTCTGGGTTGTCGCAGTGGTATGCAATACTCTGCAAAAATGAGCGCGACTGTCCTAATACCAGGGTACAGCGGTTGTAGATGAAACGCACAAGGTAGCCCACTGCTGCCAATACTCGCGGATGGCGCACTACCCCGATGGCAGCTAGCGTCTCTGGCCACAGATCAAGCACCCAAAATACCACAGGGCACCGCTTCAGACGGCCAAGGAGCACCGCAGGTAGACCGACTGTCACCGGAGAAACTTCGAAAACGAAGATCACATCGGGGCTCAGACCGCGTAGTTTCCTGGGGCCTACGAGACAGGCACCTATAACAAAACTCAGGTAATTAAGCACTAGACGCAGCGAACCTCGCCCACGCGCGAACATCGGTACACGGTGGACCGATGCCCCTTCGAAGAAGGCAAAGCTTGCGGGATCCCGCAGGAAATCAGGGAAGACTTGACCAGCCGGATAATTGGGCCGCCCTGTAAGCACGGTGACTTGATGGCCCTGCGTAATCCATTCGCGCACAAGGTCATTAATGCGGAAATTTTCGGGCCAGAAATACTGGCTGACGACCAGGATGTTCAAGGCTCAAGCACCGTAGCGTTTCCAAACCACTCTGTTAACGTAATCGGTGTAGCTGTGGATGATGCGGCAGACCTTATCCGACACGTTGGGCATGCTGTAGTCGGCCACCTGACGCAGCAGGCGGCCTTGGCCGCGAGGCTGCTGCTCCAGGATGGCCAGTGCCTGCAAGGTTCGCTCCAGCGACTGCCCCACCATCATCACCGACGCTTCTTCCATGCCCTCCGGACGTTCGTGGGCCTCCCGGATATTGAGGGCCGGGAAGTTAAGGATAGAGGACTCCTCCGTGATCGTCCCGCTATCCGACAGCACGGCCTTGGCATGCATCTGGAGATGGTTGTAGTCGGAGAACCCGAGCGGCTTTAGCAGTCGCACCTCGGGCTCGAACCGGGCACCGGTGGCGTCCACGCGCTTCTGGGTGCGCGGATGGGTGGACACCACGACAGGCAGACCGTACTGCCGAGCCACACCATTGAGCAGTTGCACCAGCGCCTCGAAGCGGGTGTCGCTGTCGACGTTTTCTTCCCGGTGTGCGCTCACGAGAAAATACTCCTCGTGATGAAGACCGAGCCGCCCCAGCACGTCGGAGGCCTCGATGCGCGGGCGGTAATGGGTGAGCACCTCGGCCATGGGGCTACCGGTCTTGATTACCAGGTCCGGCGGCAACCCCTCACGCAGTAGGTATTCACGGGCGATGTCGCTGTAGGTAAGGTTCACATCGGCGGTGTGATCGACGATGCGCCGGTTGATCTCCTCGGGTACACGCATGTCGAAGCAGCGGTTGCCCGCTTCCATGTGGAACACCGGGATCTTGCGCCGTTTGGCCGGTATTACAGAAAGACAGCTGTTGGTATCCCCCAGAATGAGCACCGCCTCTGGTTGGCGCTGGGCCAGCAGTCCGTCCATGCTCGCTATGATGTTGCCAATCGTTTCGGCGGCGGTCGCGCCAGCGGCTTCCAGAAAGTGATCCGGTTTTCGGATGCCCAGATCGTCAAAAAAGATCTGGTTGAGTTCGTAGTCGTAGTTCTGCCCTGTGTGCACGATCTCGTGCTGGCAGTACTCATCAAGCCGCGCCATCACCCGCGAGAGACGGATGATCTCCGGGCGGGTGCCCACGACAGTTAAGACATGAAGTTTCTTCATATGAGCCTCACAGGGGCGCCGCGATCGTATCAGGGCGTTGTCGATCAAAAATTTCATTGGCCCAGAGCATCACCACCATTAGGTCTTCGCCGGTGTTAGTGATGTCGTGGGTCCATCCAGGAATCGTCTCCACCACGCGGGGTGCTTGCGGCGTGGTATGGATTTCGTGGGTTTCTCCGGTCAGCATGTGGCGGAATCGAAAACAGGCATGCCCCTGGATTACCAGGAACTTCTCTGTCTTGGCGTGGTGATAGTGGCCGCCACGCGTCACGCCAGGATGGGCCGTGAAATAAGAGAACTGTCCGCTGTTCCGTGTCTTCAGCATCTCGACGAACACGCCACGCGGATCCTCGTGGCACACCAGCGGATAGTCGAAAGACTCTATCGGGAGGTAGCTGACATACGTCGCGTACAGGGCACGACCGAGGCCATGGCCCACCGTACCAATGACCCCGGTGTCGCGGCTTTCGCGAAACGCGTTGATGGTGTCAGCGACCGCACCCACGGTGGTGCTGTAGACCGGACCGGAGGTCTCAAAGCCGAGGGCGTCAGGTTGGGTGGCAGCACCATCCAACAGTTCGAAAAACCTGTCGATGAGGTCGTCAATGTGGATCAACTGCAGTGCTGCGCTAGGATCGTGCACTTCGATGGGAAGGTCGCGTGCGATCTGGTAGCAAAATGTGGCCACTGCGGAGTTGTAGTGGGGGCGACACCATTTTCCAAACACATTGGGTAGACGAAATATGTGCACATTATGGCTGTAGACCTCGGACAGTGACCGCATGGCAGATTCGGCGGCCCTCTTGGACTCGCCATAGGGATTGCTACGGTCAGCCTGGGTAGACGAGGTGTAGATCAGCCGCGGCCTGTGGTTCGATGCAGACGCCACCTGCGCCAGGGCTTCGCATAGGCGGACGGTAAAGTCGACGTTGCCGGTTTGAAACTCGCTGACTTCCTTGGGCCGGTTCACGCCTGCCAGGTGGATCACCACATTGGCTTGTTCGATAGCGCTTCGCAGACTATCGGGTGCGCTGTCCCGAGTCCACGGAGTCACTGTCCAGTCGGCCCGCTCTGAAATTCGAAGGCGCAGGTTGCGGCCGATGAAACCGTCGGCGCCGGTGATCAGGACGTGCACGTTAGTCCTCCGCACGGGCGGTCTCGCCTCGCAGGATGCGCTTCAGGAAATCGAGCTTGAGCAACAGGTGCTTCATGCCTTCAACATCCAGGCGTTGGGTGTTGTGTGAGTGGTATTCCTCGGCGTGCAGGGCCTGAGTGAGCTTGGCCTCGCCCTGGTCAACGTACTTCGAGTAATTGAGGTCGCGGCTGTCGGGTGGTACGCGGTAGTAGTCGCCAAGGTCTTCGGCATAGGCCATTTCTTCTTTGCTCAGCAGGGCCTCGTAGAGCTTTTCGCCATGGCGGCTGCCAATGACACTGATGGGGTGGTTCGGCATATCGAGCAGATCACTGAGGGCTTTTGCTAAGGTTTCCACGGTCGCAGCAGGCGCCTTCTGCACGAAAATATCGCCGTTCTGGCCGTGCTCGAAGGCATATAGGACCAGATCTACCGCATCGTCTAGCGTCATCATGAAACGCGTCATGGCCGGGTCCGTAATCGTGATGGGCTTGCCTTGCAGAACCTGGTCGACAAACAGCGGAATCACCGATCCGCGAGATGCCATCACATTACCGTAGCGAGTGCCGCAGATCACGGTGGAAGTGCCTTCCAGATTGCGGCTCGTTGCCACCATCACCTTCTCCATCATGGCCTTGCTGATGCCCATGGCATTGATGGGATAGACCGCCTTGTCGGTGCTGAGACAGACCACTCGCCGGACACCGGCGTCGATGGCGGCCGATAGCATGTTCTCCGTGCCAAGCACGTTGGTGAGTACCGCCTGCATGGGATGGAATTCACAGGATGGCACCTGCTTGAGGGCAGCCGCGTGGAAAACGTAATCGACGCCGCGCATGGCTTGCTGCAAGCTGCCGCGGTCGCGCACATCACCGATGTAGAAGCGTAGCTTGGGATGGGAGTACTGCTTGCGCATATCATCCTGCTTCTTCTCGTCGCGGCTGAAGATGCGGATCTCAGCGATATCGGTGTGCAGCGCGCGCTTGAGCACCGCGTTACCAAAAGAGCCGGTACCGCCCGTAATGAGAAGGCATTTCGAAGTGAAGGACATGCTGAATTTTCCTATACGCGATTGGGTTGGCCCGGGCCGTCGGTGCCGCACATGAAGGCAGCCCGCTGTGCTTCGGCCCGGGTACGGATGGCCTGGTAGTGAAGTCTGTGTTTCTCTAGCTCGGGTTTCAGGCGACTGTAATCGCGCAGGATGCCTAGGCCATGCAGGACGGCGCGGACACCATAGACGAGGTAGTTGAGGTTCAGCATGCGCCGTTTCCATCGGGAGGTCTGCCGGTAGCAGAATATACGGTTACTCATGAGCAACCGCTCGAAACCCCGAGCCACGTGATCTCTCAGGTAGCTGAAGATCGCAAGCTTGTCCTTGTCGAAAGCGGCACCGCGCACCAGGTAGGTTGAGCCGATAGTGCGGCGATAATAGATGTGCACCAGCGGTGACTGCGCAAACGACAAGGGAGAGAAGCGTTCGGCCATCTTCACGTGCATAGGGTAGTCCTCGGTGACGGCAAACTGCCGCACGAAGTCCCGGATCACATCGTCGCGAAGCACCCGGGTGGAAAACATGATGCCGGGTGTGTGGTTGAAGCTGATGCCGAGCAAGCGCTTCATGTAGTCTCCGCCGCCGTATATGCGGTTGCTCGCCACCATGTTCACGTTGAAAAATGTGGGCCAAGTGAGATGCCCGTCGATCAGGTTCAGAGGATAACCCGATGACATGTCGCGGTCCTGCAAGCACCGCCATTCTGCGAGCAAGTTTTCACAGGAGTACACGTCGTCGCCCGCGGTTAGTTTGCACAGGTCGCCGCGCACGCTCGGCCAAACCTTCGTGTAGTTGTGACAAGTTCCTTGGTTGGCGGCCTGCGTGTGGATCTGCACATCTGCGAATAGGCTCGCGTGTTCGGTCAACCAGTGCCTGGCCATTGCCAGTGTCTGGTCCTTCGACGCGTCGTCCGCAATGATCAACTGGAACCGGCAGCCTTGTCCGTGCTCGCGAATTTGGTAGGCAATGCTCTCGAGGTGCTCGAGCACATAAGCCTCATGGTTGTAGGTGATCACGACAAAGGTGAAGTCCATCAGGCATGTCCTTTGCGCGCGCGATGTTTGGAGAGCAGCAACAGCCAGACGATGACCGGCGCCAACCAGCCCGAAGCCCGGAAACCCTGGGCGAGCATGCTCAGCTTTTCCGCCAGGGTCCGGGGCGAGCCCTCCGCGCCCGTGATGCCTCGATCATCCATGTCGATGTCCAGACCGTACCGCTCGATCAGCGGACCCGCCACCTGTGGCACCCACTTGCCACGGTAGATCGCGCCGCCCATGGTGTAATTGTAGCGGTAGACGGTTTCATGACCAGGCCTCGCACAGAAGTACCGACCCCGATGAAGAAAGGTGCGGCTGGTACCGAACAACTCCCATATCCAGGGGTTGTCGTCAGCGCGCGTGAGCTCGATCAGGTGCCGACGACGCCACAAGGCGGGAGCTGAATTGAGCCGGTAGTTGGTCAGCCGGGGAATCGCCTCGAAGCCCGGGTAGCGGCTGGCTGGGCGTGTGGCGCCGGGCACGTGGGAGAGATAGAACACCGAGATGTCGGGGGCTGAATCCATCCACGCGAGGCATTGGTCGATCGCCTCCGTGTCCACAGGCGCTTCGAGCACGAAGTCGTCGAATAACATCAGCACGTACTCGGACGACTGATCTTTCAGCGTCGACAACAGGCGAGCGCCCCAGGCCGACGACCGTTGATCAGGCGCCATCACATGGCGGCTGACACGAAGCCCAGGCCCGGAGGCGTCGAGCGATTCGGTGTTGACCACGACGGGGAAGGGGCAGTCGGGCCAGCGGTCGTTGAAGGCCGCGAAGAAAAGCGGCCAGACATCTGCATAGGCGTCGCAACTATTGACTACGACCACGCATCGATCGGCGTTGCTCGTTGAAGGCTCAGTCGTCATGTCGCTTTGTCAACGAGGATAGAATCGTCGGCGAAGTCCTGAAAGAGACCGACGCGATGAATCGCCCCATTGCGTAGCTCAATGATCTGATCGCAAGAGCGCAAGGAGGCCATCTTGTGCGCCACCATGACGATGGTGATGTCGTCACCCAGCCTTTCTAAGCTTTGCATGACCTCCGATTCGGTGCTTTCGTCGAGTGCGCTGGTCGCTTCGTCTAGCAGCAGCACGGTGGCCGACCTGTAAAGCGCCCGGGCAATCCCGATGCGCTGGCGTTGTCCGCCCGACAGCCATGCGCCCCGCTCGCCCACCACGGTATCCAATCCATGGGTAAGCTGGTCCAGGAAGTCACCGAGCTGGGCCTTGTCGGCGCACCGGCGCACGCGTTCGACATCGATCAGCTTTCGATCGAGTCCCAGAGCGATGTTTTCCCCGATCGACGCGTCGGCAATGAAGATGGATTGGGGCACGTGGGCTACCAGCTTGTGCCAACTTCCTGGTTTGCGGAAGTCGACCTCCACACCGTCGACGCGCACGGCGCCCCCGGTGGGCGTCAGTAGGCCCATCACGATGTCGAGCAAGGTCGACTTGCCGCTGCCCGTCTTGCCGACAATGCCCAGACGGGTGCCCTTTTTGATCTGGAAGGTAATGCCGTTCAGGATGGGGCGGTTGCCCTCGCCGTAAGAGAAGTGCACCGCGTCGATGTCGATCGAACGGCTGAAAGACATCGGGTGGGCGGCGCTGTCTTCGGCCGGCAGCTCCAGGTCCATGAATTCGAGGGTCGAGGCCACCGCATGCTCGGTGCCCTGGATGCACGCCCAGGCCGCGTAGGCCTGTTGCAGCGTGGGCAGCAGGCGTTGAATTCCAAGCGCAAGCACTCCCAGTCCGGGCAGCGATTCGGATAACAGGCCCCTGGACGCGAGAACATAGGCCAGCACGCCGAAGAGCACCTGCCCTCCAGCTTCTATCACGTAGCGCGGCACCTGGCTGATGATCTGGATATCGGCTCCGGCCCGCCTCAATGGGCTGTCGGAGGCGACGAATTCGTGCTCGTAGAGTTTGTGACTGCCGTCGAGGATGATGTCCCTGACCGATCCAAGTCCTTCCTGAACCTTCTTGACGATGCGGTTGGTCTCGACGTCGACAGTTTTACCAGAGCGGCGTAGCCGCTCGCGGGTCAGCAGGTGCACGCCCAAGTACAGCGCGCCGAAAGACAACAATGAAGCGATAGTGACGACCGGGCTTGCCACGAACAGCAAGGCCACGATGGCTACCGACAGCACACCTGAGCTGGCGATGGTCAGGATCGGGAAGAGGAATTGGCGGACCACGATCTCCGACTTGATGGAGACCGCAGAAATGACATCGCTGCTGTTGGACTTCAGTTGCTCGATGAATGGGCGCCGGATCGCGCGCACGTAGATGCCCAGCGCGAAGTCCGAACCGATGGCGTAGCTGAGCCTGGCCAGGACGACTGTCAAGACAAAGCGGGCCGCACCCGCCGCCACCGCCAGGCAGCAGAACAGAAGGCAGGTGAAAGCGAGGATCTGGGCGTCGGATCGGGCATCGACAAGGTCGAGTAGGCTGCTGACCAGCGGAAGGTTAACCAGTTGCCTCGGGTTGATCAGCGCGCTGAGCAGCGGCAGCAGGGCGCTGATGCTGGCGACTTCGAGCACAGACGTCACCGTGGACAACAGTAATGCAACGACAATCTGGGTCCTGCGCCTCTGGGCCAGATGAGCCCAGAGCCGGTGCACGAGTGTGGATAGTGGTTGAGACATGCTTGATGAAAGATTGCGTCGGGATCAGTTCGTGCGCAGGAGCACTCGCGCGCGCGGCCTGATAAGGAGGCTAATCACCCAGGCGATGAACAATACGATGAATGACGCCAGCGATTCAAATATGTTGAACACCTGGTTATTGGCAGGAATGAAGATGATCAACGTTGCCAGCAGTGGAATGCTGCACACCGCGATTGCATTGTGCGTTGCCAGCGCCGAGCTCCAGATGGCGCACGCATAGAAGCCAAGCACCAGCATCACGAACGCAACACCCGGGAAGCCAACATCGTTAGCCCACTGGCTGTAGGCGGAGTGCCATTGGCCCGTGGCGCTCCACTGGCCGTTGATTTTTTGCTGAAAAGTCCGCGGGGCCAGGTCGATCCCCTGGTACTTTAGCAAGGCATCGACGATGAACTTGGAATTGCCCAGCCCGTAGGTAGTTTGAAGAGGTATATCGACCGAGAGCGACATGCCGTAATAGCCCTGGGTCAGATAGATCGTCCCCATGGAAAAAAGACTACAACCTTTAGCCACCCACTCTCCTGAGCTCTCGCAAAACCCTTGAACCTGAGGTTCAATGCGAACTACTCTCGTCGTTGAAGACAGGTTCTTGGCATAAACCAGCCCTGGCGCCCGAGCATTCATGGTCTGCTGGAAATACCAGCCGGCAAACACGAAGAAAAATGCGCTCAACAGAATCAGCGCGCGGCGCGCGTTGATGAACTTAAGCCGTTCGGCGCGCGGAGTTATGAACACGCAGGCGAAGATCATGCTCAAAAAAACAAACGCCACGTCGAACACAGGCTTGTTCGTACCCACGCACACGCCGGACACGACTGGGAAGATGGCGACGGTGACTCCCAGGACCTTCTTCAAGCGCGAAAGTTGCGGCCATCCTGAAACCAGCATGTACACAAGCACCAACTTGCTAAAGGCCAACACACCGAACAGAAGCGTGACAGATGGATTGCCCGAAAAATTGCGTCGTGCTTCATCGCTTAGTTTGTATAAATAAGCCTCTAGCGGATGGGTCAAGCCGAAAGTGAAGTTGGAGAACAACGTGGTCGGGAGGTAACTGGGGGCATAGGTGAAATTGCGGTGGCCGATCAGGACTACCAAGGCCGCGCAAGCCAAGATTGGCCAAAAAAAACGGCGAGTGAAATCGTCAGAAGCAGACACGTTGCCACGCCCGGTCCACCAATGTCGCTGCCGCAATGCAACGGCGTAGCCTATGAGAAACATCAAAAGGTATACCGCATTGAATGCCCAGAGCTTGTCCCAGTTACGTATCGGCCAGTCGATAGGGCCATATCTACAGAGCAGTAGGGAGCCGATCAAGTACAGCAAGGTGCCGATACAAGGCGCCCACAGCAACGTCAATGAATTGTTCTGGTACGATGACGCGGAATCTTGAATTCCGCTATTGTGGGTGGTCATTGTTCAGCGTTATCTTAAAAGAGAGGGGAATTGTAGTTTTTCGGCGCTGTAGTATAGCGTTAATGAAAGCGCGTTGAACGTCAATCCATCATCAGAGACGATTTGAGTTGAAAAAAGTGTCTTGCATCCTGGCAAGCTCGCCCCCGTGCCGCACTCTCACTCAGGGACGAAAGCGGAAGGATACTGCCTGGGATGTTTCTGGATGGTAAAGGGGCGTTGTGCCGTTCGCGGGCGTACGTTGGAAACGGCTGTTTATACTTGGGGAATCGACATCACGACTCTTGTTACAGTCTCGATAACGTGTTCGACCTGGGCCGGCATCAGGTGTGGGCCGATCGGCAGACTGAGAACCGTGGCGGCGTATTGCTCGGCCATCGGGAAGCTGCCGGCACCGAGGCCCAGTTGGGCGTATGCCTCTTGCAGATGAGGCGGTCGCGGGTAGTGAATGAGGGTCGTGATCCCAGCGTCCGAAAGAAGCTGTTGCAAGCGGTCGCGATCGGGGTGGCGGATAACGTACAGGTGCCACGCATGTCCCTGGCGTTCTTGGGGCGCTATGGGTGTTTCCAGCAGCGAGCCGAAGGCCTGGTTGTACCGCTCGGCAATGGCGCTGCGGCGCGCATTCCATTCGCCGACGCGGGGCAACTTGGCATTCAGGACGGCCGCCTGTATCGGGTCGAGGCGGCTGTTGTAGCCGATTGCATCGTTGACGTACTTAGTGCGTGAGCCGTAGTTCCCCAGCATGCGCACACGGCGTGCCAGCGACTCGTCCTGAGTCGACACCGCGCCGCCATCACCGAACGCCCCCAGATTCTTGCCGGGGTAGAAGCTCCAGGCCACGGCATGACCATGTGAGCCAATGCGCCGACCGCGGTAGACCGCCCCATGCGCCTGTGCCGCATCCTCAAGCACAAACAATCCGTGGCGGTTGGCGATGTCGATCAGGGGATCGAGGTCTGCCGGTTCGCCATAAAGGTGCACGGGAATAATACCCTTGGTCTTTGGCGTAATATGGGCCACTACCTGCTGCGGATCAATGTTAAACCCGCCCTCGGTCGGCTCGACCGGAACCGGCGTCGCGCCGCACTGGCTTACCGCGAGCCAGGTAGCAATAAAAGTATGGCTCGGCACGATGACTTCGTCACCGGGTCCTACATCCAGCGCCAGCAAGGCCAGCTTGAGCGCATCGAGACCGTTTGCGACACTCACGACGTGGCGTGCGCCACAGAAGTCCGCAAAGGCGTTTTCGAAGACCTCCACCTCGGCGCCCCCTATGTAGCCACCGCTGTGGAGTACCCGCTGGACAGCCTCGTCTATCTCGGTCCGCAGTTCGAGATAAGTGGACTTCAAATCAAGGAAGGGGACGTTCACTGTTGGCTCCTAATATCCCGCAGGAACTCGCTATAGTCGCGGTAGTAGTCTGACTCATCGTATGTGTTCGATGCGAGCACTACACAGACAGAGCCGGACGAGAAGTTGTTGAGTTCGCGCCAGATGAGCGGGCACACGTAGAGGCCGTAGTACGAGCGGTTGAGATGAAACTGCTTCTTCTTCCTGCCGTCATCCAACAGCACGTCGAAGCTTCCCGACATCGCAATGATGAGCTGGTGCAAGGCCTTATGAGCGTGGCCGCCCCGTTCCGCGCCGCCCGGCACGTCGTAGAGGTAGTACATGCGCTTAAAATCGAAGGGGACGTGACGCCCACCCTCGATGAAAGTGAGGTTGCCGCGTGGGTCGGAGATTTTGGGCAGCTCAACAATGCGGCACTGATCCACGCTGAATTGTTGCAATGTTTCCGTCATGAAGGCTCTCTTTTCATCACGCGAGCCGGATTGCCGACCACGCAGGTGTTGGCGGCCACATCCCGCGTGACCACGGCGCCGGCAGCCACCAGGGAGTTCTCGCCGATCCGGATGCCGGGCAACACCACGGCGCCTGCACCGATGGAAGCACCATTCTCAATCACGGTCGTGAGTTTCACGAAGTTGGTATTCCGGCTTCGGGAATGTTTATCGTTCGTAAAAGTGACGTTGGGGCCAATGAACACGTCATCGCCCACCCGCAGGCCATCCCAAACACCGGCCAGCACGACCACAAACGCCAGATGCGTGTGCCGCATCCGATCGCCTCGCTGGCGACGTCGGCACTAGGGTGGATTCGGGTGTTCAATCAAAAGGCTCTGATTCGGGAGGGCGACAGATGCGACGTTCGCAGCTAGTACAAAGGGCTCGTTCAGCGGGCACTAATATCCACGCAGATACAGTCTCAGAATATTCGACGTTCAATGGCAGGGTAAAATTAGCGACGGGAAGCGTACTTTGCAAATGGAATTACCGGGAAACTTTTCAGAACACCGCCTTGATTTTCTTTAAAAACGCTACCGCCATGCTGTTTCGCGATCAGCAAGCGCGGTCTGCGGTTTTTAACGGGGTCCGGAACATAAAAGTGCTGCAAAGGTAACTGCCGCAAGTTCGACGGGCAAACGGAATTGTGCCACACCATCATGACTTTGAGAAAGATTTTTTGCCAAACGGGCAATCAACAGGGCAGATTTTCAGTTGGCTTTGCGTAAGCTGGCCGGCGCGACATGCACCGCCACGGACTTGCCCAGAATCTCGATCAGCACCATGACGCGGGACTCGCCGTCGGCCGCCGATGCCTTCGATGCCTTCGATGCCTTCGATGCCTTCGATGCCAACGAACGGGGCTTCCGTCAGGCGGATGCGCTCACCCAGCTGAACAGCCCCTCCGGTTCAGTTTGAATCGATGCTATCAACCGCAAATCACATCTTGTGGCCGACGCCTACTCCAGTAAAGACTTGAGCAACGCCATCGTGCGTCCGGTGGCGCCTTGATGCTGTCGCGCGAACGTTTCGGCTGCCGCTCCCATCACATTGCATCGTTGACGGTCGTTCAGCAACGTCGATGCCTGCTGCAACATTTCCGCCGCATCGGTCACGCGCAGTGCCCCGCCCGCCGCGATTGCGTCCTCGGTGCTTTGCGCAAAATTGAAGGTATGCGGTCCCACCAGCACAGGTTTGCCGACCGTGGCAGCTTCGATCAGATTCTGGCCGCCCAGCGGCAGCAGGCTGCCGCCGATGAATGCGATATCGCAGGCCGAATAATAGGCAAACATTTCTCCCATTGAATCGCCCAGCAAAATCCTGACCTCGGCCGGCAAGATATGGGCAACGCCATCAGCATCAGCATCAGCATCGCCCAGCATCGAGCGGCGTTGCATGCGCAGCGCAGGATGCGCGGCAATCATTTCCGCCACGACATCGAAGCGTTGCGGATGGCGTGGCACGATGACGACCAGCAGATTGCCCAGGTCGGCTGCCGCGGCAGCCAGCGCCGCCAGGATCAGTGCTTCCTCGCCTTCGCGCGTGCTGGCGCACAGCAGCACCGGACGATCGCCCAGGCGCGCGCGCAATCGCGCGCCTCGTTCCAGCATGGCCGTCGGCGGCGCCACGTCGAATTTCAGGCTGCCGGTGACATGCACATTGGCCGCCCCGAAGCGCTTGAGCCGGTCGGCATCGGCCTCGGTCTGCGCGGCGACCAGCCGCAGCCCGCCGGCAGCTTCCAGCATCAGGCTTTCAAAGCGCTTGCCGCGTCGCAGCGAGCGTTCCGACAGGCGCGCATTCACCAGCGCGACAGGCACTCGATAGCGCACGCATTGCGCCACCATGTTCGGCCACACTTCGGTTTCCATCAGGATGCTGACGCGCGGCTTGAAATAACGCAGGAAGCGCGCCGCCATCCAGCCGGTGTCGTACGGCAGATAACTCTGGACGAAGCGCGCGCCGTAATGAGAAAACAATTGCTGCCCGGTGGCGCGCCCGGTGGCGGTCATATGCGTCAGCAGCAGGGCATGATCGGGATAGGCGGCCAGCAACGCATCGATCAACGGCTGCGCGGCGCGCGTCTCGCCGACCGAAACGGCATGCACCCATAGCAACGGCAATCGTTTACCGGCGGTCAACTGCCGATAAAAGCCGAAACGTTCCGCAATATCCTGGCGATAACCTGGCTCGCCGCGGCCGCGCCGCCATAACTTGATCAGCACGAACGGCATTGCCAGCCACCAGGCGATGGAATAAAGGAAGCGCATCAGACCAGGGCGTGGCCGCTAAGTCGGGTCAGGATGGCCAGTGGGCTGGCGAGCGGATCGTATTGCTTTTCCGCCGGCAGATGCAGGGTCTGTTCCAGCATGTATTGACCGGACATGACGGCGTGCGAAGCCTGGTCCGAGAAGCAGACCCAGACCGAGCCGGCGGCAAACGGCATGGCGACCTGCTGCGCATTGGCCTGATAATCGGCATCGGATTTCATGCCGTCATGCAGTTGCAGCATCAGATGATCGTATTCGGAGCGCAGGGATTTGGTGATCCTGAGGGACTTCAGCAGGCCGGCCTGCCAGGCCTTGTAGGGTTTCGCGCGCGGCAGGAAATGCCGCGCCACGGTTTCGAAGGGTTCGCCGACGCGCCATACGCGCGGCTGGCCATCCGGATTGACGTTGGCAAAGACGCGCAAGATCCGTTCGCCGCGATTCGGGCGCGATGGAAAGGCATCCACATGCAGGCGTTTATCGTCGGCGCGCCAGGATTGTGCGCGCGACTCGACCTGCATGGGGCGGTAGCTGGTCGGCGCCAGGCGCAGGTTTTCTCGGTAATCGGGCAGCAGGGAATTGATCAGCGCCAACGCCTGTTCGCGGAAGCGCCCGATCATCAGCGCCAGCGCCAGTTGCGTCGCGGTATCGCCGGCGGCGCCTTTCAGGCGGCCGCGTGCATCGAGACTGATATTGCGCGCCTTGGGGTCGCGCACGGCCGGCGTCAGCAAGGCTTGCTCCGACGGCAGCAGTTCGAACGCCAGTTTGGGGAAATACAAGACCTTGCCGGCTTCGAGCGCGGCAATCCATTCCGGATTCGGTTTCAGGACCTGCCATACGGCCAGGTCGTTTTCGATGATTTGCTGTTCCATGGGCGATATTATGCCTGTTCCGCCCGCGTATGGATCGCTTTATGGATCGCCTATACCCACCGATGCGCTTCGTCCGAAAGCAGCTCGGCCGCCGGATCGGCCGGGCCCAGCAGGCCATCGATGGCGGCGCCGACTTGCGCCGCCGACGGCGCCGTTCCGGTATCGCCCAGATTGACGATATGCGGCGACCAGTAGCCTTCGGTCTTCCAGCGCGGCGAAGCGATATACAGCTCGATGGTGGGACGGCAATAGGCGGCGGCGATATGCGTGAGGCCGGTATCGACGCCGATCGCCAGTGCGGCATTGCGCGCCAGCGCGACGGCGTCCATCAA
>DASYEK010000067.1:0-46825 GCA_036499085.1 Herbaspirillum sp. | reverse complement strand
GCTGTCAGCAGCGCAACTTGCACTTCCGGCGAACCGGTATCGTTTTGAGCGCGGGCATTATCGGAGATAATGGCGGCTTTTGCTTCTTTTTGGATAGACATGATTTAAGACCTTAACAAGCGATAGGCGGAGTAAATTGGAATAAGCAATCGAAGTAATTACTTGGCAACAACCCTGCAAACCGTGAATAAAATAAAAAATTGGCCAAATGACCAGCGCGAAGTATATCGCAAAGCAAAAAAAACATCCACGGATTCCGTGCCGCGCCCTGATTATTAAGGAGTTTTTATGAATATTTCCGCAAAAAATCTCGTTTTTACAGCAGTCCTCGGGCTTTCCGGCTGCGCCAGCATGTTCGGCCCCGCCCCCGCCGTGGGCGATACCGAAGCCGAAACCGTCGCCAAGCGCGGCCCGCCGAGCGCAGTCTACCAGGACGGCCAGGACCGCCTGCTGTCCTACGCCCCCGGCTATAACGGCCAATATTCGTATATGGCGCGCGTCGGCCCGGACGACCGGCTGAAGTCCTACGAACAGGTCTGGACCACCAACAAGTTCGCCGAGATCAAGCCCAATGTTTCGAATTCCGACGATGTGCTGCGCATTGTCGGGGCGCCGAGCATGGTGCAGCACTATGCTCGCACGCCGAATGTCGGCTGGAACTACGGCTATCGCGAGGCCGGCGCGTGGAATTCGATGATGACTGTCTACATCGATCCCAACGGCATCGTGCGGGGACTTGAAAACGGCCCCGACCCCCGCTATGAGAGGGACGGCATGTTAGGTTTCGGCTTCTAGGCCCGGCAGTGCGGCCTGGAAGCTACGCCGCAGGCCTTATGCCGGCTGCGCCAGCAGCCGGCAACTCGGCTCGCCCAGGAATCTCACGGCGCGGCCGACCTCTTCCGTATATTGCGCCTGAATTTACCGCTTGAACCTCGCTTATTCAGGCTCCCGGTCACGCGATGCTTCGCCCTTGGCCGCCGGCTGCACCAGCGCCACCGGCTTGCCCTTGAACCAGCGCCAGCCGTACACCGCATAACCGGATACGCCGTACAGCACGAACAGGCCGAACAGCACGCTCGACGGATCGCTGGAAATGGCCACCAGCATCACCACCACCAGCAAAGAGGCGATGAACGGCATCGGCTTGCGGAAATTGATGTCCTTGAAGCTGTAGAACGGCACATTGCTGACCATGGTGACGCCGGCATACAGCGTGATGACCCAGGAGATCCAATTCAGGTCGGCGCCGGCAAAGCGCAGGTCGTCCATCACCCAGACGAAGCCGGCCACCATCGCCGCCGCGGCCGGGCTCGGCAAGCCCTGGAAATAACGCTTGTCGACCACGGCGATATTGGTATTGAAGCGCGCCAGCCGCAACGCGCCGCCGACGCAATACACGAACGCCGCCAGCCAGCCCAGCTTGCCCATGCCGCGCAGCGACCATTCATAGATCACCAGCGCCGGCGCGGCGCCGAACGACACCATATCCGACAGGCTGTCGTATTGCGCCCCGAACTCGCTTTGGGTATTGGTCATGCGGGCAACCCTGCCGTCCAGGCTGTCCAGCACCATGGCCACGAAAATGGCGATCGATGCATTGTCGAACTTCAGGTTCATCGCCATCACGATGGCATAGAAGCCGCAGAACAGCGCCGCCGTGGTGAAGGCGTTCGGCAGCAGGTAGATGCCGCGACGGCGCCGTTGCGGCCGCGCCGTCCCGCCCATTGCGTCGAGGTCGCGATCCAGCGAGTCGCCGCCCATGTTCTTGGCGCGCAACAAACGGGAAAAAGATGGGCCGCCGCTTTTACCGCGACGCCGTCGAAAACTTGCCATGGTGACTCCGTTTCAATTGGCTTGCGGGGCTGTGCCCCGCTTCGCCGCGCTTGCGGCGAAACCAGCACATTCTAGTCGAGCGCGGTACAAATGTAACGAGTTCTACTTGAATTTCAATTTACCGACAGCGCGCATGGTCAGCGTGGTCTCGCCGGGTTCGAAGCTGGGCTCCGCCACTGAATCCTGCGCCGGCGCCGCCGCGCGCATCATCATCGCCTTCGGCATCGCTTCGCTCGGCGCATAGTTGCCCGAACCCTCGAAATCCAGCGTATCGAGCAGCAAGTCCGCCGGATTGCGATTCATGGCGCGCGCGATCGAGCCGATCCGTTCGGTCAGGTTTTTATAGGTCGCATCGATCAATGCCGCGTCCGATTGCCTGGCGGCGGCCGGACTGAGGCCGAAATTCAATCCATACAATGTCATCTGGCCCGGTCCGGGCGTCTGCACCGCGGCAATCGTTTGCGGCAAGGTGCGCAGATTGGTGGTGGTCAGTTCCAGATACTGGCCGACCCGCCAGCCGATCGGCTGGCGCGGCTTGCTCGAAGCGCCATTGGGGCGCGGCTGGTCTTCCGGATATACCGCATAGGTGTAATAACCGCGGGTTTTCAGTTTGACCTGAGGATCCTGCTGTCGCAGCAGATCGATGCCCTGCCTGGTCCTTTGATTTACGCGCGACGCAGCGGCCGCCTTGTCCTTGTCCTGCTCTTCGATCATCAGCGTCGCCTGGCCCTGGTCGTTGGCCTGCACCACTTCGCCATAGGCCGGCACGATGATCTGGGTCGCGGTAATGCCGGACGCCTGGGCTTGCGCGCCCAGGCTGGCCGTGGCGATGAGGGCGGCGATGCAAAGATTCAGGGGAATGCGTAAATTCATTGTCTTCTCCAAGTAAAAAAAGGGCGTACCGAGTACGCCCTTTTGTAAAACTAAAACATAACCGGGTTTGGAGTCAAATCCGGTTGTTTGGTTCTGACTTAAATCAGTTTTTAGCCTGGTCGACCAATTTGTTGGCCTTGATCCAAGGCATCATGCCGCGCAGTTTTTCGCCGACTTGTTCGATCTGGTGTTCGGCCGTGATGCGGCGACGCGAAATCAATGTCGGTGCGCCGGCCTTGTTTTCCAGGATGAAGCTCTTGGCGTATTCGCCGGTCTGGATGTCGGTCAGCACTTGCTTCATGACCTTCTTGGTTTCTTCGGTCACGATGCGCGGGCCGGTGACGTATTCGCCATATTCGGCGTTGTTCGAGATCGAATAGTTCATGTTGGCGATGCCGCCTTCATAGATCAGGTCGACGATCAGCTTCAGTTCGTGCAGGCATTCGAAGTAAGCCATTTCCGGCGCGTAACCGGCTTCGACCAGGGTTTCGAAACCGGCCTTGATCAGTTCGACCGCGCCGCCGCACAGAACGGCTTGCTCGCCGAACAGGTCGGTTTCGGTTTCTTCACGGAAGTTGGTTTCGATGATGCCGGCACGGCCGCCGCCGTTGGCGGTTGCATACGACAGCGCGATGTCGCGCGCCGAACCCGAAACGTCCTGGTGGATCGCGATCAGGTGAGGAACGCCGCCGCCTTGCTTGTAGGTCGAACGCACGGTGTGGCCTGGCGCCTTCGGGGCGATCATGATGACGTCCAGATCGGCCCGCGGGATCACCTGGCCGTAATGCACGTTGAAACCGTGCGCGAATGCCAGGGTAGCGCCCTGTTTGGCGAACGGCGCTACGTTTTCGGCATACACCTGCGCGATGTTTTCATCCGGCAGCAGAATCATGATGACGTCGGCAGCCTTGACCGCATCGTTGACTTCCGCGACGTTCAGGCCGGCGTTCTTTGCCTTGTCCCACGACGCGCCGCCCTTGCGCAGACCGACGGTGACCTTGCAGCCGGAATCGTTCAGGTTTTGCGCATGCGCATGGCCTTGCGAACCGTAGCCGATGATGGCCACATTCTTGTTCTTGATCAGGGACAGGTCGCTATCTTTGTCGTAGAAAACTTTCATTATTACTCCTGGTAAATTTTATTGAATTGATTGAACTGATTGAATTGATTCAGTGGTCCGAATGGAATCGAAAATCCTGTTCGCACCCGACTACACCTTCAGGATGCGCTCCCCGCGGCCAATACCCGAACTGCCGGTGCGCACCGTTTCCAGAATGGAGACCCGGTCGATCGAATCGATGAAGGCATCCAGCTTGCTCTTGTTGCCCGTCAATTCGATGGTGTAGGTCTTTTCCGTGACGTCGATGATGCGGCCGCGGAAAATATCGGTGGTGCGCTTCATTTCCTCGCGCTCCTTGCCGACCGCCCGCACCTTGATCAGCATCAGTTCGCGTTCGATGTGCGCGCCTTCGGTCAGGTCGACCACTTTCACCACTTCGATCAGCCGGTTCAGGTGCTTGGTGATCTGCTCGATCACGTCGTCCGAACCGCTGGTGACGATGGTCATGCGCGACAGTGTCGGATCTTCGGTCGGCGCCACTGTCAGGGTTTCGATGTTATAGCCGCGCGCCGAAAACAGTCCCACTACACGGGACAGGGCGCCGGCTTCGTTTTCCAGCAAAAGAGAAACAATATGTCGCATTACAGATCCTCCGAACCAAGCAGCATTTCCGTCAGGCCGCGGCCCGCCTTGACCATCGGCCAGACGTTTTCCGTTTGATCGGTAATGAAATTCATGAACACCAGCCGGTCCTTCATGCCGAAGGCTTCTTCCAGCGCGCCGTCGACATCGGACGGCTTTTCGATCTTCATGCCGACGTGGCCGTAAGCCTCGACCAGCTTGGTGAAATCGGGCATCGATTCGGAATACGAGCTCGAATAGCGGCTGCCATAGTCGATCTGCTGCCATTGCCGCACCATGCCCAGGTAGCTGTTGTTGAGCAGGATGATCTTCGGCGTCAGGTTGTATTGCTTGCAGGTCGCCAGTTCCTGGATGCACATCTGGATCGAGCCGTCGCCGGTGATGCAGGCCACCGTCGCGTCGGGATTGGCCATCTGCACGCCCATGGCGTACGGCAGGCCCACGCCCATCGTGCCCAGGCCGCCGGAATTGATCCAGCGGCGCGGCTTGTTGAAGCGATAATATTGCGCGGCCCACATCTGGTGCTGGCCGACGTCGGAAGTGATGAAGGCGTCGCCGTGGGTGATCGTGCAGATCTTTTCGATCACCGACTGCGGCTTGATCAGCAGGTCGGAATCCGCATACTTCAGGCAGTTCCTGTCGCGCCACTGATTGACCTGTTTCCACCAGTTGCCCAGCGCCGCGGCATCCGGCTTCTCGCTGCTCGCCTCGAGTTGGGCCAGCAATTCCTGCAGCACGTCCTTGACGTTGCCGACGATCGGGATATCGACCTTGACCCGTTTCGAGATCGAGGATGGGTCGATATCGATATGGATGATCTTGCGCGCCACCGACGAGAAATTCTTCGGGTTGCCGATCACGCGGTCGTCGAAGCGCGCGCCCACGGCGATCAGCACGTCGCAGTGCTGCATGGCCATATTCGCTTCGTAGGTGCCGTGCATGCCTGGCATGCCGACGAACTTGTCGCTGTCGGCGCGATAGCCGCCCAGGCCCATCAGCGTATTGGTGCACGGAAAGCCGAGCGCGTCGACCAGGCGGTTCAGTTCGGGCGCCGCATTGGCCAGGATCACGCCGCCGCCGGTGTAGATCATCGGCCGTTCGGCGTTCAGCAATAATTGCAACGCCTTGCGGATCTGGCCCGAATGGCCTTTGTCGACAGGTTTGTACGAACGCATTTCCACCGTTTTCGGATAATCGAAAACGTGCGTATGCATTGTGATGTCCTTGGGGATGTCGACCAGCACCGGACCCGGACGGCCGGTGGTGGCGATATGGAACGCCTTTTTGATGGTCGTCGCCAGGTCCTTGATGTCCTTGACCAGGAAATTGTGCTTGACGCAAGGCCGGGTAATGCCGACCGTGTCGCACTCCTGGAATGCGTCCTGGCCAATGGCGGCCGACGGCACCTGGCCCGAGATCACCACCATCGGAATCGAATCCATATAGGCGGTGGCAAGGCCGGTAACAGCATTGGTCACGCCCGGTCCGGAGGTGACCAGCGCGACGCCGACCTTGGTCGAGCTGCGCGAGTAGGCGTCGGCGGCATGCACCGCGGCCTGTTCGTGGCGCACCAGAACGTGTTGAAACTTGTCTTGCTTGTAGATGGCGTCGTAGATGTACAGCACCGCGCCGCCGGGATAGCCGAATACGTGCTCAACGCCCTCTTCGGCCAGCGATCGAACGAGTATCTCTGCGCCGGTAATGGGCGCATTGTCTTGGGGATTCATGCAACATTCCTTTCAAGGTCCATTGGAGATTGATCGGATGTTCTTTCCTGTCGAATTTTCGCAATGGCAATATATTCCGGCGTTCCTTTTTTGCGCTTTCACGCTGTTCCTGGCCGCATCGCTCGGATGGGTTCAAAACACCGCTTATGGCACTCGTTCAGCCGGGTGATACTGCAAAGCGTCGAAATTCTCGCGCTTGTGGCACGGGTCAGAACAAACAGCTTCGTTTCTTTCAAAGCACGTCTTGACGTCGCCGGCGTGTTACGCCGTCAATACCAAGACCATGGGTGCACCCCAGGATTCCGAGGTGGAACGCTACGGTAATGCGTTGCATCATTTTGGTCAAGTCAAATTCATGCCGTCCAGGATAAAACCATCCGAAAACACGGCAAAAGACCGGAAAACGCATAAGCGCTCGCGTAAAAGCGACGTTTTTGTTACGATTCGCACAGCAAACTTCCCAGGCAGGGCACGCTCCCCGGCAGCAACTACGCGGGCGCTGCGGCCACCCACAATAAAATGAATCGATGCGCGACGGTGCATGGCAACTGATAAAGAACTCGCCGACTTTCTAGAGAACGTCGAGCGCCGCGCGTTCAAGCAAGCTGTGTATGCAGTGCGCAAGGATGAAGCTGCACTGGATATCGTCCAGGATGCAATGATCAAGCTCGCCGAAAAGTACGGCGACAAGGAAGCCGCCGAATTGCCGCCCCTGTTCCAGCGCATCCTGCAAAACACCATCCACGATTACTTCCGCCGCGAAAAAGTGCGCAGCACCTGGGTCAGCCTGTTTTCCAGCGTCGGCCACGATTCCGAAAACCAGGAGGATTACGATCCGCTGGAACATTACCAGCCGGAACCCGGCACGGCGGCCGCGGAATCGGGCTCGGACAAGGTGGAACGGGCGCAGACGCTCTCCGCCATCGACGAGGAAGTACAAAAGCTGCCGGCGCGTCAACGGGAAGCCTTTCTCATGCGTTACTGGCAAGACCTCGACGTTGCGGAAACCGCCGCCGCGATGGGTTGCTCCGAAGGCAGCGTGAAAACGCATTGCTCCCGAGCAACGCATGCATTGGCGCAGGCACTTCGAGCTAAAGGGATTTCATTATGAACAAACAACAACAGGAAGCGAAGGACCTCCAGTTCGCATACAAGGTGCGGCACGCGCTCGACCGCAATCTGGAAAACCTGCCTGCCGCCGCCACCGAACGGCTGGCCGCCGCGCGCGCGCTCGCGCTGTCGCGCAAGAAACAGGGCGCGCCGCTGACGCAATTGCAGCCCGCGCCACGCCTTGCCGGCGCCGGCGGCGGCGCCATGTCGGCGCCGCGCAACCACTTCGGCCTTTCGGGATGGCTTGGCCGCCTCGGCATCGTGTTGCCGATCCTGCTCGGCATCGTCCTGTTTGTCGGCCTGTATCAATCCGAGGAACGCAATCGCATCGATGAGCTGGCGGAAATCGATAGCGCCATCCTGTCCGACGAGTTGCCGATTTCCGCTTATCTGGACCATGGATTCAAAGCCTTCATAGCGAAACAGGATCAATAATTCATGCCGAGCATCCGTTCCAAGCTGGCTTGTGCCGGCGGCTTACTGGGAGTCCTGCTGATCGCGGGCAGCTTCATGGTATGTCAACACTGCGGCGCCGCGGCCGCACCGGATGCAGCGCAATCTCCGAGCGCGGCCCCGGCCGCCGTGCCGCGGGCGGCGCAGGCTGCCGGCGCCAGGTCCCCGGCACCGAAAAAATCTCCGAATGGACCGAATTGGCAAGCCCTGACCCCGGCCCAGCAACTGGCGTTGGCGCCGCTGGCCGGCGAATGGGACGGCATGGACGGCCTGCGCAAGGAAAAATGGATCGTAATCGGCAATAAATATGCCCGCATGAACCCGGCCGAACAAAGCCGCATCCAGGACCGCATGCGCGACTGGATCAAGTTGACGCCCGCGCAACGCCGCTCGGTGCGGCAAAGCTACGCCAGGACCAAGAAATGGGATGCCGACCAGAAATCCGCGCAGTGGCAGCAGTACCTCCAGCTCAGCGACGAGCAAAAGGAACAGTTATCCAAACAGAAACTGTCGCGGCCGCCCGTGACCGCGATTTCGCGCATCAAGCCGAAACCGCCGTCGCTGCTGCCGATCGCACCGGATCCTGCCCGCGCAGCCGCGACCACCGCCACTACCGTGCCGGCGACTGCAATCGCGACACAGCCGCCCTCGCCAGCTTTGCCGGCGGCTCCGGCAAATCCATCGCCTGCGCCCGCTGCAGTACCGCCTGCGATACCGATGGCACCTGCCGCGCCATCCACGGCCGGCACGGCAGCCGCCAGTCCACCCAACAACAAGTAAACCAAGCGCATGACCGATATCAAAGTCGATGCTGTCGACAATAACGCCCCGCTCAAACGCCGCCTTTTCAGCATGCTGTACGAGGGCATGCTGCTGTTCGGCGTGCTTTTCATTTCCGGCTGGCTGTTTTCGACTCTGCTGCAGCAACGCAGCGCGATTTACCTGCGGCATGGACTCGAATTGTGGCTGTTTATCGTCCTGACCTGCTATTTCGTCTGGTTCTGGTGCCACGGCGGCCAGACGCTGGCGATGAAAACCTGGCGCATCCGCCTGGTTGCGCGCGACGGCGGCCCGATCAAGCCGTTGCGGGCGCTGGCGCGCTTCCTGCTGGCGTGGCTGTGGTGCATTCCCGGACTGATGCTGGCCTGGCTCCTGCACGCGCAAGACTGGTGGCTGGTCATCATTCCGGCGGCCAATTTCCTGCTCTGGATGTCTACCGCCTATCTCGACCCGCAACGCCAGTTCCTGCACGACCGGCTGGCCGGCACGCGCATTATCAGCCTGGCTTGACGCCCCGCAGCCGGTACATCAAGTACAATCGGCGGAATGATTGCTCGCATCGCAAAATCGGTACTGCTGGTCCAGCTCGGCATCATTGCCGCGCTGTTCCTCGCGATCCAGAAATTCTGGCTCACCGAATCTCCCCTTAGCTCCCTGCTGATCGCCGCGGCGGCAGTGGTCATGATGCGCGCCATCATTACCGCCAACACCTTCATGCTGAGCCTGCCGTACGAAGGCGGCGGCAGCCATACCCGGCGCCTGGGCATTGCCGAAAACGCCGCCCTGTTCCTGCAGGAATTCGGCGCGTCGCTGCTATGCTCCTCGGTCGGCCTGCCGTTCAGGCAATTCGATAAACATGTATTTGCCGACAGCACCACCCTGCCGGTGCTGCTGATCCATGGCTACGGCTGCAACAGCGGCTACTGGTATCAGATGAGCAAGGCGCTGCGGAAAGCCCGCATCACCCACTATGCGCTCGACATGGAGCCGGTGCTGAGCAGCATCGACAGTTATGTCTCCCTGATAGAAAGCGCCGTCCAGCGGGTGCGCGCCGAAACCGGCGGCGCCAAGGTGGTCATCGTCGCGCACAGCATGGGCGGCCTGGCGGCGCGCGCTTACCTGCGCGATATCGGCAGCGACGGCATCAGCAAGATCGTCACGCTCGGCACACCGCACCACGGCACCACGCTGGCCAACTATGGCATCGGCATCAATTGCGGCGAGATGAACTGGGTCGGCCGCGCGGAGGAAGGCACCGACAGCCGCTGGCTGCATTTGCTGGAAGCATCCGAAAACAAGCAACTGCGCAGCCTGATTGTTTCGATTTATTCGCATCACGACAATATCGTCTCGCCGCAGCGCTCCTCGCACCTGCCGTTCGCGCGCAATATCGCGGTCGATGCCATCGGCCACGTGGCGCTGGCGTTTTCGCCCGATATCCAGGCGCGCGTGATCGAGGAAATCAACAAGGCCGAAAACGAAACAAGCCCGTTACCGGCAACGGTAACGGGCTTGCAGGATTTCCAGGAGCGGCAGCGTTCGGCCTGAAGAAGCCCGGTCCGCGCCAGCCATTTCCGCGCTACTTCTTGGACGCATCCTGGATATTTTCACCGGCCTGTTCGACCTTTTCGCCGGCGCGTTCGCCCAGCGTCTTGTCTTTCGGCGCCGTCCCCAGCGCCTCGTCGAGTTTCTGCCCGGCTTTTTCGGCAGGCCCCGGTTCGGGCTTGCAGGCGGCGACCGACAATGTCAGAACACCGATAGTGAGCAAGGCAACAACAGATTTGCATGTTTTCATTGTATCTACCCTCTATTAAGAATCATAAGCACCCCCATATGGCAATCTGATCCGGGAGAAGTTCAGATGCAATCCCACAATCCGGCGCCGGCCGGGCGGTAAAATACGAATATAACGAACCCAATATATTGAAATAGGCACAAGACATACCATGGCCCTTTACCAGCTTGCGCAAGATGCACCGACGATAGACCCGTCCGCCTATATCGCGGAATCCGCCGATGTCATCGGCAATGTAAGCATCGAGGCCGGCGCCAGCGTCTGGTTCAATGTCACGATTCGCGGCGACAACGAATCGATTGCCATCGGCGTCGGCAGCAATGTGCAGGACGGTGCGGTGCTGCATGCCGACCCCGGTTTTCCCATGGCGATCGGCGCCAATGTCACGGTCGGCCACCAGGCCATGCTGCACGGCTGTTCAATCGGCGACGGCGCATTGATCGGCATCCAGGCCATCGTGCTCAACGGCGCGGTGATCGGCAAGAACTGCCTGGTGGGGGCCGGCGCACTGGTGACAGAAGGCAAGCAGTTTCCGGACAATTCACTGATCCTCGGATCGCCGGCCAGGGTGGTTCGCACCATGTCGCCGGAAGATATTGCAAAGATGCAGGCCGCTGCGCAGAGTTACATTACCCGGGCGCAGTTATTTAAAACCAGCTTGAAAAAGATGACATGATGGATAATCAGCACACCTCGCCTACCCACGTCGCGCACGACGCGGCATCCGCCGACACCCTGCAAAAGTTCATGGTCGAAAACGCGCCCGTACGCGGCGAATTCGTCGAAATCTCGTCGACCTGGCGGCAAGTGCAGGCGCGCAGCGATTACCCTGCCCCGGTCAAGACCCTGCTCGGCGAAATGCTGTCGGCCGCCGCGCTGCTGTCGGCCAACCTGAAATTCAACGGCGTCATCGTCATGCAGATCCACGGCGACGGCCCGGTGCGGTTGCTGGTGGTCGAGTGCGACGCCGAACTGCGCCTGCGCGCCACCGCCAAGATGGTCGAAGGCGCCGCCATCGACGACGATGCCGACCTGCAGCAACTGGTCAATCTCAAAGGCCAGGGCCGCTTTGCCATTACGCTCGATCCCAAGGACAAGATGCCCGGCCAGCAGCCCTATCAGGGCATCGTGCCGCTGGACGGCGACAGCGTGGCCACCGTGATCGAAAATTACATGCATCGCTCCGAGCAGCTCGACACCAAGCTGTGGCTGGCGGCCGACAACGACGTCGCGCGCGGCCTGCTGCTGCAGAAACTGCCGACCGAAGGCGGCATCGACGCGCCGCCCGACGATCTGGAAACCTGGAATCGCCTCTCCATGCTGGGCTCGACCTTGCGGACCGAGGAATTGCTGAACACCAATATCGAAACGCTGATGCAGCGCCTGTTCTGGGAAGAAACGATTCGCGTCTTCCCGCCGCGACATCCGCAGTTCCACTGCTCCTGCACCCGCGAAAAGGTCGGCAACATGCTGAAAATGCTGGGGCGGGAAGAAATCGACGCAGCGCTGGTCGAACTGGGCCATCTTGCGGTCAACTGCGATTTTTGCGGCAAGGACTATGATTTCGACAAGGTCGACTGCGCGCAATTGTTTGCCAGCGATGCCCCGGTGGAGACCATTATCCCAGCGCCGGATGTGCGGCATTGACGGACGTCAATTAAGACGAGCGGATTGAAGAAATGCCGTGCAGGACGCCCTCGGATCGGAGGGCGTTTTATTTTGCGCGCGTAGCCAGTATCTGCCGCGCAATGCCGCGCAGGATATTGACTTCCTCGGTTTCAAGCTGAGTCCGGGCAAACAGCCGCTTCAGGCGCGGCATCAGCTTGCGCGGATTATCAGGGCTCAGGAATTCGATGGCCGTCAGCGCCTGCTCCAGATGGGCAAACATGCCTTCGATCTGCGCCAGGCCGGCGGCTTCGCCCTGGAAGCCGATCGGGCTGCCCTGCGGGTCGCGTCCAATCCGGGCCGATGCGGCGCCATCTTCCGCCACCGCCGTTGCCGCCATGCGGCATTCATATGCCAGCACCTGTATCGCCTGCGCCAGGTTCAGCGACGAATAACCGGGGTCGGCCGGGATGTTGATCAGCACATTGCATCTCTCGACGATCGCATTCGGCAGGCCGTAGCGTTCGCTGCCGAATACCAGTGCCGCGCGCAAGGACCCGTCGCCCGCCAGCTGGACGCCCAATTCACGCGGCGCAACGATCGGCGGCGAAAATTCGCGCAGGCGCGCGCTGACCGCCGCTGCGTAATTGCAATCTTGCAATGCCTCGTCGATGCCGCCGACGATGCGCGCCGACTGCAACACGTCCTGCGCGCCGCTGGCGAAGGCGATCGCCTGCTCATGCCGCAGGACATCGGGGAAACGCGGGTTCACCAGCACCAGATCGGAAAATCCCATATTCTTCAAGGCGCGCGCGGCAGCGCCGACATTGCCGCCGCTGCTGGTCTCGACCAGCACGAAACGCAAGCGCCCGAAAAGAGAATTATCGACAGATTGGGGGTTTTCGGGCTGGTTCATTTAAAATAGCAACATTACGCGGTTGGTGGCAGAGCAGAATCAAGCGAAAAGCTAAAATATGCAGCCAGACGACCGCATCGCTCATTAATTCATCTTTGGTGCCTGTCCTGTCGATCATGCCCCGGCCCAGCCGGCGCACCGTACAGACAATGCAGGCGTCATTTTAACGGAACCGTTCGGAATAAAAACATTATGCATCCAATGCTCAATACGGCGATCAAAGCCGCGCGCCGCGGCGCTACAGTCATCAATCGCGGCTCGTTCGACCTCGACCTGCTCAAGGTCGAAAAAAAACAGCATAACGATTTCGTGACCGAAGTCGACCGCGCCGCCGAACAGGCCATTATCGAAGTATTGCTGGGCGCTTATCCGACGCATGCGATCCTGGCCGAAGAGTCCGGCGCCTCCGCCAATCTGCACGACAAGAACAACAACGAAAACGAGAACGTCTGGATCATCGATCCGCTCGACGGCACCACCAATTTCATCCACGGTTTTCCGCAGTACTGCGTTTCGATCGCCCTGCAGCAACGCGGCCAGATCACCCAGGCCGTAGTCTACGATCCTACCCGCAACGACCTGTTTACCGCCACCAAGGGCGCCGGCGCCTACCTGAACGAAAAACGCATCCGGGTCGGCAAGCGCGACCGCATCGCCGATGCCCTGATCGGCACCGGTTTTCCGTTCCGCGCCGCGGCCGCTCCCGAAAGCGCGGATACGGCGGCGCTTGAACAGTACATCGACATGTTCCGCATCATGACCACCCGTTGCGCCGGCCTGCGCCGGCCCGGCGCCGCCGCGCTGGACCTGGCATACGTGGCCTGCGGCCGTCTCGACGGCTTCTTTGAAAAAGGCCTGAAGCCTTGGGATATCGCAGCCGGCGCATTGCTGGTCAGCGAAGCCGGCGGCCTGATCGGCGACTTCAGTGGCGAAAGCGATTATCTGCACAAGGGCGAAGTGATTGCCGGCAGCCCCAAGATCTTCGCGCAGACCATCGCCCTGCTGGAACCGTTCGCCGGCGCGCCTGCCGCGAAATAATCGCGCTTCCTTCTTTATCAACGCCCACGTCTTGCTGCCATGGCCTTTCTGATACGCGACGGTGTTCGTTTGCACTACCAGGTGGCCGGCGAAGGGCCGCCGCTGGTACTGCATCACGGTTTCGGCGGCAGTTGGTCGGCTTGGCGCTATTTCGGCTTCGTGCAGCAACTCAAGGACCGCTATCAGTTGATCATGCCGGACGCGCGCGGCCACGGCCTGAGCGGCAAGCCGCACGATCTGCGCGCTTATTCGATGAGCGAACGCATCGACGACGTGCTTGCCATCCTGGACGAACTGCGGATCGAACGTGCCCATTTCATGGGCTACTCGATGGGCGGCCTGGTCGCCTACGGCCTGGCGCGCCGGGAGCAGCATCGCCTGCGCTCGCTGATCATCGGCGCCGCCCATCCTTACGAGGATCATAGCTGGGACGTGTTCGCCGGCATCGACGGCAGCAATCCCGCCGCCTTCATCGATGCGCTCGAAACCGCCCTCGGCGAGCGCCTGAGCGACGACATCAAGGCCAACGTTCTGAACAACGACCTGTGGGCGCTCAGCGCAGCGGCGAAACGCAGGCGTCCGTCGATGGAGCACATACTGCCGGGCATCGCCTTGCCGTGCCTGCTGTACTGCGGTCGGAACGATGCCCGCCATGCGGCCGTCGAACGCTGCGCCGCTGCATTGCCGGCCGCCCGCTTCGCATCGTTGCCGGGCATCGGCCATTTCGAAGGCATGATGCGCAGCGACCTGGTGCTGCCGCATCTGCTGCCGTTCCTGGCGCAACAGTAACGCTTCGGTACGCGTGGCGCCGCGGAATTTTTCCGCAATGCGTCATGCGCTGCTATACTTCGCTCCGTGCGGCAATCTCACCAGTCAAATGCCGCTGTCTCCCGACCTTCCAAACCCCGTTTGCCTGCGACTGGCGCTCTCTCCGCGACAGGCCGATATTCTGTATTGAGTTTTCATGTCATTTTCCGCTCTCGGCCTGTCCGATGAAATCGTTCGCGCCGTTACCGAACAAGGTTATACCTCTCCTACCCCGATCCAGGCACAGGCGATTCCTGCCGTGCTGGCTGGCGGCGACCTGCTGGCCGGCGCCCAGACCGGCACCGGCAAGACCGCCGGCTTCACCCTGCCGCTGCTGCAGCGCCTGTCCGCGGTAGTCCCGGCCAAAATCAATGGCCATACCCCCATCCGTGCGCTGATCCTGACCCCGACCCGCGAACTCGCGGCGCAGGTCGAGGAAAGCGTGCGCATCTACGGCAAATACCTGAAGCTGACCTCGACCGTCATTTTCGGCGGCGTCGGCATCAATCCCCAGATCAAGCTTCTGAAAAACGGCATCGACACCCTGGTGGCGACACCGGGCCGCCTGCTCGATCACATGCAGCAAGGCACGGTCGATCTGCGCCATGTCGAAATCCTGATCCTTGACGAAGCCGACCGCATGCTGGACATGGGCTTTATCCGCGACATCAAGAAAGTCCTGGCGGCGCTGCCGAAAAAACGCCAAAACCTGCTGTTTTCGGCCACCTTCTCGGATGAAATCAAGGCGCTGGCCGATGGCCTGCTGAATGCCCCGGCCATGATCGAAGTGGCGCGCCGCAATTCGACCGTCGAAGTCATCGCGCAGAAAATCCATCCGGTCGATCGCGACAAGAAGCATCCCCTGCTGGCGCATCTGATCAAGAGCAACAACTGGTCGCAGGTGCTGGTATTCACCCGTACCAAGCACGGCGCCAACAAGCTGGTCGAACAGCTCGAAAAGGACGGCATCAGCGGCATGGCGATCCATGGCAACAAGAGTCAATCGGCCCGTACCCGCGCCTTGTCGGAATTCAAGGACGGCAGCCTGCAGGTGCTGGTTGCCACCGATATCGCCGCGCGCGGCATCGACATCGACCAGTTGCCGCACGTGGTCAATTACGACCTGCCGAACGTTCCCGAGGATTATGTCCACCGTATCGGCCGCACCGGCCGCGCCGGCGCTACTGGCGAAGCGGTGTCCCTGGTCTGCGTGGACGAAAAGGACATGCTGAAGGACATCGAAAAGCTGATCAAGCGCGAATTGCCGCGCGAGGTGGTGGCCGGTTTCGAACCGGACCCGCATGCGCGTCCCCAACCCATCCAATTGCGCAGCGGCGGCGGTGGCGGCGGGCGCAACCAGGGACGCGGCGGCCAGGGCCAGGGCCAATCGCGCGGCGCGGCGCCCCGCCCGAATGCCGGCCCGGCGAAAACCTTCGGCGGCGGCCCGGCCGGACGGCCGGCGGCGCCACGTCGTTCAGGCGGGCGCGGTCGATAAAAACGATTTCATTGTAGAAATCAAGCTGTGAAAAAAGCCTGGCATTTGCCGGGCTTTTTTATTGCATGTCACATCACTTAATCATCACGAATGAACAAGAATGAATTATAATTAATAACAATCATTATCATTTGGAGTGTATTTCCGTGATCAGTCTAAAAACCCTTGCACTGGCATCAGTTTTCTCATTCGCCACCCTTGGCGTGGCGCAGGCCGCCGAATATCCGATCGGCCATCCGCAAAAACCGGCCGGCACCGGCATGGAAGTCGCCGCCGTTTATCTGCAGCCGATCACGATGGAACCGGAAGGCATGATGCGCAAGGCATCGGAATCGGACATCCACCTGGAAGCCGACATCCACGCCATCGGCAATAATCCGAACGGTTTCGCCGAAGGCGACTGGATGCCGGACCTGGTCATCAAGTTCGAACTGCGCAAGGCCGGTTCGAACAAGGTCATCAGCGGCGACATGATGCCGATGGTGGCCAGCGACGGGCCGCATTACGGCGACAATGTAAAACTGGATGGCCCCGGAAAATACACATTGAAGATGATGATCTCGCCGCCGTCGGCCAATGAGCATGCCCATTTCGGCCGCCATATCGACAAGGAAACCGGCGTCAAGGAATGGTGGAAGCCGTTCACCGCCTCTTACGACTTCACCTTTGCCGGTGTCGGTAAAAAAGGCGGCTATTAAGCCGATTCAAGGGATTCAGCCTTTGGCTGTCCGCTTCAATTTCCGGAGTGCCGCATGATTTCAGGCAACAAGCAGTTATGGGCCGGCTGTGCCCTGCTGGCGATGAGCATGTCGCTGCATGCGGCCGAGTTGCTCACCTTCCAGCTCGAACTCAAGGACGGCGCCTTGAAACCGGCCCGTATCGAAGTGCCGGCCGGGCAAAAGATCAAGATTGAAATTCACAACACCGGCACCACGCCGGTGGAATTCGAGAGCATACAGTTGCGCAAGGAAAAAGTGCTCGCCCCGGGTGCTTCTTCGTTCGTCGTCATCGCGCCGATGCAGCCGGGCGAATACAAATTCTTCGACGATTTTCACATGGCGACAGCGCAAGGCGTGATCGTTGCAAAATAGTCACCGGTCGGAGTCGCCGGTGCCGCTATCTGTAAGGAACTGAAATGGGACAGGTTTTATTTATCGTCTGGCGCGAGAGTGTTGAAGCCTTGCTGGTCGTCGGCATCCTCTATACCTGGCTGAAAAACGGCGGCCGGGCCGCGCGTACCGGCCTGCCGTATCTGTGGGGCGGCGTGGCCGCCGGCGTCCTGCTGGCGGTCGGACTGGGCGCCGCCTTGGTCGGCTTCAGTGAAATCCTGTCGGGCAATGCCCAGACCTATTTCCAGATCGCGATGGTATTGATCGCCGCAATCCTGATCGTGCAGATGGTGCTCTGGATGCGCAAGCATGGCCGTACCCTCAAATCCGACCTGGTTTCCTCGCTGGAGAGCAATGTCGCCACCGGCAGCTGGTGGGGCGTATTCCTGTTGACCGCGCTGGCCATCGCGCGCGAAGGCAGCGAAACCGCGGTATTCCTGTACGGCATCGGCCTCGGCCAGCAAAACGAAAGCAGCGGCATGCTGATGCTGGCGGCGGCGCTCGGACTGGCACTGGCGTTCCTGACCTTCTATGTACTGCAACTCGGCGGCAAGATCTTTTCATGGCGGCGTTTTTTCCAGATCACCGAAATCATCCTGCTGTTCCTGGCGGCCGGCCTGCTGCTGACCGGACTTGAGAAACTGGTCGACGTGCTGGTGGAAAACGTCGACTGGATAACCAACGCCGATTTCACCACGACACTGATGACGCCGATCTGGAACAGCGCCTGGCTGCTGGACGACACTTCGACCGTCGGCAGCCTGGTGGCGATGCTGACCGGCTACCGCGCCCAGCCGGTGCTGATGAGCGTCGTGATCTATATCGTATACTGGGTGGTTATTTCGATTGCATTACGCCGCCCCCGCGCCCAGCGTCCCGCCGTACAAAGCCAACAGCCCAAAACCACGACTTCCTAGCCATGATCAACCCGGCCTCGCCCACTATTCCGATTGCCCAGGCGCCGACGCCCAGGCCGACGCCGCTTGCGCGCGCCGGCGACTGGATGCGGCGCAACGCCGGCTGGATCCGCAACCTGCAGTGGCTTATCGTGCTTGTCTATGGCGTGCTGCTGATCGTCCCGGTGATGCTGCCGCTGCCGGATGAAACCGCGCATCTCTGGAACAACATGACGCTGATCGCCCAGTTCGCCTTCTGGGGCATCTGGTGGCCGTTCGTGTTGCTGAGCATGGTGGCGTTGGGCCGGGTCTGGTGCGGTGTACTGTGCCCCGAAGGCGCATTGACCGAATTCGCCAGCAAATACGGCATCAACCGCGCCATTCCGCATTGGCTGCGCTGGGGCGGCTGGCCCTTCGTCGCTTTTTCCATCACCACCATCTACGGCCAGATGATCAGCGTGTACCAGTATCCCAAGGCGGTCATGCTGGTGCTGGGCGGCTCTACCGTGGGCGCGATCATCATCGGTTTGCTGTACGGCCGCGAGAAACGCGTCTGGTGCAAATACATGTGCCCGGTCAACGGCGTATTCGGCCTGCTGGCCAAGCTGGCGCCGCTGCATTACAAGGTCAATGAAGACGCGTGGCGCGCCTCGTACCATACCAAGGTGATCCCGATCAACTGTGCGCCGCTGGTGCCGCTGCGCAAGATGAAGGGCGCGTCGGACTGCCATATGTGCGGCCGTTGCAGCAGCCATCGCGATGCGATCTCGCTGAGCTGGCGTCCGCCGAAACAGGAAGTCGTTCACTTCGGCAAGACCAACAATAGCCTGTGGGAAAGCGCCCTGGCGCTATACGGCCTGCTCGGCATCGCGATCGGCGCCTTCCATTGGAGCGCCAGCCCGTGGTTCGTCACCGTCAAGCAGGCGCTGGCGACCTGGCTGATCGACCGCGACATCATGTGGCCCTTCAATACCGACGCGCCATGGTTCATCTTCACCAACTATCCCGAGCAAAGCGATGTATTCAGCTGGCTCGACGGCTCGCTGGTGGTGGCTTATATCCTGGTCACCGGCCTGGTGCTCGGCACCGCGCTGACGCTGCTGTTCGCACTCGGCAATCGCGCACTGGGCGCCTGGCAGACTTCGCGCTTCAACCATCTGGTGCAATCGATCATCCCGGTCGCCGGCTGCGGTGTGTTCCTCGGCTTGTCGGCAACCACGATTTCCCTGTTGCGCGGCGAACGCCTGCCGACATTCTGGGCCAACGATGTGCGCGCTTTCATGCTGATCGGCTCCATGCTCTGGACCATCTGGCTGGCGTGGAACATCACCGGACGCCATACCGAGGCTGTCGGCCGCCGGCTGGTGGCGATGGTGCCGGTGCTGGGCGCACTGGCACTCATCGGCTATGCCTGGCTGCTGATGTTCTGGATCTGGTAAAAACTTTTCACCGCAACCGGCGACAACTCACTTTACCGCGCCAAACACCTTGCCCAGCAGGGCGCTGCCGGTCCCCACGGGATCGGCCCTGATCGCCTTCTCTTCCTCGCCGATCATCGTATACAAACCGTCCAGCGCGCGCTGTGTGACATAGCCTTCCACCGTCGACTGCGGGCCGGAAGTCAGGCTGGACGCCAGGCCGCTCTTTGCGACTTGTCCCACCACGGCGTTGTATTGCGCGGACAGGCCGTTGCGATCGGTGATTTTCTTGACCACAGGCAGAAACTGCCCAGTCAGGGGCTGGCTGGTTTTTGCGCGGAAGAAATCGGTCACGGAAGTGTCGCCGCCGGTCAGAATATTCTTGGCGTCGGTCACCGACATC
Organism: Herbaspirillum sp.; assembly: GCA_036499085.1. Lineage (GTDB taxonomy): Bacteria > Pseudomonadota > Gammaproteobacteria > Burkholderiales > Burkholderiaceae_D > Herbaspirillum. The sequence goes on along the minus strand of DASYEK010000067.1, from coordinate 26,865 downwards.
GACTTCACGGCGTTCAGCAACATCGGCTTGGCCAGCGCCACCGCCGATTCGGCAGCGTGATTCATCTGCACCACCAGGTCATCCGCCTTCTGCCCTTGCCCCGTCATGCGCAGCAAGGGCATGGCCTTTTCCAATGGCCCGGGCAATGTGATCTTGACCTTGTCGTTATTCAGGAAACCGTTTTGGACACCCAGCTTGGAGACCGCCACATCGGCGCCCTTTTCCAACGCGGCCTTGACGCCGCTGCTTGCATCCTTGCTGCTCAGGTCGCTGAGAGAAATCGCGGCCGCGGCGGAAAAAACCACGGCCAGGGAAACAGCAAGCGCGGATTGTTTGAAGAGACGCATATGAACTCCTATCAATGAACGGGGACATCTGTTGGTCGGAATATCAGTCGAAACATCAGCGAGAACATCAGCCGGAATACGATGCGAAAATATCAGGTGCGTCAGATGCTTTCGCCGGCATCCCTGGCCTGCCTGTCGCCGGCATGGCGCGTCACCAGCAACTGATTGATCTTATGCCCTTCAATGTCGACGACCTCGAACTTGTAGCCCTCGAACAGCGCGAAATCGGTTTTTTTCGGAATTTTGCGCAGCATGTACATGATAAAGCCAGCCAAGGTCTCGAAGCCCATCGGATTCGGATAATCCTCGATCTCCAGCGCATTCATCACTTCGGCCAAGGGCGTCAGCCCGTCCATCAGCCAGGAATCCGCATCGCGCTTGACGATCTGCTGCTCTTCGGAAGAGATATTCAGCAAATTTCCCATCAGCACGCCGGTAATGTCGGTAATGCTGATGACGCCGACCACCAGCGCATATTCATTGATAACGATGGCGATATCCTCGTCCATCGACTTCATGCGCTCCAGCACCTCCCACAGGTTGAGACTGTCGGGAATGACCAGCGACGCATGGATCAGGCCCTTGTCCTGCAACGAAAACTGTTCGCCTTTCAATAATCGCTTGAGGACGTCCTTGGTATCGATGTAGCCGCGCACGGCGTCGATATTGCCGTCGCATACCAGGAAGCGCGAATGCGGATGATCGATGATTTTTTGCCGCAGTTGCTGCTCGTCGTCGGTCAGCAAAAAGTAGACGATGCTTTCACGCGGCGTCATCGCCGACGGCACATAGCGCGATTCCAGTTCGAAGACATTTTCGATCAGATGGTGTTCCTGATGCTTGAGAACGCCGGCTTGCGCGCCGGCGTCCATGATGGCGTGGATTTCACCCGGCGTGATCACGTCCAGCCGCACCTGCGGCAAACCGAACAGCGTGAAAAACAGTTTTGCCAGTCCGTTGAAGAACCATACCAGCGGCTTGAACAGCATGACAAAGAACAGCATCGGCCGCACGATCGCGATCGCCACTTTTTCCGGGGCAACCATCGCCAGCCGTTTCGGCATCAGGTCGGCAAACAGAATGAAGACCGAGGTTACCAGCATGAATGAAATCGCAAAGCTGATGCTGCCCAGCCATGGCCCCTGATAAAAATACGAAAGCAGTGTTGCCACATGCGGCGTCAACGCCGGCTCGCCGATGACCCCGCCGAGGATCGCCACCGCATTCAGGCCGATCTGCACCACGGTAAAAAAGCTGCCGGGCTGCGCCTGCAGATTCAGGACCCGCAACGCATCTGCATTGCCTTCTTTCGACAGGATATCCAGGCGAATCTTGCGCGAAGCGGCCAATGAAATTTCTGCACAGGAAAAGAATGCACTGCCGACGACCAGCAACAGGATCAGGAACAGACTGGTAGTTAAACTCATATGACTCTCTTTTTTATTGTGGCGGTGCGGCTTGCATCAATATACCCGCGCACGGGCGCTAAATCCAGACGCGCGGCAATGGTAGGTGCATTCCCACAGCTCAAAAGTTCTTGCACCGACATTCAAATCATATTGCATCCCTGATAATTTCTTCATCCAAAATAGCCATTCCCGCCCTGGGAAAGCAAGCAGATGACCATCATGAGCGAAACCACCGCGTTTACCTACCCTGACACATCGGGCAGTCCAGACGCCACATTGCCCCGCCAAGATACAGCGTCCTCGCGAGCGCCAGCCGACCTCGGCCTCAACCTCGGCCGGGCCGAGCGCCTGTATCGGACGCTAGGCCAGCCTGGCGTCCCGGCCTCCGCCTTGTCCGCGCAGACACGCGAGCAGGCACGCGGCTATCTGCAGGCTCAACTGGCACTGGTTGAAAGCTCGGCTGACGACTTGCCGGATAATCCCGCGCACATCGGCGCCTGGATCGATGCCGGCGTGGCGCAGACCGGCAATGCCTATCGCGCCTATCTGGAACAGCGCAAATTGGGCGGCGCGCGGCGTTTCTTTCCGACCCGTTCGCATGCACTGCATTTCCTGGGCGCGGTGGCGCCGACCAAGCTGGTCGACGGCTCCTGGTTATACGGCATGGCTTCGCACTGGCAGGATCAGCGTTTCATGCCACTGATCCGCACCTATCTGGAAGAACTCGGCGACGGCGTCATGGACAAGAACCATGTCGCCTTGTATCGCCGCCTGCTGGCGCTCGAAGAATGCGAAGCCATCGGCCAACTGAACGATGCGCATTATGTGCAAGGCGCAATCCAGCTGTCGCTGGCTTGCCTGGCCGACGATTTCCTGCCGGAAGCGATCGGATTCAATCTGGGCTATGAACAGTTGCCGCTGCATCTGTTGATCACCGCCTACGAATTGAACGAACTCGGCATCGATCCCTACTATTTCACCTTGCACGTCACCATCGACAACGCCGCCAGCGGCCATGCGCAGCAGGCCTTGCGCGCATTGGAGGCGCTGATGCCGCATTTCGGCGACGCCGCCGAATTCTATCGTCGCGTACGTAACGGTTATAAATTGAACAACCTCGGCGCAAGCACCATGGACATCATCGACGGCTTCGTGCTGGAAGATGAAGTCAAGTCGATCTTCAGCAACAAGGCCGTCATCGGCAGCATGGTGCATTCGGACTATTGCAGGATCGGCGACCGCACCGTCGGCGAATGGCTTTCCGATCGCAGCCAGATTCCGGCCATGCTGGATACCTTGCAAAAAACCGGCTGGATCAAGCGCCATCAGTCTGTGGAAAACAGCCGCTTCTGGCAGTTGATCCAGAGTGAACGGGCCGCGATGTTCGGTGTTTTCACGGCATATGAGCAACAGGTCATCGCCGACTGGATCGTCGGCGATGCCGCCGCCCTGCTGCCGCGTCCGCACAGTTTCCGGGCGCGCCAACGGCTGCTGGAAAGAATCGCGCCAAATACGGCGAAGGAAGGTGCCGGCAACCGCAATGACGCCGATACCGACGCCGACATGCGCGCTTTTGAAGCAAGCATCGCGGCGATGGAAAATCGGGCCGATATCATGAATCTGTTGGTCGACGCCATCGGCCCGAATACCCACTGGAGCCCAAGCGGGTTGGCCGCCACCAGGCTGTATCACGACTTGCTCAGCGTTGGCTAACCCATGCGCGCGACCCAGGCGGATTCCGGCGCCTCTTCCGGAACCGCCGCCGAAACCGGCGGCGGCAAGGCAAGCGAAACGGCGACGGATGCCGCGCCGCTGGTCGCCAGGCAAAACGGCTTGCGTTATGTCAACGATGCGACGCCGGGATATCGCCGCCTGGGCGAACCGCAAAAAGGTTTTCATTATCGGGCGCCCGACGGAGAACCGGTACGGGACGAGGAGACGCTGGACCGCATCAAGGCGCTGGTGATTCCGCCGGCCTGGAACGATGTCTGGATCTGCCGCTGGCCGAACGGCCATATCCAGGTCACTGGGCGCGATATCCGCGGACGCAAGCAATATCGCTATCATCCACGTTGGCGCAGCGTGCGCGACGAGGCTAAATACGACCGCATGATCAGCTTCGGGAAGTGCCTGCCGGCCATTCGCCGCGCCGTCGATCAGGCGCTGGCGCTGCCCGGCCTGCCGCGCGAAAAAATGCTTGCCACCATCGTGCATCTGCTGGAAACCACCATGATGCGCATCGGCAACGACGAATATGCGCGCACCAACAAATCATTCGGTCTGACTACCTTGCGCAATCGCCACGTGCGCATCGACGGCAGCGAAGTGGAGTTTCATTTTCGCGGCAAAAGCGGCGTGATGCATGCGGTCAAATTGCAGGATCCGCGCATGGCCCGCATTATCCGCCGCACGCGCGATCTACCTGGTCAGGACCTGTTTCAGTATGTCGACGACGACGGCGCCCGGCATGCCATCGGCTCGGCCGACGTCAACGACTATTTGCGCGGCATCACCGGGGAAGACTATACCGCCAAGGACTTCCGTACCTGGGCCGGCACCATGCTGGCCGCGATGGCCCTGCAGGAATTCCAGAAATTCGATTCCGCCGCGCAGGCCAAGAAAAACATCGTGCAGGCCATCGAACATGTCGCCAGGAAGTTGGGGAATACCCCGACCATCTGCCGCAAATGCTATGTGCATCCGGCGCTCATCGACAGCTACCTGGACGGCACCATGCTGAACGCGCTGCAAAGGAAAGTGAAGCAAAAACTGGTGGAGGACATGCATGCATTGACGCCGGAAGAAGCGGCGGTGCTGGCTTTGCTGCAGAAGCGGATACAGCAGGACCTGGGCGGCGACAAGCAGGCGCGCCAGCGAACCGGAAAGTAAGGCTGCGACATGTCCGCCCTAATGCTTGCAGTCATCCTTACAGTCGTTCTCGTCGTGACTCTCGCCCGCTTCCCTATCCCGCGCCAAGATACGCTGCGCGCACGCCGTCGTCGGCCAATAGCTCGGCGCCGCTGCCCGTCATCACGATCCTGCCGTTTTCCAATACATAGCCGCGATCCGCGACGCCCAGCGCCTTGTGTGCGTTCTGCTCGACCAGAAAGACCGTGACGCCCTCGTCCCGGATCCGGCGAATGATATCGAAGATTTGCGCGATGATCAGCGGCGCCAGCCCAAGCGTCGGCTCGTCCAGCAGCAACAGGCGCGGCTTGCTCATCAGGGCACGCCCGATTGCAAGCATCTGCTGTTCGCCGCCCGACATGGTGCCGGCGCGTTGCCCGGCGCGCTCTTTCAAACGCGGAAACAAGCCGAACACATGTGCGATACCTTCCTCGATGGCGGCATGGTCGGCAAAGAAACCGCCCATTTTCAGATTGTCGAGCACCGTCAGGTCGGAAAATACGCGACGTCCTTCCGGTGAAATCGCCATGCCGAGACGCATGATTTCATGTGTTTGCATGGCGCTGACATCACGCCCTTCAAACAATATCCTGCCGCTGCTGGCGCGCGGCCTGCCGCACAAGGTCATCAGCGTGGTGGTCTTGCCGGCGCCGTTGCAACCGATCAAGGTGACGATTTCGCCTCGCCGCACTTCCAGCGATACGCCGTGCAGCGCTTCGACCGCGCCGTAATGGCAATGCACCTGCTCGAAGCGCAGCATTATTCTTCCCCCAGGTAAGCCTTGATCACACGATCATCGCTGCGCACCTGTTGCGGCGTGCCGGTGACAATGGCCTTGCCGTGTTCCATGACCAAAATGCGATCGGAAATATTCATGACCAGACTCATATCGTGTTCGATCAGCAACACGGCCACACGATCCTCGCTGCGCAGGCGCTCGATCAAGGCCTGCAATTCGATTTTTTCCTGGGGATTCAAACCGGCCGCCGGCTCATCCAGCAGCAACAGACGCGGCCCGATGATCATGCAGCGCGCGATTTCAAGGCGTCGCTGGTGACCGTAAGACAGCGTACCTGCATCGCGATTGGCCAGCGCCGTCAGGCCGACCCGCTCCAGCCAATAGGTAGCCCGGTCCAGCGCGGCGCGTTCCGCGCGACGATAACTCGGCAGTTTTAACAGGCCCGACAGCAAATTCGTATTGACCTGATTGTGTTGTGCGACCAGCAGGTTTTCCACCACCGTCAGGGACTTGAACAGCCGGATATTCTGGAAAGTCCGCACCACGCCATGACGCGCCACCAGGTGGCTGGCCATGCCTGCGGTATCGACCCCATCCAGAACGATGGCGCCGCCGCTCGGCGGATAGAAACCGCTGACGCAATTGAAGACCGTCGTCTTGCCCGCGCCGTTGGGGCCGATGATGGCAAATATTTCCTCTTGCCTCACCTCGAAGCCGATGCCGTCGACCGCGAGCAGTCCGCCAAAGCGCATCGACAGATCCGATACATTCAATAAAAAGGCGCTCATTGCGGCAACACCACATGCGGCCGGCTCGACGGAATCAGGCCCTGCGGCCGCCACATCATCATCAGCACCATGACCAGGCCGAAGATCAGCATGCGGTATTCGGCAAATCCGCGCGCGAATTCCGGCAGTACCGTCAGCACCAGCGCCGCCACGATGACACCCTTTTGCGACCCCATGCCGCCCAGGACCACGATCGCCAGGATCATCGCGGACTCGATGAAGGTAAACGATTCCGGCGTCACCAATCCCTGCCGCGCAGCGAAGAAACTGCCGGCCATGCCCGCGAATGCAGCGCCCAGCGTGAATGCCGAAAGCTTGACCGCGGTCGGATTGATCCCCAGCGAGCGGCAGGCGATTTCGTTGTCGCGCAACGCTTCCCAGGCTCGTCCCACCGGCATGCGCTGCAGCCGGCCGGTAACGAAGTAGGTGAATGCAGCCAGCATCAACGCCAGCAAATACAGGAAGATCACCATATGCCCGCCCTGGTAAGGCAGGCCGATCAATTGATGAAAGGTCATGCCGCCTTCGGTGCCGGCATGGCGCGCCATTTCGATGCCGAATACGCTGGGCTTCGGAATGCCGGATACGCCATCCGGACCGCCGGTCAGGCCGGTCAGGTTATTGAGCAGCAGGCGGATGATTTCGCCGAAGCCCAGCGTCACGATCGCCAGGTAGTCGCCGCGCAGGCGCAGCACCGGAAAACCGAGCAGGAAGCCGAGGCTGGCCGCGCCCATCGCCGCCAGCGGCAGGCAAACCCAGAACGACAAGCCGAAATATTGATTCAACAGCGCATAGGTGTAGGCGCCGAAGGCGTAAAAAGCAACGTATCCGAGATCCAGCAGGCCGGCGAAGCCGACCACGATATTCAGCCCCAGGCCCAGGACGACATAGATCAGGGCAAGCGTCATGACATCGACCGCGCCGCGCGAACCGAAAAACGGCCAGGCCAGGGCCGCCAGTAGCAGCAACGCCATGACCTGGCGTCGATGCCTGTCGCAAAACGCCCGGCAGGACGTATCGAACGCACCGATTGCCGATTGCAATGGCGTAACGGCGGCAGCGGCGCGCAAACGCTTTACGGAACCGCTGAACCAGGGCTTGCACAACTGGAACAGGAACACCGCCGCCACGGCGATGGCCACCGGCGTCCAGTGCGCATGCAATACCACCTGGTAGCCGTCCAGCCGCAACTGCATCCCCAGCAGGGGAATGGTCAGCACGGCGGTCAGCAAAGCGGCCAATGCGGCCGCCGATAAAGTGCTTTTCAAGGGACTTGCAATTCTGGTCATGGAATCCATCGCCGGCTCAAACCTTCTCGATATCGGGCCTGCCCAGCAAGCCGGTAGGCCGATACAACAGAATGGCGATCAATAATCCGAAGGACACGATGTCCTTGTACTGCGACGGCAGATAACCGGCGGCGAAGGTTTCCACCAGCCCCAGCAGCATGCCGCCCAGCATCGCGCCCGGCACGCTGCCGATGCCGCCCAGCACCGCGGCGGTAAACGCCTTGATGCCCGCGATGAAGCCGATGTAGGGATTGAGCTTGCCGATGGTCAGCGCAATCAGTACGCCGCCGACCGCCGCCAGCATGGCGCCGAGGACGAAAGTGAAGGAAATCACGCGATTGGTGTCGATGCCGAGCAGGTTCGCCATGTGCATGTCTTGCGAACAGGCGCGGCAGGCGCGCCCCATCCGCGAATGCGCGATGAACAGCGTCAACGCGGCCATCAACAACAGCGTGGCGCCGACGATCATCAGGCGCGCATAGGGAATGGTCACGATGAAATCGCTGCCCATCTGGAATTCGAATGCGCCGGATACCAGCACCGGCACCGACACATCGCGTGCCCCCTGGCCGATCTGCACGTAGTTCTGCAGGAATATCGACATGCCGATCGCCGAGATCAACGGCACCAGCCGCGGACCCTCGCGCAACGGCCGGTAGGCCACCCGCTCCACCGTCCAGCCGTACAGTCCGGTCACCAGCACCGAGACCACCAGCGCCACCCCCAGCACGACGCCCAGCGGATAACCGTTCTGGGTTCCCACCGCGGTCAGGGTCACCAGCCCGACATAAGCGCCGACCATGTAAATCTCGCCGTGCGCAAAATTGATCATGCCGATGATGCCGTACACCATCGTATAGCCGATGGCGATCAGCGCATAGATCGCGCCGAGGCTCAGTCCGTTGATCAGTTGCTGGGTAAGCTGGGGAAGCAGTTCGTTCATGATGGCAATGCGGACGGCCGCTTAGCGGCTGGTCAATGTGCTGTTGCCGTCTTTATGCCAGGTATAGATATCGAACTTGAAGGTCTTCAGGTCGCCCCTGGGCGTGAATTCGATGACGCCGATGGCGGTCTTGAATGAATGGGAATGGAGGTAGGCCGCCACCTTGTCGGGATCGCTGCCCTTGGTGGCGGCCATGGCTTGCGACAGCACTTGCATCGCCGCATAGGCCGGCATCTGGAAGCCGCCAACCGGATCGCGCTTCTTGTCCAGGAACGCCTGCTTGATCGCGGCATTGGCCGGGTCCGCCGAGAAATCGGCGGGCTGCGTCAGCAGCAAGCCTTCCGCCGCGGGACCGGCGATCGCGTTCAGGTTCTTGTTGCCGGCGCCTTCCGGACCCACGAACACCGCCTTCAGGCCCAGTTCGCGCGCCTGGCGCATCAGCAGGCCCAGTTCCGGATAATAGCCGCCGTAATAAACCACGTCGACGCCCTGCCCCTTGAGCTTGGTGATCACCGCGGAATAATCGCTTTCGCCGGCATTGATGCCTTCGAACATGGCGACCGGTACCTTGGCGGCCTCAAGCGTGGTCTTGACCGAATTGGCCAGGCCTTGTCCATAGGATTGCTTGTCATGCAGGATTGCGACTTTTTTCGGCTTGAGCGTTCGCGCGATGTAATTGGCGGCGGCTGGCGCTTGCTGGTCGTCACGGCCGATGGTGCGGAAAATGAATTGACGCGCCTTGGCTTCGGTCAGTTGCGGCGCCGTCGCGGACGGCGAAATCATGACGACGCCTTCATTTTCATAGATGTCGGCGGCGGCGATCGTCGCGCCAGAACACAGATGGCCGATGACGAATTTGATGCCCTGGCTGACAATCTTGTTGGCCGCCAGGACCGCCTGCTTGGGTTCGCAGGCATCGTCGATCTGGACCAGTTCGAATCGATTGGGACCGCCGGCGGCGTTGATCTGCTCCACCGCCGTCATGGCGCCGGCGCGGACCATGTCGCCGTATTGGGTCACCGGACCGGTAAGCGGGCCCGGCAGGCCGATCTTGACGGTGGCGGCCTGCGCCGCGGAGACACCGCAGGCCAGCAACACGGTGCCTGCGGCCAGACCCGGAAAGCGCACGAGGCGCATGATTGAAAGCTTGAAAGAAACCGCATTGGCGGTGTGAAAAGCAGCGGTAGGAAAAGCTGCTTTGCACAGCGGCGGAAATGACATCATCAACGGTCTCCATCTGATTCGGTGGGCGGCTTGCGCGCTCGAGGCGCGCTATCGAACTGTCCCTGAAGCGGCACGCGCCGAGTATAGCAACATGAAAACCCGCGCACCACACCAAATCCTCTGGAAACCCCGTCAGGCCCGCCTGCCGTCAACGCCCATGGCCGTGCCAGCCGCCATGATGGCCGCGATATCCATGGCCGTAAACACCGCCGAAATAGACCGATGGGCCGACGTAGGCCGGCGCCGAATAAACCCCGTACGAAGGGTATTCCCCATAGGGAGAACCGTATGCCGCATCGTACCCGTTGTAGGGCGCAACGACGCAGCCGCTCAGCAGTGCCAGCACCAGTAAAATCATGCGTTTCATCATGCTCTCCCAGCCGTTAGTACAGCACCAGCAACAACACTATTCAAGATAAAAGGATAAAAATTCGGGCTAATCCGATCCTGCATCAGCCCCGCGCAATTCGCCATTGCGATTACGGATTGTTACGCCGGGTTACGATCGCCTGCAGCGCAACCTCCCGGCTTCCCGCCGCCATGCCGCCATGCCGGGCATGCAAACATGCAAGTCATTGGCATCGAATAAAATTACTCATCTATTGCAAACGGCTTATTTAGTACACTGAAAAAAATGCCGCGCCATCCGGCTTCATGACACTTACAGAGACCTTTTTTCGACCCGCTCATGCCTACCGACAGCCCTTCCCGCTACACCCCCGTCATTGTGATTGCCCCCGATTCATTCAAAGGTTCCCTGACCGCCCGCCAAGTGGCGGACGCCGTCGGCCGCGGCGTGCTGCAGGCCATTCCCGGCGCCCGCCTTCACCTTTGCCCGATAGCCGACGGCGGCGAAGGCACGCTGGATGCGATGCTGCACGCAGGCGGCAAAATACAGACTCTCAAGGTGCGCGATGCCGCCGGCGCCTGGCGCGAGGCGCCGGCGGCACTGCTGCCGGATGGCGCGGCGGTCATCGAATCCGCGGAAATCGTCGGCATCACCGACACCCGGGCGATGCAGCGGCCGGTGCCGGAACGCTCCACCGAAGGCATCGGCGACGCCATCCGCGTCTTGCTGGATCAGGGCGTAAAGAGCTTCCTGATCGCACTCGGCGGCAGCAGCACCAACGACGGCGGCAGCGGCATGCTGCGCGCCTTGGGACTCAAATTGTTCGATGCCGCCGGCGCCGCCTTGCCGCCCGGCCCGGCCGCGTTGCAGCAATTGGCGCGTATCGATGCCTCCGGCCTGGACCCGCGCCTGGCCCACGCCACCATTATCGGCATGTCCGACGTCGACAATCCCCTCTGCGGCGACCACGGCGCCAGCGCCGTATTCGGCCCGCAAAAGGGCGTGCAGCCGGATCAGGTGGCGGTGCTGGATCGCGCGCTGGCGCATTTCGCGGCGCTGCTGGAAGCGGCCGTCGGCCGCAAGGCCGCCACTATCCCGGGCGCCGGCGCGGCGGGCGGACTGGGATATGCCTTGCTGATGCTGGGCGCGCAACTGCAATCCGGCGCCGAGACTGTATGCACCTATATCGGCCTGGACGCCCATCTGCAGCAGGCCGACTGGCTGATTACCGGCGAAGGCCGCAGCGACGTGCAGACCCTGCATGGCAAGGCGCCATTTGTCGCGGCCCGCAGGGCGCGCGATTTCGGGGTGGACAGCAGTTTGCTGTCCGGGGCTGTCGACCGGCAGGCATTGGCCGAGCTGGGCCGGCATTTCACCGGCTGTTTTTCGATCGTGCCGGGACCGATGACGCTGGCGCAAGCCATTGCCGACGCCGATAGCCTGCTGCAGGCCAGCGCCTCGCAAATTGCCGCCGTCTGGCAGGCCGGAAGGAGCCGCGTGGGCTAGAATCGATGCTTCTCCGAATATAATGAACCGGGCCGCTATGGCATGGTCAGAATTCGGAACCGGAATCAAGAAAGCCACATGAGCGCGCCACGTCCCCTATCCCGTATCCTGGTGGTCGAAGATAATCTCGACTCCAATGAAATGTTATGTGAATTGCTACGCACCCTGGATCACGCCGCCGATGGCGTGACCTCGGCCGAAGACGCGCTGCGCCTGCTGCAGCACCAGGATTTCGACATCCTGATCACCGACATCAGCCTGCCGGGCATGTCCGGCATTGAATTGGCCAAACGGCTGTCGCGCGAAAAACCCTCGATGAAACTGATATTCGCGTCGGGATATGGCATGGAAATCGCCAAAAACCTGGAATTTCCAGTGACCGTGCTGCCGAAACCCTTCGACTTCCTGCAATTGGAAGAAATCCTGCAAAAACTGATACAGGGACTGGACTCCCAGGCGGGGCCGGGATAGCGCTCGATCATGTCATTGCTTTCCCGCCCTCAAAACCGTGGCAGATCCATCAGCGAGCGTCCCGGAACGTTATGGTCGATGGTATCGATGCCCTCGATGCCGTGGTCATGGGTCAGCCGGATGCGCGGGCCGAGCAGCATTTCATTGCCGACCTTGAAGGCAGTGGCCACTTCATCGCCGAAATGCAAGGCATCGATGACCAGGCTGACGTCCTGCTCGACCACATCCGCATGCCAGCCGGGCGCCCCTTCGGCATCGCGCGCCGCCCGTCCCCAGCGAACTTGTTCGACCTGGTCTCCTGCCGTATTGAAACGCACCGCGACGATCATATGAACGGACATTCTGTACTCCATTGTTTTTTCACGATCTTACGCGCGCAGCCTGCGCGCAGCAATATTCGATAAGTTAAAAATTCATTAAATCAACCTGGATTTCGCGATGCCGTCATTGACCGTAAGGATAGAACCGTCCGGCTGGCAATTCGCCAGCGATGACAACGCATCATTGCTGGAAGCGGCGCGCGACGCCGGCATTGTGCTGCTCAGCAGTTGCCGCAACGGCACTTGCCGCACCTGCCTCTGCCGGCTTCGCAGCGGGCAAATCCGGTATCGGATCGAATGGCCGGGGGTGAGCGCGGAAGAAAGAAAGGAAGGCCTGATCCTGCCATGCATCGCAGTCGCGCAAACCGACCTGATCTTGTTCGCGCCGTACGCACGACGTCTCCCCGAGTCGGAAAATAACATAAAGCAATTCATTAAAAGAAGCTTATAAATAATTGATTTTATTGGTAATTATAAAAAATAAAATTCGACATAAAATGCAATAGGCAAAAAAAACGCGCCATACATGGAAGCGCGTTAAAACTCATGCCAGGGAAAGCATAAGGAAGGGAGTTCTGCTCAGATTGTGCGCTGCAAGCGAAGTTCCGGAAATTCATAAGAAATCAGACTGTCCGGCCCCATGCCTATTATCACAAAAAGTACTGCACCGACCTGTCACTTTTATTGACTATTGCAAACAACAATTGTTACGTACGTGTTTCCGTACTCCAACACCATTCAGTCGCAATTTCTGTTTACATTCGCGGTCTCGCAATCCGTTGGAATGAATGTGCAAATATGGAAACTTTAGCAAAACGCCTGCGCTGGGCGCGCAAGCAAAAACGCATCTCGCAAGAAGAACTCGGGAAATTGGCCGGCGTTTCACAATCGACGATCGGCAACCTGGAAGCCGGCACCCGCGCCTCGGCCCGCAAGATCGCCTCGATCGCCGCCGCGCTGGGCGTCAATGCGCTGTGGCTGGCCGAAGGCAAGCAGCGTCCTGCGCTGCGATCGGAACTCCGCGCCGGGATCGAACCCGGCCCGGAAATCCACGGCGAGGTGCCGCTGATCAATTGGGTGCAGGCCGGAAATTTCAGCTTGATGCAGGAATCCTATCTGCCCTCGGAAGCCGAGATCTGGCTGGCCTGCCCCGTCACGCATGGTCCCCGCACTTTCTGCCTGCGCGTGGTGGGACGCAGCATGGCGGGCGAGGACGGCTATCACGACGGCGAAATCATTTTTGTCGATCCCGACGCCGAAGCCCTGCCCGGCAAGGACGTGGTGGTCACGACCGCCGACGGCGAATCCACCTTCAAGCGCTTGAAGCTGGATATCGACGGCTATTATTTATTGGCGTTGAATCCAAAATGGGAACCGAATTATTTTAAAATGCCTGAGAACGCGCAGATCGGCGGTGTCGTCATTTTCGCCGGGCGCGAACGCTAGGACAGATCCTGTGTCCTATTGCAGACTGCGTCAGCCGACCTGTCTGAATTCAACGGACTGTCGCCAGACTGCCAGCCATGCCGAAATCCCAGGAAGACATCGACGCCGAACTCAACGACGACATGGCCGCGTTCAACCGCGATCCCGATACCTGGCCTTTTCGCGAATACTGGCAGGCGCACGATCAGCGTTTTGTCGAATTGATTACTTTCATCGATCACGTCGCCACCGGCAAGACCGTGGTCAGCGCCGAAGTCATCGCGCAGTGCCGCGAGGCCATGCTGCAGATCAATCAGATCACGCACGTCCTGACGGAGTTGAGCAAGGCCATCGGCCAGGCCAGCCTGGTTGGCGCGATGAATATCGCCTATACCTACGACGTCCGCGCCGGCGAGGCGCGCACCAGGCTGCAAATCATCGAAGCATGGCAGCCGGATACGGCAATCCTGCGGCCGCTCTGATTTTCGCCCGCAAAAATCCCAAAGCAAGCTCGGCATGATCCGAAAATGCCCGATCACTGAACGAAAAATGCTGTTTGTGTTTGCGCCTGACGCCGCACGCCGGCAGATGAGGCCCGGAGCGGTCTAGGCTTTCCGGGTGCGCGCCTCGACCAGTTCATGCGCGACTTTCCTGGCCTCTTGCTCTGCCGCGCTTTCCGAGGCGAAAGTGCAATCCGGCACGACCCTGTGCGCCGGCATGATGGGATTGCGATGCATCGGATTGCAGGATGGACCATACACTGTCACCCAGGCGCCCCATTGGTCGCTGTTGGCCAGTTGCACGCCTGAATACTCTACCTCGTAGCGGCCGATTGTCTCGGTTTGCATAACGTCTCCTTGATATGCATGCGGTTTGCCGTATCTGCGTCCACTGGCCCACTGGGGACAAACGACAGAGTGAAGATACAGCAAGATGCGTCTCTTGGCATGGCGATACAAAATAAATTTCGCTCATCATCTATTGTAAATATGATGCTCATCATTTATTATTCATTTCCTCGGTGCTTTGATCGCGTTCATCGGCAATTTGTTCGCCATTCATATCCATCCTTCAACATTTATCAGGGAATCGCCATGCCCCGCGTCTCCAGACTGCAAACCGATAAAAATCGCGCCGCCATCGAAGCCGTCGCGGTACAACTGTTCCAGGAACAGGGCATCGACGGCGTAAGCGTCGCTGAAATCATGGGGGCGGCCGGGCTGACCCATGGCGGCTTCTATGGCCATTTCGACTCCAAGGACGCCTTGGCGGAGGCGGCCTGCTTCAAGGCGTTCGAGCAGTCCGCCGCGCGCCGCGCCGAAAAAATTGCGCGCCACGATCGCGATCCGGCCGCCGCCCTTGCCGATATCACCGACATCTACCTCGGCAGCGACCATCGCGACCATCCCGGCACCGGCTGCCCCGCATTGGCGCTGGCCGGCGATGTCGCCCGCGAAGCCGCCGGCAAGCCGGTGCGAACCGCCTATGTGCAGAGCCTGAAACAGATGCTGGCGACCTTCGCCGAACTCGCCGCAGCCACTTCCGCGAGCGAGCCGGAACAGGCTGCGCAGATGCGCCTGGCGCTGCTGGTCGGTACGCTGACCCTGGCGCGCGCCACCGCCGGCGATCCCCTCTCGGATGCCTTCCTGGAAGCGGGACGCAAGCTGGCGCGCAAGATCGACTGAATGTCGGCTGAATACGCACCTGGCCCGCCCGGCCGGCTTCGATAGCAATGCAAAATGGCGCCTTCGCCCGCGCCACCGCCAAGATCGCTCAAATCACCAAGGAAAGTCATGTCCGCCCAACTTCTTGCAAACTGGCTGAGCCGCCGCCGCATCCATTACGGCTGGGTCATCGTCGCCCTGACCTTCCTCACCATGCTGACCTCGTCGGCCGCGCTGGGATTGCCGGGCGTACTGATCCAGCCGCTGAACAAGGAATTCGGCTGGAATACCGAGCAGATATCCTCGGTGCTGGCACTGCGTTTCGCGCTGTACGGTTTGCTGGGACCGTTTTCGGCGATCCTGATCGAACGCCACGGCATGCGCAAAATCATGTGCACCGCGCTGATGCTGATTGCCGCCAGCATGGCGCTGGTGACGCTGGCCAATCAATTGTGGCAGTTGTTTATCCTGTGGGGCCTGATTCTCGGACTGGGTTCGGGCATGACGGCACTGGTGCTGGGCGCCATGACCGCCAATCGCTGGTTCGAAAAACGGCGCGGCCTGGTGATTGGCATGCTGACCGCCAGTTCTGCTACCGGACAACTGATTTTCCTGCCGGTGGCGGCATGGCTGATCGAACATCTGGGTTGGCGCGGCGCGGTGCTGCCGGTTTTCCTGAGCTGTCTGTTCGCCGCCATCCTGGCATTCGTCTTCATGCGGGATCGACCGGAAGAAGTCGGTGCGCGCGCTTTCGGCATTGCCGCCGACGCGCCCTTGCCGCCGGTGACCAACGCCAAAACGGTCCGGCACGGCTTCCTGGAACCGTTGCGGGTGCTGCGCGGCGTCGTCGGCGACCGCACTTTCCTGATCCTGGCGGCGACCTTTTTCATTTGCGGCATGAGCACCAACGGCCTGATCCAGACCCACTTCATTTCGCTGTGCGGCGATTACGGCCTGACCGCGATTCCGGCCGCGGGCGTGCTGGCCATGATGGGCGGCTTCGATTTCTTCGGCACCATCATGTCCGGCTGGCTGTCCGACCGCTACGACAGCCGCAAGCTGCTGTTCTGGTATTACAGCCTGCGCGGCCTGTCGCTGTTCTGGCTGCCGCACTCGACCTTTTCCTTGTACGGCTTGTCGATTTTCGCGATGTTCTATGGCCTGGACTGGATCGCCACCGTGCCGCCGACCGTCAAGCTGGCGGCGGCAGGTTTCGGCAAGGAGCGCGCGGGGATGGTATTCGGCTGGATTTTCGCGGCGCATCAACTTGGCGCGGCGGTCGCGGCATATGGCGCCGGCTCGATCCGCACCATTCTGCTGACATATACACCGGCGCTGTATATCGCGGGCGCCATGTGCCTGGTGGCCGGACTGATCGCGATGGGAATCGAACGTCCGCGGCCGGCGACGCCTGCGCCGGCGTCCGCGCCGGCCTAGCACCGAATTGCACCGAATTGCAGACCCGCACGAAATCCGCACGAACGCGGGGAGCGCTAGCGCCCGGCCCTGGCGCGAAATGCGGCCAGTCCGGCGGCGGCCTGCCGGCGGATCGCCTGCCGCACCGGCGCCGACCATCCGAGCAGCAGTCCCTTCAAGCCCAGGGCCTGCGCGGCCCAGCGCCACAGGTCGAAACGATCGGCATGGCGGACGATCTTGCCATCGGCGAATTCGAAACTGGCGCGAATGCGATTGACCACCGGACGCCCGGTCTGCGAAAACGTATAGCGTGCGACCCATTGCGCGGAACCGCTGCAGTCGTTGGCTTCGACATCGTCGAATGCGACCTGGAAGTCCTTGGCGCGCGACAGGAGCATGCGCCACATGTCCGCCGCCTGATCGCCTTGCAGCGCCTCGAACACCGGATCGGAAAAATGCACGTCGGCGGCGTAGCATGCCGCCATCGCTTCCGCATCGCCGGCCTGCATGGCCCGGTAGAACACATGAATCAGTGCGGCGTTCGGGTGCATGGCGGCCTCGTTTGCTTACAACATCTTGCGCAGATCGCGCTGACATTCACGCAGCGCATTGGTGAAACGCGTCTTGCGCGCCACTTCCACCGGATCGTTCCACGACTTGTCGACCACGGCCTTGTCGGTATACCGGATCAGCAGGTCCAGCGCGAAATAGCAGTCGGCATAATCGTAGTACTCTTCCTTCAAAGGCTGTGGCCATTTGGCGGCGATGGTCTTGGCCGGATTGGAAAACTGCGTAAAATAATCGGCCTTGTTGGCGTTCTTGACCCATGTATCGAGCTTGCCTTGCGCGGCGTCCAGGAATCGATAGGTTTCCATGGCCAGATCGCGCGGCTTCTGGTCGGCGGCGCGCGCGACAGCCGGCGCGAGCAGCAGCAGCGTGGCGGAGCATACCGATAGGATTGCCGCGGTAATAACCGAGGCGGTAACAGCTTTCGCAGTAACGGCTTTCGCGGTAACAGCTTTATATCGCATTTGTGGTGCCTTCGAAGAACAGGAAAAAAACCGGGTTCGCTACCCGAATAAGGCTGATCTTACCAGAGCCGGGCGTCAATTTTTATTTCCCGCGCGATGAACTGTCGGCCTCGCCGCCGATCAATGTCACATGAGCGAATCCAGAATTGCCATCTTCGGCGCGATCGGTGCGAATATCGCGATCGCCGCCAGCAAATTCATCGTTGCCGGCATCAGCGGCAGCTCGGTCATGATTTCGGAGGGCATCCATTCGACCGTCGACACCTTCAACGGTTTTCTATTGCTGCTCGGCGTCAAATTCAGCCAGCGGCCGCCTTCGCCGGAGCATCCTTTCGGCCACGGCAAGGAATTGTATTTCTGGGGCCTGATCGTGGCGGTGCTGATCTTCGGCGTGGGCGGCGGCATTTCGGCGTACGAAGGCTTTCTGCACATGCGCTCGCCGGTGCCGATCAAGGATCCGTTCTGGAATTACATCGTGCTCGGCATCGCTGCGATATTCGAAGGCGCCAGTTTCCTGATCGCGTTGCGCCAGTTCCGCGCCCAGGACCAGGACGGCGATTTTGCCGAGGCGCTGCGCAACAATCGCGACCCCAGCATCCTCTCGGTGGTGGCCGAGGACGGCGCCGCGCTGATCGGCCTGGCCATCGCCGCCGCCGGCACGCTCCTGAGCCAGGCATTGGACATGCCGATCATCGATGGCGCGGCTTCGGCGCTGATCGGACTGCTGCTGTGCGGCGTGGCCATCTTCCTGATGCAGCAATTGCGTGGGCTGCTGGTCGGCGAAGGGATACGGGCCGACACTTCGGCCGCCATTCGCCGCATCACCCTCGGCCATCCCAGCGTGTGCAAGGTCGGACCGATACTCGGCATGTACATGGGCGCGGACGATATCCTGCTGACGCTGGACGTCGAATTCCAGCCCAGCACCACCGCGTCCGAGGTGGCGCGCGCCGTGGATGCGATCGAAAAACAGATCCGCACCGCTTATCCCAAGATCAAGCGCATCTATATCGAAGGCCGCTCCCTGGCCGCCACGGTGCGGACGACGGAAGATGCGGACGGATCATCAAGCGGTTAGCTTTTCTTACATGGCGTTCAGAGGAGCGCCGATACGGGCTACCGCGACGAGGCGCTAAGCTGGTTTCCGAACCCAACCAGGAGGCCCATCATGACAGACAAAGCCGTAGCAGACGAATTGAAGAAGCCGGCCCGTCCCGCCGACCAGCAAAAGACCCCGCAGGTGCAGGACACCCCGGATGAAATGGCGCTGGACGTTGCCAACGAGTTATCGTTTCCGGCCAGCGATCCGGTCTCGGTCTCGAATATCACGCGTATCGAAAAGGCGCCTGAAACCGCTTCGGCGGCGGACGATCACCAGAATGTCGAAGCGGTGAAAAAGAGCGAGGCCAAGGTCAGGAACAGTCCGAAAGCCAAGGACTGAAAAGCCTGATGCCGCGCCTTAGATCAAAGGCAGCCAAGGGGCCGCTGAAAGCCGGCGGTCCCTAAAAATTCGTTATTCATGCAATGCGGGAAAAGTCTTCCCGCATTTTTCATGCGTTTGCGTGTACATTGCTCCCATTCAAAACCCTACGAATGCGCGCAATGCACACAGAAAGCTTCATCCCGGGCAAGGACGCCTCGCTCGAATCGACCATCTCCACCATGCAGGCCAAGCTGGCCGCGCGCGGCTTCCGCATGACCGAATCGTCCCTGCTCAATCCGGTCGACTCGATCTGGTCCGTGCACATGCGCGACCAGGACTGTCCGATGCTGTTTTCCAACGGCAAGGGCGCCACCGAACTGGCGGCCCGGGCCAGCGCGCTTGGCGAATTCTTCGAACGGCTGGGCACGCATTATTTCTGGACCCATTTCTACCTCGGCCAGACGCGCGCCAACCGGCCGTTCGTCCACTATCCTCAGGAGCGCTGGTTCGCCCCGACCGAAGACGGCGCCTGGCCGGAAGAATTGCTGAACCCGGAACTGCACGACTTTTATAATCCCGGCGGCGAAATCGACGGCGAAGTGCTGGTCGACCTGAATTCCGGCAATGTCGAGCGCGGCATCGTCGCCCTGCCGTACACGCGCCTGCGCGACGGCGCCCGGACCTGGTTCCCGGTCAATATCATCGGCAACCTGTATGTCAGCAACGGCATGGCGGCCGGCAACACGATGAAGGAAGCGCGCAGCCAGGCCTTGTCCGAGATCTTCGAACGCCATATCAAATACCGCATCATCAGCGAAGGCCTGTGCCTGCCCGAAGTGCCGGAGGAAGTCATCGCGCGCTACCCCGGCATCGCCGCCGGCATCAAGGGCCTGCGCGACGCCGGGTTCGGCATCCTGGTGCGCGACGCCTCGCTGGGCGGACGCTATCCGGTCATGAACGTGACCTTGCTGCATCCGAACGACCAGGGCTGCTTCGCCAGCTTCGGCGCCCATCCGCGCTTTGAAATCGCGCTGGAACGCGCGCTGACCGAATTGCTGCAGGGGCGCGCGCTGTCGTCGCTCGAAGGCTTTCCGGAACCGGGCTTCGACATGGACGAAATCAATGCCGTGGCCAATCTTGAAATCCACTTTGTCGATTCGAGCGGCGTCATCAGCTGGGATTTCGTCGCGGACACTCCCGACTATCCGTTCGCCGACTGGAATTTCAGCAACACCACGGAAGAAGACTACACCTGGCTGTGCAATTGCATCGCTGCCGAAGGCAAGGATATCTATGTCGCCGATTTCGAGGAGCAAGGCGCGTACAGCTGCCGCATCCTGGTGCCGGGCATGTCCGAAATCTATCCGGTGGAAGATCTTGAATGGGAGAACAACAGCATCGGCAACGACATCCGCCCGGCCATGGTGCGGCTGTCCCAATTGAGCGAAGACGAATGCAGCGATCTGCTGGCCGACCTGCAGACCCTGAACCTGAATGACGAACGTCCGCTATGGGAAATCCTCGGGTTGGCGATCCCGCTGGAGACGCCGTGGAAAGAATTGCGCATCGGCGAACTGAAGACCTTGCTGGCGCTGGCCGTCGGCGACACCGAAGCCGTCCGCCAAGGCTGCGACTGGATCCACCAGTATCGCCAGCTCAGCATCTCGCGCCGCAAGGTCTATCGCTGTATCGAAAGCATCCTGATGCTGGAAGATCCGGCGGACTACCGCCGCGCCATGGTGTTGATGTACGGGGCCGAAACGGTACGGCAGGCCGAAGCGCTGCTGGACCGCAGCGAACGTTTCTTCGGGCTGCAGGACCTGGGGCCGGATATGGAAGGCAGCGCGATGCACCAGACCTTGCTGCAGGCCTATGACAAGCTGTTTGCCTGAGTCTGTTTAAGCTGGCCCGGGTCGCCTGAATATTGACCGGGGTTTGCCTGCAAGCCGGCCCGCGGTTCGGTCTGCGATGCGCCGCGGCCCTTAACCGGCCTGCTGCTTGCGGGCGCGTATGATCTGGCCTGGAATCGGCATGCCGGCTTCCATGCGAATGGTCAGGTCGGCCACGCGCATCGGTTCCAGGCCGTTGGCGGCCAGCAGCTTGCGCAGATAGGCTTCCGCATGGCTGTAGCGCCCGCTGATATTCAAATGCGATGTCGGCGGACTCTTGAACAAGGCTGCCGCTTTCGCGCCCCCCTCTTCTTCGACAGACAGTTTCTCGGTCGTCAGGATCAACCAGCCGCCCGGTTTCAGATTACGCGCAATCAATTGCACGATGTCCTCCAGCCCGCCGAAATAAATCAGGGTGTCGATGCAGGCAATCAAGTCGTATTGCCGGGTCGACTCCTGCAGGAAGGCGCAGATTTCTGCCTTGACCAGGCGATCGTAGACGGCTTTCAATGAAGCCTGGTCCAGCATGCGCTGACTCAGGTCGACCCCGGTCAGGATGGCCGATACCGCTTTCAGATGTTCGCCGTTGAGACCGGTGCCGCAACCCAGCTCCAGCGTATCCAAGGTGTCGGGCGAAAATGCGGCGGTCCGCAATTCCTCGGCCAACGCTTGCGGCCCTGCATATTTCAGCTTCGACAAGGTGTTTTCGAAGGTCGCGGCAAAGCCGTCGTAAGTCGATTCCACATACGCATTCGAGCAGCGTTGCGGCGCGGGCAGGCCTTTATAGGCGATGGCAAGATGCTTGGCCTCGGGATGGTCGGGTTCCTCTTCCAGCCATTTGTCGATCAGCGCAATCGCCTCGTCGCTGCGGCCCAGTTCGCGATACGCCATGCTCAATTTGATGCGCGATTTATCGGCCGCGGGGCCGGCGATGAAACCCAGGCAATGAAAGCGCTTGGCTTGCGCGAAACGCTGTTGCTCGACATACAGCGCGGACAGCAGATAGTAGGCATCCGGGCAATCCGGATCGATCTGGGTCGCCACCAGATAGGATTTCTCCGCTTTATCGGTATCGCCGTTTTTTTCATACAGCGATCCCAGGTTGGTCCAGCTGAAATAGCTGCGCTGGTCCAATGCGATCGCATTCAGGAATGCCTGCAGCGCCGGCTCGGTGCGTTCCATGCGCGCCAGCAGGATGCCGAAATTGTAATGCCAGTCGGCCTGCGACGCATCCAGTTGCAAGGATTCGGCGATCAATGCGTGCGCCTCTTCCAGCAGGCCGCGCTGCTGCAGCATGAAGCCCAGCCAATGCTTGGGCGCGGCCGCGTCCGGCTGCTGCGCGATCAGGCGGCGATAGATGACTTCGGCCTCATCGTGGCGCTGCGCCAGATGATGGCGAATGGCGATCTCGAGCGTCGCTTCGGACGTATCCGTCGGCGCCGATTGCACGGCTTCCGATGCGGGTGACGGTGCGGCAATATCCATGTGCTCCATTCCAAAATGTACTGCATCCCTTGCGGCAAGCGGAAATGTATCATCCCCTGCTTGCGCAGGGCCGTTTTCAACTATCATGCCGCATATCCTTTAACTTTCTTTTCATTTCGAGATACCGTTTCATGACCGACCAATTGCATTCAGACGACGATACTTCCACGCCGGACATTCCTGCCGAACGCGGCATCCGGCGCGATCCGAAAACCCAGGATCCGCGCCTGTGGCGCGACGACGGCTGGACCGCCAAGGTCATCGAAAACGAAGACGACGAAGGCTGGGCCGTGGCGATGATCAAGGACGGCGAACCGGAACCGGCCCTGGTCGGCCCGTGGACCATGGGCCGCGACAAGAAGAATCCGAAACCCCTGGACGCGAATGCCTTCCACACCCTGGTCAAGACCGCCAACGAAGTATTGCGGCGGCACGAACAACAGTTACATGCGCTGCTGCACAAAAGCGTGCGCGTGACGACAGCTTCCGGCGCGGCCATCGACGTCACCCTCGATATCACGCCAGACGACGATGATCCCTATGCAATGTTACGGGCGCATGACGATGACGGAGAATTATTGGCAGAAGTCCGGATCGCGCCTGCTTTCAAACTGGATCGCAATAGCGCCTTGGCCTGGATCGAGGGCGGATACAAGAAACCGCGCTGATCTTTCTCGATCCGGTTTCGATAGACCCCCCTTGAAATCCTGGATAGCGAAAAGCCTTCGGACGCAAGGTTCGAAGGCTTTTTTATAACGGCGAGAGAAATTATTTGGCAGCGAGGAAACGCCACGACGGATTTAGAAAATCAGCGCCGAGGTCAGCGATTTGATTTCTTCCGCATTGTCTTCCAGTATCTCGCCCAGGGTTTCGCCGTCGACTTCGATTTCCAGCGGCGAAGACGTCGCGGCAATGGCCGCATCGATTTCCGGATGCAGCGGCGACGGCACCGGGGACAGCTGATTGGCAAGGAACAGGATATCGCCCAAGGTGGCAGGCGGTTGCGCGCCGACGCCGGTCCACAGGGACTCGACCGCCGTCAATACGGTTTCCGGCACCGCCAGTTTCTTCAACACGCCGCGGCCGATCACCTTCTCGCCGTATTCGGCCCAGTCTTCCGAATCGCCGTCCAGCAAACCCGGGAATTCTTCGGCGCGCGACAACAAATAGAAACCGCCGACTTCATGCACGATGCCGGCGAACATCGCGGTTTCGGGATCGACCCTGGTCAGGCGCTTGGCCAGCACCTGCGACAGCGCCGCGACGTGCGCAGTATGCTCCCACAGGCGCGCAGCCTTGGCCTTCATTGCGGGATCGCCGACCTTGCCCGTCATCTGCCGCACCATGACCGCCGCCACCAGCGAATGCAGCGTGCGGAAGCCGAGCCGCATGACGGCAGCACGCACGCTGGCGATTTCAGCGCCCGAACGGTTGTATGCCACCGAATTGGCAATGGCCACCGCCCTGGCCGCGACCAGGGGTTCCAGCAGCACCATTTTGGCGGCCGCCTCCAGATGGCAATCGGGATCTTCCAGCGCTTGCTGGAGCTTGAGCGATGCGTCGACATTGGTCGGAAATGCCAACTCCCCCCGGCTCGCCTGCGCAGCGATATTTCTGAACGCATCTATTTTATCCATGAAAACTTTATACGCCGGCCGCAATGAGGTTGTCAACGGGCGTCGCAGCATGTGGAACGTGAACGGCTCAATCGGACATATCGATGCGTTCCGAGGCGGTGCTGATGAGCATGCTGCTCAGAGGCAGCGCATCGGCTTTGCAATCCATTGCAAAGCAGCGCCGCACACGACGTTCCCAGTCCTGCAGCGACATGCGTTCGCCGGTTTGCAGGCGCGTGATCATGCCGCAAATCAGGTTCATGCGAAACGCCTCCATCGCAGGCGGCCGCGCCGTTTCCATACTGTTTGCAGAATGACAAATGCCTGTCAGGAAACAGACGCCGTGCGCATTTTCGCCCAGCACATGCACCTCAAGTTCATGCGGCGCATGGCGGCCGTTTGCATCGGGATAGAAAAACCGTATGCGGTCCGGCAGGACCACATTGACTTGCGACACCGGCCGCTGCTGCAGCACCAGCAGCGGACGCGTTTGGCACAATTGTTCCTCGACCGGCAGAAAGAGAGACTGCTTGGCTATTCGATACATGTGTTGCCTCCTAAGCAAACGTATAAGAACATTTGCGCGGAAACAGCCTCTGTTTTTATTCGATGGCGATTGCCGTACAAGCAGCGGTGCCGTCTGGGACGCCGTACGGAAAGCCGGTTGCGGGCTGCGTCTGCGCAGGCCCGGACGAAGATCCGAACCTGCGTCAAATAGTGCACCCAACCGTTGGACCGGACAAGGCGCTACTCTTGCGGAAAATGTAGATTCGGAGTTATCCGAATCAATTTTCTAAGCGTTGTCCTAACTACGCCTTGCGCGGCACGGCAGCGCGCAGACGCAAACTGCTGACCACGATGCCGCCCAGCGCGATCAGGCAGCCGACGGTCAGCGCCATGACGGTGCCGCGGGTCGGACTGACGGCGAACAGCACGGCCGCCAGCGCCGCGCCCAGCGTCATGCCGATCAGGCGCGACATGGTCATCATGCCGGCGGCGGCAGCGCCGCGCGAAGGCGGACCGGCGGTCAGGATGACGCGGTTGTTCGGCGTCTGGAAGAAACCGAAACCGATACCGCATAAGCCCATCAATACAGCCACTTCGATATTGCTCGGATTGCTGGTCAGCAGCGCCATTGTCGCCAGGGCGGCGGCCAGCAGCGCCAGACCGATCGAACACAGCGCGCCGGCCGGATAACGGTCGGACAGGCGCCCCGTCAGCGGCGCCACGAAGACGATGACGAACGGCCACGGCGTCATCAGCAAGCCGGTAACGGCCGGGCTGCGGCCCAGCTCATGTTCGAGCAGGAACGGCATCGAAATAAAGGCCAGCGTCTGCGCCGCGTACGAGCAGATCGAAGTCAGCACCGACATCGAAAATACGGGGATGGCCAGCAGGTCGAGCGGCACCATCGGCGCGGCGCTGCGGCGTTGCTGGAAATACAGCGCGATGCCGGCGATCACGCCGGCGCCGACTTCGAGCAGCGCCACGCCGCCGAAGCCGCCCTGTCCTTCGCCGCCGCCCAGGCCGCCCACGCCGAGGATCAGCAGGCCGAGAGTGGCCGCGCTCAGGATTGCGCCGGCCAGATCGAATGGCCGCCGCACGCCTTTATTGCTCGGCACCGCGGCCAGGCCGATGGCGAAGACGCAGGCGCCGATCGGCAGATTGACGCCGAACAGCCAGCGCCAGTCGCCCAGGTGCAGAATGCCGGCAGCCACGGTGGGGCCGAGAGTGGCCGAAATCGCTACCGTCAACGCCAGCAAGGCGATACCGCGCCCCGCCATTTTTTGCGGAAAGGCCGCGCGCACCAGAGCCGGCGCCAAGGTGGCCAGGGCGGAGCCGCCGAGACCCTGCATGCCGCGCCAGAAAATCAGTTCGCCGATGCTCGACGCCATGACGCAGCCGATCGACGCCAGCGTGAAAAGCACCACGCCGCCAAGATAAATGCGCTTGTAGCCGAAACGCTCGCCGATGGCGGCCAGCGGCAGCACCATGATGCCCACCGCCAGTTGATAGGCGTTCACCACCCAGACCGTGGTCGCCGCGCTGCTGCCCAGATCGAGCGAAATGACCGGCATCGCGATATTGGCGATCGCCGCGTCCAGATTTGCCATGAAGGTGGCGATCAGGATCGCCAGCACGGCCCATTGCCGTTGCGGGCTTTCCAGCCCGTCGGCCGCTGCGGCCGGATGTGTTGATGCTCCACTCAAAACAAACCCCCTATAATTTTCCCGGGGAAATTATAGTTCATTTTCTTATTATGTGGGATTTTGCTTCATTTTAGACACAATGCCTGAGGCAATGCCGACCTGAACGTCGAAACCGACGCAGGAAAAAAAACGGCGGCCATTGCCATGCAATGCCGCCGTTTCACCAGGCTGTCGATATTGAACGCGCACCCGCCGCAGCGGGATGCACGCCCGGATTGCTTGAACGCTCTGGCTTAAGCCGCCACTACCGGCTGCGCCAGCTTGGCTTTCAGATTCCACTCTTCCGGCACCAGGCCCATGGCCAACGCGCGGCCGGCATAGTATGTCCACAGCTTGTTGATGTGCTTGTCGCGCTTGATGTCGTCGCCGAACGAAGCGATTTCCTCGGCGGTCAGCGGCAGCACGCGGCCCAGC
>DASYEK010000066.1:0-6557 GCA_036499085.1 Herbaspirillum sp. | reverse complement strand
ACTGGATGCGCGTCGCCGCCGGCCTGGAAGCCGTCTCCGGCAACAGCAAGACATCGGCCACGATCAATGGCGCCAGCGGCGGCGGCGATCCTTCGTTCTGGCTGGCATTGTCGTATCGCCTGATGTTCTAGCGGCTTGTTTTCGCGTGCGATAAACGATCGCCAAGCTGTAATGTCGTTCTGTTCCGTGAAGGTCACGGGAAAACCCGATGTCCGCGGTTTTCGTGCGCCGGCCTTCTATTCCGCAATGCAGGATTAGGTTCCGATATACGGAAAAATCGCATTGGCAGCAGAGGGGCGAGAACCTATAATCCCTGCTCGGGACAGTCCGATTCCTCCTTCATGCCGGCTCGCATGCAAAGGCATTCGCGGTTGCCGGCTTCTTCCGAAAGAAATATTGCGTATCGATCAGGAGCGGTCGCGGCGTGATCGCCGCGCCGTCATCGCGTGATCACCGCGATTGCAGCATGCGCGCTTTTGCGACTCAATCACTTACATGCATCTATGTCACAGCAACTCGTTTCCGGCAGTCTGAAATCCCGCCTCGCGCTTTCTCCCAGTTACCCATGGATGATTCTGTCGACAATCGCCATCGGCACCTTCATGGCCAATGTGGACGGCAGCATCTTGAATATCGCGCTGCCGGAGTTGCAGCGCGACTTCGGCATCGAACTGGCCAGGCTGCAATGGGTGGTCTCGGCGTATCTGCTGGTGATCACGGCGATCCTGCCGGCGATGGGCGGCTTGTCCGATCGATTCGGGCGGCGCAACTTTTATCTCGGCGGCCTCTTCTTTTTCACGCTGGGTTCGGTATTTTGCGCGCTGTCGGGCGATCTCAACCAGTTGCTGGCCGCGCGCCTGATACAGGCGTTCGGCGCTTCGATGATCATGGGCAACAGCATGGCGATCATCGTGACATCCTTCGCGCCCGGCAAGCGCGGCCGGGCGCTCGGCATTATCAGCAGCGTGGTAGCGGTCGGCACGCTGACAGGGCCGGCGGTGGGCGGGGTGCTGATCGAGCATGGCGGCTGGCCCCTGATTTTCTGGATCAACGTGCCGATCGGCGTGATCGGCGTGGTGATGGGCTGGCTGCTGCTGCCGAACACCAAGGGCAGCGCCAAGATGGGCAGCTTCGATGCGCACGGCGCGGTTTACTTTTTCGGCGCGATGAGCGGGCTGGTGCTGTTCCTGTCGAACGGGCATTTATGGGGCTGGCTGGGCGTCGAAAGCCTGGTCAGCCTGGCCTGCGCGGTGGTGGGCGGCATTGCTTTCGTGCGGCAGGAACTGCGCGCGCCGGCGCCGCTGATCGACCTGTCGCTGTTCCGCCGGCCGAGTTTCGCGCTGGGTCTTGCGGCATGTTATCTGTCGTATGTCGTGATGGCGTTCCCGGCGTTGCTGATGCCGCTGTTCCTGAATATGGTATTGGAAATTCCATTGTCCGAAACCGGCTGGATCATGAGTTCGCAGGCCATCGCCATGATGGTCACGGCGCCGGTCGGCGGCTGGATGGCCGATCGCTACGGTTATGCGCGGCCCGCGGCCTTCGGCATGAGCCTGTCGTTGGCGGCATTGCTGTGGATGTCCAGCTTCGGATTCGATACCGGGCATCTGCAACTGTTGTTCGCGCTGGTGCTGTTCGGCGGCGGACTGGGCATGTTCATGTCGCCCAACAATGCGTCTGTCATCGATGCCGGTCCGCCGGAAAAGGCAGGCGTGACCGCCAGCCTGATCGCCACCGTACGCAATTTCGGCCGGGTCAGCGGCGTTGCATTCGCGGTGCTGATGTTCGGCGATGCGGCGACAATGGTGCTGACGGCGCCGGCGCTGGCGCATCACATCAATGTCGCGCTGATGGTTGCGGCGGGGCTGACGATGGTGGCGCTGGTATTGTCGTTCGGACGCGTCTATGGGGTGCGGCAGAACGGCGGCCGGAAATAACATCAGGCACAGCGCTCAGACGGCGGCGACCGTCTGCACTTCGATCAGGCATTCCTTCTTGGCCAGCTGGCTGATGATCAGCAAGGTATTCGGCGGATAATTTCCCGCACCGAACATCGCCGGAAAATTTTCCTGCCGCCAGCGCGTGAATTCGGGAATGTGTTCGGCGTCCGTCAGGTAAGTGGTGAATTGAATCACGTTATCCCAATCGGAGCCGGCCGAGACCAGCGCCGCATGGATCGCGTCGAAGACGCCGTCGCATTGGGCCGCCATGGAAGCGCCGGCGCTCAATTGTCCCGCGATGAACAGCAATTCGTTCGCCTTGACTCGGCTCACATGCGAAAACTGGCCGGCGGGCGTGCCGAGGGCTTCGGGATTATGTCTGGTTACGGGCATGATGTTCTCCGGATCGAATGACGCGCCATGGCGAAGACGACAATTTAGCGCGTGCGGTGTCGAAATGCAAAGGGCGAAGGTTTTCATTTCCGCGTATCGGCATCGAAGCGCAACAGATCCGTACCCGGCGTTGAAAATGCTCGACGACTACCCGCCTTGCGGCTCCTGCAGGGGCCAGACTTCCACCACGCCGTGCGCAACCGCACATGGCGCCTGGGACACCAGCTTGATCGCCTCGGACAGATCCGCCGCTTCGATCACGGCAAAGCCGGCGATGGGCAGGGGCGACGACATGAATGCCGCATGCGTGGTCTGCAAGCCGGCGGCGTCCGGATTGCGGACCTGGACCGGCGCCCCGGCAATGCCGATCAAGGCGCCGCGTTGCTTGAGCGCGGCATCGTGTGCGTGGGCGGCGTCGCGAACATGCGCTGCGGTTCGGTCGTATCCCGCCTGGTCGCCATATCCGATCGTGATGAACTTTGGCATGACTTATCCTTTCCGGTGATGGGTAAGCAACTGGCAAGCAACGGGGCAAGCAACTCATGGCGCCCGCTGGCGAATTCAAGTAAACAGATCGATCTCCGTTATCGGTGTTGTGGAGATGAAGACACTGGGTCTGAATTTTCCGTTCAATATTTTCTTATCGGATAATCAATGGAAAACATTCAGCCATCGGGCGCTTGGAGGCAACTTTCAGAGCCTGCGCCAGGGATATCCAGCCGCAAGGCGCCTTCCCCGTCCGATGCGCTCAAGCCCAATGACGCGGCAACGGAAACCGTAAAAATCTCTGCCGAAGCAAACGCTTGTCCGCAAGTGATGCCGAACGCCTGCATCGCCGCCTGTATCCGGCGGTTACGCCTGACAATCAATCGAAAGATTTTTGCTTTCTCGATAAAAATAAACATAGATATTGACGAAACATGGGTTTTCATCATAATCTATGTTTATGCCTAAAACTGCCCGCGCCCTCTTGCAATTGCCGCCCGCAACCGCTGCCGCCATTGAAAAGCTCGGCGCCGATCTTGCTGTGGCGCGCTTGCGTCGCAAGGAGTCGTTGAAGACCTGGGCTAAACGGATGGGAATTTCCGTGCCCACGTTACAACGGCTTGAAGCGGGCGATCCATCTGTTGGAATCGGCATCGTCGCAACGGCGTTATGGCTCATCAAGCGCGACGATGAATTGGGCAGGCTTGCTGCGCCCGAATACGACCAGGGCGCCATCGAGATGGATGTTCGCAAGGCAGAAGAGCTGGGCCGCGCGCGCGCCTTGGCCGCTGCCGAAGCGCGCATGCGCAAGAATCGCGGAGAGGACTGAAATGCGCCTTGACGATTTGTACCTCTGGTATCTGGCCGATCCGGCCGTTCCCCGTTATATCGGGGCATTGAAACTGGTATCTTCAGGAAAAGGAGTCTCGCTTCATTACGACGAGGCATGGCTGGCCGATGGCTTTGCCCTGAGCGAGGACTTGCCTCTCCGTGACATCGAGCACATGGCCCCGGGTCGCTTGGGGGGGAATACGCAGCGCGCGGCGGGCGCGGTCGATGATGCGCGCCCGGACCGTTGGGGCGAGAAGGTGATCCGCCTCGTGGACAAGCCCAAACGTCTTTCCTTGATGGAGTACCTGTATTACGCTGGCGATGACCGGTTTGGTGCGTTGGGCGTCTCTACGTCGTCGAGCCGTTACAGTCCTCGTGCCGGAAGTCCGCTCCCGCGGCTGCAACAGATCCAGCAGCTCAGCGAGGTGGTGGCCAAGATTGAAGCGTCCGAGCCTATTAGTGCCTTGGAGGCGCAAATTGTCCGCGCCGGCGGTAGTCTTGGCGGCGCAAAGCCAAAAGCGCTCATCGAAATCGACGGCGAGCAATGGGCCATCAAATTCTTCAATAACGAACCGATCGATACGCCGCTCGTCGAACACGCGACGATGACGCTTGCCCAGCGCGCGGGCATCACAGTGGCCCAGACAAGGATCATCTCGATTGCCGGCATCAACGCTGTCGCGATTCGTCGCTTCGACCGCGAACAAGGCCGGCGAATTCACAGCATCTCAGCCGGCACGGCTATCCGTGCGGCGACGGCCTCCGGCAGGGAGCCGGAGATGGGATATCCTGAACTGGCGCGCATTCTCCGGCGTGTCGGCATCGCCCAGGACGATATCAACCTGCGAGACGCTCGCGAACTGTTCCGTCGCATGGTCTTTAACATCTTGGTCGATAATACTGACGACCATGAGAAAAACCATTCACTGCTGGTCGTGAATCCATTTGAAAATGGCAACATGAGGCTGGCGCCGGCGTATGATGTTCTGCCGACGAATTCGGGACAAGGTTATCAAGAATTTATTTGCGGCATTCAAGGCCAGGAATCGACGCTCAAAAACGCGATGTCGGAATGCGAGGCATTCGGTCTGCAGCCTGCGGAGGCCGCAACCGAAGTTGCCGCCGTCATTGAAGTGGTCAACGCTTGGCAGGAACATTTTGCACAGGCCGGCGTGACAAAGCGCGACATTGCGGACCTGGCGGAACGCATCGATGGTGAAGAGCTCCTTGCCCAGCGTACGAATTTCGATCCGGCCGAATTTCAGTTCGCCTCCGCCAAAAAAAGGCGAACCAGCCCCTTTCAACGTTCCTGATCTTGACTATTTCTTCCCTGGATAAATTGCTGAAGGAAGTGCGCGCCTGCCGGGTTTGCGCCGAGAATCTTCCATTCGGGCCGCGGCCGATCGTGCGTGCGTCGGCGGCTGCGCGTATCCTGATCGTGGGTCAGGCGCCGGGCGCGCGCGTCCATGCGAGCGGAATCCCCTGGGACGATGTCAGCGGCAAGCGCTTGCGCATGTGGCTGGGAGTCGACGATGCCACCTTCTATGACGAAGCGAAATTCGCGATCACGCCGATCGGTTTCTGTTATCCGGGCACCGGTCCCAATGGCGACAAGCCGCCGCGTCCCGAATGCGCGCCGTTATGGCTGGACCGGCTGAGGAAGGAAATGCCGAAGATCGAACTGACGCTGATGATCGGCCAATATGCGCAGCGCCATTGCCTGGGCGAAAGCGGCAAGGCCACCTTGACCGAGACGGTCGCCGCGTGGCGCGATTATGCGCCGGCGGTCGTGCCGCTGCCGCATCCGTCTCCGCGCAACCTGGCGTGGTTCAAGCGCAATCCGTGGTTCGACGGCGAAATGCTGCCGATGCTGCGCGCCAGGATCGGGAATGCACTCAATGGAGGAAATATGCCTGCCGCCAAGCACAAGCAAAAACATCCGAAAATCGACATTCGCCGCGTCTACGAAGACCCGTCCGGCGAGGGCGAAAACGGCGCCGCGTACCGGGTGCTGGTCGATCGCCTCTGGCCGCGCGGACTCAGCAAGGAAACATTGAAATTCGACCAGTGGGCGCGCGAGCTGGCGCCGAGCACCGAGTTGCGAAAATGGTTCGGGCACGAGCCGGAACGGTGGGACATGTTCCGCGAGCGTTATCTGGCCGAACTCGGGGAAGAGGAACAATTGCAGCAAATGCGGCAGTTGCTGAGCGCGGCAAACGGCAAGACGGTCACGCTGTTATACGGCGCCAAGGACGAGCAGCACAACCAGGCGGTCGTGCTGCGCGAGGCCATGTCGAAGCTTGCCTGAGGGACAGCGTATTTTTCCGCCCATCAGGAGGAAGGAAACAGCACCGCCTGGTTTGCCGCACCGGTGTTCCTTGCCGCGCGTTTCTTGGGGACGGTTTTCTTCGGCGCGCCCAGCACGGTTTGCATCGCACCCGCGCCTTCCAGTGTCAGCAGTATTTCCTTCGCCTTCAGCCCGCCGGCAAATCCGGTGAGCGCGCCCGATGCGCCGATCACGCGGTGGCAGGGCGCAATGATCGAAATCGGGTTCTTGCCGTTCGCCGCGCCCACGGCGCGCACTGCCTTGATATTGCCGATTTGCGCGGCGATCTCGGTATAGCTGCGGGTTTCGCCGAACGGAATCGTCAGCAATGCCTGCCACACCTTTTTCTGGAATGCCGTGCCGTTGAAATCGAATTCCAATTCGAAACGATTGCGTTCGCCCGCGAAATACTCGTTCAATTGACGTTCGGTTTCCAGCAGGACGGGGCTGTCGTTCCGCTCCTGCAATTCGCCAAGGCGAACGCGATCCGGCCTGTCGTTTTCCCACAGGATGGCCGAGAGTTTCGATTCCTTGGCGACGAGGGTCAGCTTGCCGACGGGAGAGTCCATCATTTTGTATGC
>DASYEK010000065.1:0-15425 GCA_036499085.1 Herbaspirillum sp. | reverse complement strand
AGGTGTTGCAAACGGATCAGAAAAAAATACTGTTTGAGCGCAGCGAGTTTATTTTTTTCCCGTTTGCGGCGCCTCTCAACGGGAACCCCCGCAGGGGGCAACGGCTTGCGGCCGCCTTCTTTTGCTTACTTTTCTTGGCGGAGCAAGAAAAGTGAGCGGCTGCCGGGCCGCCCCCGGCCTGCATCCACGAAGAGCCGCCCCAACAATCAACAACAGCCCCAGGCCAAAACACAAACCAACCGACTACAAATCCAACACCAACTGACCGCTCTTCGCCCGCGAAACGCAAATCATAATCTCGGACTCCATCTCATCATCGTCCAGCACGAAATCCCGATGCTCGGCTTCGCCTTCCAGCAAGCCGGTGCGGCAAGCCCCGCAAGTCCCGCTCTCGCAAGAACTAGGCAAACTCATCCCTTCCTCCCGCAAAGCCGCCAAAATACTGACCCCGGACGGCACGGCGACAACCTTGCCGCTCCTGGCTAATTTAACGGTAAATTCCTGCTCCCCGGGAACGCCCCCGACAGGCGAAGTCGCCGCACTGGTGCCGAAATCCTCGAAATGCACGGCGGCATGCGGCCAATGCTTGGTCTGCGCCCGCACCGCCTCCATCAACGGCCGCGGCCCGCAGCAATAGATATGCGTCTCGCCATTGCGCTCCGCCACCAGCGGCGCGATATCGAGAGAACGCTCCCGATCCCCATAATCGTGATGCACCCGCACCCGCCCGGCGAATTCGGGCGCGGACAACTCATCCAGGAACGCCGTCGTCTCCGGCGAGCGCGAACAGTAAATCAACCGGAAATCCGCATTTTGCTCGTTCAAATGCCGCAGCATCGCCAGCGCCGGCGTGATGCCGATACCGCCCGCAATCAGCAAATGGCTGCTGGCTTCCGCCGCCAGCGGAAAATAATTCAGCGGCGCCGACACATGCAGGCGGTCGCCGGCCTGTACGCCATCGACCAGACTCACCGAGCCGCCGCCCCCGGCCGCATCGCGCTTGACCGCAATCACATAGCGATTGCGCTCGGACGGCGAATTGCACAATGAATAGCGGCGCGCCAGCCCGTTCGGCGTCTGCACCAGCAAATGCGAGCCGGCGGTGAACGGCGGCAGCACCGCATTGGCCTCATTCGGGCTGACCAGGTCAAACAGAAAAATGTCCCGCGCGATTTCAGTCTTGCTTTGCACCAGCAGCGACATCGTTCCATCCTTTTCCAGAGTCGTTTCGTTCTCGGCCTTCACCGATTCCTGTACTGCGTCAATTGTCATCGTCATTTCGGTCTCCCGCCAAGCTGCTCGCTCAATTACAAATACATTCAAATCACTTCCATGGGTCCGGCCGCCGGCCGCATCCGGCTTACCTGCCCGGCAACCCGACCTGATCCCGCAACTCCACATCGCGGCCGCTTTGCGACGAAGCGATCGCCGCCGCGCAGATTTCCAGATTGGCCAGGCCCCAGCGCCCGCTATGCAC
This sequence comes from Herbaspirillum sp., assembly GCA_036499085.1. Lineage (GTDB taxonomy): Bacteria > Pseudomonadota > Gammaproteobacteria > Burkholderiales > Burkholderiaceae_D > Herbaspirillum. The sequence goes on along the minus strand of DASYEK010000065.1, from coordinate 13,948 downwards.
GGCCGGCGCCTTGCCGGCGATGGCGTCGTGAAATTCGCCCATCACCAGATCGCGCGGCGAACGATCGGCCGGCAGTATTATTTCGGACTGGCCCTGCTCCGAATACACCAGCAAACCCCGCGGCGATTGCCGTATTTCGCCGCGCTCGCAACTGACCAGCGTCAGGCCGAAAAAAGGCTGGAACGGCGCGCTGCCGGGAATCGCATTCTTCGCGCGCTTCTGCTTGGCGGCCAGCTCGGCCTCCGGCGACATGGCCGCGCCGGGACGCTGCAGCGGCGGCCGGCTTTGCGGCGGCTGCAGGAAACCCCATTCCGAAATATCGAAGGCCAGGTCCATGCTGGAAAAGCGGCCGTAGCCGTTGTAGACCGCGGTCGCCGCCGGGCCGTCCTCGAAATCGAGATACACCACATGCGCGCCGATGGCGCTGCGCCCGGGATCGCAGTCGAAGGTCTTGGCGCGCACGCTGCGCGTCTTGCCGCCGCACAGCAACCGGATGATGTCGAACTGATGCGAACCCTGGCGGTAGGTGACGCCGCCGCCCTGTTCGGCGTCCAGCTCGTCGGCGCGGCGCGGACGATAGATCCAGTCGGTATAGCACCAGGTGTTGACCATCTGCACCCGGCCCAGCGTGCCGCCGTCGATGATCTCGCGCATCTTGTGGATCGGCAGATCGTAGCTGTGCGAATGGCCGACCAGCAAGGTCACGCCGGCCCGCTCGGCCGCTTCGACCATTGCCCGGGCCTGCTTCAGCCGCACCGCCATCGGCTTTTCGACCAGCACATGCTTGCCGGCCGCGCAAGCCTGCAGCACGTGATCCAGATGCAGGTCGGTCGGCGTGGCGACGTAGACGGCATCCAGTCCCGGATGGGCCAGCATCGCCGCCAGGCTGTCGTAGCCGATGATGTCGTGGCCCTGCAGCGGGCCCAGCGCATCCTCGCGCACCTGCGCCACCGGCTCGCTCACCGCCACCAGGCGGAAACCCGGATTGCCCAGGATCGCCGGCAGGAATGCCCGCCCGGCCGCGCCCAGGCCGACGATGCCGATATCGATGACGCCTTCCTTGCGCGCGCTCATACGGCGTCCTTGGCCGGCAACCCGAGATCGTCGGCCACCATGTTTTCGATGATGGTCAGCAGCGTGCGCCGCGTCACCGACAGATGATCGGCCGAGATGCCGTTGAGTCCGATGCGGTTGCATTCCTCCGCCGCCGGCACGATCAGCGACTTCAATGCCGCGCCCTTGGGTGTGAGGAAAATGCGGATCTGCTTGCCGTTGTCCGGCATTTTCTGGCGCGTGACGTAACCCAGCTTTTCCATCGCCTGCAAGGCGCCGAACGCGGTCGGCTCGGTCACGCCGGCCTGCTCGCTGAGCTGGCGCTGCGTCATGCCGTCGACGCGCCACAGGATGCGCAGCAGCGTCCAGTGGCCGTACAGGATTGAATGCTTGCGCAGCCGCGCCTGCAGGCCGCGCGACAGGCCGCGCGACGCCAGCTTGATCAAGTGGGCGATCCGTTCGTTCGGCTCGGCCTCGCGCAGCAAGGCCGGCATTTCGGCGCGCGGGTCGATTTTGAGATTGCTGTCCGGTGTATTCAAGTGGTTGCCTATCTGCTCGATTCCAATTTTTCTTCATAAACTTCGGTACCTAATATAAATGTACAGAAATACGCCAACCTCCACAAGCGACTTAATAAGAAATTTTATAAAAACAGACGGCTCCCCTATGAGTTCTCTATATATTTCTCTTATACAAACACGAAATTCCCAAAATGTAAGAATGCATTAATTTGTCGTTGACAACTTTGGTACCTAAGCATAATATTCAGAAAACTTGCGGATAAATCCTTAAGCATCGCAAGGAAATTGATCATTCAGACGAGAAGGAAGGCGGAGATGCTAACTGCAGAACAAAATGACTTGATGACCCAGATTACGCCGGGCACCCCGATGGGCAACCTGATGCGTCGCTACTGGCATGTGATCGGCGCCGCCGAGGACCTCGATACGGCATGGACCAAGAAAGTGCGCCTGCTGGGCGAAGACCTGATCCTGTTCCGCGACCGTTCCGGCAAGCGCGGCCTGATCGCCGAGCAATGCCCGCATCGCCGCGCCTCTTTCCTGCACGGCATTCCCACCGAGAACGGCATTCGCTGCCCGTATCACGGCTGGGAATTCAACACCGAAGGCAAGTGCCTGAACCAGCCGAACGAAGTCGACAACCCGGCCTTCCGCGAAAAGGTCGCCACGCCGGCCTATCCGGTGGAAGAACTGGGCGGCATCCTGTTCGGCTACCTGGGCCCGTTGCCGGCGCCGCTGCTGCCGCGCTGGGACGGCTTCGTGGTCGAAGGCGGCATCCGCGCGCTGGGCAAGGTGCTGCTGCCGATCAACTGGCTGCAGATCATGGAAAATTCGATGGACCCGATCCATACCGAATGGCTGCACGGCCATCACTACGAATTCCAGAAGGAACAGGAAGGCGTCAAGGTCGCCATCAGCGCCAAGCATGAAAAGATCGATTTCAAGGAATTCGAATACGGCCTGACCAAGCATCGCCTGCTGGCCGGCCATCCCGAGGATTGCGACGACTGGGTGGTCGGCCATCCGATCGTGTTCCCGAGCATGCTGGCGGTGGGCAACGGCAGTGAAGAGAATCGCTACTATTCGTTCCAGATCCGGGTGCCGGTCGACAACGAACACACCATGCATTACTGGTACAACGTATACCTGCCGCCGAAGGACGCCTTCGTGCCGCCGTATCTGTACCAGGGCGTGCACCAGTACGATGTGCCGTACATGGATGAAAACGGCAACTTCCTGGTGGAAACGGTCGACAACCAGGACATGATGGCCTGGGTCACGCAAGGCACCATCGCCGATCGCACCACGGAAAACCTGGGCGCGTCGGACAAGGGCATCGCCATGTATCGCAAGGTGCTGCGGCGCGAACTGAAGAAGATGGAAAACGGCGAAGACCCGATGTGCGTGATCCGCGATCCGGCCAGGAACCAGTGCATCGACTTGCCGAACGAAAAGGACAAGCATCACAATAGCGACGGCTTTGCCTCTTTCCTGCTGCGCACGCACAGCCGTTACGCGCACATCGCCCAGGACCTGGTCGAGGTGTTCGAGAACAAGGGCAAGGGTTTCCAGAAGAAGCAGGCTTAAAGAAGCAGGCCTAAAGCAACGGGCTTGAAAAACACAGGCTTGGAGACACAGGCCCGGAAACCGGGCCTGAAAACAGAACGACAAAGTTGTATTCGCAACACAGCCATTTGGTCGACCAATTCGGTTTGGTCAATTACAAGCATTCAGCCACAGCCGCGGCAAGCCTGCCGCGGCGCTATTTTTAAGGAAGCATATGACTTCGGAAAGCATGACACTCGACCCGGTCGTCTTGGACGACGCCGCACTCTTCAAGGCCAAGCAAGACCTGATCGACGCCGGCCTGATCCTGGAGGCCCAAGGCCTGGGCGACCTGACGCGCGGCCACGTTTCCATCCGCGTGCCGGGCAATCCATCGCTGCTCATCATGAAGCCGCACAGCTACGGCTTCGATGAAATCACCATGGACAACATCGTGACCTGCGACATGCAAGGCAACAAGATCGGCACCGGCGGCCGCCGCCATAGCGAAGTCTTCATCCATACCGAAATCTACAAGGCGCGCCCCGACGTCAACAGCGTGATCCACGTGCATCCGACCCATGCGGTGGCCCTGTCCGCCACCGGCCGCCAGTTGCGTCCGATCAGCCAGCCGGCCAGTTGCTTCCTCGACGGCCTGCCGTATTTCACCGAGACCATCGAACTGATCCGCACCAAGGAAATGGGCGTCGGCGTGGCCAAGGCGCTGGGACCGCACAAGGCGGTGTTGATGCGCAACCACGGCGTCGCGGTTGTGGGCAGCATGGTCGAAGAATCCGTTATCCTGTCGATTCTGCTCGAAAACGCCTGCCAGATTCAACTGCTGGCCGAAGCGAGCGGCGGCATCGGCGACGAATTCTCGTCGGGCAATGTCGGCAAGCTGCACGAAACCATTATCAAGCCGGAGCAGTACACGGTCAATTTCGAATACTTACGCAGAAAGGTCAGGCGCGCAAAAAACTGAGTTCTACACAAACACACATCATGGTTCGGCTATAAATCCAAACGGCGCCTGGAGCAGGACGTCACAAAATAATGAGGAGACAAAGAGCATGAATAAGTTGTTAACGAAAATTTCGGCCATCGCCCTGGTGACAGGCATGATGGGCATGACCGGCGCCTGGCAGTCCGCCGTCGCCGCGCCGAGCGGCATCGATTTCGCCACCTATACCGGCCCCGACCGCAATGAGTTGCTGGTCGCCGCCGCGAAGAAGGAAGGCGAAGTCTCGGTCTACCAGGCCTACCCTGCGCTGAGCGTGGTGGAAGCCGCGTTCACGAAGAAATACGGCATCAAGGTCAAGAGCTGGCGCGCCGACTCCGAAACCATCCTGCAACGCGTGGTCACCGAAGCCCGCGGCGGCCGCAATGAAGTCGACATCGTGCAGAACAATTCCCCCGAACAGGAAGGCCTGCACCGCGAAAAACTGCTGCAGGAAGTCAAGTCGCCTTACCTGGCCGATATGATTCCCGAAGCCTTCCCCACCCATCGCGAATGGGTCGGCCTGACCCAGGATATCTGGATCGCCGCCTACAACAGCGAAAAGGTGAAAAAGGAAGACCTGCCGAAGACCTATGAAGACCTGCTCGATCCGAAGTGGAAAGGCCGCCTGGCCGTGGAAGCCAACGATTACGCCTGGTTCGGTAACCTGGTGGCGGCGATGGGCGACCAGAAGGCGCGCAAGCTGTTCGCCGACCTGGTAGCCAACAACGGCATGTCGTTCCGCAAGGGACACTCGCTGCTGGCCGCGCTGATCGCTTCGGGCGAAGTGCCGATCGGCCTGTCGGTCTACAGCTGGAGCGTGGCGCCGCTGAAGAAAAAGGGCGCGCCGATCGAACCCCTGTTGCTGCAGCCGGTATTGGCCGAATTCAGCGCGCTGGCGATGATCAAGAAAGCGCCGCACCCTGCCGCCGCGGTCCTGTTCTATGACTTCCTGTTCAGCGAAGGCCAGCAGATCCTCTCCGATCTGTACTTCATCCCGGCCAGCAAGAAGATCAAGCATGCCTTTACCGGCGTGCCGATCAAATACATCGATCCGGGCCTGGCGATCGACAGCCAGGACAAGAACAAGAAGGTCTATGACGACGTGTTGCTGAAGAACGCGAAGTAAGCAGGCGGTTGCGGGCGCATTGCCCGCGGCGAAGCCATGCAAGGGCACGCAGTCGAAATCGGCTGCGCGCCTTTTTTCATGGCGGGCAAAAAATGCGGGTATCCGCAAGCGCCTGCACAGGCGGCATCTGGTCCTTATCTCTGCCTTTGTCCGCATTTGTCCGCATTTGTCTGATAGACAGGCTTTTCCCGATTCCAATATACTGTACATATATACAGCATATTGGAATCGACATGGCCAAGAAGGAATCCGAACGCGATCGCGACGACGCCCACGAAACGCCGTGGATCCCCATGCGGCAGCAGCCGCGCAAGGGGCGCGGCGCGGTCACCCGGTTGCAAGGGCGGCATGAGCTGCAAACCCGCGAAAGCATCGACGACGGCTGGCAACAGAACGAGGAAGGCGACGCCGACGATATGCCGGGCGGCCGGCAGGATCCGGCATCCGACGCCGATTTTGCCTCGAGCCCCGCGCCGCTCAAGACCGTCGTCACCTACGAGCAGGCCAGGAGCATCCTGAACCGCAACGAATCGCCCGACATCCCGTTCGGCGTGTCGCTGAATCCCTATCGCGGCTGCGAACACGGCTGCATCTATTGTTTCGCGCGGCCCACGCACAGCTATCTGGGACTGTCGCCCGGACTGGATTTCGAAACCCGCATCATCGCCAAGATCAACGCGCCGCAACTGCTGCGGCGCGAACTGTCGAAGCCCGGCTACGTGCCGGCCTCGATCGCGCTGGGCGTCGTCACCGACGCCTACCAGCCCTGCGAACGCGAACTGGGGCTGACCCGGCAGGTCTTGCAGATACTCCACGACAGCCAGCATCCGGTGGCGCTGATCACCAAGTCGGCCCTGATCGAGCGCGATATCGACCTGCTGGCGGCCATGGCGTCGCGGCGCCAGGCGGTCGCCGCCCTCACCCTCACGACGCTCGATCCGGCCATCGCGCGCACGCTGGAACCGCGCGCCAATGCCCCGGCGCGCCGGCTGCGCGCGATCCGCACCCTGACCGACGCCGGTATCCCGGTTTCGGTCAGCATCGCGCCGATCATTCCATTCATTACCGAACCCGACCTGGAGCGCGTGATGGAAGCCGCCTTCGACGCCGGCGCCGTCAGCGCCAGCTATGTCGTGCTGCGCCTGCCGTGGGAGGTGAATCCGCTGTTCAAGGAATGGCTGCAGGCGCACTTCCCCGAACGCGCGCAACGCGTGATGAACCGGGTCAGGGAAATGCGCGGCGGCAAGGACTACGATTCGAATTTCGGCGTGCGCATGCACGGCGAAGGGATCTGGGCCGACCTGATCCGGCAGCGTTTCGAGAAGGCTGCGGCCCGCTTCAACATGGCCCGGCACGGGCGCGACTTCCGGCTGGACGCTTCCCGCTTCACGCCGCCCGATCCGCCGCCGCAGCTATCTGAATTGAAATCGAAACCGAAATCCGGAGCGACCGCCGCAGCGCCTCCCAATCCGCAACTGAAACTGTTCTAGGCCTGCGTCTCATCGTCCTGCCGCCGGCCATGCACCGCGAACAATTCCGCGATGGTGCGCCGCAGCCAGACATTGCCCGCGTCCGCATGAAAGCGCTCATGCCAATGCTGCTTGACCGAGAACGAGGGCAACGGCAGCGGCGGCGCCAGCAGCTTGATTTCTTCCTGCGACACCAGCTTTTCGCCGAGCATGCGCGGCACGATCACCAGCAGCTCGGTTTCCGCCACGATATGCGCCACGCCCAGGAAACTCGGCAGGCGCAGCACGACCTTGCGCGCCATGCCCTGCTGCTCGAAGACCTTGTCGACGATCCAGTGGCCGGTGCCGGAGGTCTTCACCACGATATGGCCTTCTTCCAGGAACGCCGCGCGGCTGAGCCGGCCGGCCACGCGCGGATGATTCCTGGCCGCCAGGCAGACGAAATTCTGCGTGAACAGGATCTGCTGATGGAAACCGGCCTCCAGGTGCGGCATGAAACCGACTGCCAGGTCGATCTCGCCGGACGCCAGGCGGGCGGCGCTGTCGTCGCCGGTCTTCTCGATTTCCAGGCGGATATTGGGCGCGACCTTTTGCAGCCGGTTGAGCAGGATCGGCAACAGCACGATCTCGCTGATATCGGTAATGCTGACGTGGAATTCGCGATTCGATTGCGCCGGCAGGAATTCGTCGCGAAAACCGCGCGCCGCTTCCAGTCTTTCCACGATGTCGCGCAACTCCGGATACAGCGCCTCGGCGCGCGGCGTCGGCATCATTCCCTTGGAGGTGCGGCTGAACAGCTTGTCGCCGAAATGCAGGCGCAGCTTGTTGAGCGCGATGCTGGCCGTGGCCTGCGCCAGCCCCAGCCGCTCCGCCGCGCGCGAGACGCTGTTGGTCTTGTAGATTTCGTCGAACACCGCCAGCCATTCAAGGTCCAGCTTTGCCATGGGTTGCCTCTGCAAACAAAGTGAGCTTTATTGTAAAACGCAATTGTCAAAATTGTGAAACTGATTTGACGCAATAATGGTATTGGTAGAGACTGCGGCAATGGAATCGAAACCGATTGCAGGAATGCAGATTGCGAGGAAGACATGAACGACAGCCATCCAAAAGCCGTGATCGCCGGAGAGCGCAAGGCCTATTACGAACAGATCAGCCACCTGAACCTGACGCCGCTATGGGAATCGCTGCATTCCCTGGTGCCGCGCGAACCGAAATCGCCCTGCGTGCCGGCAATCTGGCGCTACAAGGACATCCGCCCGCACCTCATGCGCGCCGGCGAGCTGATCACCGCCGAAGAAGCGGTGCGCCGTGTGCTGATCCTGGAAAACCCCGGCCTGCCCGGCAATTCCTCGATCACCCAATCGATGTATGCCGGCCTGCAATTGATCCTGCCGGGCGAAGTGGCGCCCTCGCATCGCCATGTGCAATCGGCGCTGCGCTTCATCGTCGACGGCCGCGGCGCCTACACCACGGTCGGCGGCGAGCGCACCACCATGTATCCGGGCGATTTCATCATCACGCCGTCCTGGAACTGGCACGATCACGGCAATGAAGGCATCGAAGGCGTCAGCGAGCCGGTGGTCTGGCTGGACGGCCTGGATATTCCGCTGATGCGCTTCTTCGACGCCGGCTTCGCCGAAAACGACGAGCGCCAGGCGCAGCAAGTCGAACGCGCCGAAGGCAACAGCTATGCCCGTTTCGGCTACAACATGACGCCGGTGCGGCACACCCATACCTCGGCCACCTCGCCCATCTTCAGCTATCCGTACTCGCGCAGCCGCGAAGCGCTGCACACCCTGCAGCGCCAGGAAGCCATGGATGCATGGCAAGGCTACAAGCTGCGCTACACCAATCCGGTCACCGGCGGCTATCCGATGCCGACCATCGCGACCTTCCTGCAACTGCTGCCGGCCGGTTTCCGCGGCAAGCCGCATCGCTCCACCGACGGCGCGATCTACTGCGTGGTCGAGGGACGCGGCACCGCGCATATCGGCGAGCAGTCGTTCGCGTTCGAACCGCAGGATGTGTTCGTGGTGCCGTCCTGGGCCAAATCGCGCCTTGATGCGCAGGACGACGTGGTGCTGTTCAGCTATTCCGACCGGCCGGTGCAGGACGCCATGCATGTATTGCGCGAGGCGTTCCTGGAGGAATGAATTCGTTAAATTTTGACTTCCGCGGCGACCCTTCGATACGCTGCGCTACTCAGGGCGAACGGGGATTTTTATGTTTTATATAAAGAACCGGGCATCCTGAACAGGGCGTAGCCCGTATTGAAGGACCTGAGTAGGCCACAGGCCGTATCGAAGGGTCGCCGCAGCCGAAAAAAAATAATGGAGAATATTTAAATTTTCACAAAACCCCGTTCGCCCTGAGTAGGCCGCAGGCCGTATCGAAGGGTCGCCGCAGCCGCCAAATGACCAAAGATAAAACCAACCCTGGAAAGAAACTCATGACTTACGTCGTCAATCCCCCAGCCGTCGTCGGCCTCCCCGTCGCCGGCTCCAACGATCGATTCCCGGTGCGCCGCGTCTACTGCGTCGGCCGCAACTACGCCGCGCACGCACGCGAAATGGGCTTCGACCCGGACCGCGAACCGCCCTTCTTCTTCTGCAAATTCAACGACAACGCCTCCATCGTCCCGGTGCCGCCAGGCGCCACGGTCGAAATCCCGTATCCGACGCTGACCGAGAACTATCACTACGAAATCGAACTGGTGGTCGCCATCGGCAAGGGCGGCAAGAATATTCCGGTGGACGAGGCCAATTCGCATGTCTACGGCTATGGCGTCGGCCTCGACATGACCCGCCGCGACCTGCAGATCAAGATGCGCGAACAAGGCCGCCCATGGGAAATCGGCAAGGCCTTCGACTTCTCGGGGCCGATCGGCATGATCCACCCCGCCGAGAAAACCGGCCATATCGACAAGGGCGCGATTTCGCTGACCGTCGACGGCGCGGTCAAGCAAAGCAGCGATCTCACGCACCTGATCTGGTCGGTGCCGGAAACCATCGCCAACCTGTCGACGCTGTTCGAACTGCAGCCCGGCGACATCATCTTCAGCGGCACCCCGGAAGGCGTGGGCGCGGTCAAGCCGGGCAATACCATGGTCGGCAAGATCGACGGGCTGGAATCGATCACGGTCAAGATCGTCTGACGGGAAGCGCATCGATGAAGCTTTACACATTCTTCCGCAGCTCCGCCTCGTATCGCGTGCGCATCGCGATGAACCTGAAGGGCCTGCCCTACGAGCCGGAGCTGATCCATCTGTCCAAGGACGGCGGCGGCCAGAACCAGCCGGCATTCCGCGAACTCAATCCGCAAGGCCTGCTGCCGGTGCTGGTCGACGACGCCGGCAACACGCTGACGCAATCGCTGGCGATCCTGGAATACCTGGAAGAGCTGCATCCGGCCACGCCGCTGCTGCCTTCCGATCCCCTGGGCCGGGCGCAGGTGCGCAGCATCGCGCTGGCGATTTCCTGCGACATCCATCCGGTCAACAACCTGCGCGTGCTGCAATACATGGGCGGCACGCTGGCCCTGAGCGAAGAGCAGCGCAATGCCTGGTATCGGCACTGGACCGAAAGCGGCCTGGCCGCGGTCGAAACCATGCTGGCGCACAGCGGCAAGGCCGGCAAATTCTGCCACGGCGATACGCCGACGCTGGCCGACTGCTGCCTGGTGCCGCAGATTTTCAATGCCAAGCGCTTCGAATGCGATCTGTCGAAGATGCCGACGCTGCTGCGCATCAACGATACCTGCCTGCAAATGGGCGCTTTCGCCAAGGCCTCCCCGCCACAGCAACCGGACGCACAATGACCACTTCCAAAAAATCCGTTCCAACCATCATCATCGTCGGCGGCGGCATCGGCGGCATGGCGGCGGCGCTGGCGTTGTCGCGCCTGGGCATGCGCATCAAGCTGCTGGAGCAAAGCCACCAGATCGGCGAAATCGGCGCCGGCGTGCAGTTGGCGCCGAACGCCTTCGCCGCGCTGGATGCGCTCGGCGTGGGCCAGGCCGCGCGCAACCGCGCGGTGTTCGCCGAACGGCTGGTGATGATGGATGCCGTCGACGGCCGGGAAGTCGGCACCTTTCCGGTCGACGCGCACTTCCGCGAGCGTTTCGGCAATCCGTATGCGGTCATCCATCGCGCCGATATCCATACGTCGATCTACGAAGCGGTGGCGCAATCGCCGCTGATCGAATTTTTTACCTCGACCCATGTGGTCGAATTGGTCCAGGGCGAAGGCGAAGCCACCGCGATCGACAGCAACGGCAACCGTTTCACGGGCGACGCCGTGATCGGCTGCGACGGCGTCAAGTCGGTGATTCGCGAGAAGCTGATCGGCGACCAGGCGCGGGTATCGGGCCACGTGGTGTATCGCGCCGTGGTGCCGGTCGACGAAATGCCGGCCGACCTGCGCTGGAACGAAGCGGCGATCTGGGTCGGGCCGAACTGCCACCTGGTGCATTACCCGCTGCGCGGCGGCCGGCAGTTCAACCTGGTGGTGACGTTTCACAGCCGCGAACAGGAAGTCTGGGGCGTGCGCGAAGGCAGCAAGGAAGAAGTGCTCAGTTATTTCCAGGGCATCTGCGACCGTCCGCGCCAATTGCTGGATGCGCCGAAAAGCTGGAAACGCTGGAGCACCGCCGACCGCGACCCGATCGGCAACTGGGTGCACGGCCGCGCCGTGCTGCTGGGCGACGCCGCGCATCCGATGCTGCAATACCTGGCGCAAGGCGCCTGCATGGCGATCGAGGATGCGGTTACGCTGGGCGAGGCGGTCAAATACTGCAATTTCGATCTGGACGCGGCATTCAAGCTGTATGAGAAGTCGCGTGTGACGCGCACCGCGCGCACGGTCCTGTCGGCCCGCGAGATGGGCCGCATCTATCACGCCAAGGACGTCGAACGGCTGGTGCGCAACTCGCTGTGGAAAGACCGCACGCCGGATCAGTTCTACGATGCGCTGCAGTGGCTGTACGGGTGGACGGCGAAGGATTGCCTGGCGGTTTGATGGATGCTGGGTTCTCTATCCTTCGATACGCTGCGCTACTCAGGTCCTTGGATACGGCCTTCGGCCTACTCAGGATGCCCGGATTCTTTATCTTATGTTTTACAAAACGATAAAAATAATCCGTTCGCACTGAGTAGGCCGAAGGCCGTATCGAAGGGCCACCTCAAAAGGTCGCGCTCATTACAACGCCGCATCCGCCAGCAGCGCCGCATCCAGCAAGCGTATGCGGCGGTCCACGAAATACCCGCCGGCCTCCGTGTAGCGCAGGAAATGCCGTCCGCAAACCCGGCAGCGGGCGACCGTGCAGCGGTTATACGGAAAATAGCGCGGCGCGATCGGCGCCTGCGGCGAATCGTAGCGCGTGCCGGCCGGATGATATTCCTCGAAGGCCGGCTCGACGAAATGATCCTGGAACAAGGTGCCGACATCCTCCAGCATCGCCTCGTCGAGCGAGAGCGGCACGCTTTTCCAGCCCGACAGGTCGGCGCCGGAACAGGCGCAGGCCGCGCTGACGGCAGCGGATTGCCGGGCCAATGCAGCCAGTTGCGGGAAATCGAGTTTGGGCAGGTCGGTCATGAATGTCTGGAATCGAGGGCAATCCCGTAAATTATCAGACATCCGACATTCGCACAGCAATCACCCCGAAATACATTGCGGCCGATCGGCAATCAGGCGACTGCATCTTCCAAGGCATCCTCGTTCTCCGGCAGGAAACCGCCGGCCTGCGCCCGCCACAAGCGCGCGTACATGCCTTTCTTGCGCAGCAGTTCGGCATGGCTGCCCTGCTCCACGATGCGGCCGTGCTCGAATACCAGGATGCGATCCAGATGCGCGATGGTCGACAAGCGATGCGCCACCACGATCACCGTCTTCTTGCGCATCACGTCCTGCAGCGTTTCCTGGATCGCCTGCTCGGTGATCGAGTCGAGGCTGGACGTGGCTTCATCCAGGATCAGCACCGGCGCGCCCTTGAGGATCACGCGCGCGATGGCGATGCGCTGGCGCTGGCCGCCCGACAGCTTGATGCCGCGCTCGCCCACCATCGCTTCGTAGCCATGCGGCGCCTGCAGGATGAAATCGTGCGCATGCGCCTTGCGCGCGGCGGCTTCGACCTCCGCGTCGCTGGCCTCCAGGCGCCCGTAGCGGATATTCTCGCGCAGCGTGCGGTGGAACAGGCTGGGCTCCTGCGGAATCAGGCTGAGCTGCTCATGCAGCGCTTCCTGGGTGAAATCGCGCAGGTCGACGCCGTCGACATGGATACTGCCCTGCTGCGGGTCGATGGTGCGCAGGATCAGGCTGACGAAGGTGGATTTGCCGGAGCCGGAAGTGCCGACCAGGCCGACATGCTCGCCGGCCGGAATCGTCACGTTCAATCCTTCGAACAGCCGCTTGCCTTCGCCGTGCGTGAAGTGCACGTCGCGGAATTCGATCGCGCCGCCGCCGACCCGGTGCGATTGCGCATGCGGCAGGTCGATCAGTTCATGCGGCTGGATGATGGCCTGCACGCCGTTGGCGACGTTGCCGACATATTCGAAGAATTCCAGGAAGCGGCGGCTCAGGTTGCGGCCTTCATTGATGATCATGATCGACAGGCTGACCGCCATCACGAAATCGGCCACGCCGATTTTCCCTTGTTCCCACAACAGCAAGGCATACAGCAGCGTGCCGATCTTCAGCGTCGCCGCGGCGCCGAACTGGAACCAGCGCACGCGCTCGGCATAATCGTTGGAGATGCGGATCGCCGCCATCTCGCGCCGCAGATACAGTTCCAGATGTTCGCGTTCGAAGCGCAGCCGCGCGAACAGGCGCACGCTGTCGGCGTTGGAAACCGAATCGACCACCTTGCCCGTGGTTTCGCTGCGCGCCGCGGCGGCTTGCCGCGCATGGCCCTGGCCGCGCATCGCCAGGCAGTACGACAGTGCGATGAACGCCACCGCCCAGGCGCCGACCAGCACGCCGAGCCAGAGATAGGCATGCAACAGCAAACCTACCGCCACGCCGAGCACGATGGCCAGCGGCCAGAATTCGGTAATGATGGACCACATGATCTGCGACACGCCGAGCGAAGTCTCGCTGATGCGATGCGCCAGCGCGCCGGCGAAATTGTTGGTCATGTAGCGATGCGAATGCAATTGCAGGTAATGGTAGATATGACGCGTGACGTTCTGGCGCTGGCGCGGCCCCAGCCGCACCTGGATCGCGCCGGCCATGCGGCTGAA